>JBKHKA010000036.1:0-4419 GCA_046537845.1 Candidatus Aenigmatarchaeota archaeon
GTCGTTTATCGGAGGTGTTTTAAAGGTATATCCCAAAAATAATAATAAATTCCTCGTAACTTTTCAACAAGATGAGCAATTTATGGAAATTCAAAGATGAAGGCTATATAGCTATAGGGGTGATCCTTTTCCTCATTGGAGCCGTGTTAGTTATGGCTTGTTTAACCCAGGTATATGATAGTCCGACCTTTGCCTTTTGCGGGGGGTGCATCGTTCTCATTTCTCCTTATCCTTCTAGGGGGATTACTGATCAGGCACGGGCTCAAATTGAGGAAAAATCAGGATAGATTTGAGAACATAAAGACGTACCTTCAGAGGTACAAAAAGGTTAAGATATCTAAACTCGCGAAGATGATCGATGAGAGCGAATTAGAGACCGTATCCATACTCGACGAGATGGAGGAAAGAGGAGAGATACAGGGGATCTATCAAGAAGATGACGGGGAACAGTATTTCGTTTATAACGAATACGCTGTTAACTCCGAGGACTATGAGATTTAAAGAGTTACTCGCCATATAAAGGGGCAAATTTTGGAAAAAATATATATAAGGGCCTATTCCCTCTTATATTTGTCATAAGATTGTATGACAGAATGGTGATTGCGTATGACAGAAGATGTGAAAGAAAAGTTGGATGAGCATAAATACAACATCCTCTATTATATCTATTTCATCACCTGCCTCTTGGTCGCGGTCTGGATCGCCGACCCGATCAACGTGTTGGGTGCACTGATATGATGGTAGTTATGGTTCGGTGATCAGTCAGTCAGAGCTCTAACCGTTTTAGCGATGGCCTCCGCACTTTTATATCTGGGGGACCAGCCCTGTTCTTTCATATTTTCTAGAGAAAGGAGCATCGTCTTCACGTCTCCTTTCCATCCACCTTTGCCGCCGTCGGTTCCTCCTGTCCAGTTATATTCCACATCCTTCAATCCCATCTCTTCACATACCACGTCCGCTATCTCTTTGACGGTGATGTAATCCTCGGACCCAAGGTTGAAGTACTCTACTCTCTTTTCCGCATTTTTCGTCCCGAAAAGCATGCCGTCGATGCAGTCGCTGATGTAAAAGTAAGATTTGCTGGTCCCGGGCGGAGAACCCAATATCTCGAGTTCGGAAGGATTCTCTTTCAATTTTTGCACGAAGTCAAAGGTCACTCCGTGGGTGCTTCTCGGCCCCACAACATTGGCGAATCTGAAAGAGACAGACCTCATATCGAAGGTCTCGCAGAAAGAAGAGATGAGGGCTTCACAGCTCAGTTTAGAGGAACCGTATAGGGATATGGGTTTCAAAGGGCCGAGGTCTTCTGGAGTCGGTATCACCTCCGTTTCGCCGTAGACGGTCGAGGAGGAGGTGAAGAGGATCTCGTCAACGTCTTTTTTCCTCATGGCCTCTAAAACGTTGTAGGTCCCGATCACATTCTGTTCGAGATGTACGTAAGTATCTTCAGCCCCGACCTTTACATCCGGGTTAGCCGCTAGATGGAATACCATATCGCACCTCTCCATCTCTGCAGACAAGGCCTTCTCGTCCAATATGTCTCCTATAACTAGCTCAAAATCATCCTTGTCTTTTAAGTGTTCCAGCAGTTCTTCTTTTCCAGAAGAAAGATTGTCGAATCCTACCACGTGATTATCTTTTACCAGCGCATCGCATAGATGACTGCCTATGAAACCCGCAGCCCCAGTGACCAATATATTTCGATCTTTCAGATCCATATTCACACCTTCTTTTGTTTATCAAGCGAACAGGTGTCTTTTCGAGAAGTAGTAAAGGAATATAAACGCTACGATTACCACCACGAGGGCGCCTATGCCCGTGAATATACCGCTCTGGAATGCCCTGATGATAGCTCCTCCAGTGTAATAGGAGATCACGCCTATAAAAAAACAGCCGATGAACGAACCCGTTATTATGGCGAGCCAAGCACGGTATTTATTCATCCCTATCACCCGCCCCAAGATGGATGCCCCTACACCTCCGCTGCCCTGAAAGGGGAATATCACGAAGAGAGCCACGCCTAGGAAAGCGACCTTTTTGATCCATCGCTTTTCCTTCATCTTCTGGGCTCCGAACTCTCTAAATTTTTTGATCCACCTCCCTATCAGAGGTATCTTTTCCGCGATGTAAAAATTCCACAGAAGGAAATACGAAGATACTATGTCTACAAAGGCTATGGAAGTCGATACTATGTAAATATTTGCCAGAGGTGAAAGACTGGTCTGCTTCGCCCGCAGGATGCCGATGGTTATCGGTATCACGCTCTCCTTTCCAGCGGGAGGGAAAAAATAACTCGTTATCGCCCCTCCAACTATCCAGAACAGACTGATATGGTTCAAGATCAGATATAGGATGTAGATGTAGGATCCCGCTATGAGGAAGGGGATGAAAAACAGGAACAATTTTCCCCATATGGTCTTATAAAATTCCTCTTCCTCTTTGAAGATATCTATCATCGTCTCCTAAAATTGCGAAGGGAGTAAAATAGATTTGGAATGATGTGTTTTAGCTCTCATACTTCTACCGCTAATATAGCGTGATCTTTTTGCCAACGGGAGATATCCACTTTCGAGAGCACCTCGTAGTTCTCACCTTCAAGTCTTTCCTCCACCTTCTGGTAGATCTTCTCGGGATCGGTTGAGACATCGATGCTCCTGGATTTCACCGCTATGAGCCCGTGGTGCCCCTCTTTAAGGAAGATCAGATTCTTGATGAATATCTCCACTTGATCTCTTTGAGCTATGTCTTGGTAGACGATATCCACCTCGTTCACCAAGTCCTGGTAATGGTCTATACTCCGTGCATCGGCCAAGACGGGAAAGATATTTTTTCTTTTTTTCGATAGTTCCAAAAGATTTCTATAGGGATTTTTGGCCACCTCCACCGCGTATATCTTACCATCTGTCAATATGTCCGATAGATGAGAGGCCGTGGTGCCGTCTCCCGCTCCAAGATAGAGTACCTCCGAATGGTATTGGAAGGGTAGAGTTTTTTCTTCATGTAAGAACGCACCCAATTTGCTCCTGTTGGGGTCCCACATCCTGTATTCGGCATCATCTATCTCCAGGAGTTCTTCGTCGTAAACCGACGTGCCGGGTACAAGGTTGAGGGTGTAATAGTCTTGGTCTATCTTGAATACGCCGTCCGAGACTGGTTCTGGTCTTTCGCTCATCTTAGATCATCCAGAACGACCGGTAATCTTTCTGCAAATTTCTTCGCCCCTTCTTCTGGCACCGTGAAAGAGACCCTTATGAACTTATCCCCGGCAGTGTTGGACAGGTAATTGCCGCCCCTTACGAAGACGTCGTGCTCGTAAAGCAATTTCTTTTGTATTTCCTGCGGGTCCAGACCGGTCTTTTCCACATCGATGACGAACATGTTGGTGCTGGATGGATAAACGGGCAGATGTATATCGGGGATACGGTCCACGGCATCTTTGATGATCTCCTGGTTCTTTCTAGATTGTTCGAGCATATCAGGAAGCCATTGATCCTTTGTCTCCAGGGCCTTTTTCCCTCCCACCTGCGCTATAACGTTAGCTGAGAGAACATTTGTACGATATCTGTGTAAGATGTCTGAATACTCGTCCGGCATTATCAAGGCGCCCAGCCTCATGCCCGCGAACCCAACGTTCTTGGAAAAGGAATAGACGAATATAGTCCTCTCGGGGACGAACTCAGAAGCCAAGGTGTGTTCGTAGGCGAAATCTCGATACGTTATGTCATGGATCAACAGCAGGTCGTTATCTTCAGCGATCTGGGAGATGCCCTTGACTTCCTTTTTGGTATAGGATGAGCCCAGCGGATTCAATGGATCGATCAAAAGTATCATCTCGGTGTTTTCGTCCACGGCTTCGTTGACCTCCTCCACCGTCATCCTGTAGGGGTCTTTGTAGATGTCTATCTCTCTCGACTCAGCACCACAGAGTTCGATCTGGTGATGGATCGGCATGAAACTGGGATCTGAAGCGATCACGTTATCGCCGCTGTCGAGCATCGCTCTAGTCAAGGTGTAAGTAGCCTCTATGGCACCGTTGGTGATCAGGACATCGAAGTCGTCTTGTGGGTCCAGATCATCCAATAAAACATCTTTGAATCCAAGGATGCCGTCTCGGTGAGGATATAAGTTGTGCTTCCCTTCCTCCAAAGCTTTTTTCATAGCTTCACTTATCTCCGGAGAGGTCTCGATCTGGTTCGTGTTCTGACTCATCCAAACTATATCCTTCTCCTTCTCATGGGCATAGACAAAGGGGTCTCTTTCTTTCAACTTACCACCGTATCGGTATTGCAAAGTCAGTATAAGTTTTTCGGCCCTTCACAGGTTGAACAGGAGAAAAATATATATTAAGGCCGACTTGTAGGAAAAAGTCACAAATCACTTCGTAATTTGCTCCTGACTCGGAACAAAGTTCCACTTAGT
>JBKHKA010000010.1:0-55344 GCA_046537845.1 Candidatus Aenigmatarchaeota archaeon
ATCGGTCTCAAATTCTGCCGTTATAGAATAGTTATCTAACATCTCTATCGTAGTGGCGTTAGATGTTGGATCATCTATACTTTGGATGTCACCTGTCCATTCAACGAAGTGGTAGCCTTCATCAGCTACCGCTTCTAGATCCACAATCGTACCTGCATCGAAGGTGTAAGTATCCTCTCCTGGATAAGATACGTCCCCACCTTCCGTCGAATCTATAGTCAAGTCGTAAGTATCGATCTCGAATTCTGCCGTTATAGAATAGTTATCTAACATCTCTATCGTAGTGTCGTTAGATGTTGGATCATCTATACTTTGGATGTCACCTGTCCATTCAACGAAGTGATAGCCCTGCCCGGCTGTCGCGGTGATATTCACTTTTTCTCCATCGGTGTAAGTATGATCACCCACTGGTGGATCAGTGCTACCATCTCCCTCTGTATCTATCGTCAGGACATATTCATCGAGCGGGGCGAAGTGCGCTAGGAGACTCTTGTCTTCGTCCATCGTTATAGTTATCTCTTCTTCCGTACCATTATGAGCTCCAGACCATTCTTCGAAATACCACCCTTCATCTGGTAGTGCAGTTAAACTCACGTCGGTACCGTTCGCATAAACTTCACTATAGGGTAGTTCGACCTCTACACCGTCTACTTCGATATTTCCGTTACCCTCTCTATCGATTTCTAACAAAAAGTAATCCTGCTCCTTGGTTTCGAAGTTTTGGAGATCACCAGTTATCTTTTCCCCATCAACGTAAGAAACTGCCCTGTATTCGTATTGAGTATTCGCGGATAGATTATAAGCTTCATAAGAAAAAGGACCGTCCGATACCATCTCGTCTGCGGTCAATATCCTTAGGCTGCTCTCACCGAGACCGCCTGAATATTCATAACTCGTGAAATAGATCCGATCGATATCTTCAGCTACCTCGATATCAGTATAACGCTGTTCGCCATCTATAGAGATGTTAACGGTCGAGTCTTCATTGAACTTCACCTTTACGTCAAAAATCCTACCGACGGGTATACTTTCAGGGTTGCCTTCCCAGAATTCACCGGCATCGCCCTTCAAGTGGGGTCGAAGTTGGGCTTCGGAGCCCATCTCGTGATATCTGTAAACGCGAGACTCCCCCTTCTCTATCGGCCGTTCGATATGAACATAACCACCGTCGTGGGAGAAACCGATCTTGTCCGATATATAGTAATCGCCGTCGGCCGAGACCTGTAGAGTACGGTTCCAATCTTCTCCCCCAACCTCCTTGTACTCGAAGTAGACCTGAGCTCCACTCGGATGTTCTAATCCTAACATCTCACCCTGTAGTTTCGCTCTTTCATGCGTGACATCAACGGCTTGGTGGGTTTCGACGTCGGCCGTGATATTTTTCGTCTCAAAAGTATGGTTCTCGCCGACGATCTTCTCCCCTTCTACGTATGCTACGGCCCTAAATTCGTATTCAGTACCGGAAGAGAGACCTGATAATTGGTAAGAAAATGTACCGTTTGAATCCATCTGTTTTGAATTCAACAGCCTCAAGCTGTCCTGGCCAGAGGAACCGCTGTACTCATAACTCGTGAAGTAGATCCGATCGATATCTTCATCTACCTCGATATTGGAATAACGCTGTTCGCCATCTATAGAGATGTTAACGGTCGAATCCTCATTGAATTCCACCATCACGTCGAACTCCCTGCCGCTCGGGATCTCTTCCGCATAACCTGACCAGAAGGGGGTCGCTCCCGCATCATCTTGGATATGTCTGCTTCTCAAGTGCGGTCTAAAGTCGCATTCAGAGCCCAGTTCGTGATACCTGTAAACGCGAGACTCTCCCTTCTCTATCGGTTCGTTGATGTGTGCATAACCATTACTATGTGAGAATCCCACAGGATCGGAGGTGTGAAAATCGCCGTCAGTTGAAACCTGTAAAGTTCGGTTCCAATCTCCCCCCGTTCGTTTATATTCGTAGTAAACTTCCGCACCGTCGGGATGAGCCAAGTTGGTCAGTTCGCCGTGCAGTTTCGCTCCCACGTGCGTTACATTCGTAGCTGGATGGGTATCAACTTCGGAAGTGATAGAGTCAGTTTCAAAGCTCTGATTTCCTCCGATCATCCGCTCACCTCCTACGTATGCTGCGGCCCTGAACTCATACTCGGTCCCGGAAGAAAGATCCGACAATTGATAAGAAAATGTACCGTTTGAATCCATCTGTTTTGAATTCAACAGCCTCAAGCTGTCCTGGCCAGAGGAACCGCTGTACTCATAACTCGTGAAGTAGATCCGATCGATATCTTCATCTACCTCGATATTGGAATAACGCTGTTCGCCATCTATAGAGATGTTAACGGTCGAATCCTCATTGAATTCCACCATCACGTCGAACTCCCTGCCGCTCGGGATCTCTTCCGCATAACCTGACCAGAAGGGGGTCGCTCCCGCATCATCTTGGATATGTCTGCTTCTCAAGTGCGGTCTAAAGTCGCATTCAGAGCCCAGTTCGTGATACCTGTAAACGCGAGACTCTCCCTTCTCTATCGGTTCGTTGATGTGTGCATAACCATTACTATGTGAGAAGCCTACAGGATCGGAAGTATAAAACTCGCCGTCAGTTGAAACCGGCAAAGTTCGGTTCCAATCTTCTCCCGCTTCCTTGTATTCATAGTGAACTTCTGCACCGTGGGGATGAGTCAAGTTGGTCAGTTCGCCATGCAGTTTTACCCCTCTGTGGGTTATGTTCGTAGCCGGGTAAGTATCAACTTCGGCGCTGAGTGATCTCGTTTCAAAACTCTCATATTCACCTGTTATTTTCTCTCCGTCGTCATAAGTCACGGCGCGATATTCGTATTTCTCCCCTGCAGAAAGACCGGACAATTTGTAAGAAAAAGTGCCGTTTGAATCCATGTGTTTTGAATTCAACAGCCTCAGACTGTCTTCGCCGGTTGAACCGCTGTACTCGTAACTCGTGAAATAAATCTTCTCATAGCCATCTCCGATGTCTATATCAGAATAGCGTGATCCTCCATCTATTGAGATGTTAACATTCGAGTCTTCATTGAATTCAACCATCACTTCGAATTCCCTGCCGCTCGGGATATCTTCTGTATAACCTTCCCAGATGGAGGAGGTGCCTCCGACTTTTTCGGTCGAACGGGATCTCAAGTGCGGTTTCAAGTCGCATCCTGAGCCCAATTCATGATACCTGAAAACGCTAGACTCTCCCTTCTCTATCGGTTCGTTGATGTGTGCATAACCATTACTATGTGAGAAGCCTACAGGATCGGAAGTATAAAACTCGCCGTCAGTTGAAACCGGCAAAGTTCGGTTCCAATCTTCTCCCGCTTCCTTGTATTCGAAATGGACTTCCGAACCATCCGGATGATCCACGTCCGTTATATTACCGTGGAGTTCAGCTCCCGTGTGAGTCACATTTTCTGCCGGTAGAGTTCCGACCTTAGGTTTCTGGTAGAATTCAACGGTGAGGCCCCTGTCTCCGTTCATGACGATCTCTCGCGTTTCCTTCGTAACTGCAGGATAATCGCTCCATTCGGCCCCCAAAATATCACCATGGTGTCCGTTCTCGCTTTCATCAAAAATAGTCTTTCCCACTCCTTGATCCAAGGGCCAATAGGCCACTAACCCGTTCTCTATATGTTTCCTCTGATACAGATCACCGACTTCAACTTCAGTAAGATTTCTATCATAGATACGGACCTCGTCGACACAGCCCTGGATACCGTCTGCACCGATGACGTCGCCGATGAGGAAATCGTCATTGGTGCCGGAAAAGGATGAGGTGTAAGAATGAATCTTTTCACCGTCTAAATAGCCTATTGTAGTGGTTCCATCGTTCGTAACCACTAGATGGTGCCATCGACCGATAGAAAGGTTGCCACCTACTACCTCATAGTCATCTCCGAACCCGGTCTGAAGGTTTCCTTCACCTGAATCTCCGACGTAAAGTCTCGGGTCGCCCCAGGATCCCATATACTGTGATGTTCCGACGGTATCGAAGTTTATCCACGCTGAGAGCGCTCCGCCGTCGCCGAGGTCGGTTTCTTCGGGATGGTAAGGCGTTTCCACCATGTCATCATCGGCTGGGAACTCCAAGTTCACAGGTACATGGCTCCAATCTGCCCCAATTATATCACCGTGGTTCCCTTGGCCGCTTCGGTCGTTCACCGTTCCTCCTCCGCCCTCGTAGAGGGTCCAGTTCCCAATACTGTCTTCCCCGGTGCTTACAGCGGCCTCCACCATACCGCCGTGCAGGTATTTTTCTTCATCTTGTCTTCCGAATTCAAGATCGGTGAATTCAAGAGGACCGCTGTGCAGCGTCTCGGTCCCTATCGTCTCTCCATTCACTTGCATGGTCACGCTTCCGTTGTCGTATACGCATCGAACTTCGTACCACTTCCCCCTCTCCAGAGTAGTATCAAAATTGTGATGATCCCCGCCGTAGATGTTCACCGAAGGTTGATTCTGGTAGAGGTATAAAGACCAGCTCTCATCACCAGGAGTGTTCAAGATCCTCTGATTGCTGGAGGAGTAAGTCTTAACCAGCACGCTGACCTCCAGATAAGAAGTGGAATAATTTCCGAAGTCCACATCTACGTAGTCATCCTGGCCATCGAAAACGAGTGCAGTCTCCTCGTTATCTCCGTCCCATCTGTAAAAATTGTGACCCGCATCAGGAACGGCCTCTAATCCGAGCTTTTCACCTTCTGGATGATCTTGTTCGTAAGGCACCGATACTTCTTCTCCATCGACCATGAGTGTACCTTCACCTTCACTGTCCAGGCTAAGGGTATGATTCTCCGCGTCGATGGTCTTCTCTTGGTCTTCATATGCCTCTCCTATACCGAGAGTCCTACCAGTCACGAGTCCTCCTAAAATAACACTGCTCACCAATATCGCTATAACCGTGAAAGCTACCAAATCCTCTTCGTTCATCATTTAAAACACCTTTTTATCTTTCGTTTTGCCCTGAAGGGTTATAAAAACTGTCGGTATATCCATACCAAACTTTGTAGAGAAGAGACGATTTTCTTCTCATATAGTTTGGAACACATCTATGTCTTATATATCCTTGGGTTCTAGTGCCTTTTAGGCGCCGAGGATCGACCTCTTTTCATCCGTCGGGATGAAGAGTATGTATCTCTTCGACACAAAAGGTTTAAAAGCTATGTTAAAGTTGAGGATAACAGGGTGATATGAAATGAAGGCATTCGTTATGAGAGAGATAGGTGAAGTAGACACCATTGATAAAGAAAAGCCAAAGGCGGGTCCGAATGACGCAGTCATTAAACCGACCAAAGGCCTTGTATGTACATCCGATGTCCACACGGTGAAGGGAGCCATAGGTGAGAAGGAAGATCTCACACTCGGACATGAGGCTGTAGGCATAGTAGAGGAGATCGGTGAAGAAGTCGATATGTTCGAACCCGGTGATAGAGTCGCCGTAGGTGCTATTACCCCGGACTGGGGTTCTGACGCCGCTCAGACGGGACATCCTTCACAATCGAAACAGCCCCTTGGAGGGTGGAAATTCGCTAACGTGAAGGACGGTGTATTCGCGGATTATTTCCACGTGAACGAAGCGGACGCTAATATGGCCCACATACCGGAAGGAGTCAGCGACGAGGAAGCTACCTACGTAACCGACATGATGTCCACTGGTTTCAGCGGAGCAGAGATAGCCAACATCCCCATCGGCGGGACCGTCGCGGTGTTCGCCCAGGGACCGGTCGGACTGATGGCTACCAAGGGTGCTCAGCTGCAGGGGGCCGGGACGATAATAGCTGTAGAGAGCGTGGAGAAAAGAAAGAAACTGGCGAAGAAGTACGGTGCCGACGAAATAGTCGACTTCACTGAGGTAAACACGGTGGAGAAGATAATGGAACTCACCGACGGGGATGGAGTCGATTCAGCCATCGAAGCTCTCGGCATGAACGAGACCTTCAAACAGTGCATAGAGGTGACTAAGGCCGGCGGAACTGTCTCAAATATAGGATATCACGGTGAAGGAGAATACATCCAAATACCCAGAGAGGGTTGGGGCGTAGGTATGTCGGAGATCACGATAAACAACATGCTCTGCCCCGGCGGAAAGGTCAGGCTGACAAGGCTTCTAAGACTCCTAGATAGGGGAAAGGTCGATCCTACTCATATGACCTCCCACACGTTCAAATTCGATGATATCGAAGAGGCCTTCTATCTTATGAAGACCAAGGAGGACGGAGTGATAAAACCGCTGATAGACTTCGACTAAACCCTTTTTCTTTTTTTATCTAAATCTTCAGAACAGGGTGATGTAAATGGTGCTTTTCCACATCAGTTTGGGAACATCTCGAGTATCTATTTCTAATTTTGATGAGTCGAGGTCCTACAGCGGAGGGGTGATCTACCGATCTATTTTGTATTTTTAGGACGTTTAACTCCATGATACGAAATCGCAGAAAGGGTTTATAAAGTTGGTATTCGTTTGCCTAAAAGAGGGAGTTCGATATGTTATGGTCTATAGAAAAGCCGAAAAATGAGATGGAACGACTGGTAGATTATTCTCCAGGCAGTGAAGAAAGAGAAGAATTGAAAAAAGAATTGGACGAGATAACAAAGGAAACGGTAGAGATCCCCCTTGTTATAGGCGGTGAGGAGATAAAGACAGGTAACACCAAAAAGATAAGATGTCCCCACGATCACGATAACGTCTTGGCCGAGGTACATCTGGCTGGAAAAGAAGAATTGAAAACGGCCATGGAAGCCGCTAAAAAAGCGCACGAGAAATGGTCACATATAAACTGGTATCATAGAGTCGCTGTTTTTAGAAAAGCTGCAGATCTTTTAGCCGGGCCGAAAAGGATCAAGAATATCGCCGCTATAATGATGAATCATTCAAAGAATCCTTACGAGGCGGAGATAGATCTAGCCGAAATGGTGGATTTCTGGAGACTCAACGCCTATTACATGAGGTTCATCTACGAACAGCAGCCCGATCAGATAGGAGGGGAGATGAACAGGCTGGATTGGAGACCGTTAGAGGGATTCGTTCTGGCGATATCGCCGTTCAACTTTTATTCTATAGCAGGTAACCTGCCGGGCTCCCCCGCGATCGTGGGAAATACGGTTATCTGGAAACCCTCTTTGAACGTTTCCTTTTCCAACTATCAGATAATGAAGATCTGGATCGAAGCCGGACTTAAAGACGGCGCGATCAACTTCGTACCTTTCCCTAGCGATATATCGGAAGCGGTAACAGAACATCCTGATCTCGCTGGACTGAATTTCACCGGAAGTTACGAAACTTTAACGTACCTTTGGAACGTGATAAATTCTAATGTGAAAAACTACCGCAACTTTCCAAGGATAGTAGGCGAAGCGGGAGGCAAGGACTTCATATTTATCCATGAGTCCGCGGATATCGAAAACGCGGTTATAAACTTGATCAGGGGTTCCTTCGGCTACCAGGGATAGAAATGCTCTGCCTCTTCTAGAGCGTACTGTCCCGAGAGTAGATGGGAAAAAGTGAAAGAGAAATTGGATCGAGAGATACCCAAAATAACTTGTGGGCCAGTAGACGATCTTCGCAGCTACATGGGAGCCGTTATCGACGAAGACGCCTTCGAAAAGATAGTTTCTTACATACAATATGCTGAAGAAGATGAGAACTACCAGATACTCCACGGCGGCGGGCACGATCCTGAAGAAGGATGGTTCATAGAGCCGACCGTGGTAAAAACGGAGGACCCAAAAGGAAAACTGATGGTCGAAGAGATGTTCGGCCCGGTCCTACCCATATACGTTTACCCGGACGAAAAGTTCGAGGAGACCCTTGAACTCTGCGATCGAACTTCACCTTATGCTCTGACCGGTTCTATATTCGCGAAGGACAGCGAAGCGATCCATCTTGCCGAGAAAAAATTGAGATATTCAGCGGGTAATCTTTACATCAACGATAAACCTACGGGAGCGGTTGTAGGACGACAGCCCTTCGGCGGCGCGAGAGCCTCGGGAACCAACGATAAAGCGGGTTACTGGACCCATCTACTCAGATGGATGAATCCTCGAACGATAAAGGAGACTATACTGCCGGCAGAAGACTGGAGAAGGGAGTTCATGCCGAAAGCAGATCGATAGGTATGAGACCATTAAATTAGATAAGCTAGTCATACAAAGAACGGTGATATATATGACATATGACAGAACACAAAAGATGGCTACATTTATGGCTGAAGTTAAGAGGAAAGAGGGTAAGGCGTCTGAGACGCGGATGGATGAGTTTCTCTCAGATCATAGATGAACTTTGCGAGGGCTATGTATCCTCTAGTTTTCTGAGTCCCTATTATCTCAACCGTGAGACCTGTGATTTCATACTTGCCTCGCACGGAGACTGAATGGCGGACCAAAACCAGAAAAAGATCGGATAGAACGACGAAGAGAGTTATATCTAGTGACCTAGTGTCAATTCACTAGAGGGTATAAAGGAAAAATGGTTTTTGTTATAACCCGCTTCAACGTTTCTTCTTATAGTGGACCGCCACCACTATTACCAAAGCCAGTAACAAGAGAGTCGACGTGAATCCAGGGATACCATCTTCATCTTCTTCATCTTCTTCTTCTATCTCCACCTCTTCTTCCCAGGCAAAGGCAGGATAACCGTCGTTGATGACTCCTTCTTCATCTATATCCCATATCTCTTCATCTCCATCGTCATCATTAAGGTTACCGACAAAGTCCCAAGGCTCTTCTAATCCTTCAGTATCGGTATCAGTATAGGTCGCAACGTCTTTCATCTCTTCTATGGATTTACCTGTTCCGCCGTCGCTTTCGTCCTGACCTGTGGTTTCGGTGTCCCAGAAAGAGTTTTTCACCGTACCATTCCAGTCCCTTCCGACTAGCCCGCCTACGGTTTTGTCTCCTCTTACATCTCCTGCTGCATAAGTGTTCACTACATCACCTCCGTTTGCACCGATCAAGCCGCCCACGGAGGTCTCTCCACTCACTTCAGCTAGAGAATACGAGTCGGTTATGCTTCCGGCATTGGAGGCCACTAATCCCCCAATACTATCATTTCCGCTCACTTCTCCCTTTGCGTAACAGTTCATCACTTCGCCTTGATCATTTCTTCCCACCAGACCTCCAACGTACATGTGACCTTCTATATCACAATCAAAAATGCCTAAGTTTTCTACGAGAGCATCTTCGTTATAGGCGAAGAGACTAACCGTGAAACCGAACGGTTGGTTCAATGTCAGACCCGATACGATATGAGAGTCTCCATCGAAATCGGCAGCTAGATAAGGTATATGTAATCCAGGTTCCTCAGAGAGGTCGACATCGTCGGAAAGTCTGAAGCTCTTCTCGTGATCTCCAGCAAATCCAAGAAGATCTTTGAAGCCTTCAGCATCGTTTATCTCATAATGGTCTCCCGAGGGTACCAGTGTTCCCTCGTAGTCTTCTATTTCCAGTTCCTTATCCTCTATCCAATCTTGATATTGGCCATGGAAAAGTCCGCCGAAAGTTATGTGATTTTCTCCGTTGATAAGCACTTCGTCCACGTTGTAATGTGAGTTTTCGATCTGATGGTCCTGGTGATCGCCTATGTAACCTACGATCCCGCCAACATAAATCTCGCCCCTTATCTCACCTTCAAAATATGAATCTCGCAATGTGGTATCTCCTAGCAATCTTATTTCCCGTCCGATCATACCTCCAACGAATTTATCGCCTGTCACTTGTCCTTCTACACCGGAATTTATCACTTCACCATAGTTGACTCCGGTTAGTCCACCAACATCATCCCCTCCCTTAATGTCAGCGTCGACGAGTTCTACGTTCTCGATTTCCCCAGCCGAGGATCCAAACAATCCTACCGAATCCTTCTCGGGACGATCTATGTATAGATCTCTTATTTTGTGTCCGTTTCCGTCGAAAGTACCAGGGAAATCTTCTATAGGCTCCCAACCTTCTTCAGTATCTACCAATTGGTCGTAACCCGCCGTATCTTCGTCCAGATCATCCTTCAATATGTAATTCCCGCCACCCCCGTCTCTCACCGTATCTAGATCGTGCCAGTCGTTGATTTCTTGGGAGGGTTGGATTTCATAGTCAATATTTTCTGTAACCTTTTCTTCTCCATCAACCATCTCGCCTCCAACGGCTACCATAATCATGCCGAGCAGCAGTGAGAGAGCGATAGCGACAACAAACGCTTTCTTTTTCATGCTTCTCTCCTCTTTAAACACAACATAATTTATATCCAGTTATAAATAGTTTATTAAGACGCTGGCTTTAGTGTGTTATCTGTGATGGTGAAGTCAGCTATCATCTTGTATTCATATCCACCGGTAATGATAGGCTGTCCAAATTGATCCATATCACCATAACCGTCATCACTACATTCGTTTAATCTTCTTATTTCAGATTTTGCTGTAGTGCCTTCATAGTAATTTTCCTTACACAGTTTTTTGACATCATCTTTTTCGAAACGCTCTGTGAAACACTGACGGGTACGTACTCAACCTTAGTTGTGACCACGTTAGAATTGGTCGTAGACCATCCTGGCCCTTTATAATCGGCGAAATTTTGATTCGAAATCTCCGTGCCGTCAGGTGTTGTCTCGTTGACCTTCAAAGTGACAGTAAAACTGTTCGACCTTGCGCTGACAGAAGTGAAGTGCCAGGTGTATGTATCGCCGTTTACAATAGGTGTCTGCTGAGTGTTATCTGAAAGGTATTCTAGATTGGAGTCGAAGGTATCATTCACAAAGACTTCATCCAAAACTGCTGAGCCCGTATTATCGTACCAGATCTTGTAATTTATCTCGTTACCGGCGGAGCATTTTTCTCTAGCGACCGATTTTTATACCTGTAATTCGGATTCAATATCTGAAACTTCAACCTCTAACCAGATCGCATCCCATGCTATTCGGCCCTAGGGATTCACATATCTCACTTGAAGTTCGGATATGCGCTCCCAAGTCCACTGCTGATAGAGGTCTGTTATGTCTTCGTTTTTGTCGTGTCCTGGGTATAGCTCTCTTCAGGGGTTATATTCGTAGCTTCTATCCAATCCCCAGATGAGTTCTGCCTGTATTCCTCCGAATTCTGCGTCGGGTAAAATCGACTGAGGATCTGGTACTGTCCAAAAAGATTGACCTTTGAGATACCTCCCTCTCTACCCGAGGTCTTGAAAGATTATAGTGGAAGTTGGAACTTTTTTAACTAAAGTTCCACCATCCACAACTCACTGAGGAATTCACAGGAATTCCTCATGTCGATGGAATTTGCTCGCAAATTCCAGTAGACGTCAAAGACTCTATAAAAGTTCAAAAAGTCGAGTCATTGACTATAAACTGTGAAATATTCAGCCGACTGTCCACATGACAGGGTATAGTAAATATCGTCATCTTCTATAAGGTCATCCGGTAGTGTGCCCTCCCCACTGCCGAAGGCTTTATCGATACTTATGGTTGTAGATGAACGAGTAGAAGGTGTAGTGGAAGAGACCAGAGGAGTAAAAAAAAGAGAAGATAAAAGGAAAGTAAATACAATCAAAGAAAAATATCGTTTATGCAGCAAAAAACAACCTTTCTACCGGCCATCCTATACTAACTCCAAAAATAGCCGGACCGATCAGAGTGAGCACTTTCGCCCCACAAAAGTTATACCAGTCCTTCAAGGTGTTAATATGTATGAGGAAAAAGGGCCAGGCGGACCTTCCACTGCACGGTGGAAGCGCCCCGAGGTGGTTATTCAAGAGGATGGTGAGGCTGAGCCGGGGGATCACCGAGGTCATAATAGAGGAGTATGGAAGAAAAGAGTTCCTTAAAAGGATCACTGATCCGCACTGGTTTCAAGCTCTAGCATGCACCATCGGATTCGATTGGCATTCCAGCGGAACCACTACTACGACTTGCGGAGCCCTTAAAGAAGCTCTCGATCCGCAGGAACACGGCGTCGCTGTCCTCGGGGGCAAAGGAAGAACGAGCAGGAAGACCCCGAAGGAGATAAAAGCTCTGGAAGACATCTACTCCATCCGACCTTCGGGGATAGAAGGGCTGGTGAAACACTCCAAACTGTCCGCCAAAGTCGACAACTCCTGTGTGCAGGATGATTATCAACTTTACCACCACTGCTTCATCGTCACTGAAAAAGGCGATTGGGGTGTGGTGCAGCAGGGGATGAAAGGAGAAGAAGGGTACGCAAGAAGATATCACTGGCTCTCGGAGAAAGTGGACGTGTTCGTGAACGAACCGCACGAAGGGGTCTGCTGCGATAGGAAAGAGGAAGAGGTTCTAGATATGACCTCCCACAGAAGCGAAGAGACCAGGAAGACAAGCGTAGATCTGATAAACGATGATCCGGACCACATGAAAAAGTACCTGGACAAGAGGGGTCAGACCACTCTGACCGATTTCTCAAAAGATAAAGAGATTAAAAAATTGACCATGCCCTCGCACCACCCCGTTTTGGATGTGGACCTTTCGGAGAGAGAATGGACGGTCCTGAAAAGGGCCTACGAGATCCAGCCTCAAGATTACGAAGAACTGATAAGCCTGGAAGGTATCGGGCCTAAAAAGATAAGGGCATTGGCTCTGGTCTCGGACCTGATCTTCGGTACCGAGGCAAGCTGGGAGGATCCGGTAAAATACAGCTTCGCCCACGGTGGAAAGGACGGAACTCCTTACCCCGTGGATAAAGAGACCTATGACACCACGATAAAGATCCTAGAAGAAGATATAAAGAAAGCGGACGTCCCGGACAAAGATAAAAATCATGCGGTAAAACGCCTGAGCTCTTTTCTCGACGCAGAAGGTACCAGAGAGAAGGATTGACACTATAAGCTACATATTTCAGTGGGTCACCACAACCTTTATAACTCAGCGAAAGAGTAAATTAATACTAAGACGGTGGTCGTTTGGAAGAAGAAGATATAGGTGGAACTTCAAAGGAGTTGACCCAAAGGATAGAAGAACTCCAGAGGAAACATGAACAGCTTTCTAAGGAATATCAACCTTCCGAGAAAAGAGATTACGTTAGGAACGAACTGCAGAAATTGAAGAGGGAAACGCAGGAACTTAAGAAAGAGATAACTAGATTAAAAAAACCTCCTCTGCTGGTGGGATTGGTCAAAGAACTTTTACCGAACGACAAAGCTGTCATAGAGAGTTCTACAGGACCCGATTTTATAGTCAACGTGGCCGATTTTCTCCCCGGAAAAGAGTTGAAACCCGGGACCAGGGTGGCTTTGAATAAACAAACTTTATCCGTAGTCAGAGTTCTACCACCGCCCGTGGACCCAGATATAATGGGTGCCGAGGTCATGGAGAAACCCGAGATAACCTATCAAGACATAGGTGGGTTAGAAGAGCAGATAAGAGAGGTCAAGGAAACTGTGGAGCATCCCCTCCTGTATCCAGAAAGATTCAGCGAGAAGGGTATAGATCCTCCGAAGGCGATCCTACTTGTGGGTCCGCCCGGAACCGGAAAGACCATGATGGCGAAGGCAGTCGCACACTCGACCAACGCCACATTCATCAAGCTGGTAGGATCCGAGCTGGTCCAAAAATATATAGGAGAAGGAGCCCGGATGGTCAGAGAGCTCTTCCAGATGGCAAGAGAAAGGTCTCCATCCGTCATATTCATCGACGAGCTTGATTCCGTGGCTACCAGGAGGCAGGACCGAGCCACTTCGGGAGACAGGGAAGTCCAGAGAACCATGATGCAGCTTTTATCCGAGCTCGACGGATTCGATCCTTTAGGGGACGTGAAGATAATCGGCGCGACCAACCGGCCAAAGCTTTTAGATAAAGCACTTTTGAGGCCCGGAAGGTTCGATAGGATAATAGAAACACCCAATCCGGGCTACGAGGGTAGGAAGGCCATCTTCAATATCCACATGAAGGAGATGGGTGTCGATCCCGATATAGACGTGTCTTTTTTGGCGGAAAAAACTGATGAAGCCAGCGGTGCCGACATCAAGGCAATATGTACAGAGGCGGGCATGTTTTCGATCCGGAAAGACAAGGAAAAGATAGAGCAGGATGACTTCTTAGACGCCATCGAAAAGGTCCTAAACGACTCTACGGAGAGAGAGATCAAGCGGGAAGTAATGTACGCCTGAATTCAGTCCTCGTAATACTCTTCTATGACCAATGCTCCCACATAATCACAGTCCTCGCAGTGGTACTTGTACCCAGTGATGAAACCTGTTTCTGGAAATATCTTCTGGCTGCCGCAATTGGGGCACCTCAATGTTTTTTTCTTCTCACCGCTTTTTTCTTCCATATCAACGCATCCATGAGTTTGAGATGTCCCCCGGCCGTAACGGGTCGGTTCATCGTCAGGTGCGTCCAACTCCCCTCCCTGACTCTGACCGGGGGTCTGTCCAGCCCTGGGGTTGTTCCCTGATCATCTTCGGACTTCTCGTCCATCTCACAGGGGGACCCTACAGGACCGTATCCGGCCCTTGCACCATGGTTCACAGCGCTGGGAGCTCGCCATGGCCTTCTAAGCCGGACATATATACTACCGGGGCGGAGATATTTTAATCCTGTGGGAGACAAAAAGTTATAATAGATGTTGGTATAACGATAAAACAAGCCGTCTGGTATCCCGGAGGCAAAAAGCCATATGGAGCCGAACAGAAGGAAAAAAGAAGGTGAGGATAAGGAGCTCAGAGAAAAAGTGAGCGATACCGGTAAAAAGGTGATGAAAAGGAAAAAGGAGGAGCGGAGCGAGGCGATTAAGACCCTTTTGATCGCCAGCTATAGAGAGCGGTATCCTGAAGAGTCCTTGGATGCTATAAGGCAGATAATCGAACAGGAACAACCCAAGAAGATCATAATCTTGAAGCTTATAAAGGAGAAGCCCTCTTCAGAGCTCGTTGATGCTAGCATGGGGATAGAGGAGAAAAAGGATTTTCTAGAATCTGTAAGAGAAGAGAAAAGAAATCACGCCGACTGGTACGCTGAACCTCTGATCGAACTCATCGAAGCTTTCGATATACCTTCAGAAGTCCACTTGAGGAAGGGGGAAAGCATAGCGGCCGAGATAATCGAAGAATTCGAGAGTATGGATGTGGATCATATCATACTCCACGGGGCAAAGAAAGGGCCCCTGGGTAAGGTGATGGAAGGGAGTGTATCGGAGAACGTAAAAAAAGGTGTGGATACCAGGAAAGTGACCATGCTGGATTGATACCAAAAGTTGATGCAACAGGGTCAAATCAGAAAATATTAAAAGGTAGATATCCACTACGAAACTCACGTCTTGTAATATTCCACTAACGAGACAGTTTAAAATCTCAAGAAGGAATTAGATATGGACAGTTCAGAGCCTCTAAAAACGGATAGGTCCGAACAGATCGAATTCAAGATGGGTTTCACGGAGATCTTGAGGAATAAAAAGGTCCAGGCAGTTATAGGTCTGACGATATTCGGCCTGATGATCCTGCTCTTCAATCTCCTAGCGGTCGATACCGCCCAAGCACACCAGTACTACGGCTTGGCTCTGCTGTTCTTGGCGATCTTCTTTTGGATATTGACACCCATCTCATACATGTTCACCGCCTTCTTACTGATATCTTTATCTGTTGCCCTTGGTATCCTCCAGCCGACGGAGGCTTTCACTGGTTTTGCTTCTACCACCATCTTCTTCCTGCTCGGAGCGTTCATATTGGCCCTGACTATAGAAAAACATGGACTTCACAAAAGGATAGCCCTAAAGGTATTGAAAAGATTTGGAGATACACCAGAACGGTTCCTCCTGGGAGTGATCCTGACCGGCTCTTTTCTTTCGATGACCATGCCCGCACACGGAGTAGCGGCCGTCTTCATCCCCGTCCTGTTGAGCGTATATTCAGTCTATGAGGGAGAGGAATTGGACCCAAACTTCATCAAAGCGAGTCTCCTGGGCCTTTCTTTTTCCACCAGCATCGGGAGTATGGGCACTCTGCTCGGTGGAGCTAGAAACCCACTGGCTATCGAGATATACTATTCAGAGACCAGCAAATACATCTCGTTCGTGGAGTGGTTCATAGCCGCTATACCTATGGTGCTCATCATGACTGGGATCCTGTATATAGTCCTGGTGAAACTGTTCAAGATCGAGGGGGTAGATATGCAAAAACTCAGGGACGAGGTGGGAACCGAGGTGGAAGAGATGGGAGACCTCTCTATGGGGGAAGCAAAAGCTCTGGGATTTCTGATCTCCGCTTTCATAGGTTGGGCCGTCCTGGGACAGGTATTGGGGATGGGGGTTGTAGCGGTCTTCGTATCGGTGGTGATAGCCCTTTCAGGGACCATAAAGTGGGAGGATATCGCTCAGAGATTACCATGGGGCACCATATTTCTTTATGGAGGAGCCATTTCGTTAGCGTTCATCCTTAGCGAGGCTCAGACGCTCCAGTTCATCGCACATGCACTCCTAGATATGGCGGGTGAAAATCCTTTCTTACTCTTAGCTATCTTCGCAGCTTTGACCGCCTTCCTCTCCAATGTCATGAGCAACGCTGCAACTACCGGTGTCATCTTACCGATAGCTCTTTCTGCCATGCTGGCTATGGACTTCGCCGATGTTCTGCCGGTTTTCCTGGTCGCTCTCCCCAGCGCCTTCGCTTTCATGTTCGTTGTCGGTACTCCCAGTGCTGCTCTGGTTTATTCTACCGGACACCTGGAGCAGAAAGATTTTCTGGTCCCTGGTTTCATACTCAACGTGATCGGTCTGGTTATCTTCCTCACTATAGGTTTAGGATGGTGGAAACTGCTTGGATATTGGTGAAAGGTGGAAATAGATGGAAAATGCTGAGATCAAAAGCGTAGAAGATGTGGAAAAGAACGTACTCCTGATCGCATGTTACGATAAACCGTACTCGGAAGATTCTTTAAAGATGATAAAGGGAACGATAGAAAGGGAGAAACCTACCAAGATCATCGTGCTGAAGATAATAGAAAAACCGGAGGTACCGGATTTCACAGAGGCCCGGATAGGTAAGAAGACGAAAGAAGATTTCCTCGATTTCGTGACCGACGATAAGAAAAGCCAGGTCGACGACTACACGGAAGACGTTCTCAAGATCACCGATAAGACGGGCATACCGACGGAGGTCCGATTCAGGAAGGCGGAGATCATCGCGGATGAGATAATCAAAGATTACGAAAAGATGGAAGTCGACCATCTGATAATCCACAAAGGTGAAAAGAATCTTTTGGAGAGGCTGAAAAAAGGCGAAGTAGAAAAGGACGTGAAGGATGAATTGGGAACCGGTGATGTCACGGCAGTATGAAGAACTGGTGATCTAGATGTCCATAGTGAGGCTCGGCAAGATACACCTCCACTGGTGCGAGAACTGCAACGTGCCTATAGTGGAAAAAGGGTCCTGCGGCTCCTGCGGGGCGGAGGCTAAGAAAGTGAAGATCACACCCCCGGGTGATGTGCGACCCGCCTTTGAACACGACATCGAACTCATCAAAGATACCATAGACCGACAGTGGGGTGAAGGTTATTCCAAAAAAATACTATCTGAAGAGAAAGCGATCGTGCTCAACAGCACGCCCTACATAGACAGGATGGACGAAGTGATAGTTGATGGAAAAGTGATAGGCGCCATCAGATACAATCCCAAAAACAAGTTGGAGGATGAAGAGCCCTATGAATTCATCTTAAGACCTTGGAAGGGACTTCCGGCACCGAAAAAAAATTTTGTCATAGTGGATAAGGGAGCTGTCGAACCCATAATGAATGGGGGCAGCGTACTGAATCCGGGTATAACAGATACGGATGAAGATATAACTCCAGGAGACGAAGTGATAGTTCTAGGCCCCGACAAAGAGATCGTCTGTGCTGGTCCGGCTCAACTGGATGGAAAAGAGATGATGCGATCCTCTTCCGGTAAGGGAGTGAAGAACAGGTGGAGAAGGTCTGATCACACCCCCAAAGATAAAGAAGCCAGCTGGAAGGAAGCGGTAAAAGCGAACGAGCACCTCATCGAAGAGAGGGTGGGAAAAGCGGTCTCTTTTATACAACATCAGTTAGAGAAGCACGATCTCCCCGAAGCGGTAGCCTACAGTGGGGGCAAAGATTCTCTCGCCACTTTGCTCCTGCTCTTAGAGGCCAGTAGAGAACCGGATATCATCTTTGTAGATACGGGTATAGAACTCCCGGAAACCGTCGAGAACGTAGAGAAGGTGGCTGAGAAGTACGACCTAGATCTGCTGAAAAGAGAGGCCGAAAGCGGGTACTGGAACAACGTAGATCATTTCGGGCCGTCGGCGAGAGATTACAGGTGGTGCTGCAAGACTTGTAAATTGGGACCAACAGCTCTTTTGATAAAGGAGAACTATCCCGAAGGCGTGCTGAGCTTCATAGGACAAAGAAAGTACGAATCCAGCCAGAGGAAAAAACAGGGTAGCACCTGGAACAATCCCTGGGTTCCCGGGCAGAGATCGGCCTCACCCATCCAAGATTGGACCGCACTCCACGTGTGGCTCTACCTTTTCAAAAAGGATGCGGAATGGAATCCATGGTACGAGAAAGGGTTCGAGAGGATAGGATGCTGGGTCTGTCCAGCTTCAGATCTCGCTGAATTAGAGAAGCTCAAAGATGAATTTTCTGAGTACGAGAGGTTCGAAGACGTTTTGAAAAGTTATGCGGAAAGGAACGAACTTCCAAAGGAATGGGTCGAGTTGGGCCTGTGGCGTTGGCTGGACACGCCGGAAGAGATGAAGAAGTTCCTTCCCGAAGAGATAACTGTCCAGGAAACTGAAGAAGAGAAAAGCGAACCCCAAGACCTTTTAGAACATCGGCGCACTAGAAATCTTTTGAACGCCCTGATAGACGTGGAAGAAGAGGGTGTAGAAGACCTAGACGAAGAAGAAGTGCTCTCGATGCATAAGAAAGCCATGTTCTGTGTTGAATGTGGAGTCTGCGTAGGCCGGTGCCGTAAAAACGCTCTTTACTTCGAAGACGGAGTGAAGATAGACACAGAAAGGTGTGTACACTGCGGCCGATGTCTCGGTGAATGTCCGGTAACAAGCTACGACGCCCGGGTCAAGGAAAGCTCATGAGTCCAAAAATATTTCTTTGATGTCCTCATGGCTGGCGTCTGTTTTTATACCGGTGGAAGTGAAATGAGTTTTTGAGGCTTTGAATCCCCTCTTCTTCAATCGATCGATCATCTGGTCCACGGGAGGAGGTTCTTTCCCTAAAAAGCTGCTTATCTCGTTGGTATCGTAAAAGAAGGGTGGTAAGCTGCTTTCACTATTCCAGATAGAAATCATCTTTTCACTCAGAGATCCCACCTGCTCTAGATCCTCTAAAACTTTATCGGAATGTAAGCGCCCTGTCCAGAAGGGACCACTGCTTCCCTCGGATACCACTTCCCACCAGTATTCATGGAATCGTACCTTTTTCAGCTTGTCCAAAAAGTTATCTGATTTTTTAGCTCCCTCACCGATCCTAAGATAAGTCCGAAAGTGATGGCCTTCGTAATATGAGAGAAGGGGTTCGACCCATCTGTCATATCTAGCAGCTTCTCTAACGCAGTGTGCGATCAATATCCTCAGGCCGTTCTCGTGCCTGCACCAGTTGTTTTTTGGCCTGACAGAATACCTTCTCCAGCAGGTCCTCGGATAAGTACCGCAGAGGACCGAGGTGTCCGTGGCACTGACGCCTACAATTCCTCGGTGCGATACATAACGGGCCGCCAAAGGATAATATGGTACTGGAGTACCGAATGGATCGATATCTATGTAATCATACTCGTACCTGTTTTCGATCAGGTGCCTCTCTATAGAGTCGTTTGTGATGGTTATTTCTTCCCTCAGATCATTCCTTTCGGCGTTCATTTTCATCAGGGATACAGCGTCACTAGATACGTCGTTTACCGTCACATCCGAGATGGGGGTTTCCTTCAATATCCTGAGACCTCTCACACCGGTGGCGGCCATGCCATCTAAAGCTCTTAAGTCAGCATCCCAACTCTTCAAAAAGGAGATGCTGATGTCCCTGTTCATCCGCATCGAAGGATTGTAGAAGACCTCTTCTCCCACTTTCTTGGGACCTGTTGTCCCGCCGTGTTCGGGGACGATAACGCTTATCTCACCCTCTTTTATCTCTATCTTGTCCTTCTCCTCGCTCACTCTACCTCGCCTTCAAGTTCTTCTTTGATCAATTCAACCACCTTGTAAGGGAGCAGGTTTTTGTTCACGTCCGTGAGCTCTAACATCCTGACATCGTCTCTTCTTCGGAGATCCTGAAGTAGCGTGTTCCTGGATTTTTTCTCGAAAGTGATTATCAAAGGTTTGTCTATCTCAAATATCTTACTGACGACTTCCTTGAACTTCTCGCTCTCGACCTGCATCTTCCCTATCTCGTCTATAAGAACCACGTCTTTCTCTTTCGCGGCATCTTTGATGGCTTTCACTCCCACCTCGTTCAGTGAGTCCAGATTCACCCCATACCCCTTGATTTCGGTAGGTGAATCTAGGTCAAGATGTGCAAAAACCGCTTTCTCTTTCGTACTCCAATCCATTACCTGAAAACCAACTCTTCTATTGTCTTCCATGATGGGTTCTGTTACCATCCCGCCCACCTCTATATCTTCGTCACTCAGCATCCTGATGATCGACTCTAATGTTTCTGTCTTTCGAGCGCCCCAAGCACCGCTGATACCGACCTTCAGACTTTTGACCATCTGTTACTACACCTCTATCGCTTTATTACATCGTTACGTGTTATCAACTATTTATTAATTTTCGGAGACTTGAAAAATTGGTTATATGTTTTTATATCTCCTCAAGCTCCTCTAAATACATCAGGGGATAGTCCATCTTCTCGATATATTCCATCTTTCCTACGGCTCTTAAACCCCTGTATTCTATCACTACTTCCGCTTCGATCATATCGCCAGTCAAAGTGGTGTAATCGAAGGGGCCTATGGGCTCTCCTTTGGACCCTGGCGGCTTCAGCTTAACCTCAGCGGATTCAACGAAGGCCTGGCTCTCCGTCGTCTTTTCGATAGCTTTTGCAAGGACCTCGATGTTGTGAGAGCTCACCGGTGTTCCTATGAACTGGTGAAAGAGAGCCCCTAGTTTTATGCCCAATTCAAAAGAGATCCTTTCTCTATCGGTACAGTCAAAATACATCTCTGCCATCTCCATCCTTTCCATCGCATCGTCATCTTCATTCTTTCCCATGATCGCTCACCATGAACGGTCCAAAGAATATATACGCTAGGATGACCAGAAGGGCTGATAGTAAAAATACTTTTCCTTCCGAGTAGCCCAAAAAGAGGGACAGATAACCTAAAAAGTTGATGAGGAGGAAGATGCTCGCTCCCACCTTCACCAGATCACCTCTCACCTTCGGGTAAGGGATAGGGGCATAGAGCAAAAATCCGAACCCTAACAAGATGAAAAGAGTTATGTGAGGATGATACCATCCCGTTGCGCCCCAGCCGAAGAGGTAGGATGAGTTGATCACCAACAGAGCCAGGCAGGGAGTGGGGAGACCTTTATAATGTGAATTATCGTATGTTTTATCCACGAATCTGGAAAGCCTCATAGTTCCGAAGAAGACTATCAAGAAGGGCACCAAAGTTGCTAAGGCGTTCTGCGAAGACTGCCAAGCTCTCCCCAAGTCCATATCGTAATAGGTAGAGTACAGTAATAAAGAAGGTGCAAAACAGAAGGATATCAGGTCTGAAAAGAAGTCCAGGTAAGCCCCCAGCTCATGTTCAACACCTAGATAGCGGGCCAAAAACCCGTCCAGACCGTCCAAGCCCACGCACAGAACCAGGAGCAAAGAGGCAGATAAAAATCGTCCATCCACCACATAAGTTATGGAGAGAAAGCCCAGGAGTGCATTGGTCACAGTTATGAGGTCCGGGAAGGTCAAGGAAAAATCCACTACGGAGCGGTTACCCATCTTCTTCCCTCCATCTGCCTAAGGTAGTTTTCCCCGCTTTGACACGCTGCCCCTTCTCTACACGAAAATCCACACGGTCAGAGAATTCTAACTTCACTTTGGACCCGAAGCGTATCATCCCTATCTTTTCTCCTTTCTTGACCATATCGCCCTCTTTTACGTAAGGGACTATCCGTCTTGCCAGTACGCCCGATATCTGCCATATCATTATACTGCCTCGCTCTGTATCGAGCAGGGACGCCCTTCTTTCGTTGGTTCGAGCTTCGTCAAAAAAAGCGGGGAAGTGACTCCCTTCAAAGTACTCCACGGCTTTTATTTTTCCGCTCCAGGGAGTCCTGTTCACGTGGACGTCCCATACGTTCATAAAAATCTCGATCGTGCCGCTCTCTTCATCTAACCTCTCCACTTTCCCATCGGCGGGAGAGACGATGCCCTCGCCTATATCTCTCACTGGATCCCTGAAAAAATAGAGGATGAAAAGGATAGGCAGGATAAATACGCCGATAACATAGAGATGTAATGGAGGATTAAGTAAAAGATAGAACACTATAACGATTATCAGAGGTACGGAAGAAAGCAGTAGTGGCTTCCCTACACCTTTAGCTACCATAAAAAAGTAAAAGAAAAAGAGATAAATGTATTTGTTGTTCTTTGTGGTATCCGCTCTCAGTTCACGCTACGCTGTCTATCTCGCCGTCTGGGGTGGCCATCATCTCGTCGGCAAATTTTTCACTTTCCGTGTGGACGTTGGTTATCACCAAAAGTATCTTGACTTTGTTGCCCATGTCTTCTTCCACATTACATCCCCAGATTATCCTCGCGTCTTTACTGATCCTCTCGTTCACCATGTTCGCAGCTTGTTCGGCCTCAGCAACGGTCATATCCGGTCCGCCCATGACTCTTACGAGCGCTCCCTTAGACTCGCTGACGTCGATCTCACCCAAAAGCGGAGATCCAAGAGCCTGTTCGACTGCCTCTTCAATCCTTCTATTGGGGTCGTCAGATTCTCCGATACCTATCATCGCGAGATCACCGTTGTCCATTATGGTGCGCATGTCGTTATAATCGATATTCACGAGGCCGGGCTTAGTGATTATCTCGGTCATGCCCTTTATGGACTCCATCAATATCTCGTCCGCGACTTTGAAAGCAGAATTTATCGGGAGGTCCGGTACAAGCTGTAGCAGTTTGTCGTTGGGTATGACAACGGTAGTGTGGCAGTGTCTCTCAAGTTTCATCAACCCTCTCTTGGCGTTCCTCATCCTTTCTTTTCCTTCAGCTTCGAAGGGTAAAGTCACCACACCCATGACCAAAGCGCCTTCATCATTCGCCATATCCGCTATGACCGGTGCCGATCCAGTGCCTGTTCCACCGCCCATACCGGCGGTCAAAAATACTATATCCGCACCGTCTACGTACTTCTGCAATTCGTCTTTCGAATGTCTAGCGCACTTTTCTCCGATCTCCGGTCTAGCTCCGGCACCGAGACCGCTCGTTATCTGTTTTCCGATCAGTACCTTTTTCTGGGCATGAGTATGGAGTAGATGCTTTGCGTCGGTGTTGACGGCGATCAATTCTCCTCCTGTAATACCTTCTTCTGTCAGACGATCCAATGTATTGCTGCCTCCGCCACCAGCACCAAATATCTTTATGCTCACCTGAAGTTGGTCAACCAATTCACGAAGTTCTTCATCTTCTGGAGCCTTTTCTAATTCCTCTTCTTCTACTTCGTCCAACGTTTTACCTCTGGGCTTCTCTTTGCCTTTTTCTTTTTTCTCTTTATGTTTATCCAAAGCCTGGCTAACTATTGATTCCATATTATATCCCAACCATCTTCAGTGAATGGAATGATATACAACTATTTAAGTATTGTCTTTTTAGTACGACAACCCGATAAAGGCCTCTGGATGCAGATATACGGCGTCTGATTAGAGATATAGTTACCTCAAAAACGACCTATTTGTCTGACGATTAACCATCTATTGTCATACATATGAGAGCAATAGACATAAATTTTTTATTTGAGAGTCGCTTTTCAGGCTCATATGAGCATGAAAGAGAAGGTCCACGATTTGAAGATAGATGGAGACACCACTATATCCGAGTTGGTTTCTAGCTATCGTGATTCCGGAGGATTCGTGGCAAAGAAAGTGGGAACCGCGGCTGAGATATTAGAAGAGATGATCTTAGAAGATTACGTCAACTTCTTCTCATTTCCCGCCTGTATCGTTTCTACGGGAACGAGGGGTGTGATAAAAGAGGCGGTGAAAAGAGAGTGGTTCGACGTCCTCGTCACCACTTGCGGCACATTAGATCATGATCTGGCAAGGATGTGGGAAGATTACTATCACGGGAGGTTCGATGCAGACGATGCTGAGCTGCACCGCCGCAACGTCAATCGACTGGGGAATATCTTCATTCCGAACTCATCTTATGGGGAAATTTTAGAGGAAAAGATGCAGCCCCTGCTTGAAGAAATTGTAGAGGAAAGAGGCCACTCTTTCAGCACCAAAGAGATCATCTGGGAATTCGGAAGGAGGATAGATGATGAAGATTCTATACTTTACTGGGCTGCAGAGAACGAGATACCTGTCTATGTGCCGGGTATAACCGACGGGGCCTTCGGTTTCCAACTTTGGATGTACTGGCAGAACAACGAACTTGATATAGATCTTATGAAGGATGAACAGGAATTGTCTGATACGGTCTTCTCCGCAGATAAAACTGGAGGGCTGATAATCGGTGGTGGCATATCAAAACATCACACCATCTGGTGGAATCAGTTCAAAGGCGGGTTGGATCGAGCCGTTTATATCACTACGGCGGTAGAGTACGACGGATCTCTCTCGGGAGCTAGAGCTGAAGAGGCAATATCTTGGGGCAAGATCAGTGAAGAAGCGGATCACTGTACCGTGAACGGAGATGCAACTGCTCTCTTACCGTTGATATTGGGTTCATTGTTCTGAGAAAAGTAGAAAAAGAAAGGGTTTTGGTAAGTTTCTTTAGAGCCTTACTGGTATTCTTGGCAGCTGTCGCAGTACCATCTATCATACTCATCGATGTATCTCAACTCCTGACCGCAGGTCGGGCAGGTGTTGGATGGTTCAGATGGTCCTTGAGTTCCCTGAGCTGCCGCGGGTGGTTGTTGCTGTCGTGGTTGCTGACCCGGCTGCTGCTGTTGCGGTTGCTGTTGCTGGGGTGGTTGCTGGGGTTGACCAGGTTGTTGTCTCTGATAACCTGGCTGCTGATCAGGCTGCTGTCGGGCGCCACCAGTTTGGTAAGGTGCCTGCTCTTCTTCACCGTTACCTTTAATAAATCCTACGACTGCAATTATTCCTCCTACGATTGCAATCACTATCCCGAGTATACCCATAAGGGGTATTTTCTGTACAGATTTAGCTTCCATGTATTCAAATGAGCTCCCCATAATGCTTTCTTCTTGGCACTCTAGGTTGACAGTTACGGTATCCCCTTCATCTGCTATATCTTCACTAGATATAAAACCAAAATCTGTATCGTCGAGTTCATAGGCATATACCTCACCTTCAACCCAATCTGTCTTGGTCTTGTTTGTTACTTCACCTGTAACGGTTACAGTATCCCCTTCATCGTAGGACTCAAACTCTGCTTCTTCATCATTATAGTCCGCTTCTAGATCTTCTGCACTTTTATTCAATATGCCCGTAAAGCCGATTGCCGCTAGAACAATGCCGATTATTAGAATCACTACGCCTATTATAGTTAAGATTTTTTTCATTCTTTTTGCCTCATGGAGGAATATAGTTGATTGTATTTATATTTTTTTTTATTTTCTACATCTTAGATACTTCTCTATTTACACTGATGATTTATTGCATCTCAGGGTACATTCGGTATCTTAATTTGTTCATATCACATTATAGGATATCTCTTCGCCCTTCATCCGCCTTTCGCAGTATTTACATTTTAAAGTCACTGGATCTTTTTCAACGACTTCGAATTCTGGAACCACGGGCTCGTCTTGATTGCTTATACAGTTATCGTTCATGCATCTCACTATACCTCTCGCTACTTCTGGAAGTTCCACCCTGTGTTTATCCACGACTCCGTAATCCCTGACTATGTTGACGGTCGCCTCGGGTGCGATCAGGGATATCCTATCGAGGTCTTCGCTCTTCAGCTCCATACCTTCGACTTTAACGATGTCTTTTTTCCCCATACTGCTGTCCACGTTCATGGCTATGCTGACGATGAAATCTATATCTTTGTCGATCAACCCCAGGATCTTCAAGACTTTCATGGCCTGACCTTTTCTTATGTGATCTATAACGGTTCCGTGTTTGATGGGTGTTATCTTTATCTCCTTCCGCTTCTTCTCTTTCTTTCTTTTCTCTTCGCTCATATCTATCCCTCCGTCAACAATTTCAGCAGAGCCATCCTGACAGGGATCCCGTTGGCGGCCTGCTGGAAGTACTTCGCATGTGAGGTGAGATCCACATCCGCCGTGATCTCGTCGACCCTTGGAAGAGGATGCATGATGGTCAGATCTTCTTTCACATCTGCTCTTTCAAGCATATCTTTTTCGAGATGATATGATTTTGCTACCTTCTCATAATCTTCTTTAGATGGGAACCTCTCCCTTTGTATCCTCGTCATGTAAAGGATATCCAGCTCTTCTAGAACTTCTTCGACTTCCTCGACTTCTTGGTGCTGGATCCCCTTCTTGTCCAGCTCATCTATTATCTCATCTGGCATCCTCAAAGACGAGGGCGATATAAAAGTCAGTTCTGTATCGTACATGCTCAAAGCGTTGGTCAAAGAATGGACCGTCCTGCCGTATTTGAGGTCGCCGGCTATCCCTATGTGGTTACCGGAGATGTTCCCCATCTCTCTTTTTATGGTGAAAAGGTCCAACAGTGTTTGAGTCGGATGTCTTCCAGCGCCGTCACCGGCATTTATCACCGGCACGTCAGAAAAATTCGCCGCCAGCTGTGCCGCTCCTTCGTGGGGATGTCTCAACACTATCACATCTGCATAACCCGCCGCGACGCGGATCGTATCCGCTAGGGTCTCGCCTTTCTTAGCTGAGCTCGTCCCGGGCTCGGCAAACCCTATACAGTTCCCCTCCATCCTTTTCATGGCTCCCTCGAAGGATAGGCGGGTGCGGGTGCTCGGTTCAAAAAAGAGATTAGCCAGCAATTTACCGGCCATGTCGTCGTTCCTCAACCTCCCCTCTGCTACGGGGATCATCTTCTCCGCGAGCTCGAACACCGTCCTTAACTCCTCTTTTGAGAAGTCCTTGATCCTTACCACATGATCCTTGTCAAATGTTGAGGTCATCTTTATCGAAACGCTATTCCTTTGGTCCGATATATGATTTTGGTTTTTGATTTTATCCTGCAAAGATTGATATATATTGACTTACTATCATATGATGAAGCATGAAAGAGAAAATATTGGTTCTCACCGGGATCGCGATGCTCATCCTCGCCTCCATAGGGGCGTTCTTCGCCGTGGGGACATTCAGGGACCTGGATTTATTGGATCCCGAAGAGGATGCCCTAGAGACTCTAAACTTTGAGGGGATGAGTAATTCTAGAAATGTAACGCTGGATGAAGGGGAGTACGAGATATGGACCGAGGAAGAAAAAACAGTGGATAGTTTAAGAGTCACAGATGGAAAGGGGAATTCAGTATTTGAACGGGATGAAGGTGAAACCATCAGCATCGACAAGCCAGGCTCTCCTGAAAGATCCTATGAGAAGATCGGAGACCTCGATATAGATGAAAAAGAAAATTACACTTTTGAGACGGATGAAAGGTGTACCTTGTACATCACAGAAGGTCATGATTTCTTTGATACCTTTCGGTCGATGATCTTTTTCATCCTGCTTGTAGCCGCCATAATCTCCGCGGCAGCCATAGGCATAGTACTGATAGTGATAGGGGTTTCATCGAAGAACAGTTGAAAAAAGAAAAATGATGGGCCAAATGACCCCAGCTCACAGCAGACCGGCTTTCTGAAGGGTCATTATATCGTCGGTACCGAGTTTTTCTCCCTTCTTGAATTTGTCGTACAACTCCTGCGCTTCCTTTTGTGTCTCGGTCTCTTCCTTCTTCTTCTTCGCCTTCCTTTGTTTGTTTTTCAGTCCTGAGATTATCTTGCTGTAATCCTGTACCTCATTCACCGCTTCTATATGCTTCTCGTGGTACTCGTCAGCTTTCTTCTTCGCATCGAGAAATTTCTCCTGGGCTTCGTCGGCCTCCTTCCTGACTTTGTCTGCTTTCTGGAAATTCCCGAGCATCTCGTCGTGGATCTGCTGTGCTTCTTCTGCCAGTTCTGAGACATTTTGATGATGTTCCTCGGCCTTCTCTTTGGCTTCTTCCAGTTCCTGGGAGAGTTCGTTGATCGTTTCATTCTCCTCGATCAATTTTTTTCTTTCATCCAGTTCTTTTTTCAGATCCGATATATTGTCGACTATCTCTTTCTCTTTCTCCGAACTCAAAACGTTGGTCATCTGCTTGAATTCCAATTCTTCGATCTCTTTTTTTATCTTCTGGATGGATCTATCATCGTCCGGAAGGACTTTTTCCTTTTCTCGTGCCAATTTTTTTGATAGTTCGTTCACCTTTTTATTCATCTCGTTCCTTTTCTCTTTGAAGTCCTGGACTTTCTCGTTCAACTCGTCCCTTTCTTCTTTCAACTCATTGCCTGTCTCTATCAGGTCTTTGACCTCAGCGTTCAGTTCGTCTCTCTTTTCTACCCATTTGTTCGCCTCTTCGTTCTTTTCGTCTCTCAAGCGTTTGTATTTATCGGCCCGGTGATTGGCCTTTTCCTTTTTTTCCTCCAACTCCTCTAGAAGTTCGGTCATAATCAAAGCACTGTCCAGTAAATTGTTTTAAGTGGATTAGCCTATCAAATATTGTGGGGTTTTATAATACTTTCGGAGAAGCTACAAAATTTTTGTCCTGTGCCAAAGATTTGGATATCCTCGAGAATCTTGATAACAATCGGGAAAACATATATATCCCCAGTAATCTGCCCTTCCGCTGATAAAATGAGCGAAGACGAGTCCAATCTTGAAGACGAACTGAGTTTCTCTCCGGAAAATATCTGGGAAAAGATAGATGAAGAGGAGAGAAAAGAGGTATTCTCTTTTGCGGAGAAATATATCGATTTTCTGAGTTCATCTAAAACCGAAAGAAAAGCTGTAGAAGTATCGGAAAAGATACTGAGAGAGAACGGCTTCAAAGCGATCTCTGAATATGATAAGCTAGCAGCGGGAGACAAAGTATACATCATAAATAGAAACAAAAGTTTAGCCGCAGCAGTCATCGGTGAAGAAGACATCACAAAGGGCTGCAACGTAGTAGCGAGCCACATAGACGCTCCGAGATTGGACCTGAAAGCGAGACCGCTGTACGAAGACAAGGAAGCGTCTGTGGCCTTACTGCAGACTCACTATTATGGCGGCATCAAAAAATATCAATGGGTCAATACGCCTTTGGCGATACACGGGAAAGTAGTGAAAGAGGATGGAACAGGTGTAGACATCTCTATCGGAGAAGATCCCGTGGACCCAGTGTTCGTGATAAGCGATCTTCTGCCTCACCTTTCAAAGAAAAAACAGGGCGAAAGAAAGATGAAAAAGGTGATCAAAGGTGAAGAACTCAACCTGCTTATAGCCGGTATTCCCCTAGATGATGAGGACGTGGAGAACAAGGTGAAAACGAAGGTCTTAAAACTGCTCAACGACGAATACGATATCACTGAAGAAGACTTCACCAGTGCTGAATTGGAGATTGTCCCGGCCGGTGAGACCAGGGATGTGGGACTCGATAAGAGCATGGTAGGAGGATATGGACACGATGACCGTGTCTGTGCTTATTCCTCTCTGCGGGCCATAATGGAAATGGATACGCCCAAGAAGACTTCGCTCGTGATTTTCTTTGACAAAGAAGAGATCGGCAGCGAAGGCAACACGGGAGCAAATTCCGATTTTGTGAACTCTATATATTCCAAACTTCTAGAAAAGCATCAGGGCGATTACACCATGCAGGACCACAGGAACATGATGGACAACTCTAAAGCTCTTTCCGGCGACGTCAGCCCCGGTATAAACCCTTCTTTCAAAAGCGTCCACGACATACAGAACGCCGCCAGTCTCGGAAAAGGATTGGTGATAACAAAATTCACGGGTGCAGGAGGAAAGTACTCGGCCAACGACGCCCACGCAGAATACGTGGCCTTGATCAGAAGGATCTTCAACCAGAACGACATACCATGGCAAACTTCTGAATTGGGTAAAGTCGACGAAGGAGGCGGTGGAACTGTAGCGAAGTTCCTTGCAAACCTGAATATAGACGTGATCGATATCGGGATACCTCTTTTGGGTATGCACTCGCCCTTCGAAGTGATCTCAAAGATCGACCTTTATTATCTGTTCAAAGGATACGAAAGCTTCTTGAAGGCCGAGTAAAAAATCCTTTTCTTTTTCAATCTTCTTTTTTAACTATCTCCACATCTCCAGGAGGGAGTATCTTCAGTATCTCGTCAATGGGAACTTTGAAATGGTCTGACATCTCCTTAGCAAACTCGTTAACGTCTTTCTTCCCCGGGATGAAGGTAACTTTCTTCTTCATCTCCGCGTTTTCTTTCCTGTCTTCACAACCCAATGACGGCGCACACATGATCTTCTTATCACTCCTGTAATCTATCTCTGAGAGGACCGCCTCCATGGGGAGGTCATCCATGTAATTCCTGTTCCCCCTTATAACGAAGGCTCCGGTGGGAAGTGATTCACCCGCCTCCGCCGTTTTGCTCACCTGGCTGGGCTTCACCCAGTAAGCACGCCCCGCCGCTATACCTCTCTTCCATTCTTTAGAATGTAAAATCGCATACTGGCATGCTTCTCTCAACGTTCTTTCGCCGATATCTTCGTTGTCGCCTCTTTTGATCACCACACTGGGAGCCCCGCCGGCATCCGCGTGGGCGTATCTATCGTGTTTTTCCATGTGTTTCTTGACAACTTCTTCATTGGTCTTAGTATCCTTTCCAGCTATCACCAGGTGCCCCTCACTGGAGATGAACCATTTGTATCTGTCGAACCAATATTTTGCCGTTTCTTTTTTCTCCTCCCTCATCCGTTCTTCTTTTTCTTTTCCGGCTTCTATCTCCTTTTTCGTTTCTTCAAGTGCTTTTTTCGCCCCCTCTATCTTCCTTCTGCATTCTTTACTCTTATCGTAATGGTGCTGGGCATTTTCATTTACATCTTTTCGAAAATCTAGTTTCACGTTCTCGGAGTGCTCTTCACCGTCCACTTCACCCTTCAATTCCGCAACCACATATTCGTCAGAATCGTTGATCTGTAAAACGTCCTCTTCATCCTGGATAGTCGAGTATACCTCTTCTCTGTCACCTTCTTCTCTAGCTCTTTTCACCCTTTTCAGCAGTTCTTCACACCTCTTATAATTTTGATAGATCAGCTCGGCTTTTAATTGGTTCGTCTTTTCTTTCTCCTTCAGATTTTCGATCGCTCTCTGTTGGCTCTTCAGTTTTCTTTCCAACCTGTTGGCCTCGGCGCTCTCCTCTTTTTCCTCATCACTCTGCTCCTCCCTGAACGCAAGGTCCAACGCCTCGTTATAGCTCTTCACCCTCTCCTCTTTTAGTTCCTCATACTGGACCAGAGGGAACGGTACGGCGTCGATGATCTCACCTTCCTCGTCCTTCACCACTCTAGGGTCTAGTTCTTCCTTCTCCGCCTGCTCCCTCAACTTCCGCACTTCCTGATACAGTTCATCTGAGAGTCCTTCAGGGTCGGTCATATTTTTGTCTACACCGAGTCGATAACAGATCTCCTCGGCATATTTTCCCCCGAGATTCATATCAACGGCTAAGCTCCTTACCAAATCTTTTTCCGATTCCGCTAATACCTTTTCGAACCTCTCTCTATCCAATTTGAACGGCTCGACTCTAGAGGGTGGATATTTATAAACGTGGCCTTCCTTCAATTCCCTGTGACTCCACGATTCAGAACGATAAGGGACCAGTATGTGTTTCTCGCCCTCTAAGATCAGATTTCCCTTCCCGAATATCTCGAATATCAGCCTGCTTTTTCTCTTTTTTTGGAGTTCGAAGGATACCACCCTGTCGAATTCATGCTGACTAATCTCCATTATCTTGGCGTTGCCGGTGTACTTCCTCATGAGCATCACGTAATCTCCAGGCTTCATGGGATTGTCTTTGTCTTCTTCTGTAAGATAGAGTCCTTTCCCGATCTTGAAAAGGAGCATCTCGGTGCCCTCTCCAGGTTTATACACCCTGAAAAGTATCTCTCCTTCGTTGGGTTGATATATCTTCTTTATATGAGCACCCTCCAAAGACTTTAACTCTCTCACCGCTGCTCTTAATTCTAGGGACTCCATCTCTTCTTTCATCAGCACACCAATCCTTTCCTGTCATTTATTATTTTTACCATGTGCAGGTCTTCAAACATCAGGAAAAATATTAAATCTACTGCCTTAATCTACTTCTTTACAGGAGGAAAAAAATGAGGATCAGATGGCATGGTCATGCATGTTTTGAGATCGGCGACGATAATATAATAGTTACGGATCCACACGATGGAAAAAGTATAGGAATCAGTCCCCCAAAGGTAGAAGGTGACATCATCTTGGTTTCCCACGACCATTACGATCATAACGCAGTGAGAGAGGTGGATAAGGAAGAGAGCACGATCGTGAACGAACCCGGAGAAAAAGAAGTGAATGGAGTGAAAATAAAGGGGATAAGATCCTATCACGACAAATCTGAAGGAGATATAAGGGGGGAAAACATAATATACAGGTTCGAAACCGATGACACGACTTTCTGCCACCTCGGTGATCTAGGACACATGCCCGATGAAGATACGGTGGAAAAGATAGGTGAAATCGACTTTCTCTTCATACCGGTCGGTGGAAATTTCACTATCGGACCGGCACAGGCTAAAAGAGTCATAGAGATGATCGAACCTAAGATCGCCATACCGATGCACTACAAGACCAGCGGACTGTCTTTGGACATACAAACTTTAGAACCATTCTTTGAACAGTATCCAGAAGAACTCAAACATAAACTGGGCATCGAATTGGATTTTATAAGAGATGACCTGCCGAGCGAGACCGAGATCTGGGCTTTTTCACTCTAGGTCAGCTCTCTAGGTATCCCAACCCTTCTTCTATCCTTCCCATCTCGATAGGTGTGGTTTTATCGCCTATAACAGCCCCTTTGGTGTTGGCGACCAGGCAGGTACCGATCCATCCTGAGCCGTGGTTCGCCGTACCTTTGCTAACCGGCACTTCAAACAATCTTTCCAACCGCTCTATCTCTTCTTCCGTAGACCTAGGGTGACACAGAACGCCTTTGTTCGTAGCTACCGCTACTGAGCCCACCATCTTTATGTTGGCTATCGTACCTTTCTCAACTTCCAGATCCAATTCGGACCTGATAGTATCCTCAGCTTTAGAGCCGAGGTCAGGATGTATGAGGGCTCCGTAGTCGTTGATTAAAATATTATTGCCAAGTGCGTTCTGTGGGTCCGGTATGACCGTCACGTTCAAGTGTTCGAGGAGGTTCTCTATCTCTCTTTCCTCGATTATATCCGATACAACGGCTCCAGTGGAATTTATATCCATCAGTGCACCGTTAACCCTCGTCCCTCCAACAGTGGTCTTTATGACCGGAGTCTCTAAAGCCTCTTCAAAAACTTTTTTCTCTACAGGAGGTATCACGGTGACTTTTTCCGACCCCGCTGAAAAAACACCTATGTAAGGGTGCGACTCTATAGCGTGTTTTTTAAGCATGGATCACTCTCTCGGTATGGAGACCTCTACGATGCCATCTTCAAACTTTATAGCCTTCACTTTTATCTTAGAGGGGGGCTTCTTGATCCCCTTGGACCAGATCGCTTCATTGGTGCTCGAATCTATCCAGACATCCTGCTGAGGAACGTTCATATGATTGGCGACATGTTTCCTGACGATCTGCATGGCCCGGGAAGCCCTCTTGCTACTCGGGCTCTTCTTCACTTCCCTTAGCGGGATATTCATGATCCTCTCTTCCGTATCAACCATAATCCATCACCTGCTCTTGTTTACCGCCTTCACTCATCTATATCGTCTCGGCGCCAGTTCCTTCTCTTTGGGTGCTGAGTGAATCTTCGATTGGTCCTCTGCATCACCCAAGCTGGTACACGCTTGTTTTGCTTGGACTTCTTTAGAAGTCTTCGTTTTTTGGGGCCGGGTTTGTTGCTTGACATATTTTACCTCCTTCTGATATTGATCTCTTTTTTCTCGCCGCTGATCTTTTTTAATAATTCTTTTAAGGTCTTATCGTCTATTTTACCTTTTGTTGCTCCCCTTTGTGCTAGAGCTATTATCTGAGATTCTATCTTCTCTGCCAGCTGTGGTCTAGCCACTCTCACTCTTCCCAACCTTTCCCTTGCATCAGAAGTCATCACCTGTCTTAGCAGGGCTTTCTTCTGCGCTTCCATCTTCTCTTCAGCTTCTTTTCTAGAATCCTCTGCCTGCTGGCTTTCCTTTATCTCCTGCATCTTTTTTTCTTTTATCTTCTCTAATTCCTCTTTATCTGCCATCTTCCCACCTGAAGCCGTTTCTATAGATACTTCGACAGTTCCGGATTATCTTTAGCCATGTCCTTCATTATCTCGTGCGAGATATTATCCAAGAAAGATTGACCTTCAGGGGTCACCATCCTGCCTTCCTCTCCCTTCTCTATGAGGCCCGCTGTTTCGAGCTGCTGTAAACATTCTCTTATGATCGATCCCGATCCCTTCGCCACGTGGCTCGGTTTAGATCCTCTTCTTTGTTTGCCTCCGTATTTCCCGCGCAGTCTGGCCACGCCTATGGGGCCCTCTGTATAAACACTTCTCAGTACCGCAGAAACCCTATCGTACCACCAATCGAGCTGGTCAGGGCCCTTTTCCTTGTGGACTCCTGTCTTCACGAATCTAGCCCAATCTGGTTCTTCGATACCTTCTTTATCCTGCAGTTCTTCGCTCAATCTTTCGATCAGCTTGTTCGGAGGCACATCATATACTGATACCATGTTCTATTACACTCCAGATAAGTTATTACTGAGTATCCTGTGCATACTCAAGACTTGTTATTAAATATTTCCCTTGAGGCGAGCCTCTTTTTAAAAGCTAGTAATACAGGTCAGCATTCAAACGAGGGATCATCGCGCTGTGACATGCCGACTTGATACAGTCCTTCCTCTTCACCCTGCCGTTCGTCAGTAATCCCACCGCCCCTATACTCTCTCTGCTCTCTTCAAAAACGACCCTGAGTTTTCTGCCGAGGGTCACGCCCTTCTTCATATCCTCCACCCATGATTTAGGGGTTGGAAAACCAGGGCCGTGAGCCGTGGAGCTGAAACCGAGTTTATCTTTTATCACCACGTACTCCAGCGAAAATGGTCCGCCTTCGGTTTCCAGGATACCGCTCTCTATACCGATGCCGTAATCGAAGCCCTCCGGGACCTCAGCTCTTTTTCTTGCACCCCTCACTATCTCCTCGTTGAAAGGTTGATCCTCGACACCTTCGACTTCGGCACACTCTAATTCGAAATCGAAATAATCTGAAAATACCTCCTCAACGGCCTCTTTTTTCACCTCGTTTTTTGAGCCCAGATGCAGTTTCACGGAGCTGTCTCGTTCACCTTCTCTGTTTATCTCCCCCTTTCTTATCCTGGTGGAGTTGATCGGGAGCAGGTCCTCCGCTAAAATCGGTTTCACTTCGACCAGTTCTAGAGGAGGTTTGCCTTTCTCTTCCCTCATCCTGTTTATCTCTTCACCCCTCTTTTTGGTCTCGTAAGAGACCACTAAATAGTCAAAATCACCTTCCACCGCCTTCTGGTAGGGATCGTTAATCTCCTCGATTGACCAGTTCTCGTAGGGATCCAAGAACTTTTCGAGTTCTTCTTTCCTCTGCCCATAGGACCTTTCCGCCTCCGGCTTCCACTCTTCAAGCATCTCGTCTGAGACCAGGCCTATAGTGAGCCTTCCGCCTTCACTCTCTCGTACGGCTTTTTTCAAAAGCTTTTCATGACCACGATGAAGATGGTCGAATGTCCCGCCGACTACAACTTTTTTTCCCATGGATTTTCCTTCCTCTAGAGATCAATATAAGAAGACCAGGTAGGTTACAACGAACAGGACTGCCAACAACACATAGATGATGTACTGCCGTCTTCTCCTCTTCTGCATCAGGTCCTGATATTCTTCTCTGCACTTATCAGAGCAGAAGTCCTCATCCAGGGGTATCGGTTTGTTACATACTCGGCAGTGTTTGTGCTGTTCCATGCTGCATCATCTTTGAGATGTGATAAATTATTTTTGGGTTCAAAGAGATTTTTTACCTGTGGCCGAACACAGCGTGAAAAGGTTCTTTATCATCTATCTTAACGAATCCGTAGCGTTCGAATTGGATGATGTCATCGGTTTCAGTTTCCGACAGGTTGAGCTCGCCTAGACCTCGATCGGTTGTTGCATCCGGTTTTTCAACTTCTGTATCGATGCCCTCCACCAGCCACTGTATCTTCAATATATCTTTATTTTCGAAGCCCGTGACCACTCCCTTCTCGCCTTCCAGCTCTATATTGCAGAAGTTCTTCAACCGTATCTCCTCTCCCTGATATTTTTCGTACTCCTCGCTCGGGATGTAAACTTTCTTGCCGGTCTTTAAGACCCTGTTACCTCTCTCCGGGTCGTCGGGATGTCTTGGGACTTCCGCCTCTTTCATATCGAAATCGCCTTCGATTTCTATCTCCACCGGGTCTGGCACGAAGAAATACCTGTTCGCTTTTGGATCGATGTACTCCCTGTTCTTGGCATAGAGTTTTGAAGCAGGCACCTCTATGTCCGTACTGGACAGGCCGAAATCGAGGATGAAGTCTCTCAGAGCCTCGGGTTGGATACCTCTTTTTTTCAGCGATTGGAGCGACCACGTCCTTGGATCTTCCCACCCGTCTATCTCGCCCCCGGATATCTTCCTCTGGAACTCGCTCTTGCTGAGGTTGATATCTTTCAGCCTGAGCATGCCGTAGTGCAGGAACTCGGGGTGATCCCAACCGAATATATCCCAAATGTACTCCTCCATCCTATCCTCTATGACGAGGTCTTTGCCCCGAAGGATGTGGGTCATTCCCAAAAGGTGATCATCTATGGCCCATGAGAACTCCAGCAGAGGCCAGACACGATATTCGTCTCCGACCAGCGGGTGCGTTCTCTCCGAGATGCGGAACAACACCCTATCCCTGAACGCTGGGTCCTTATGCCCCATATCTGTCTTCAATCTGAGAACCGCTTCTCCCTCCTCAAAACCCCCTTTGAGCATGGCATCCCAATCTTCAAGGTTCTGCTCAACGCTCTTCGTCCTGTGCTCACATTCTACACCTTTCTTTCTCTTCTCTCTCAACTCCTCAGCACTGCATTCACAGACGTAGGACTCGCCCATCTCTATTATCTTCTCCGCGTACTCATAATACGTGTCCATCCTGTCGGATTTATGGTAAGTTTCATGCCACTCTACATCTAACCATTCCAGACCCTCTTCGATCATATCAAAAGCTTCAGGGAGGAGTCTCTTCTCCTCGGAACCGATGGTGTCATCGAAGAAAAGGATCAGCTTGCCGTCGTACCTTTTTACGTATTCATCGTTCAGCAGTATCATCCTTGCATTGCCTATGTGGAGTGGTCCCGAAGGATAGGGAGCCATCCTCATCACAACTTCGTCCGCGTCGAGCTCTGGCAGTGCGTCTTCCTCCTCTTCTTCCTCTTCCTCAAAAAATTCGGGCATCTGTTCTTTCAGTTCTTTCTTCTGTTCTTGTGGACTCAACTTGTTCACCTGTTCGACGATATCCGCGACGAGTTCTTTGGTACCGTCGGGATCCTCCCTGCATACCTGGGATCCACCCATGACTTTTCCCATGACTGGACCCACGTCCGCTTCTCCGTCGAATTTCACCGCGTTCCTGAGCGCGTATTTCCTGATGAGTTCTTCTCTTTCATCGGCCATGTTTAGCCGATAAATCGAAGATGATATATGGGTTTTTGCCTTGATGGAAAAAAGAAAAAGGTGTTATTTTAGAGGTGATCAGATCTCTAGATCATCTATGTCTAGTTCTTGGTCTTCATCCTCTTGTTCATCCCCTTTATTATCTTCTTCCAGTTCTTCTTCTTCGAAAGGATCCAATTCTTCAGGAGGTGCCTCTTCTTCTGTTTCTGGACCCTCGCTTTCCTGTAAGTCACTTTCTTCATCCATCATATCCTGGAACAGTTCTTCCTCTGAGGTCTCCTCTTCAGCCGATGATCTTTTCTTCAGGATCCCTATGACTATCGCAGCGACCAAGACTATGACCGCCGCCGCTATACCTATCATCCACCAGTTGCCCGTAGTTGTTTCTTCCTCGAAAACCGCAGTCATCTCCTTATCTTCGTTCAAGGTGATCTCCATGGTTTCATCATCGCCGTCGCCGGAGGTCCCCGTCCAACCTTCGAAGCTCCAATCATCACCTGGTTCGGCGGTCAGAGTGACCTCTGTATCCTCCTGGAAATATCCGGTCCATTCATCTCTGACTTCCGCTGCCACCTCTCCGTCCACTTTCACTTCGACGGTCCCTTCTCCTTCTACATCTATATCGAGCGTGTACAACTCTACTTCTTCGAACTCCGCCGTGATGGTGTAATCATCGTTCATCTCTAGGGTGGTTTGAGCAGATCGCGTATCTTCGACGTCCATCACCTCTCCTGTCCATCCCATGAACTCGTAGCCTTCGTCGGCAACAGCTTCTAGGTCTACGGTTTCACCTTCTTCATATTCAAAGGTACCTTCTCCTGGCTCCGTGACATTTCCACCTTCCGTGCTCTCTACGGTGAGTTCATACATGACGACCGTCTCTTCCTCGAAGCGAGCCTCGAGCGTCTTATCGGTGCCCATGGTTATAGTTATCTCATCGCTCTCTTCTTCACTCTGAGGCACGTCTCCTTCCCAGCGGCTGAACCGCCAATCCTCGTCAGGAAGAGCTGTAACCGTCACGTTTTCTCCTTCTTCGTAGGTGTAGTTTCCGGGCTCCGGATCGGTGGTGCCGCCTTCTCCGGCATCTATGGTCAGATCATACTCCTGGATCTCTTCAACCACACTGATGATCACTTCCTCCGCATCATCTTCACTCTCGATCCTGACGATATAGTCACCGGTCCCGTCGGGTGTCCAGGTGAAATCGTCCTCGTACACTTCGCCCGGCCCTAGGGTGATCTCTTCACTGTATTCGAGAGAGTCGTTTACGGTGATCTCGACCGTCTGTGTATCCTCCGCTTCTCCACTGTTGTTTACTCTATAATCCACATTCGCCTCGTTCCCTTCCACCACCTGTTCGTCGTAATCTATCACATCCACATCGAAATAAGGTACTTCTGTCCAGCCTTCCTCTGGTTCCTCTGCGCCAAGCCAAGCTGCGCCCACCATAAGATCCACTTCGTCTATTTGATCGCTGTCGTCTCCCGCTTCTCCGCTGTCGGCTGTGTGCTGGATAACGAACTCACCTTCCGCGCCATCTCTAGTGTCTTTGGTGGTCTGATAACTTATGTTTGTCCACTCGTCCGTATCTACAGCATACCAATCCGAGTAATCCCGCATGCCGTAACCCGGTCTAAGGATGCCCAACCGCACATAACCCGTACCCTTCACCCATACCTCGCTGTGATAGGTCACTTCAGTCCCGTTGGCTTCTTCGTGGGTAACGGCTTGATATTCACTGTAAGGTCCCTTGTAATCGTGCGGTCCCAACTGTAGAGCGTATTCTCCCACCATCCCTTCACCGGAACTGGAGCGCTGTGCTCTCGTGTCCAACTGCCAGTATTCCGGATCTTCCATATCAATCCAATCCTCGAAAAATTCGTTCTGTAGAAGGTTCCCCGTTTCCGGTAGAGTATCCAACACTGATACGGTGACTCCGTCGGTATGATCTTCGCTGCTGACGTTGAGAACGTGCTCTCCCGCATCGCCCTGTTCTGTCTGCCAGGTGAAGTTGCCCTCGGACGTTTCGTCGGGCCCCAAAGTGATATTTTCGCTGTCTATGACTTCGCTGTCGACCGTGAACTCGACGGTCTGCGTATCTTCACCGCCTCCCATGTTCTCGACAGCGAATCCAATGAAGACGGGCTCTCCCTCCTCGACTTCCTGATCATATCCTGTTATCTCCACTATGAAAGACGCCTCCTCTGAGAGCACGGTCAGATCGAATTCGGCTTTGTCATCCTCGCTGGATATCTCCACCGTATAGGTGCCTTCATCACCCGGCTGCGTGGTCCAATTGAACGATCCTATATGTTCTTCACCAGGAACTAAAGTCACGTTCTCTTCCATATCCTGATGGACCAGAGAACCGCCGTCGTCAAAGACAGCGAACTCTACATCCTGAGTACCCTCAACTTCCCCTCCGTTGGTGACGTTGTAATCCACGCTGAGCTCATCCCCTTCGATCAATGTCTCGTTATAATTCAGCACGTCCACTTCAAAATAAGGCCGCTCGGTCCAGTTCTCCGGGGGCTGAGCCCCTCCTTCAGCCATCCAAGCGGCGCCTATCCAAAGACCGTTCTCGGCGTTGTCCACCTGTATCCTTATCTGGCCGTCGTCGCCGGTCTCAGTGGGGTCCTGTTCATAAGTGGCGTTGGTCCATTCGGTAGTAGTTGCGCTCACCCAATCACCGTAGGTGGTATAACCAGAACCGGAAGGATATTTCATCCCGACCCTCGCTTCTCCACTTCCTTTTACCCATACTTCCTGATAGTAATCAACGCCCTGCTCAAGGGAAAGATTTTGAGCGAGGGTGAACGGATCGGTGTAATTCTCTTCTATATAAACGGAATATTCTCCATAAAAAGCTTCTGAACCGTTCTGTTGATAGTTGGAATCCGCGTAATCTTCAGAATGCCAACTCACCGGCATCCCGCTCTCCCAATCCTCGAAGAACTCGTTCTGTACAAGGTTCTCCGGGTCACCTACGGCCTCCGACACCGTCACAGTGACCTGGGCCGAGTCATCCGCACTCGCAACTTCAAGGATGTTTTCACCCACGTCTTCCGCCGATGTATTCCATGTGAAGGAGCCATTGTAGGTCTCACTCGGCGCCAAGGTCACTTCTTCACTGCCTTCCAGTGCATCCTCCACAGTGAATTCTATGGTCTGGGTATCTTCTAGGTTCCCGGTATTGTTGACTTCGTAGCTCACCGTCACCGGATCTCCCTCTTCAACTTCTTCATCATAGTTTATCATCTCCACGAAGAAAGATGCTCCTTCTGAAAGAACGGTGACGTTCACTTCATCCTTATCATCCTCACTGGACACTTCTGCGCTATAGTTGCCCGCATCACCCTCCTGCGTGGGCCAAGTGAATGATCCTTGATGCTCATCACCGGGCGCCAAAGTTATGTTCTCTTCCAAGTCATCGTAAACTAGACCGCCTCCTTCATCGTAAACACCGATATTCACATCCTGAGTACCCTCAACTTCTCCTCCGTTAGTGACGTTGTAATCCACGCTGAACTCCTCGCCCTCTACCACTGTCTCATTATGATCCAGCACGTTCACTCCAAAGTGAGGCCGATCGGTCCAATTCTCCGGCGGATGTGTTCCATTTTCCGCCATCCATGCAGCGCCTATCCAAAGACCGTTCTCGGCGTTGTCCACTTGGATCCTTATCTGGCCGTCGTCGCCGGTCTCAGTGGGGTCCTGTTCGTACGTGGCGTTGGTCCATTCTGTAGAATTTGCACTCACCCAATCACCGTAACCGGTATAGCCAGAAGGAGAAGGATACTTCATCCCGACCCTAGCTTCTCCGCTTCCCTTAACCCACACTTCCTGGTAGTAATTAACGCCCTGCTCAAGAGAAAGATTTTGAGCGAGGGTGAACGGATCGGTATGATTTTCCTCTATATAAACGGAATATTCTCCATAGAAAGCTTCTGAACCGTTCTGTTGATAGTTGGAATCCGCGTAATTTTCAGAATGCCAATTCATCGGCATCCCGCCATCCCAATCCTCGAAGAACTCGTTCTGTACAAGGTTCTCCGCCTGTTGGTTAACACGCTCATCTTCTTTACCCGTCAGTTCGCCTTCATCATCAAAACACGCCATCGCTGTTGAACTGCTGCACAAAACCATCAAAAAGGCCGCAAACAAAACCAAGATCCAATTTTTTCTCTCCAACATATCTGCACCTCGATAGGGAGTAGTATTTAGAAGTCCTATATCGTTCATCCTACAAGTTTTTTACTCCTTTCCTACATTTTTCTGCGCTCACCAAAAGGATAAAATAATCTAATCCCCTACACAGCTTAAGTCTTCGAACTAGCTTTTCGAGAAGTGATGAAAGATGTCGAACAAAGGTTTGAGAGAAACTCCCTTCCACAAAAACGATAGGCTTCGAGAGATCGTGGATTCTATAGACCGCAAAGAAAAAGATTCTGTGAACCCCAGCTACGCGGCACTCGCTCAGGAAACTCCTAGCCGATTCAAAGACGACGTGGAAGTCAAGAGAGATGAAAGGACAAACTTCGCACGAGATAGAGACAGGATCATATATTCCAAATCATTTTACAACCTCGCTGGAAAGACCCAGGTCTTTCTCTCGCCGAAGAACCCTTTCATAAGCGACAGGATGACCCACACCCTGCACGTTTCGTCCATAGCTAGAACGATCGCAAGAGCCATCCACTTGAACGAGGATCTTGTGGAAGCCATAGCCTTCGGGCACGACCTGGGGCACTCGCCATTCGGACATCTAGGAGAGCAGATACTGACGGAATTATGCAACCGGCACGGTATAGGTAGATACAAACACAACGAGCAGAGCCTGCGGGTGATCGATTACCTGGAGAAACACGGCGATGGTTTGAACCTATGCCTGGAGGTGAGAGACGGTGTGGTAACACACTGTGGCGAAGAGAAAGGAGGTGAGTTCTGGGCGGCGGAAGAGCCGCACGATTGGGACCCCTTCAAAGGCAGTCTGGACAAGAGAGAGCCCTACACCCTGGAAGGCTGCCTGGTAAAACTCTGCGACAAGATAGCCTACGTGGGAAAGGATATAGAGGATGCCATCGAAGTCGGGCTGATCTCACCTGAGGATCTGCCTGGATCCTGCACCGAACTATTGGGCGACACGAACACTGAGATAATCAATACACTCGTCTTGGACCTTATAGATAACTTCAAAAAAGATCTAGAGGATTTCCGGGAGGAGCACGGTAGAGACCCCGGTAGAACCGAGATACCCATACGGCTCTCTGAAGAGGTCGCTAACGCTCTAGATGAGTTGATATTCGATTTCAATTACGATAATATATACATGTGCGACGTCAATATGGAGTACGCTGAGAAGACCAGCGTCATAATCGAAGGGCTGTTCGACGCCTATCACGAGGAGCTGACTGAACTGTCGTTGAGCGACCCAAAGGCCGTGGATGATATGGAACTTCCTAAAGGCGTCGAGCAGAAAGAGATAACCTCTCTTTCCGTGGATGAGATCGAAAAAAAGATAGAGAAAGGGCCTGGCAGTGAAGAGGATCTGAAAAGGTTGAGGGCTTTGAAGCAGGAGATCATCCAGCAGTCCCTAGAAGATTTCAACGGTGACAAGACCTCTATACTGTTCTTCCTACAGGGCATGCACGAGAAATATCTAAAACTGGCAAAGCCGGCGGAGATGGTCAGGGATTCGATAACTCAGATGACAGACAACATGGCGATATCCATCTTCAAATCTCTGAAGATACCCCAACCCGTGTTCTGAGACTCCAAGAGGTTCGTTTTCACTCTTCACTCTTCAACTTATCCCATATCAAAGCAACGCCCACCAATACGGCTATCCCCACGATCACCGCGTTCGCCGCGTCGACCACCAGGTCGGGATAAGCGGGGACGGAAGGCATATCTAGAGTGTCATTCTTGAACTCGTTCTCGTATTCCTCCGAATCGTTGGATCCCGAATCGTCTCCATCATCGCCGTCGCTCCCGTCGTCATCCTGCACCTCTTCTCCCTTTCTCCAGTCGTAGTAGAATACATCCGAGTAATATCTCGCTATCTCTTCATTACTCACCAGTATACCGCTCTCTCGATTGTAGACGGCGGCGTAAGCTCCCCAGTTGATAGAGGAGATGAGAACCGTTTCGTTATCCACGATCATCCCTTTGGTATGGAACTTCTCGAAGCCTAATTCTTCATGATCGGCCAATTTGGCCTTTAGGGGTATGTCTTCTTTTTCGGCCAGGGTGTTCAGGTACTCCACCACGTCGTAATTATCGTAGGTGGTGTCGTCTTCTGGATCTATATAAACGGAGTCCAAGAGCACGTTCACTTTCACTCCGTTCCTCGCGGCGTTGATGGCTTCCTTCAAGTAGAGATTATGATGTTCCCTCCCGTCGTCCCACCTCAGATACTGCGTCTCCGGATCTAGGTCCCAGTCTATGGTGACCGAAGCGTCTTCCCCCCAGTGTAGGTTGCAGGTCAGCTGGATCACATCTATGGTCCTGTCGGCATCTTCCAAAGTCGGAAGTATGGATTTTTCTTCTCCAAGGGTGGTGTCGGGACCTATAACAGGGACGATCTTCATCTCGTCCTCCACCTTCACCGTATCGGTTATGGGTTCATATCTTCCCACTCTCACATCCTTATCAGGGGTGAAGTTCTGAGGAGGAACTCCATATTTTGGATGGGTTTCGTTGTAAGCGTAAGAATCGGGCTTTTCCGGGTCGTAGTCGTGGTTGAAGACATCCAGATAGTAAGAGGCCACGGACTCGTCGTGTACGATTATCCCCCATCCCCTGTTGCCATAAGTGTTGTTCACCGGGATCCCCGTATATTTCCAATTCTCCGAGGTGACCACTACCGAGGCGTCGTCCACCACGCAGTACTTCGCATGGTTGAACCTGTAGCGGGAATATATATCATCTTCTGGCTCGTTTATCATGTACCTTATATCGGATCCGTTCTCCGCCAACCTCATCATATTGTATCTCTGCTGGTCTTCGATACCGGTCACTGGACCCCCTTCGAAGAACAACTTGACTTCTACTCCTCTATCCAGGGCGTCTATCAAGCTCTCGGTGATGTACCAGTTCGTCAGCTCATACCCGTTCATGTAGATGCTGTCCTCGGCAGAATCGATGAGGTCCTTTAAAGCCTGGAATGAACTGTCTGGCGATACGAAAGCCTCCGCTTTCGTCTCCCCCTCGAAGGACCTAAGACCAAAATCGCTGTAGCCCACTCCCTTCACTGAGGGATGTATCCAATCCTCGGCTGTGTCGTTATCTACATAGTCACCTTCAGGATCCTGATTCCTCGCCAATATGACCCCAAAACTCTCCCTAGGGATCGGTTCGCCATCCCATCCAACCCCATCGTAATCCGAATCTCCGAAGGCCGCTGCATCTATAACCGTACCGCTATCATCTTTGAATATTACTTCATCTCCCGCCATAGCGAGGTTCATCTGCCCGGTCATGTCAAGGTCGGGGACCACTGCGAGGGTATCCTCTACCTCCCAATCAGGCTGGAAGAACATGCGCTCCTCGAACCTCGTCCCGTTGTGGGCCAGGTAAAGGGTTTCATCGCCGGCGATCTCCGCATCTTCAGGAAAAATCCAGGCTCCCTCTTGATCCGAGATCTCAAAAGAGGACAAAGATTTTGGAGAACTCGAAGGATTGTATATCGCTATGAAATTCATATCGATCTTTTCTCTGTGGTATATCTCCGTAACCAGAAGTGAATCAGTAGAGCTGAACGAAGAGGACGTATCGGTGCGGCCTTGCAAACCATCACCCGCACCTCCGGCCGCCGCCAACGTATTGGCCATGAGGATCGAAGCCAACAGCACTACCAACAGGCGTTTTCGACAGCCTTTTCTATCCTTTTTCGTCATCTTTTTGCCCCTTTTTGTTTCACATCTCTCTTTCTACCTCAGCCATCTTTTCCTCTTCTTTCAAGGTCTCCTCGTCCTTCTCTTCCAACCACCCTTTCTTCTTCTTGTAATACCAAACTATCATGTAAACCAACGCCAAAGGAAGGAAAAGATAAAGGGCAAAATAGAAGATCGGATTCATCTCGAACACGGGCTGTAATGCGAAGGCGTTGAGATTCCAGAAAAGTACTATCACCGCGGTATAATTGGTGAAAACGTTAGGGATGGTCTGACTCGAATGGAATATAGCGAAGCCTTCGGTGCGCTTTTTGGTGAACGGGTAGAACAAGTTGGAACCCAGAAAACCCAATTGATCTACGATTATGTGAGCGGAAAAGGCCGCAATTATTATCATGCTGGCGATCATACCGTGGGTGGTCCATCCGAATAGTAAAAGCCCTATGGGCCCAAAAAGGAACGCCAAGGTGAAAGAATGAGCCCACTGCCTGTGCCAGGGGATGAAATCCGCCCTGACTCTATCTTCTTCAGGTATGAAAGCGAAATCCGGACCGGAGAATATATCCACGTTGGTCTCGTCCTCGTAGGTATGCAACAGATCGGCGTTGTAATGACCGGTGTAAATCCTATCTTCTCCCGTAGGAGCGGTATCGGGATAAGGGACCTGTGAAGTCGAGACCACGGGGCCGATCTCCGTGGTTATAGTTTTCTCGTCGGTATCGAAGGTAACGGTATACTGTCTCCAGGAGTCGCTTCCAACCTTGAGGGTGTGGAGCTTGACTTTGACGGTCTCTTTCATCCTGTAGGCTTCTTCTATGGCTTCTATCAAAGTGTTGGTTATCTTCTCTGGATCCAATTCGCCCTTCTCGGGATGTATCTCATAATCGTGTTCTTCAAGATACCGGGCAAATCTGAAGTCTAAGAAATCAGGCAACAGACCGAACACGCCGCCCAGGACCATGAACCATGCGCTCTCTATCAACGTGGCTTCTACAGCCAGAGGGAAGAAAGAAGCCACGGCTACACCTACTATGAAGTGGGTCAGACCCTTCATGTTAGCCCACCTCTTCCTACCGGGCTCGTCTGAACCGTGTTCATACGCCTAATTTTCTTCATCTCATACACCTGCATCTAAGCTAAACCCAACAATACAGCAAGACCTGCACCTGCACCTCCGAGCTCCAGCATGAGCGGGAAGAGCAGTACACCCATACAGTTCAACCGTCTAGAGTGGTACATGACGGGTATAAGACCTATACTGGCGCCTATCCACATCACGAGGAGACCCTGCCAGGAAGTGACGACCAAAACTATCGCATGTATGATCACCAGAACACCTATGTTGAGCTTATCCATCGGTACTCTTTCAACAAGATTTATAGTAACTTTCGACATCTGGATAAGGAGTAGGAAGGCGATGAAGCCGCATAACGCGATGACACCCGCCACCAGGAAAAATTCCGACGTGGTTTGTGGAGTATAAAATAAGTTGACCATGATAGCCATGGTGCCTCTCGTCAACTCCAATCCAGGTATGAAGAGTAAGAAGGCCGCCCCGACATAATACACGACTTTCGAGGCACCCTGTGAGAGTAGGAACGATCTTTCATCCCTTTGGGCCGTAGCATGACCGGCCAACAGACCTCCCGTTCCGCCGGTGACCGCAGGGAAAAAGGCCGCTAAAATACCGCCGATACATCCCGCTATCCCTCCCCGGGCGGCCGCCGAACCTTTGATATCTACGGATTCAGCTATGTGCTGTTCCGGGATGTCCATCCTGGAAACCATGTTGGTGAGTACCCACGGTACTGCAAAGAGTCCCACGAAAGCCGGCAGCAGCGTCTGAAAACCCCTGTGAGCGGGGATTATCTGTGAACGCATCAAGATGAAGCCGAAAAGACCCGCAGCGAAGAAGGTGAAAAGCCCGGGTATCAGGGTCGACCAACCTTCAGCGAGTCTCTGCAGTTTGGTCTGGCCTCTCGAAAAGTCCTTCGGCCATTCCGACATCAGTATGTAGGCGGATATGACCGCTAGGATCCAGAAGAGGTGAGGAGCCAATAACTCTCTGAGTGTCCCCAGGACGCCCATGGTTAAAGGCACTAGAACCGCTAAGAAAAAGACTCCGATGAGACCTCCCACGGCGGAGAGTATCACGGCTTCGTGGGCCCTCCCCTGGGTCAGGTATTTCTGGGCCGGTAGCACGATGAAGACCGTCGAATCGTCAGGGGTGCTGAAGTAAACTGAAGTAAGGGTGTTCATCATAGCGTAGCCCACGAGCAAGCCGAACATCAGCATCGTCACGAAAAGGGGATCGAAGACCGCGCTGAGAGGGAGATACACCAGAACCAAGAGACCTATGACGTTGTAAACATGGAGCGCCGGTATAAGGCAGAGCGGAGCCGAAAGCAGAACACCTACGACGGCGAACAATAAACATATAAGAACCAAACCAAAAGTCATCAGAGCACCTCCTCCTTAACTATCTCATCTCGGGAATCGTCTCTGATCACCAGCTGCCATCTTTTCTCCCCTTCGTACCAGTTGGGCTTGAACAGACCCTGGATATCGAGGGTGTCGCCCTCCTCCAGATCGGTCAACCTACCTTCCCAGTGGTCGATGTATATATTCAAAGAAGAACCGTTCTCTTCCTCAGGATCTTGCACATAAAAGTGGAGGGTGTAGTAGTTCCCATGATCGTCCTCATTCCAGGTGATGGAGCTGACCACCACGTCCTCCAAACTAACGTAGTCGTATTCATATGACTCTGGATCGTCCAAAAGAGTTCCTATATCTCTCCGCTCGTACTCTCTCTCCCCGACGACATTTATACTTTCGGGGCCGTCCGGTATCACTTCCCATTCCCCACCTTCTCCGAAGCTGTACCAGCTCAGCCTGCCTTCGATTTCCACAATATCGCCCTTCATGAGTTCTTTTCTCCTTTCTCTCACCGCCTTCGTATACCAGGGGAGCTTCGCCGTAACGGAAGAAGGACCCTCGTGCAGGGCTAAAAGCTCTCCTGAAGAGACGTTAGAAAAGGATTCATAACTTCCCGTGATCCTGACCAAAGAGCCTTCCGTAAAGCTGTCCTGGGATGCAGAACTCAGTTCCTCTATATCCCGCGCATCGTAGCTCAAGTCCTCCTCGGATGATCGTATGTTGTTGACTCCGTTGGCTATCAATTCCCAGTCTCCGCCTTCGTCATACCAATAGGGTTGATACCACGCTAAAGTACCCTTGACGGTCACCATCTCGCCGGACAGGTCTTCATCCCATCCTCCGCACAGTTCCAGACTGTAATGAGGCACCATCACCGGTACGTAGTTCGGGCCGGTGTAGAGGTAAAAAAGCCCGTCTCCGGAAGAGAGCTCTCTATAATCTCCCACAAATCCCTGTAGCTCCGCTTTCGTGTTCTCTTCTAACCCCTCGGTCTCGTTATCCGCGGTGCTCACCTCTTCCAGTTCAAAGGAGGCATGATCGCCCCTATCGAGGCTGAACAGATCGACATCCGAAACTCCGACGGAGCCGTCGGCGACAACGACCTCCTCACCATTGTAAGTGGTCGGTTCGACCCCCGATCCAGTATACTCTCCTTTTATATCCACTTCATCACCCACGTAGGGTATCTTTTCCTTTTCAACCATAAATTCCATTATCTCCTTGTCGATATAGACGGTGCAGAGACCAGTACCGTCAAATATGGTCATCTCCAGCCTGCCGTACTCTGAATACTTGAATTCGCGGTAGTCGGTCTCCACCACTTTCCCCTTCAACCTGACGGTGCGAAAGCTGTGTTCTTCTGAGAGTTCTTCGACCCGGAGGACCGGTTCTTCATGGACCACTCCGAGAGTGAGGAAGATACTGGAAACGAGGAGCAGCGCGAGGCCCACCGCTATAACTCCCTTCACGCTCCACCTGTTCTTCTGATGGCTGGTACAGTGTTCGCATTTTTTAAGCCGGCTGCTCGTCTCTCTACCACAAGCGGGGCAGGTGACGGTTTCCACCGGCTCCTCTTCGCCCCTCTGGAATTTTTTCCACCGCTCTTTTTCGTAAAGCTCCTCCTTACCTTCTTCATCCACCGCTCTCCACCTCCCCTTCGACCTGTATGTCAGATACCTCTGCGGGGATCAGTTCCCATCCGTGATACCAGGAGAGACCGCCCGTGATAGTTATATTATCGCCCGCTTCCAGTTCCCCTAGAGATCTACCGTCTGCCATCTCTCCTCCAGTCAATCTTACGGTATCCTTGTAGATGAAAACCGGCATCGTCCCGTTCTCGCTCTCGATGTCGAATTTATAGCCGAAATCCAGATCCTCCACGCCTCCTCTAATTCTTCCACTGACGGTAGCTCTCATACCTTCTTCTATCTCATCTCTGCCTTTCTCGTTCAGCTCGGAGATGGTGTACTCCCTTCCTTCTTCCCTTTCGATGGTAAGGGAATGTGCCGAGGAAAGTATGACCTTCACGTCGGTCCCTCTGTAGTTTATGGTCCCCACAAAGCTGACATGATCACCAAATGAGGGTATCTTTTCCTCCTCTATCAGTTTCTCGGCCTGAGAACTGTAAGCCACCACTCTCATCTGACCGGTTCCATCGTCTATGGTGAAATAAATGGTACCGTCTCCAGTGGCTTCGGAGGAGTAATAAGTAGCTCCTTTGACAACTTTTCCCTCCAACTCCACGTTCGAATAATTCATGGTCTCTTCGATCTCGCCTATCTTTGGAGTGGGATATCCCACGGATACGGAGTACTGCCAGAGTAAAAGCACTCCTATCACGGCAAAAACAACGCTGGCGGTCTTGAGCAGCTTCAGTTCCTGCCTCTTGGGTATCTCCTTTTTGCAGTAGGGGCAGGTCTCGACCGGGCCCACGTAATGGCCGCAGTGAGGACATATGTTACTCGGTGAGTCTTCCGGCTTCTTTTCCTTCTGCTCGATATCCGAGCCCTGATCCGGTTCTTCCATCTTCTCCAAACACCTCAAGCAAGGCTAAAAATATCTCTCCCGGCTGTTCTTTTCTCCGAGGGGGTTGATCCTTCCATTTTCGTAGGGAAGTGGATTAATACTTTAACTAATTTTCGGGTCATGATCTCACGGAGTAGGGTTCGTTTCATCTGGCGGTGAGAGCTTCTAAAACCATCCTGGTCATATTGTCCACGCCTTTTTGGATCACGTCTTTATCCGCTCGCTCCTGCCTGAAAACGTGATCCGATACGGTGAGGGCCGTAGCCGCCTTTATAGCGTATTTTGCTGCCATAGTATACAGGCCCGAGGTCTCCATCTCCACCGCCAATGCGCCGAACTCTTTCATCTTTTTCAAAAGGGAGGTGTAGGCTTCGCCGCCGTAGAAATAGTCGGAAGTGACTATCTGGCCTATGTGGACCGGGGTTTTGAGCTTCTCCGTCTCCTCGTACAAGCCGTTCAGGAGTTCGAAATCCGCCGGTGGAGACATCCCCGCCTCTAGATCTATCCTGTCAACGCTGGTCCCTATAGAAGCGGAGGATTGTGCGAGCACGAGGTCCGTTAGTTCCATGTGACTCTGTAAAGCTCCGCACGTCCCCACTCTGATCCATTCCTCGGTCCCCAGCATGTTGAGCTCCTCCAGGATTATACATAAAGAAGGTACTCCCATGCCGGTGGTCTGAACAGATATTTTTTTACCGTTGTACTCGCCGGTGTACCCGTACATCTTCCGGTAATCGTTGTAAAGCACCGGTTCTTCTAAAAAATTCTCAGTTATATACTCGGCTCGTTCCGGGTTACCGGGCAGTAGAACCGTTTCCGCCACATCTTCAGGGTCCGCTTTTATATGTATCGGCATATGCAAAACCTCTTTTTCTTCAATCCTTCTTTTCGAGCTTGAAATGTGATTCTAGGAGTTCATCTATGGTCTCGATCTTCCTTTCTCCTTTAAGATTCGACATGATCACTTCCATGTCCTCGGAGAACTCTATCAGCACCTGTCGGCAGGCCCCGCAGGGCGGAGTAGGCACTTCATGGTCCGCTGCGAGCGCTAAAGCTTCGAAATCTTTTTTTCCCTCCGACACCGCTTTGAAGACCGCTGTCCTCTCCGCGCAGTTCGAGAGCGAGTAAGAGGCGTTCTCTATGTTACACCCAGAATATATCTCACCGTCGGAGGTCAAAAGGGCCGCTCCCACTTTAAATCCCGAATAGGGAGCGTAAGCATGATCTCTTGCCTTTTCGGCTTCTTTTACCAGCTCCTCTCTCTTATCTTCCGTTATCATCTTATCACATCATATATCAAAGGTTCAGGTTCTTCTCTGTCAGCGCTTATCTCGAAAGCTTCTTTCAATCTTTTCTCGGCCTTCTTTGAACCTTTTTCTCGGCTGTAGTGGATCGTTGCTAAACTCTCTCCCTCTTCCACCTCGTCCCCCACTTTTTTGTTGACCTCGATGCCCACGGATAGGTCTATCTCGGCATCCTTAGTTTCACGGCCCGCTCCCAGCTTCAGGGCGCTCATACCCACCCCTTCCGCATCTATCCCGGTTACGCAGCCTTCTTTATCGGCGGTCATCTCTATTTGACCGTCGGCGGAAGGCAATAAGTTAGGTTCGCTCACCACTTTTGGATCACCGCCTTGATTCTCGACGAACTCCTTGAACTTTTTTAATGCAGTACCGTCCTTCAACAGCTCTTCGAGCACCTTTTTCCCTTCCGACCGGTGGTCCACTTCTTCAGCCAGGACCAACATCTGGGAACCGAGAACAAGACACAGCTCGGTCAGATCTTCGGGTCCTTCTCCTTTCAGCGTCTCTATGGCCTCTTTCACTTCCATCGCATTGCCCACCGCTTTTCCCAACGGTTGGTCCATGTTCGAGATGACCGCTGTGGTATCTCTTCCCGTGCCTTTACCTATGTTGACCATGGACTCGGCCAATTTTACAGCCTCTTCACGCTCTTTCATGAAAGCTCCGCTGCCGATCTTCACATCCAGGACTATCGCGTCGGAACCGGCGGCGATCTTTTTACTCATTATACTACTGGCTATAAGGGAGATCTCATCCACAGTGGCGGTAACGTCTCTCAAAGAATAAAGTTTTTTGTCCGCAGGAGCCAAGTCGGCGGTCTGAGCCGCTACAGCTATCTTTTTATCGTTCACGCTTTCGACGAACTCCTCAATGGTCATCTCAACGGAAAAACCGGGTATGGCTTCCAGCTTATCTAGGGTCCCTCCGGTGTGCCCCAACCCTCTTCCGGACATCTTGGCCACGGGTACTCCCGCCGCTGCCACCAAAGGTGCCAGGACCATCGTCGTGGTGTCTCCCACACCTCCCGTGCTGTGCTTGTCCACCTTTTTCCCTTCGATACTCGGAAGGTCGAGCTGCTCGCCGCTCTCCACCATGGCCCTGGTCAGGTCCACGGTCTCTCTATCGTCCATCCCCTGGAAGTAGACAGCCATGAGCAGAGCGGAGGCCTGATAATCAGGTATTTCGCCCGCTGTGTAACCCTGGATGAACTGCTCTATCTCCTCCTCGGTCAGGGTTTCTCCGTTCCGCTTCTTCATGATCATATCGTACATCCTCATGTTGTTGCCCCACGTATCGAGTCCCAGTAACTGGTCCCTATCGGTAAGGGTTCCAGACCGAATATATCCGCGACCGTTTGGCCGCTGTCTGCGAAGGTCTCTAAAGTGCCTAAATCGATGTTCTTCTTCAGCTCTTCTCCGTAAACGAACAGAGGTACGTATTCTCTAGTGTGGTCCGTTCCTTCATAGGTGGGATCGCAGCCGTGGTCGGCCGTTATCACGAGCACGTCGCTTTCTTTGATAGACTCCAAAATCTCGGGCAGCCTTTCATCGAAACGCTCGAGACCTTTACCGTAATCTTCTGGGTTGTTGCGGTGGCCCCACCGCTGGTCGAAATCAACGAGGTTTATCATTATGAGTCCTTTATTCTTATCGTTTATGGATTCCAACAGTTTATCCACGCCGTCCATGTTGTTCTCGGTATGGACCGCCTCAGTCAGGCCTTGGCCCGTGTAGATATCGTCTATCTTGCCCAGGCCTATCACGTCATATCCTTCGTTTTTCAGACGATCCAAAAGGGTTTCGTGCGGCGGTGGGATGGAGAGATCCTTCCTTTCCGCGGTTCTTGTATAATCACCGTCTTCGCCTACGAAGGGTCTAGCTATGACCCTGGCGACTCCGTGCTCTCCCTGGAGTATATCTCTAGCCTTTTCACACATCTCGTACAACTCTTCCAGCGGTATCACTTCCTTGTGGGCCGCTATCTGGAAGACGCTGTCCGCAGAGGTGTAAACTATGGGCCTACCGGTCTCGAAATGCTCTTCGTCCAACTCGACTATGATCTCAGTTCCGGAAGCCGGTCTGTTGCCCAGTACTTTTTTCCCGATGGCCTCTTCAAAGGGCTCTATCACCTCGTCGGGAAAACCGTCCGGGTAAGTGGGAAAAAGACTGTCTGAATAAACGCCGACCATTTCCCAGTGGCCTGTGGTGGTGCTCTTTCCGACGGACTTCTCTTTAACCCTGGCATAACATCCTTCGGGCTCTGCTGTTCTTTCCAAGCCTTTCATCCCTTCTATATTTCCAAGACCAAGGTCCAGCATATTAGGTATCTCGAGGCCGCCGTGGTGCTCCCAAACGTGGTAGATGGTGTTGGCGCCCACGTCTCCGTACTGCTCCGCATCGGGGAGGCTGCCCATGCCGACGCTGTCCAGCACTATCCAGATCACCCTGTCTACCATAACATATCCCTTCTATCAGCTCTCTACTATCTGCACGGAGGAACTGGCTCCTATCCTTGTGGCGCCAGCTTCTATCATGGCTTCAGCATCTTTTCTCGTCTTTATACCGCCGGCGGCTTTTACACCCATCTCTTCGCCTACCGTTTCTCTCATGAGTTTTACGTCTTCAAGCTTCGCTCCGGCGTCCGAAAAGCCGGTCGAAGTCTTGACGAAATCGGCGCCGGCTTCTTCGGCCAGTTCACAGGCCTTGACCTTTTCTTTCTCGCTCAGCAGACACGTCTCTATTATGACTTTGACCACGACTTCTTCAGGTACTGCGTTGACCACGCCCTCTATGTCCTCTCTCACGTAGTCGTACCGTCCGTCTTTCAAAGCTCCTATGTTGATGACCATGTCTACCTCTTCAGCGCCGGCTTCGACCACTTCCTTCGCCTCTTGAGCTTTGACTTCCTTCAAGTCGGCCCCGAGAGGGAAGCCGACGACCACGCAAGTTTTCACGTCCGTACCTTTCAATTCCTCTCTCACGAAGGAAGCGTAGAACGGGTTGACGCACACCGAGGCAAAATTGTACTCCTTTGCCTCGTCACAGACTTTTTTCACCTGCTCTTCCGTAGAATCCGGATACAGAATGGTATGATCTAAATATTCTTCCAGTTCCATCTTTATCTCTCCTTTTTGGACCGTTGGTAACCTGATAATCCCGTAGCCCCAAGATTATTATTAAATCTTTCCTCATTTGGGAGAGGTGTATCTCTACA
>JBKHKA010000030.1:0-16341 GCA_046537845.1 Candidatus Aenigmatarchaeota archaeon
AGAATCTAGCTTTCTTCTTTCTCATACTTTTATCCTATCAAGTTTTTTATTTATTAGGTAAAAGCTTTTTATATTTGAAAAGATATGTTCATTCTAGGTAGGTAAGATGTGGTCCCGTGGAAACCTAGCGATATTGGTTGTGGTGATCTTGGTCATATCTTCTATTGGCATATACTATTGGTACGGCAGGGACGACCACTGGACGATGAAAGAGGTAAAGAATGAGATCGAATCCAATGAATCAGATCAATTCGATTCATCCCGGGCGGGAGAAACTATAACGATAAAAGGCGAGGTGACAAATATCTCTTCCAATACAACTGAGCAGGGGGTATTATTTGCAGTTGAGTTAGATGAGGTGAGTTACGTAAAACTTCTTTACTGGGATGAAGTCCCCTACGAGATAGGTGAGACAATCACGGAAGAGATTGAAATCGATGAGTTCTCTTATAACGATGAAAATCTAATTTCCTCTAAACGAATCGGTCTCCATCCGATTATAAAATCACAAGCTACTAGGGTGGTAAACGAAGCAAGCAATGAGATGAGTGGGTTACATTTTGATGTATCCGAGAGAGAAGATGGAACCATCAAGGTAGAGATAATCAAAGATGAAGAAGTGACTCTAGAGCTAGATAATAGTAGTGCAGAGCTTTATCAGGGGTGCGATACTCCGGACGAAGATCACTCTGCCCTAGGTGATTATTCCATGCTAGAGGATAACGAAAAAATAGACGAAATAGAAGAGCTCTCTATAGCTAACTCACAGAATGATGTTATCACATTCCATGATACAAACGAGAATGGATCGTTAGATACTGGAGATTATTTTTTGGTCGAAAACCTAGAAAAACCCGATGGTGATCCGAAGGCAGATATTTACACGTACCATTTAACTTTGCACAACGAAGAAGTTGGTGGGCCGTCCGGATCAGATTCACCCTGGACATCCTACCTGATCTATAACAGTGAAGGGCTGTATCATTTTGATCCTCCTCACTGAAGCGCTCCTATGCTCAAGGGAAAAGATTATAGACGTATCGTTAGTAGAAAAAAAACGATGGGCGACTTCTGCAGCGAGTGCGGCACCCTTCTTCGTATCGAAGATGGAAAAAAATACTGCCCGAGATGTGAAAGAGAACAGAGCAGTCTGACCGACAGTTTTTCACATCAGGAAGGAGACGGCTCTCTGCCCGCTGAGGACCGGTATTTTCCTTTCAAAAACATCAGAGAAGGACAGAAAGAATTCAAAGAGGACGCCGCTAAAGCGTTTAAACAAAAAGATATCTTGATAGCCCACGCTCCGACCGGCATAGGCAAAACAGCGGCGGTACTACCTCCAGCTGTCAAAGCCAAAGAAAAGGGGCAGAAAGTGTTCTTCTTGACCAGTAAACAGTCGCAGCACAACATCGCCATAGAGACGGTGAAGAAGATGCCCTCTTCCGTGAACGCTACCGACGTCATCTCTAAGAAACACATGTGCCCCAGAGAAGAATCTAAATTACCGTATCCCGTTTTCGAGGAGTTCTGCAGCGAGAAAGGGCAGAGCAAGTGCAACCTGTTCAACAAGAAGATGTCGAAGGTGGTCCAAAGCTTAAAGGACGACACGAAGCACGTCTCTGAGATCGTGGATTTCTGCAGGTCAGCCAACGTTTGTCCCCATAAAGCGGCTCTTCTAGCTGGTAAAGAGAGCGACCTCGTCGTGTGCGATTACAATTACATATTCTCGGATATAAGGGAGAGGATCTTCGAACTCCTAGAGATCGAACTTGAAGATGTTTTACTGATCATAGACGAAGCGCATAACCTCCCCAGCAGGATAAGAGCCAACCTCGAAGAAAAACTTTCAGTCGGAATGTTAGAAGATGCTTTTAACCTGCTTCAGGGCTACTCTTCACCTCTCGCCAGTTTCATGAGCCGGCTCTCTGTCGAATTGGATGAACGGGTCAATCAAAAAGAGAGGATAGACAAACGCTTCTTGGACGAGAAGATAGAGAAAGCCCTCAAAGGCGGTCTTACGCAGTTCAGCTCTCTAGAAGAACTTTTAGAAGACCTGGATATAGTGGCTAGAGACGTGTTGGAGAAGGATCCTTCCGCAACCGCCCCGATGTACGTTTATTCTTTTTTGGACACTTGGAGAGAGGAGGGAAAAGAGGTCTTCCGCTCCATCGGACCTGATCCACCAGCGGTCGAGATAGGCCTTTTAGACCCTGCGAAGTACAGCGAGAAAGTTTTCAGCGAGATCGACAGCGCCGTCTTGATGAGCGGTACTTTACATCCCGGGGAGATGTACGCCGATCTTTTGGGTATGAATGGTAAAAGGACCAAAATAGAGACCTACGGATCGCCGTTTCCAGAGGAGAACAGGAAGATAGTCAGCGTGAACCACGTCACCACGGCTTACAAAGAAAGAGGATTGAACACCTACCAAGCCTATGCGAACTCTATCGCCGATATCGCCAACAACACTCCAGGGAATGTCGCAGTGTTCTTCCCCTCTTACTCCTTGATGGACCACGTCATCGACAGGCTGAGCATGGTGCACCTCGAGAAGGAGATGAAGATAGAGGAGAGGGAACATTCGAAGAGAGAGAAGAAAAAGCTCGTCGAAAGTCTGAAAAGAGGAGAAAACAAACTCCTCCTGGGGGTTCAGGGCGGCAGCCTTTCAGAAGGTATAGACTACAGGAACAACATCCTTTCCTCTGTAATAATAGCCGGTATACCTTTCCCACCTCCATCGCTGAAACTCGAAGCGCTAGAAGAGTACTATACTGAAAAATTCGGGGAAGAAAAGGGCTACAAGTACGCCAGGATATACCCGGCGATGAACAGGGTTTTACAGGCCGCAGGCAGACCGATACGGAGCAAAGAAGACCGCGCTCTCATAGTGCTGATGGACAAAAGATTCAACTACAGGAGATACAAGGATCGATTACCTGAAGATTTTGATTACCACTCCACTAGGGACTTGAAAGAAGAGTGTAAAAGGTTTTTTGAAAACTAATCCTTCTCTTCCATCAGATACTCCATCTGATCCCAGATGACTTCGTGCTCCAGATCGTTCTCTTCTAGAAATTCGGATATCTCACCCGTTATCTCCTCTATCTCCGATTCTTCCTCCGGTATCCTTGGGTAGAGGGTGAATTCTACGTTTTCGCGTCCCAGAGGGAATATCATCCTGTATCTAGCCTCTCGGTTATGTCCGGGAGGTTTCCTGTTGCTGCGAAGATCTTTCAGGTTCTGATCTATTATCATCTCCATGAATTCTTCACCGCCCTCCTCCGGCACCTGGTCCGCCAATTCCATGAAAGTACGGTAAAGCTCAGGAAAGATCTGTACCAAGTCTTTGTATTCCACATCTTCCGTGAACCTGATGGTGCTGTTGTGCTTCGTGACTTCCATCTTTTTTTCCTCTTTCCGGGCCATGCTTTTCCCTCTTTACCCAATCACTAATTTGTATTTAATGGTTCGTCTTCCGAATCCTCTATAGGATCCACGGTGATGATGATCTTCTTACCGTCTATATCCCATTCTTTCTCCATACCGGGCCCTTCACCTTTTTCTAGGCGCCTAGACAGGGTTTCTTTCTTGACGTAATCTTTCATGGCCTCCACAGCTCTCTCCAGTTTGTCCTCACCAGAATAGTGAGTGTTTATCTTCTGGGTATAACCGAGTTCGAGGTCCTTACGCATGGTCTGGATACGCCTCACGACGTCTCTGACCAATCCCTCGATCTCCAGTTCTTCGTCCATCTCAGAGTTCACGTAAACTTCCAAACCTTTCTTTTCGCTCCTCAGATATTCTTCCTTAACCACTTCAGATATCTCCACGTCTTCTTCTTCCACTTCGTGACCTTCGATCGTCGCTTTACCTTCCTCGTCCATAGCTTTTTTAACTTCGACGGGGTCGGCCTCGGTTATGGCTTCGGCCACTTCTTCCGCATCACCTTTGAATTTCGGTCCTAGAGAAGAATAATTCGGGCTCAACTCGTAGGTGGTGAGAGGATCAGCGTTCTCTAATACGTTCAACTCTTTGACGTTCAACTCGTCTTTCAGTATGCCTTCGAAGGTCTGCACCGCTCTTTCCGTGTCCTTTTCACCGTGGACCACCACCGCCTCTCTCAAAGGCTGCCTCAGCTTTATGTCCTCTTTCTGTCTGGCCTTCCTGCCCAGTTCCGCGATATCGATGATCTTTTCCATGTTTTCCTCCAGTTCTCGGTCCACTCTCTCGCCGTTCACCTCAGGATAGCTCAAAAGATGTACGGACTCAGGTCCACCTTCAACAGGGAGAATCGTTTTCCGGTATATCCTTTCCGCTATAAAAGGAGTGAAGGGTGCTATCAGCTTGGTGAGTGTTTTCAGCACTTCATAGAGGGTATTGTAGGCACTCTCTTTTTCCTTTTCAGTTCCCTCCCAAAACCTTCTCCTGCTCCGGCGGAGGTACCAGTTGGACAGCTTGTCTATGAACGCCTCTATAGCTCTGACCGCTCTGTGGACTTCGAGTTCATCCATACCATCTCTTATCTCTCCGGTCAAAGAGTTCACTTCCGAGAGCAGCCACCTGTCTATCTCGTCGTTCAATCCGTAATCTGGGTCGGGGGTGAAATCGTCTATATTGGCGTTGTTGGTGAAGAAAGTGACCACGTTGAACAGAGTATTTATGGTCTTGTTGATCTTCTCTTCCGCAAGATTTTGGCTGAAGGGAGATGATCTCCAGACCGGAGAATCCAAAAAGGTCAACCTCGTCGGGTCCGAACCCACCTCTTCGAAAACTACATCGGGTTCCACCACATTACCTTTGCTCTTGCTCATCTTTTCCCCTTCTTCGTTGAGGACCAATCCGAGTGTGAGACAGCTCTTGTAGGCGGGCTCGTCGTAAAGTAAAGAGCTTATGGCCAAAAGGCTGTAAAACCATCCTCTAGTCTGATCCAAAGCCTCGGTTATGAAATCTATGGGAAAAGCTTTCTCGAACTTATCATCGTTCTCGAAGGGATAATGGAACTGCGCGAATGGGGCGCTACCGCTGTCGTACCAGCAGTCTATAACGTATTCCACCCGTTCCATGGTACACTCACATTCAGGACAGTTCAACTCGACCCTGTCGACGAAGGGCCTGTGGAATTCGAAATCCTCCGGTAAAGGCTCGGTTGCCTTCTCCGCCAGCTCTTCTTTGCTGCCTATGCATTCTTCGTGTCCGTTCTCGCAGGTCCATATCGGCAGAGGAGTACCCCAGAACCTGTTGCGGCTCAGCGACCAATCTTTCAGGTCATCCAGGAAGTTACCGAACCTCCCGTGCTTCAGGTGTTCCGGCTTCCAGAATATCTCCTCGTTGTTGTCTATCAGCTTTTGTTTTTCCCACGATGTCCTGATGAACCAGCTCTCCAATGCATAATACAAAAGGGGCGAGTCGCATCTCCAGCAGAACGGGTATGTATGGGTCACGGTGCTCCTCTTGATGAGATCTCCTCTTTCCTTCAGATCTTCCATTATCTGCTCGTCCGCGTCTTTAACGAACCGGCCGGCGTAGTCGCTCACATTATCGGTGAACCTCCCGCTCTCGTCTACTGGATTCACCAGTTCTACCCCTTCCTCTTGACAGAGATCGTAGTCGTCTTCACCGAAGGCGGGAGCGATGTGCACTATCCCAGTACCTTCTTCCAGCGTGACAAAATCGGAGGAGCAGACGTAATGGCTCTCGCTGGAAGAATCAACGTAGTCGAACATGGGCTCGTATCCCTTGCCGAGAAGGTCTTTACCTTTCAGCGTTTCTAGCACCTCGGCATCTTCAAATATCTCATCGACCAACTTTTCTGCAAGATAGTACTTCTCACCTTGATATTCGACAAGTGCGTAATCTAGGTCTTCACCCACAGTGAGGAGAAGATTAGATATGAGGGTCCACGGCGTTGTCGTCCACGCCAAAAAGTAAGCGTCCTCGTCTTTGACTTTGAACCTGATGTAGATAGAAGGGTCCTCGGTTTGATCGTACCCCTGGGCGACTTCGTGACTCGAAAGAGGGGTTCCACATCTCGGGCAGTAAGGTACCACTTTGTGCCCCCTTTCCAGCAGACCGTTCTCCCAGTGCTGCTTCAAACTCCACCATACGCTCTCTATGTACTCGTCCTCCATGGTGATATAAGCGTTATCGTAATCGATCCAGAAACCCAACCTCTCACTCATGTCCCTCCATTCTTTTTCGTACCGGAACACGCTCTCTTTGCACATCTCATTGAATCTTTCCAGGCCGTACTCTTCGATCTCGTCTTTGGAGTCTATACCCAATTCTTTCTCCACTTCGATCTCAACGGGTAAACCGTGGGTGTCCCATCCGGCTATGTTCGGCACTATCTGATAGCCGTCCATGGTCTTGTAGCGTAGGAACGTATCTTTCACTATCCTGGTCAGAACGTGGCCTATGTGGGGTAGACCGTTGGCCGTGGGCGGACCTTCGGTGAAACCGAACTTTTTCTCCCTCTCCCGCTCTCTGCTTCTCTCCGGTATATCGTGCCGGTTCCAGAACTCTATTATCTCCTCTTCCTTCTCCGGTAAGGGAGCGTCCTTATCTATCGGTTCGAATTGTCCATCATCTTCACTCATACAAATATCCTCCAAAAACAACAAAAACTTTCAGCTGGGCGGATGAGTCATCACTCACTAATTATGATGATCGCGATCTCCTCGGTACCTGCTGCCCAGCTCATCGGGTGTCAAGATGACGATGCAATATTTAAAATTTGCTTTGAGCGGGGATATCAACTTAGATATTAAAAACGGAGCATTCCATCCTGTTATTAGATTGGAAGATGAACGGGATGCTCTCTTGACCGATTGAGTAGAACCCTGATTCAAAATCACTTTTTATCGATTGAATCGATACTGGTAAAACGCCCCCCTCAATAATAGCCCTTACCTTGATCGCAATCCACGCCGTATCTCCAAGGATCACGATAGAGATTATCATCTCTACGCCGGCGTTGTCGTGCTTTTCTTCTTGCTCTTCATCTGTACCGTCCAGAAATGGTGTGTCGGCCAGGCCCTTCTCGACAGCCTTCGTCAACCTGTCTGCCTCCGATGTTGCGAGTGTATAGTTTAAAACAGATATAACAGTTTCTGGGGCAATCTTAAATAAGACTATTTCATATTATATAATACTAAAGATGACTAGAAAAAAAACAACCATATCTCTAGCCCCTGCCGAATCTGAAAAGGTGGAGGGGTTGATAGAGGAAGGAAGATTCACAAGCAAGAGTGATGTCTTTCGAAGTTCATTTAGATTCATGCTGGAAGAAAAACCGGAGTACAAGATAGACGTAGCTGTATACCTATACAAAAAAGGAAAAACATCTATAGGAAGAGCTGTAGAGATAGCTGGAGTGAGTAGAGAAGAATTCAACGAGATACTAGAACGAAGAGGCGTGAAGAAAAATATCGATAAAAAAGACGATGAAGAAGAAAAGGTCGAAGAGCTGAGGGAGAGTATTGAAGGATAAAGTTCTCCGTGACACAGATATAATAAGCGCTCTAGCAAAAGCAGACGCCCTCGATTTTCTACCACTGGTCTTTCCAGAAAGAAAATTTCTGATCACCGAGTATGTGTGGGATGAGCTCGATGTATCGAAGCAGGAAGGGTTTGATTTTCCGAAGAAGATATTTGATTCTGTGAGACAACAACGATGGATGAGAACGAATTGAAGATATATGAGGCTATAGATTCTTTAGAGATCTCAAAGACCGATCTGAAAAATCTTGTCATCGCTAAAAATCGAGATATTCCATTACTTACCTACGATTCTAAATTATAGTGGAAGTTGGAACTTTTTTAACTAAAGTTCCACCATCCACAACTAGTCAAAGACTCTATAAAAGTTCAAAAAGTCGAGTCATTGACTATATATGGCGAAGGGGTTAGAAGAGGGGTAGAGGTTTACGATATGAGAGAGATCTTAAGAGCTATCTATGAAGAAAAACTGGTCTCCAAAAAAAACTAAAAAAGTCATAGAAAAAATCGAAGAAAAAGATAATACCCATATCAAAAAGAAAAAAGATATATTCAAAAAATAAACTAATTACTTATTCTATAATCTTTTCTTAAATTTCTAAGGAAGAATTGGGTTTTGCAGGACATTGATGTTAGAGAAAGAGGTGGTGCCCGCGGCATCGTCCCTTCTACGGAGCATATACAAATATTTTTATTTGAAGATCGCTGACTTCTATCTGATCCTGTGATGTCTTAATCATCTAATATCGATAAATCCATCTTTTCCAACCCATCAGTAAAATTCAGTATGTCATTCACTTCTACTCAAGAGGTAAACAACACCTTCATATCCTTCAAAGAATACAATCTAAGCTCCTCTGAATCATCTGCATACTCTTCCAATTCATCGGAGAATCCGCTTCTAGAGAAGAGTGTGTATTCTTCTTCTCTTTCTTCATCATTCCATCTCACTTTTTTTGTTTTCTTTTTCAGGTCGTTAAGCAGGCCGAAGTCAACTTCATTTTTGGACCACTTGCACTCGCCTAACAATATCTTGTTCTCTCTTTCGTTCAAAGCTACGATGTCGATCTCATCCTCCTTATACCACCATCGACCGACTTCATACTCACCATATTCATAAGTCAACATCTCTCTACATATATCTTCGAAGACGAACGAAACAAACCGATCTAAATCTTTCATTATCCTGTCAAGTAAGATCTCATCTTTGGTTTCCAACTGGCTTTTGTTAGGGAAGATAAAATTGAACCAGAACCTGAAAAACTTATCCTCTAGATAATATCTGCCTTTTTTGGACTCTTTTTTAGTGATAGGAGTTCTTCTTTTCACCAGGTGTAGATTTCTTAGAACCGAAAGATAGCTCGATAGATTGTTTTTATCTATACCTGTATCGTTCTGTATCTCAGAAAACTTGGTATTTCCTCGAGATATGGACTTCAGGATGGTATAATAATTCATCGGGTCCCTAAACTCTTCTCTCATCAGAAACTCCACTTCGTTGTGAAGCACTGAGCCTTTATTCAATATATTCTCCCTGATGTTTTCCTTTATAGATACCTTGACATCGAACTGTTCTAGAAAATAAGGTATCCCTCCTAGGATCGAGTAAGCTTTTACTTTATCTTCAAAAGAATACTCTGGAAAAAAATCTTTTGCGTTTTTGAAGCTGAAAGGTTCCAATTTCCACTGTCCCGTCCTCCTTCCGTAAAGAGGGGACTTCGGACTTAACACCTCATCCTCCATCATGGAAATAGAAGAGCCAGTCAATATCAAAAACAAGTTAGACTCTTTCAGTTCCTTGTCCCATAATCTCTGTATTTTTGATGGTATCGAATCATCGGCTCTTATGATATAGGGGAACTCGTCCAAAACGATGATGAGATCTTTGTCTTTCAGATATCGAAGTAAGGTTTCCCAATCGTGTTTCAGGTCCTTGATCAGTTCATCCTCTAGTTCCTCATAAACTACCTGATAAACCTCTTCCAATTGTTCTTTCTTGTTCGATTCAGGCGCGGTGTAATACACGTGTTTTTTATCCCTGCAAAATCGTTCAACTAATGTGGTTTTACCCACCCTTCTTCGCCCGTACAAGATAGCTAAAGATGGTCTTTCCTCGTTCTGGGATTCAAGAAAATCTAGCTCCTCGTCCCTATCGATGAAATCTTGTGTTATCATGATTATAATAATTACGATTATGCTTATTAAGTGTTTTTGTTATTATTATAAACACGACAGTTACTATAGTTAATCGTGATATGCTCTAGAATGAAGAGAAAATGGGTTTTGCAGGAGGTTGAAGTCAGGGGAAGGCGAGGGACCCGCAAAACCGGTGGCTCCACTGCCTGCTGAGTTCGTGGGTAAAATGCTCGGCAGCGTGAAAGAGAAAAGGCCACTGCTCAAGGATGTCGTCGGAGCACCGCCTTTCACGCACATGCCTATAATCTTCGACTCGTCCGCCACGAGCGTAACTGGCCTATGCTCACGCTGACGGCCAGCATCTAAAGCCTCCAACTCTACGACTATATGCAGATCAAGTGATAAAATACTTTCGGAAAAAATCTATTCTTATTGGAGATGGTAGCATTATAGTTACAGAGGTAGCTTTTAAGAGATTGAACAATAATACGGATGCATGACAAAAAATATGTAACTACGCCCAAAAAGTGGATCAATAAAAAGGAATCGGTGGAGATGGTAAAAAAAGAAATCATCCTTCAATTGGATGATATTCCTTCTTACTAGACCGGCATCAAAAGAGAATTATCTCCTCTTTCAATTATGGTGGAACTCGTAACTTTTTGAACTGAGTTATGGGCTCCACACCAAGGAACAAAATTCACTTTTGTGACTAAGAGGAATTTATCTGGGACCTTAAAAGTTCAAAAAGTCGGATCATCGACTGCAGTTATCCCCGACTCAACAAGTTGACATCCTCAGCATACGTATCTCAATTTCCACCCCTTTTGAACCTCGTTTTGAGCTTATCAAAACTCGGCGGCTCTTTATCGATTATCTTCTCTTTCCACCATCCTTTCTTGTAAAGCCAGTAAGCCGCAGTTCCGGCCCCGACGTTGCTGAAGCCGATAGCTAACCATGCACCGGTGGAGTCCAACGCGAAAGCAAAAGCCAACAGTAAGATCAGTGGTATCCTCAGGCCCCAGAGCCTCAGTAAACTTAGACCGAAGTGCTGTCCAGTATGTCCTGAGCCGTTCAACGCCCCGCTGACGCCTTCGTATATGGCAAAGAACGGACCTCCGATAGCGAGTATCACTAAAAATCTAGCTCCTATCTCTATAACCAATGGTTCATCCACTATGAAAAATCTCATTATCTGATATCTGAAGATTATGAAGGTTAAGGAAACCAAGGACATGAAAAAGATCATCACCAGTGTTGCTCGGGTAGTGGTCTTTTCGGCTCTGCCTTTCAGATCAGCTCCAAGTGCCTGGCCGACCATGGTGCTGATGGCCATCATAAGGCCATTTAGAAATATGAATGTGATGTTTATGACCCTACTACCTATCCCATAAGCGGCCAATACTTTGGCCTGCATCGGCAGCATCGCAAGAAGACCGGTCATCAGGACGAAACCAACGGATTCTTCCATCCTAGCCAATGTGGCCGGTAAACCCACGCTTATGAACTTTTTCAATTTGGTAAGGTCCGGTTTCAGATGCCATAGCTTCAGCTTTATATCGACCTTCCCGGCCCACAAAAGATAAACAGCTATGGCGGTTCCCACGCCACGTGCTGATACTGTAGCCACTGCAGCCCCGGTTATACCCATCCTTGGAAAGGGACCTAAACCGAATATGAGGACAGGATCTAAGATTATGTTCAACACCACCGATACCGCCATCACCAACATGGGAGTGATGGTGTCTCCCCACGCTCTCAGTGAGAAGCTGAAGGCCGCAAAGAGCAGTAAGAAAGGAAAGCCCAGGAATATTATCTGAAGGTAAGAAGTAGCGTAAGGTACCAACTCTGCTTCCTGCGTGAGAAAACTCAGAAAGTTCTCGGCTATCAGAAATCCGAGTCCGCCCAAAATGGTAGATATGACGAGGAAAAGGAAGAAGAGCTGTCCCGTATCATGATAAGCTTCATCATATTCCTCGGCTCCAGTGTGCTGGGATATCATGGATATGCCCGCGATGCCCAACCCCATCTGCACCGATAAAAGAAGGAAGACGAAGGGCCAAGCTACGCTTATCGCGGCGACGGAAAGGGTGTTCTCAGGTGATGGCAGTCTTCCCAACCATATGGTATCTATCAGATTGTAAGTGGTCTGAAGGAGCGAAGCGATCATCATCGGCCATGCCAATTTGAAAAGAACTGATAGGATATCCCCTTCTAGTATCTCCTCTTTGGAAGGCCGTCCCATCTTTTCTTTTAATGACCCGTAAATAGATCCATGATCCATCTTCTTTGAAGAGTAATCGAACCAAATATATTAAAATTGTCAAAAGATCGTAGTCTAAAGGGTATAAATTTCAATCTTGACCGATAAACGATCCATCTTTCTTCTTTCCGAAATAATAGAAGACGAAGATAAGCCCCACAAGATTTATCGGGAGAGCGATCCAAAGCCACCAATAACTCTCCGGATTTGCTTCGACCTCTTCGGAGGTCGTGATCACTCTACCGTCTTCACCGACTACTTCCACTCTATAGGTGTATTCAACACCATTTTTCACGTCTTCATCTACATATGAAGTGCCTTCGACCTGTGTCAATAGCTCCCCGTCTCTAGTGACGTTGTAATGGCTCACCGATATATCTTCACTCTCGTTAGTAGAGAACTCCCAGACCAGTTCGATCTCGCCGTCTCTGGGTACCGCTGTAAGCGTGAGATCTTCGCTGGAAGCGCTAGCGTTCGATGCCGCAAAAGAAAAAAGGCTGACAGCCATGATCAGGACCGTCAGGAGAGCAGCCGACCGCTGGATCCCTTCCTCACTCATCGAAGAACTATATGAGGGGGAGATATAAATTTGTTCTCACTGAAAGACGTTCTGTGGATTCAATCTTCGGCTATCTCTTTTGGTGCGTCCGCAATATCTATCAGCGAATCGATCTCCATGAAGTGCAGGTCTCCAAAGACCATCATGCAGTGAAGCCCAGGGCCGAAATCGTGTTCCGCTAATCCTTCTGGATAGCCGGCCTTCAACTCCAACTCAGAGGAACCGACCCTGGCTAGACCCGCGAGCAGTACATCTTCGGTGATCACGCCTTCCTTCGTTCTTTCTTCAAGAGACATCAACGCTTCCACGCCTTCGTTTACGCTCATGTACCTTTTTTCTTCAGAATCGATATCCAACAATACCAGGGTGTGAAGGCCTCTCTTCTTGTTCTCTTTTATGTTCTGGTAGGGGCTCAAAGGGTACTCCCTACCATCTTTCGGATAAGGAAGTGTCACGGTCCTGCCGAATTTGTAGTGCTGAACTCCCAGCGCGGAGGGTACGGCTGAGAAGATGGATGAAGAATGGATGATGGTCGTGGGGATCTCCTTCTCTACTGCTCTCAATCTCAAGTCTACGTGCGTGGTAGCGGCCATGGGGTCTCCCGCGGTGAGGAACGCCACTTTTTTTCCGCTCAAAGCCGCTTCAAGGGGAATAGCCTGATCTTCCACCTCTTCTCTGCTCAGTGTTTTTATCTCACCGCCGATCAATTCTTCAACTTCTTCAAGAGTACAGCCGGCCAAACTGCTGGTGTAAAATTCAGAGTAGACCTCGTCGGCTCCTTCTGCCGCTTCAAGGCCCTTAACGCTGATGTCTTTCTCATCGTACAAGCCTAGACCGATGAATATTAATTCTCCCATATCTATTACCTCTCGCGATGCTCTGTCTCAAAGTTCCGAAGAAAGTAGGAGAGAAGGTAAGAAATAAGCTTTTGGAAGAGGATCTGCTCTACAAAGAAGGAAAGATCGATTCTTCAAAGGACGGGCGTTTTTTGTTTCTACCTTTGAAAAATATCTCTGAAGAACGGATCGAAGATTTCGATCATGAAGTGGTGGAGAGGGAAGTGGAGGAGAGAGAAAGGGTGGATAGAGATTATACTGCACTGGTGGACCTGCCAGAAGAGCTGAAAGAGTACCTGCCCTCCAGTTACGACGTGATCGGCGACATCGCCATAATAAAGCTGCCTCGGGAGATAGAGGATCATAAGGAGAAGATAGGCAAGGCGATCCTAGATACACACAAGAGTCTCGTCACCGTTCTAGAGGACGAAGGGGTGGAGGGAAAATTCAGGATCAGGAACGTGAAGCACCTCGCAGGAGAAAAGAAAACGGTGACCGTGCACCGGGAGTACGGCGCCGAATTCGAAGTGGACGTGAGCGAAGTGTACTTCTCTCCCCGGCTCGCTACGGAAAGATGGCGGGTGGTGAAAAAGGTGCGGGAGGAAGAAGTGATCTTCGACATGTTCGCCGGGGTCGGGCCTTATACAGTGCTTATAGGCAGAAACGCCGACGTCGAACACATCCACAGCGTGGATCTGAACCCCACCGCTGTGGAATATCTGAAAAGGAACGTGAAAAGGAACCGTTTGGAAGAGTTGGTCAGCGTCTATGAAGCTGACGCTAGAGACGTGGCTCCTACCATAACATGCGACAGGATAATCATGAACCTACCTCACTCCTCAGAAGAGTTCATACGACCGGCTCTAAAAGCGCTGGACGATGAAGGCGTTATCCACTATTACGAGATAGTGGAAGAGGGCGAGAGAGAAAATAGGCTGGAAGAACTTTTGGGAGTCATAAAGAAAGAGGGGTTTGAAGTTCAGGTGAGCGAAAAAAGAGAAGTGCGGACCTATTCAGCCACTCAGGTGCAGATGGTGTATGATCTAGAACTGGAAAAGTTTTGACCTGGTTTTATTCTTCGTACAGCATCAGTATGGTTTTGCCCCTCACTTCTATCAGGTCACCTATCGACGATCTTTCAAGTTCTTCAGCGGTCTTCTCAACATCCTGCTTGGGGTCGTTCCTGTTCACCTGTATCTTGACCAGCTCTCGTTTTTCGAGCTGTTTGTCCAGTTCATCTATCAACGATCCCGTGATACCGTCTTTTCCTATATGGAGCGTTGCTTGAAGATCCTGTCCGGCTTTTTTGGCTTCTTCTACATCCATACTCTATCACTCTTTTGGATCTCTTTTGTAACCGTACCTATTTATAGTTCCGCATTGAAAGCATCTAGTGACCAATAGACCGTTTTTGAGTCTGACGCTGCAGGTCTTGGATGGATGAAGGTAAGAATAACAGTTCTTGCAGACCCTCCTCTTGTACTCGGAGGGTAGAGACACGTTGTGCCTCATGCCTATCTTTCTCGCCAGCTCTACGTAGCGGTCGGCTCTCCCGAACTCTTCGTTTAAAGCGGCCTTCTCAGCTTCCTCGAAGAGGACCCTTATACGGTTCCTAGCTATCCTCCTGTGCTTCCTTCTGCTCATCTCCCCACGGTCTTTCCGAGTGACGATATAAATCTTTCGTCGTGAAAATTGATCCCGAAGACCAAAATCCAAAATGTTTATAACTCAATTTGATATCTGTAATCCTGCAGTTAAATGCGAGCATGGTGTAGTTTGGTATCACCTAGCCTTGCCAAGGCTATAACCCGGGTTCAAATCCCGGTGCTCGCACTTTTTCTAGAAGACATCTTTAAACGGGCATAAATTCAGAGGGGGAAGTGATCGATGGATCTAAGGTGATTTTTGTTTTTCGACTGCCCTAGAAGGCCCCATCCGCCTTGAAAATGACGAAAGATTTACGTATTGATCACACAATAATTGTGTAGCCAATTAAGGAGATCGATATATGTGGGGTATCAAGGGATGGTTACCTTTTAGGAGAAGTCAATTGGAGCCTATCTGATGAAAGGACCGTGAAAGAGCTTTTGACAAAGATGAGGAAGTCCAAGCTACAAAAGCATTCAAAGTATATGATAGTATCAAAAAAGTTCACTTCTAGAGCTAAAGAATTTTTACGGGAAGAAAACGTTATACACTTCTCCCTTGAGTATTTTCCAGAGATATTTTAAAAAGCTATCTAGGTATTATCTGTTGACCTCGATATTTTAGGTCTGCGTTTTTTAATCCAAGACCTCTACATATCCTGGAGGCATGTATTTCACAAGGAACAGGTCGCCTCTTTCAAAGAATGTGATGCCGTCTTCCCAGGCCCTACTGGCGTCGATCTTCAATATCACCGGCTCTTCGGCGTGTCTTCTGCCAACCGTGTAAGCCTCCTTCTCACTCTTCGAAAGGTGGACGAACTGCCTGTTCTTAGACTTTATCCCCTCTTTCAGGATCTGCTCTACCACTTTTGGAGAAGTACCGTGGTACAGTGTTTTCGGAGGTTCTTCGGCCATCTCCTCTTCGACCACCACGTCGATAGAATGGCCGTAGAGCGCTCTTATCCTGTCGTCTTTGATCTGAAACCTGGTCTTATCGGAGTTCTCTATCAGGTACTCCATATCACCTTTGTCAGCCCAGGAATGCTTCGTTTCGTTCAACGCTTCGAGGACTTCATCGAGATCGGCAAAACCGTACTTGTTTATAGAGAGCTCGGCCTCTTCGGGATGGTGTCTGAGTAAGTAGGATAGATACTTGCTCAATTTTCTATACTTTTTAGGCAAAGAAGACATGGTCACCACATCTGTAAAATGGGCTCAGCCGGACAAACCGATCTCGCTAGAAATCGGTGAGTAAGGGGAATCGCTGATTTTCATAATTGGCGATTCCCCGTGTTTTCGAATCCGCTGAGTTCATGAATGTAATGAGTGGGCTCAGCCGGACGAACCGCTCTCGCTAGAAATCGGTGAGTAAGGGGAATCGCTGATTTTCATAATTGGCGATTC
>JBKHKA010000002.1:0-176523 GCA_046537845.1 Candidatus Aenigmatarchaeota archaeon
CGGAATTCAGAGTGGCGGTACTGATAATCCTGATCGGATTCACCATGAACTTCGTTGGGAATCACGTGCTGGGCAAACCGAAAAGTGCTAGTCAAGATAAAGAATAGGGTCACTAACTTTTGTAGAATTCTAATTGAGATATATTCTCTATGTCCTCAAAATCATCGTCATTAGTATATAATTTTTCATCTCTATTTATTGATATCGAGGCGATAAGAATATCTGGAACAGATTTTGGTTTTCCTACTTTCCGCAATTTTCTTTGTATCCTTAAAGCTAAAATCTGGTCATCTGGAGAGATGGTATATATCTCACCTTCAAACTTTTCATACGTCAAGACCGGTGGATACTCGATAGAGTTGACAATAGTTATGTTGGCATCGATTTTTTTATTTTCCTTCACCCTCTCGATGAGTATATCTGTGTCAATTATCATGTAATCTTTCCTTTGCCTTATTTCTCAATTCTTTTAAAATTTTTTTCTCCTCTTTGATATCTACATCTTCTATTTCAACTACTATATTGAGCAATTCCTTTGAGATGACTCCTTTCTCGATATGGGACCGAGCTATTTTGTTTATGAAATTCTCGACTAGATTCTCTTTTAGATCTGGATTATCCTCTAATATTTTACCTACTTCCTTTGGAAGATCGATCGTTGTAGTTCCCATACATATCAACTAGTCTTTTCAAAATATTTAAAACTTTTCAGCCCTCAAAACAGCGAATTCAACACGACTCTGACACCTGGAGAGCACACCATCACCCTAGAAATCAAAGACTTGAGAGGCAACTGGAGCGAACCCATAACAAGAACCGTCACGGTAGAACAGAAAGAAGGAGACACGTTCCGGGACTTCCTGTATTCGACGGAATTCAGAGTGGCGGTACTGATAATCCTGATAGGATTCACCATGAACTTCGTTGGGAATCACGTGCTTAGCGAGAGCAAAGAAAGATAAATCATAGATCGAACGAATAGATATTGACAAAGGATACAACAATTACCCGTTTTAACCATAAAAACTATTTATGATGAGTCACATATACTATAATGGAATAAAAAGCCCTAGGATGGGTAAAATGTTGGATAAAGAATTGGTCAGAGGGCAAAAAGAACTGTATCGTGACGATATGAATGATCTAGATGGATTTATCGAATGTTTGAAAAGAGCTAAAGATGTCACTCCTGAAGACGAACCACTTCGCTCATCCCTTGATAGGTTTTTAAAGATCAACTGCCCCGAGAATTAGAACTATCAGGTCATAATCCTTATATATTTTCTCAGCTATCATCATTTGGGTTGAACCGATGGAACAGAATTATGGATATCAGCAATCAGCTCCTCCACAAAGAACACCGAATCTAAACCACGCTTCGCTCCCCCGAAGGATAGCAGCCTATTTGTTAGACGGTCTGGTCCTGGGGCTCGTCACGGGCGCAATAATATTGGCTGTCTTTTTCACGGGGTTTTGGACCATAGAACAACTCACGGATCCGGGACAGGGATTCTTCGCGGTCTACTTTACTGGATTTTACCTCCTGATCATGGCGCTGAACCTTGTGATCCTTCTCGCTTATTTTACATACTTCGAGTCAAAGAAAGGAGGAGGAGCCACCCCAGCCAAAAAGCTGCTAAACTTGGAGGTCGTAGATGAACACGGTCAAAAAGTCGCCGCTGGTTCTTCCTTCATAAGAAATCTTGCAAGACTTATTTGGTCTCTTCCATGTATCGGTTTTATAATAATGATAATAGACGTCGTACTCATAGCTTCTAACAACCAGAGGATAGGTGACAAGCTGGCTAAAACCTGCGTTGTGAAAAAAAAGAATGGTTCTATCTACAAGAAGACATGGTACCCGCCCTCTCAGGGTCAGCAGGGATATCAGCAACCTCAAAAACCTCAACAACAGCAACCGCAGCAGAGACAGCCGCCACGACAGCGACCCAAACAACAGCAGCCGTCCCAACCATCTCCTTCTCCATCTATCCAACAGGGAGAAGGAAGGGCCTGTCCAGACTGCGGTAAGTCCATGAAATATATCGAGACATCTCAGCAGTGGTACTGCTACAGCTGCGGAGAGTACAAATAAACCTCCTTTATTTTTTCTAAAAGGTGCTTCTAGATAGTTTGAAGAATATCACCTTTATTCCTAGTGATCTTGTCCAAAAAGGAGGATTCAATGGACCCGCCCCCCCCCCCAATCTTTAAATATAATTGAAACCAATGAGGTCCGTAGTTAACAAAACGAGGAGAGAAAGATATATATGGAAATTTTGTTAGAAAATAGATTATCGGTTTTAGTGATTGCGTTAGTACTGGTAGTCGGAACCGTCGTCCCTGGGATGATGGTTCTGGGTAGTGGAGAGAGAGGTGAAGGATTACCTTTTGAAACTGCCAATGATGGAGACAAGTTAGTGTTGGTCTATGCATGGAATGAAGAAGACATTGAAGAGATCGGTCAGCACGGCGAGATAATCGATCATTATGGTCGGAACGTGCTGATAGAAACGAACCCGCGAGGCGTGCGAGAATTGGACAGCGCTTATCAGATAGATCGATTGAAGCATAGAAACGAGGTGAGTGTGAAAGGACATCGAATCGATACCACACGCGGCCTTTCCAAGCTTGACTCTGAGCTGAAGATAGAGGATTACGAGTCCGGGACAGAAGGCCTTTACGTGGTGGACATGATCGGCCCTATAAACCCAGAGTGGCGTGAACAGCTTGTGGAAGAAGGCGTTGACATCGTAAATTACCAGCCCAACTATGCGTACGAGGTTGTGATGACGCCCGAACAGGCGGAAGATGTGAGAGATCTCTTCTTCGTCGATTGGGTCGGCATATATCAGCCAGAATTCAAGCTGCACTCCCGACTGGACGAAGCGCTGGACAAGGATATGCCCGTTAACGTGAGGCTGAGACCCGGTTTTGAGACGAATAGTTTGATGCAGATCGAATCCGAGTTCGAAGTACTCGGTGCTGAAGATCTTCGAGAGAACGGCTTCAAGTTAATTGTCGATGTGAACTCCGAAAAGGAACTTGAGGACCTAGCGGTGATGAACGACGTTTATTACGTCTCGCCGTATGTTGAGCCGGAGCTTAACGCGGAGATGTCCATACAGTTGATAGGTGGGGGACAATGGTTCATGGACGACGAATATGAAACTAGAACTGATCTCAGCCCAGAACCACGAGAAGGAGATCCGCAGGAGCCTTACAGAGAACATGGAGATTATGGTGCATACATGAACCAATTAGGCTACACTGGTGAAGGCTTAACCATCACTACTGCAGATACAGGTGTCGGCGACGGGACAGTCGGCGATGCTGGAGTAGAAGACTTTACCGGTAGAGTGATCGGAGGACATGGTTTCGGAGATGATGAAGATGAGTGGCAAGGAGGTCATTACCACGGAACCGCTTGTACAGGTTTGATCGCTGGAGATACGGTTGATGGTACCGGTGAAACGTGGGATGAAAATGAAGATGGAGATATGCCGTACTACATGGGACAAGGTTTAGCTTCTGATTCGGAGATATTCGCTACGAAGATATTCGATGATGACGGTGAGTTCCTTGACCCTCCGTATTATGAAATAATCGAGGAACCCGCCCAGCAGTCCGATGCATATATACACAGTAATTCTTGGGGAGCAGGAACTATGGGTGAATACAGTGATACCGATGAAGTTTACGATCAAGGTGTGAGAGATGCAGATAGAGACGCCGATGGAAATCAGCCGATGGTGATCACTACTTCTGCCGGTAATGACGGCGGCCGTGGTGATTACGATCAAGAGATTGGCAGTCCAGCAAATGCCAAGAATGTGATAACGGTAGGAGGTAACCAACCATACAATCCAGGTTTGGATCATGAGAATCCGGAAGACATGTATGATTCCAGTTCGAGAGGATGGACAGAAGACAATCGTATCAAGCCTGACGTTATTGCACCATCAGATAATGTGATCTCCCAGAATACTCCATTAGATGATGGAGGATATATTTCAGCAAGTGGTACTTCGTTCGGTAATCCATTGGCTGCAGGTGCGGCAACGATCGTTGTGGATTGGTATGAACAGAACTATGAAGAAACGCCAAGTCCCGCGATGGTAAAATCGATACTGATCAATACCGCTAACGAATTGGATCCTGAAGTTGGCGATACGGACGAGAACGCTCCGGATACTTACGGGCACGTCCCCAATAGGAATGAAGGTTGGGGAGTTCCAGACATATCAAAATTGGAATATCCGACCGACGATCCGATAGGATTCGAGTTCAGCGATCAAGAAAATTTACTAGAAACGGGTGATGTAGAAGAATACACGATCAGTCCAGATGATACGGAAGAGCCATTGAAGGTAACTCTAACATGGACAGATAAGAACGCACTTCAAGGAGATAGTGCTAATGGGACTCCTACATTGAAAAACAATCTTGATCTAGAAGTGGAGACGCCTGGCGGCGAGATTATACGAGGTAATGCCTTCGATCAGACGGGAGACGGGATTAGCGACGACGGTTTCACTTATCCGGACGCAGAAGTTATGTCGGACTTCGATTATAATGAAGATGGTTGGGATGACGTGAACAACGTAGAGAACGTTTACATACATCCTGACGAAGTGGAATCTGGAACTTACACCGTTAAAGTGATGGGAACGAACATCCCAGAAGATGCGAACGACGATGGAACGGCTAACCAGGACTTTGCACTGACCGCTTACAACGTGCCTGAAGTCTCTATTCCCGATAAAGACGGCCAGATAATGTTCGAAAGGGACGAATACGCTGGGAACGAGATGGTAAATATAACTCTGAGCGATGTCATCTTGGAGGGTGAAGGAACTCATGATGTTAACATATCCAGCTTAGATGCTAACGGTAACCTCCTCGAGAACATGACCGTCACTTTAGACGAGATGGTAGACGAGGAAGGACAACCACTTGGTGTATTCAAGAATAATGTAACGTTGACTGAAGACCCTGCTGGTGACGGCCTTTACGTTGAAGATGGAGGCGAGATAGTCGGTTGGTACTGGGACGAGGACCCCGGACATCCTGACGAGATAGAGGAAGAGCAAGAAAAACTCGAACTTGGTGGTTCTGGGGAACAACTCTATCAGGACACCAATATCGCAGTGATAGATGAAACTGACTATCATAACGGTGAGATCGCAGCCAATCTCGAAGCGCGTCTTCCTGATGAATACACAGTTGATACCTTGCAGGCTGGTGACATACCCGCTGAGATGGAGAACTATGACGGCTTTGTACCGTGGAGATTCGGGAGCGACAGCCTAGCTCAGGACTTCTTAGATGAACTAGAAGACGATCAGGGCGTTGTTTACCTTGATTCCGATGAAGGGTATTCAGCAGAAGGCTACGGAGACGCTGTAAAAAGACTATACAATGTGAGAGATGATCCAGGTACTTGGTGGGGAGCTTCTACTTCCGGCCCGGTCGAGATAGAGATATACGAGGATCACGAGATATTCCAAGGAATAGGTGGAGCTGGTGATGTGGTAACTCTCTACGATGACACGGGTACAGTCTATGGCTCACATTATGATGATTATACTGGAGAAGACCTTGCAGAAGTGAGATATGACGGTGGAGCCGACGTTGGTGAAGGACTTGGAATCAATGAGGATGAGAACGAGATCATATTCCCGGCGATGAGCATAGATTACTTTGCAGGACCAAATGATCCTTGGACAGAAGATGCATGGGATCTACTCGCAAATTCTGTAGTTTATACTGATCAACAAGTATTAGAAGTAGAATCTCCGCCCAGCGTTGTGAACAGTGTAGATCCAAATCCTGTTGAGATAATGGTGAGTAACCTAGAAGATCAAAATGCGACTGATGTACCAGTGGATGTAACGATATATGATGAAAACAATGCTACAGAGTATTTCAATGAAACCACGGTAGATGTGGAAGCAGGAAGTGAGACGTTGGCAGTCTTCGACGATTGGACACCCTCTGGAGAGGGCGAATACTTATTGAACACTACGGCAGAGATGCACGGAGAGAATCATTCGACTCTCATGGATATCTCAGTTTCGAACATTGACGATGCCGGTGTCGAAGAGATCATCTCACCAGTCGATTGGGTGAATAGCGAGGAAGCACACGCTGTAGAGACTTCAGTTAAAAATTACGGCACCATGGATCAGACAGATATTCCTGTGAACACTACGATCAGCCATTCTGTTGAAACAAAAGATATATATGAGAACTTTACAGGAGGCCTTCCAACTGATTGGACCGTAACGGACGTTAACGGTAATAATAACACCTGGACAGATACACTCGGGGACTACATGCAGGTAAACGCTACTGAAGATGATGAAGAGGATTATATGACGACTGGATCGTATGATTTCTCTTCCTCGGAATCCTCAGTAGAAATGGAACTCAATTCAGATCATGATGGATACAATACCAGAGAAGTCTACATCTCTAATGATGACGGAAGTACTTGGGAAGCTGTTGATACTGATGTCTCCGATGGAGTCAATGAATATGATCTAACAGAGTGGGCAGCAGGAGAAGGAGATGTAAGAATACAGTTCAGATTCCTAGATAGCTACAACTCTCCTCCAGAGTGGTGGAGAATAGATGATTTCGGATTAACAGGATATGGTTTAGAAACAGAATACACTGATGAAATAACTATATCCGATCTAAATGCAACAGAAAGTATCACCGCTAATTTTGCTGACTGGACCCCTTCTGGTGAAGGAGAATTCTTCATCAACTCCACGACAGAGCTAGCAGGCGACGAAGATTCAACAAATGATTACCAAACAAAAACGATCTTAGTTGAAGACTATCACGACGTTGGTGTTACGGAAGTACTTTCACCGACTGGAGAGGCCTTTATCGAGGAGACGCTTAACGTTAGTGCGTCGGTTGAGAACTTCGGTAGTTATGACGAAGATGTGCCGGTAAATGCCACCATAGGACACATCGCTGAAGTGCTCAACGAAGACTTTGGAGAAGAGATCCCTGCTGATTGGATTATAGACAATACCACGGAGGAGCCTAACACGTGGCATCACGATGGCGATATGGCATACGTTGAAGAGCAAGAGGATTGGCAGGACGAATGGTTGATAACTCCGACTTTGAACATGAGCGGAAAGGAAGGAACCACACTCGGATTCGACCATGATTTCTACACGAGTTCCTCCAGTGGAGATTCTTATGGTCGTGTAATGGTCACTCCCGACGGTGGAGATAGCTGGGAGATGATCGAAGAGTGGGAACCGGAAGAAACCGCATCAGGCGTCTTCGAATATGACATCTCACAATATGCTGATGGTCAAGAAGAAGTACAGGCAGCGTTCGTCTTCAACAGTACGGATGCACCAGAGAGCACATACGATGACTGGGAGATCCATGAGGTCACTGTAGACTATACGAATCCAGTCTATGAAGACAACCTCACTATTGACTTGAATATGCAGGAAGAAAATGAAGTCCAATTCAACGATTGGGATCCAGATAATCCAGGAGAACATAGAGTGACTATCAGGACTGATATGGAAGGCGATATGGATACAACTAACGATGCCGAGATAGAGTACATAACGATCACAGCGGATCACGACATTGTCATCGATGAGATGACCCATCCAGAATCCGTCGTGTGGAACGAGACACAGCCGGTCGAAGCCTCGATCAGCAACGAAGGCGACTTCGATGAGGAAGACGTGCCGGTAAATGCGACAGCTGAACGTGTGGTCGGAATAATGGAAGACTTCTCTGGTGAATTCCCGTCCTCAGGATGGCAGACCGATGATTGGACACAATCCGACTCAAACGAAGCCGGAGGAGAGTCTCCAGAAGCCGAGTTGTCCTACTCCGACATTGAAGGTGATTATGCGTACCTCAAAACTCCAGCCTCAGATACTAGCGACGCTAGTGAACTCACACTCGAGTTCAAATCTTATATCAGTCATTTCACAGATACATTCGACGCTAGGGTGTTAGCTAGATCAACTACAGAAGAAGAATGGGAGGATATAACCCCCTGGAGCAATCCTGTCGATGGAGATGTAGGACCAGATACGTATGAGGTAAATATCACAGATCATATCGGACCAGGAACACAAATGATGTTCGAGTTTGAGGGAGACTCATGGAATATAAACAATTGGTACTTAGACGATGTCATGGCAGGATATACCGAAGAAGAATATTCCGACACTTCATACCTGGACATCAATGTAGGTGAAACCAAACCCATTGAATTCCAGAACTGGACACCGACATCTGCTGGAAACTATATCTTCAACGTGACCGCGGATCATCCAGAAGAAGATTATCCTGAAACTGCAACGATGGAGAAAGGCGTATACGCTAAACCGATGATCTGGGATCTTGAAGCGACTTCGATAGATGAACCTACAGAACCGATCTTCCAGTATGAAGAAGAAGTCAGTGGAACCGTAACAAACGTCGGAAACCAGAACATTACTGAGTCAACGCCTGTAAATATGACCATCGAACCTATCCAAGAGGAGATACCACTACACGAGAACTTCTCAGATGGATTGCCTGATAATTGGACAGTCGAAGACAATAACCAGAACGATAATACTTGGGAAATAGATGAAGAAGAAGAGCGCATGAAGATCGCTCCTGAGGACGATCTAGAACATGATATCATGTGGACTGAGATCATAAACTGTACCATGGGAGAACATAGAGTACTGTTAGAGTTCTATTCGGACTTAGAAGGACCTAACATGCGATCATTGTTGATTTCAAGAGACGGTGGAGAGAATTACCGGAGGATAGACGCTAACGTTTCCGAGGGAGAACAGCTCTACGATATAACGCAGTATGTCTCTGAAGAAGAAGAGGTAATGATAGGCTGGGAATTCTTCAGTTCCGAGGTAGAAGAAGACGAGTTCTGGACGATAGACGATGTGAAGATTACCAACGAATATACTACCCCCGAATATCACTCAACAGCCTATCTCGACGAACTGAATGTCACGGAAGATGCCCAATTACAGTTCGATAGTTGGACACCTGCTGAAGCAGAATTACCGACCGATTACTTAGCCACAATGACAACTGATCATCCAGAAGATGAGAACATGGAGAACGTGGAGATCTATAAAAGAGTGTTCGCTAGAGAACATGTACCACCTGAGAAACCAATAGACCCGAGCCCATACGATGGCGAGGAAAATGTGACTCATTCACCTGTATTGAATGTTACACTTTACGGTGACGATCAATTAGACATGGACGCTACATTCTACCTATACGACGATGAAGGTAACGAGATTGGGAACAAAACAGCCAGTGGAGTTTCGTCTGGAGAGGAAGCCGAAGTGCAATTCCTCCTACTCGAGACCAACTCTACATTCCAATGGAACGTAACGGTCGACGATGGAATAATGACCAACGAATCTGATACTTGGACATTCCATACCTATGAACCAGAAGGCATGTGGAAGACGGCTAGAGCGGACATAAACACTGCACCGCCAGAACCTGTAGAAAATCTATCCGTAGATTGGGATGCAGGAGTCTGGGATGTTGAAGGAACCGAAATCACTTGGGACGCTTCACCCGACGATGGAGCGGGAGTTAACGATACCGATCATTACGTGATATATAGGTCTAACTCAGAAACCGGTCCGTGGAATAAAACTACAATGATCGATACTGTTGCCGCCGATACCTCAGTGAACTATACCTATTTCGACGCAGGTAGAGGAGATGACGGAGTACAGTGGTATTACGTTGTCAGGGCCGTTGATAGAGTAGACAACATGGAGATGAACAACGACTCCGTAGGAGAACCACCAATACCGACAGCGACAGATCCCGATCCAGCCCATGAGGAAGTGGTCCAAGATCTAAATCAGACGCTTTCTACAGAGGTCAACTCACCCACCGGCGAGCCATTAAACGTGAAAATCTATAACGGAACGACCCGTGAAATTCTAGCTGAACACCATAACGTCACCTCGGGCAGGGTGGAAGCCGATTACATTTTGACCGAGGAGGACATGGGCCAGGATCAATATTGGTTCGTCGTGGCCTCTTACGAAAACTACAGCGTCGGGACCATAGAACCAACTGAATACGAACTCACGGTAAACACCGCAGGAGGTGGAACAGTCGAACTCGATCCAGAAGAATCGACTTATGTTGAGGGTACGACGGTGAACCTGACCGCAGTTCCGGATGAAGACTGGGAGTTCGTAAACTGGACAGGAGATTACGAGGGCACAGAAAAAGAGATCACCATAACGATGGACGAGGATAAGGAGATAACTGCGAACTTCCAATACCTTGGAGACCTAGAAGGCGAATGGCGCTGGTTGTATGAAGGCGAACACAGACCGGATACGGCAGACAATGCATTAGCAGCAGCCGATCCACAAGTTTGGTACGGCGGAATGGTGCTGGATCTTTCCGACGATGTCGGTGGATTCATCTCAGAGGTCGCTTACTTTGACTACGACGCTACAGCCAACTACGTGAAGGCTCACGTTGCTGAAGATGACGGAGGAGCTCCAGGAGATTGGCTAGCTTCATCGGATGAATACGATCCTGTCGGTGGTGAAACTTGGGCTGAATTAGAACTCAATGAGGACGTAGAGATCGAAGATCCGGGAGAGTACTGGATTGTCATCGAGATCGACGATCCGGCTGAAGAAGATCTGTTCTCATTCGGAACTATAGATCCAGATGTAGAAGATGGACAATGGATAAACTTTGGAGATCCGCAAGATCCAGGTGACTGGGACGATCTGGCGAGTGATCTAGGCATCTATTCTGCTTGGGGCCTTGAAGCGTATGTTGAAGTGCCAAGTGATGGACTTGCAGAGAACTCCATAGACGAAGAGCTAACGAGCCAGGAGATGAACGTAGCTGTCGTAGATGAAACGAATTATCAAGATGGAGAGATCGCAGCCAATCTCGAACAATATCTACCAGACGATTACGTTGTAGATACTTTAGAGGCTAGCGAACTGATCGATGAAATGGAGAATTACGATGCTTTCGTACCATGGCGGTTCGGTAGCGATAGTCTGGCACAAGACTTCTTGAATGAACTAGAAGATCATCAACACGTTGTGTATCTTGACTCATACGAAGGAGCTACGTCAGAAGGATATGGAGACGCAATGAGGAGACTCCATAATATAAGGGGCGATCCCGGTACCAGATGGGCAGAATCCTCAACTGAGCCACCTCTCGATATAGAGTTATACCAGGATCATCCGATCTTTGAGGGGGTAGGTAGTTCTGGAGATACAGTCCAACTTTATGATGGTTCGACCGTCTGGGGTTCCTATTACGATAGCTACAGCGGCGATAACCTTGCAGAAGTACAGTACGGTGATGGAACCACTGGTCACGGAGTAGGAATAGATGAAGACAAGGGTGAAATCTTGCTACCGGCGATGAGTATAGACTACTTTGCGACCGCAGACGACTCCGGATGGACTACTGAATCTTGGACTCTACTAGCTAATTCTGTTGAATACTTATCTGGAGACATTGAATACGAAGGGAGAGGCTGGAGATTCCAACTTGAAGACACAATCGGGCCGGAAGCGGATGCAGGAGAAGACATAACGGCCTACCAGGGTGATACGGTCACCTTGAACGGTATAAATTCCACGGATAACGTGGGAGTGGTCAATTGGACATGGTCCATCGAGGATCCGATGGGCGGCATTGACGAGGTTTACGGGTCGATGGTCAATTACACGCTGGATTACGCCCTGTACTACACCGTCACTCTGACTGTTTATGACGCAGCGGGTAATAGTGATACGGATACTATAGAGATTTACGCGATAGATACAGAAGATCCTGTCGCGGACGCTGGTGTACCTGATCAGATCCGGGTTGGAGAAAAATACACATTGAACGGATCCGCTTCAACGGATAATGTCGGAATCGTCAATTGGACATGGTATATCGAAGGACTCTCCGACGAGGCAGAAGGATATGTAGATATGGTCGAAGGAGAGACGGTAGATTATGTCTTCCCATATCAAGGCTCATACGACGTTACCTTGTTAGTGAGCGATGCTGAAAACAACACCGATATGGATTCGAAATGGATGGTAGTAGATTCCGAACTGTTCGAACTGAACGTTACGGTTGAAGGACAAGGTGATGTTTACCCAGACTATGGATGGTACGAGAACGGAACAGAGGTTGAACTGACAGCAGTGCCTGAACAGGGTTGGAAATTCGTCGAGTGGTCTGGTGACTACAATGGAACAGAAGAAGAGATAACTATAATGATGGACGAGGACAAAAATCTCACGGCCCACTTCGAAGAAGATATGAATATGACTGAACTTACGGTGCACATGCAAGGAAATGGAACGGTAGAAGTTGAAGGAGAACCTGTAGATGACGGTTGGACTGGAGAATATGAAGAGGGTACAGAAGTGACCCTCACTGCGATGCCGGCCGAGGGCTATGAATTTGCGATGTGGACAGGAGATCACGGATCTACAGAGGAAGAAATAACTATCACTATGGACATTAATAAAGACATCACAGCTCACTTCGAGGAAATTCAAGAAGATGAAAACATTTTAACGATAAGTCGTGTCGGCGAAGGGACTACGGAACCGGAACCGGGTAGTCACACCTATACAGCTGGAGAAGAGGTTACCGTAGAAGCTATGCCGGCCGAAGGCTGGAGTTTCGTCGAATGGACAGGAGATTACGAAGGAATGGAAGATGTAATCAATATCACCATGGATGAAGACAAGGAGATAACAGCACATTTCCAAGAAGAACCGGACGTGAATATGACTGAACTGATGGTGAACATCGAAGGAAGTGGAGCAGTAGAAGTTGAAGGAGAACCTGTAGATGACGGTTGGACTGGAGAATATGAAGAGGGTACAGAAGTGACCCTCACTGCGATGCCGGCCGAGGGCTATGAATTTGCGATGTGGACAGGAGATCACGGATCTACAGAGGAAGAAATAACTATCACTATGGACATTAATAAAGACATCACAGCTCACTTTGAACAAGTAGTAGAGGAGATGTATGAACTCACAGTAGCCACGGAAGGTGAAGGAGAAATAGAGATCAATCCGAATCAGACTGAATATGAAGAGGGTACGGAAGTGACCCTCACAGCGATGCCGGCCGAGGGCTATGGATTTGCGATGTGGACGGGAGATCACGGATCTACAGAGGAAGAAATAACCATCACTATGGACGAAGATAAGCAGTTAACAGCCCACTTCGAAATGATAGAAGAGACGTACACGTTAGACTTGAACTTCGACGAAGGAGCAGGTACAGTAGAGACCGATCCGAATCAGACTGAATATGATGCGGGTACAGAAGTTACCCTTACAGCATCACCGGAAGAAGGCTATGAATTTGCGATGTGGACAGGAGATCACGGATCTACAGAGGAAGAAATAACCATAATGATGAACGATGACATGACGATAACTGCGCACTTCGAAGAGATCATGTATCAGCTGACGATAGAAACAGAAGGACATGGTGATGTGGATATCAACCCAGATCAGATGGAATTCAGTGAAGGAGAAGAAGTGACTCTCTCCGCATCATCCGGGGACAACTGGAAGTTCGTAGAATGGACAGGAGATCACGAAGGTGAAGGAGGAGAAACAACCATCACGATGGACGATGACATGACGATAACTGCGCACTTCGAAGAGGAGGAAGAAGAAGGTGTTATTGCCGGTACTGGAGCGATGTCTTACTTGTGGATACTGGTAATCATATTGCTGATACTAGTGATAATTTTGGCAGTGATGTTAATGAGGAAAGGTAAAGAAGAACCGGAAGAAGAGATGGAAGAAGAGCCAGAGGAACTCTTTGAAGAGGAAGAAGATACAGGGGAAGAAGATGAACTCTTCGGAGAGGAAACAGAAGAAACAGGGGAAACAGAACCATCAGAAGAACCCTTTGAAGAAGAAGAAGGTGCAGGAGAAGAAGACGACCTCTTTGGAGAAGAAACAGGGGAAACAGAGGAATCAGAAGAACCCTTTGAAGAAGAAGATACAGGAGAAGAAGACGACCTCTTCGAAGGAGAAGATGATGAAGATCTGTTCGGAGAATCAGATGAAATGGACGAGGACGACAAGCTCTTCGACTGATAAAAACCCTATAGAACCTTAAACCCCTTTTCTTTTTATTGATTTATTAACACATCATATTTTCTAGAAGATCGATAGCTAGTACTCTATTCAGCGGCTCGTTATCGTTGCCGCAGTTTGAGGAGAACGTGCAGGCGGGACATCCCTTTACTCCGCCGCAGGAACAGTTTTCGGACCTCTCTTTTGCCTTTTCTGCCAGTTCCTCAAATCTTCCATAGGCGTCGTGCACGAACCCTACACCGCCCTCTACTCCATCATACAAGAATATAGCGCCGCCATCTTCTGAAACTTCGTGGTGATGTTTCGTTGACATTCCGCCTACATCTCTCTCATCTATGAGCATCAAGACCGGCAGCATGTTGATAAGACCGTGTTCAGCAGCATGAAGAGCTCCTTCATAAGCGGTTTTAGAACTCGATTCGTCATCATTCCATCTTGATTTGACCCTCTTCTCCACGATCCCGGGTACCTCGACCCAGATTAAATGCGTGTTCAGAGTTATGGGCTCTAAATCGGTATCTTCAGTACCGAGAACGTTATCGTTGGATAACTTTTTCTTCTTGTAACTGAAGTAGTGGATCGAGACAGTTCCCCTACCCTTGTGGAGTTTTACGTCGCCTATCTCCTTCACATCTTCGCTCTCTATATCGTATATATCAGTTTTGCGCAGTGTCACCGTATAGTGATCAGTATCCACGGGTTCCAGCACAACGGAGGATTGAATTCCCTTGTTGAATTCCACCACCTTGTAATACTTGCCTCTATGGAGGTATATGGCACCTAGATGGAAGTCGCGGTAGGCCCTATTTTTCTCTATTTCAGGAAGAGATTCTACTTCTTCGTTTTCCTCTCTCAGATACACTTCAAAAGTATCTTCGCCGGCCGAATAAAGGTCTATATACTGCTGGGGAAAATCGTTCCGGGCGTATCTACAACCTGTCTTGAGATCGTCGTAAAGGCTTCCTTCGTCTTTCCACATCTCCGCCGCCTTCCGAAGTTTAGGAGGGAATATACCGATGTCTTCCTCTCTTAGGGGCAGCTCTGCGGCGGCAGCCAAAAGATGCTTTGAAAACACTTTGTTGTTCGAGAGATCGATCACCGCGTCCTCTATACTCTTCTTCAGCAGATGATCGGGATTTTCTACGACGTACTGGTCAAGAGAGCTGTTGAAAGGGACGAGTACTGAGACGACATTTTTTCCTTCACTGCCCGAACCTCTTCCCGCTCTGCCGATCTGCTGCCAGAAGTCTATCCTGCTGCCGGGATAGCCGGATAATAGAGTGGCGTCTATGCTGCCTATGTTTATCCCTAATTGGAGAGCTGTCGTAGAGACCACGCCGTCGATCTCTCTTTCCTTCAACTTCTTCTCAGTCTCTCTTCTCTTGGCCTTTGTGTGGCCCGCATGGTAGGGCACGATCACCGCCTTTGTATTATCGTATTCCTCTCTCAATCTTTCTTTAGCCCACATACAGTCGAGTTCCGCCATCTTTCTTGAAGGAGCGAACATCAGGGTCTGTAAGCCCCTATCGATAAGATGAGCAAAAAGATCGCTGCTCTCCCGATGAGTACTCTTTTTCCCATTGACTTTTTCATCCAACTCTGGCGCCGCCCAAAACACCAGCTCACGACTGCCGCTCCCGCTGCCGTCTTGGTCTACCACGGAAAAGCTTTTTCCGACCAGATTCTTAGAATGTTCTTCAGGATTGCCCAAAGTTGCGCTCGAAAGGATGAAGCGGCACTCGCTGGAGTAATAATCCACCACACGCCTCAGCCGCCGGATTATCCAGGCGACATGCATGCCGAAAAGACCGGTGTAGTGATGAGCTTCGTCTATAACTACGGCTTTCAACCTCTCGTAAAATCCGCTCCACCATTCGTGGTGATTCAGATAAAGATTCAGGCCGGTGAAATTGGTCAAGATGAGATCAGATCCACTGCGGACTCTTCTTTTTTCATCCGAATTCACATCGCCGTCGTATATACCTATATCCACATCCAATTTTAGAAGAGAAAAGATCTCTTCGAGTTCGACTTTTTGATCCCTGGTCAATGCCTTTGTCGGATAAAGTGCCAAGAAGGTGGATGAAGGGTCTTCATGTAGGATGTTCGCTAGACAAAGAGCGTAAGCCAAGGTTTTGCCGCTCGCAGTACCGGTGGTGAGACAGACGTCCTCACCACAAAGAAATTCATCGATGGTTTCGGCCTGGTGAGAATAGAGTTCGATCCCCTCCTGAGAAAGTCTTTCACGAAGATCTCTGACCAACATCTTACTTTTACCATGTCGAGGTTCCGAACCAGATAAAAATTTAGAGAAAACTATCTGTTCTTCGTAATCAGGAAATCCCGATCTTAACCAGCCGAAGTGACGCATACCCACCCAAGATACGGAGCGTCTTTATGGTTTTTTCTCCTCTTCATCCACATGGTTCCTTTCCCACATGCCGAGTATCCTTCTAGTTCCCCAGAGGCTGCTTATCTCCGAGACCACCAACACCTTTTCATACACATCTATCACGTTGAAAGAGTTCCCGAACAGGCTCCTCTGGTAAACGCTGCTCAACGAATTGGCGTTTGCTATCACTGTCTTTTCGACCCTTGCGGCGAAAGGATGTGAAGAGGTTCCCGTCAATATAAGGTCCACTTTTTCGTCCACGGCCTCCCGCAAAAAGTCGCCGCCGTCTTCCAATAACCCTTTCTCTCTTGCATGCGGTATAGGTAAGACGTTGTGATGTAAAAACACACACCTGAACTCCTCATCTATCCGGTCCAACTTTTTGAACAATCTTTCACGCTGGGTCTCTCCTATTATGCCGATAGGTGAATCGTATTGAGAGGAAGATATTCCCTGTAGATGAACTTTATCGGCGTTGAAAGACTGATCTATATCTCCAAAATGCTCCTGGAAAAGATCATACCCGAGATAATTGATGTCTCTTCCAGCGGGACTATAGACCACGGGAAGGTCGAACTTTGACATGTATCTCCGGGCCAATTCGTAATCCTTTGGGATGCCTTCTTTCACTATGCCCCCGCAGTGCACTAAAACGTCTCCGTCCATGGAGTTTATCTTCTTCTGGGCGTTGAAGAAGTGCCTCTGTCTGAACTTTGTCGAGGAAGATATGAAGGTGTTGGATACATGGATTATACGGCACTCCCTTTCTCCGAATTTGGAAAATATCCTTTTTTCAGCCCTGGGATATTCTTTCTTGGTGTCGGCACCTCCAAGCCTGTGCGTGTTAACCGTCAGATTGTCTTCCTCTATCTCGATCACGTTATAGGAATTCACGTCCCCATATCTTGTCTTTCTGCCGGATGTGGTACCTGCGTTGACGAAAACGGTACCGTCGATATTATAAACGTTGGGATAATGTCTGTGTCCGGAAAGGACCAGATCCACATCGAACTTCAAAAATAGATCCAAAAGGTCACCGGCGTTGGAAAGAACGTTCCTCTCCCTCCCGGCCCTGGGTATGGGGATGGTATGGTGGTGCAGGACCACTATCTTTATGGGTTTATCGTGGTATTTTCTTAATGCTTTGCTCATCATGTTGAATTTTATCATACCGACTCGTCCGACGTCACTGTCCTGAACACCGCTGTCCACGTGGATAACCACGCACCCATCCAAGTCTTCAACGCCGTTAGGCACTCCGATATATTCTTTGAAAAGGGCTAGGCCGCCGCTACGCTGATCGTGGTTACCCGGGATCACTACAAAAGGGATGTCTATCCTCGCAAATATATCCCTCGCTCTTATATAATGGTCTTCTTTGCCCTCCTGTGTTACATCTCCTGAATGGATCAGTAGATCGTAATCTTCTTTCTTCGATTCGTCTAACACCTTTTCCAACAATCTTTCATCGAAATACTTTTCCCCGTCGATATGCGTGTCCGAGATGTGCAGTATCTTCATTTCATTCCCTCGATATGTAGGTCTCCAGTTTTTGCTTCTGTATATCTATCAGGTCGCTGAAGGTGAGCATACCGACGATCTCGTTATCTTCTTCCACGGGCAGATGTTTGATGTTCTGATTCGCCATGATCTCCAGGGCGTCTCTAACCGGGATGCCGATGTCGGCCGTTATGATGTCCTCGGTCATGATCTTTTTGACTTCCACACTGGGTTCCAATCCCTCGGCGACCACTCTTTTCTTCAGATCATCGTTGGTCATCAATCCTACGATCTCATCGTCATCAACCACCAGGAGACAGCTTATGTTGAATTCCACCATCTTCTTGGCGGCCTCCTTGACCGACGTGTTCGGGGACACAGTGATGACTCTTTTGCTGACAAAAGGCCTTATAGGGTTCTCGATCTCCTGGAATTTGGGCATATCTTCAACCATCGTTTATCACCGGCTCTAGATTCGTTATGATGTCATCCATCATCTCCCTGATAGTCTTTTCCATGCTGACGTTCTTTATTATCTTGGCTCCGTTCGCTTTTCCGCGTTTTATGGTGTATTCCTGTATCTCCCTTATCTTTTCTATCCTGTTTATGTACCTGTCAGGGTCTCTACGGCTTCCCTGGGCTCTGGTAACGAACCTCTCCATATGCTCTTCAAGGTCGGGCACCTCCAGCACGTATTGGAAAACGAAGCAGTCATCTTCACGTTCATCCAGATCTAGATAACCCGGCACGATATGGACTCCGTTGATTATGGTGTTCAGCCCTTCTTTGATACCTCTATCGATCACGGCCCTGACGCCCATGCTGACAACGCTCACCTGCTGATCGAAGCCATAGATCAGACGGTCCTTGACGAAGGGAGCCTTCACCTTTTGGTCGGTCATGAATGTGGATTCGTAGAGCGTGGGTATCAACTCTCTTGACACCATGGTCCTCATTATCTCCCGTATGGTGTCGCTCCCGATTATCCTTGTTATGTCTAAACGGTGGCCGAGTTCAGCGGAAAGAGTGGATTTTCCAACGCCGGGACCGCCGCCGACCACGATCAGGAGCGGTCGATCCAGGTATCTCAACTGCCTGCTCACCCTGTAAAATCTCTCTTCTTTCTCCAGACCCCTTTCCAATAATTTTTCTCGGACCTTTTCTTTTATCTCCTTCGAGGGTATCTCTTCGACGCCTTTGAGTTCACGATCTATCTCTTTCACGAGCTCGTATATCTCGTCCAAAGGCAGTCCCGTGATGTCCAGTGAGCTCGCCAGTATGCCTTTGGAGAAAGGATATTTCCTTCCCTCTTTGCTCACCCGCTTCATGATCTCTCCTCCTTCTTGTCTGCGGGATCTTCACACAGTGAAAGTACCGCTCTTTCCACACTTTCTACGTTCCCTCCAACGACCTCCAGTTCGTTGTGCATGAAAACTATATCTGCGCCTTTATTTTTCGCATAGGCACCGGCGACGTCTATGGAGGCAGCTTTCACCTCTGTCAAGAGGACTTCGGCTCTCTCCATGCCCTCTTCTAGATCTATTTTCAACTTCCCTCTGTCGGAAAGATTGTTCGTGGTGCCTACAAGGTCACATCCAAAATTCTCCTCGATATATGCTTCTATGGTGGGCATGATAGATTCTGGGGCGGTGGAGGCTACGAATACCTTTTTACCGGAGATATCACCCAGAGGTTTGGGCCTGAATCTTGTGAGTAGATAATCCATATCTTCTTTTATATCCATGATACCTTTTTCGATCTCTTTCACCTTCTCATCACTCGCTAAAGGCTCTTCACACATGGTAACAACAGCGAGGTCGGAAGTTTTTATTCGGTATCGACCGAAGTATTTGAGTATGTGATCTAAAGGCTGCCCAGCTCCTATGAGGACTATCCTCTTGTCTGTTTTTACCGGGGGTACGGTCGAACCGGAGCCCTCCATTATCACGAACCGCTGAGAAGTTTTACGAGTCTTTTCAGCGCCCGCCACAACGTTGGACGAAAAAGGATTCCCGGCCATACCTCCGCCGCACCTCCGACAGCCGACGGTCGGAACCTCTGCCAACAGAGCATCTTCCAGATAATCTGAAGCGGCGTGTTTCCCACTCTCTGCTATCTCGAGCAGCATTTCTGCATCCACTTTTCTTTCCCTTGTATCTACAAAAACAGGTTCGGAAGGACCACCTCTGCCCATACAGACTATCACCGGCTCGTAGCCATGCTTCTTCATGATACGGGCTATGCTCACACTCACACCGGTCTTACCGACCCTCTTCCCCGTACCGATCACGGAAAGGCTGGGTTTGTTCAGCACCTCGTTCTGTTCTGGAGCTTCGAAAAAGAAATCAGAACCCATGTAGCTCACGCCGTGCTTCAAGACCGCTGAGGCTATCTCGAACCTGTCTTCATAATTCACCACTGGCTCGTCGGAGAGGTCAACCACGGCATCGGGTCTCTTATCGTCCAAGGACTTCTCGATGGCCTTTAGAAAAGATCCTTTGCTCCCGGCGATGTACACTTCACGGTCGTTTCCGTCAGCTTTCAGTTCCTCTACGGGGTCCTTCACCTTTTCTGTACCGCCTAAAAACACTAGAGCTTTCAGACACGCTCCTTTTTCCTCCAAAACTTCCAATGTAGCCTTCGTGACTGGGGGATAATGTTCACCATCAACCAGGCAAATGACATCGCTATCTGCCAGTTCGTTGGTGAAAAGATCGTTCAGATGCAGCGGTGATATCTCTTCTTTTGATATGTCATTCATCGTTATTCCCAAATAAGTGAACTGTTTCATGGGTATTAAATATATTCTCCTTTAAGAGAAAGATTAATTTACTCAAGCAGCATGAAAAGAGGAAGATCGATGTCTATCGAGGCGTTCAAGAACTCTGAAAAGAAGAAGACGACCGCCCGTGCCGTGATTCCAGTAGCGGTCATCTCGGTTTCGTTCGCCGCCATATTCATCCGATTATCAGAGGCCCATCCGGTAGCGATAGCCTTCTACAGGATGTTCTTTTCCGCCCTCCTTCTGCTGGTGATGATCCCTCGTTATATACCAATATTAAAAACACTTTCAAGGAGAGAATGGCTCACCCTGGTGACAACGGGTTTATTTCTGGCCGTTCATTTCGCTTTTTGGATCACTTCGCTCGAATTCACATCGGTCGCTTCTTCCGCCATACTGGTGAGTACCCATCCACTCCTGGTCGCGTGGATATCCAGCTGGTATCTGGGGCAGAGCACTTCCGCGAAAGCTTATGCAGGCATCGGGATCGCACTGGTCGGAGTTTCCATAATGACCATCTCCAATTACCGTCTCGGCGGCCGTTTTCTGCTGGGGGACATCTTAGCTCTGGTGGGTATGTTGGCATTGGCCATGTACATACTCAGAGGCGGGAAGATAAGGCAGAACATGGACGTGGTCCCTTACGCCTTCACAGTTTATCTCTTCAGTTCTTTTTTCTTGGCGCTGTTTTCACTCCCTTTCTCCACCACTTTCAAGGTATACCCTGCCCGGGAATACCTGCTTTTCTTTGCACTAGCTGCTGTACCGACGGTCCTTGGTCACACCCTTTTCAATTGGGGCCTTAAACATATCAAGGCCAGGATAATCTCCATCAGCTTTTTGGGGGAGCCGCTGGGAGCCACGATTTTAGCCTTCATCATCTTGAAAGAGGTACCTCCAGATCTCACGATGTTGGGCGGTGCGGTGACTCTAATTGGAATATACGTCTGCTCGAGATTTGAATGAAAAATGAGTTGAGGTGCTAGGCCACCGGGGTGGGTGCTCAGCTCACCGATGAGTGACTCCAGATCCATCCTCGACCCCGCTATCCCTCGAGCATCGGCAGTCCAGGCATCAGCTGCTCCCTTCCGGGCCTGGCCTGGTGAACCTGGCTAAGACAAAAGGGACGACCCTCCGGTCGCCCCCCCGAGTCACCTCCGATCCCGAAGGACGGAGTCTCATCGTCTGGATCCGGCTCAACGGTGGGCTGATTACACCGCCCCCGGCGGTCACCCCCGCGTATCGACGATTTCGGTGTATAAGGGCACGCCGAACGCCCCGGTTAGACCTAGCGTCCATAGGTTAAGGTCATGTGGTATATAAGTTTTTAATAGAGGAAACCCAAGATGGGTAAGGTTTTAATAGTGGAGGGCTCTTGGAAGTGAATCGTTATGAAAAAACCCCGTAAGATAAAGGATTACTGTCCGAACTGTGACACGCACACCGAGATGGAGATAACCAAGGGCAAGAACAGACCAGGCAGCGAGTTGAGAAAAGGGCAGAGGCGTTTCAGGAGAGTCACTTCTGGCTATGGAGGTTTTCCATGGTCAAAACCCTCTGGACCGGGTAAACCGGTGAAACGTGTTTACCTCAAGTACACCTGTACCGAGTGCGGTAAGACTTGGCAGAAGAAATCTCAGCGTGCTGGACGATTCGAGTTCGTGGAGTAAACTCAGGAGTGATAAGATGGCCGAACAAAAATTTGTCAAGATAAAGTGTTCCGATTGTGAGAACGAGCAGATAACGTTCAAGCGGCTCTCTTCAGAAGTAGAATGCCTGGTATGTGGAGCCCAGCTTGCGAAGCCCACTGGTGGAAGAGCTGAATTCAAGGGCGAAATAATCGAAGAGATCGAAGCTCCAAAAGAGGAGTAAGGATGGCTTCAACGGATGAATATGAATGGCCCAGCGAGGGCGAACTCGTCATATGCAATGTGAAGACTGTAAAGGATTTTGGTGCCTTTCTGACCCTTGAAGAATACGATGAGAAAGAAGGTTTCGTCCACATATCAGAGATATCTTCAGGGTGGGTCAAAAGGATAAAGGACCACATACAGGAAGGAGAGAAAAGGGTCTGTAAAGTTCTGAGGGTGGATAAGGCCAAGGGACATATCGATCTTTCCCTGAAACAGGTCAACGAACATCAGAAAAGGGAAAAATTACAGGCATGGAAGAATCAGAAAAAAGCCGATAAGCTCCTAAATATAGTGGCCGAGAGATCTGGAAAAGATATAGAAGAGTGCTATGAAGATTTTGCTTTCGAATTGAGTGATAAGTATGAAAGCCTGTATAAAGCCTTCGAAAAATGTTCTTTTGATTCTGATCTTTTAGAAGAGGACGGTTTTGAGGGTGAATGGGTCGAACATTTCATCGATGTGGCGGAGGAAAATATAGCTCCACCTTACGTTAGTATAACCGGTTTTATAGAGATATCATCCACTAACCCGGACGGTATAGAAGATATAAACTATTCTTTATCAGCCTTTGAAGATACAGAAGATTCTAGAATCGAAGTGGATTATGTAGCCGCCCCTAAATATCGAGTGACGGTGCAGTCAGAGGATTATAAGATAGCTGAGGAGATATTCGAAGACCAGGCTGAAGAAGCCGTCGAAAGGATAGAAGAGAGGAACGGAAAAGGCCGGTATTATAGAGAAGAATGAAAAACGACAAGCTCAGTCTATCAGTTTTTTGTGATATCTTTCTTTTTCGCTGAAGATGCATCCACAGTAACCCTGCTTGTAGAGCCCCATCTCGTCGGCCAATCTGTGGTGCTCTTCGAAACCGTCTCTCATATCATGGTAAATGAAATCGATTTCTTCTTCACGTCCCGCCCTTGAACCTATTTTTTGCAGCCGATCATGGTCTTGATAAGGGGAAAGCACCAGGGTCGTGGAAAAGGCGTCGTAACCTCTCTTCACTGCTTCGGCAGCGGTCTTTCTTAGCCTCCATTCCAAGCAGTACTCACATCTTGAATCGACGTTCAAGGCTTTCTCCAAAAATTCATCCAACCCGTATCTGTCTAGATAGATAACATCTAATCCTACCTCTTTCTCGTACTTTCTGAGGGCTTTGAACCTTCTCTTATACTCTTGAAAAGGATGTATGTTAGGATTGAACCATAATGCCGTGACTTTGTCAAAATCTTTCCTGAATTCCTTTGAAGTATAAGTCAAACAAGGAGCACAGCAGGCGTGTAGGAGTAAAGAGGTGCCCTCTAACCTATCCCCATGTCCACCCGTCTTCGTTTCTTCTTTTCTTTTTTCTCCTCCTTTTCTTCCTCTATCGCCTTCGGTTTGGATCTTTTCATCTTCAGTTCTTTGCCGCATATCGGACAATCTCCTCCTTCTTTTACACACTTTTCATGGAAATAACCACCACAGCTAGTGCAGTATATTTGCTCCTCTTCAGCACTGATAGTATCATCACAGAAATCGCAGATCTTTTCTTCCTTTTCTTTCTCGTCCTCGGTCTCTTCACCTTTGATCTTCAATTCACATCTGCTCTCCAATTCTTTCTGATCGAAAACCCTGACCCCTTTACCGATGACCTCAGCTTTATTTTTGATAGGCTTTATCCTCCCTTCGAGCTCGAACTTTTCACCCGCTTTCATCTTATCTTTTATATCGAAATCTTCGATCTCTCCACCTCTTATATCTATATCTAATCCGTTAGCGAATCCTTTGCCCGTGTTCTCTATCATAACTTTGGTATCGTTCCATTTTCCGAGTGTCAGCGGCTCAGGAATTTCTACTTCGAGCTTTGGACTGTAGGGTTCTAAGGCTTTTTCTACGTTCTCTAAAGCATCTTCAGCTTTTTTCAACGCTTCATCTACATCTTTCTTTTCAGCAAAGGCCTTTGCCTCTTTGATGTTTTCCCTTACGGTCTCAACGCTCGCCCCGAATTTTTTAGCCTTTTCCACAAGGTCTTCCGCTTCCTCCAATTTGCTCTCGTACTTCTCTTTTTTGTTGAGGCCAGAAAGATCTTTAGCTTCGTCGATCAATTTGATGACCTTGAGAGGGCGCCCCATCTCCAAAACGGTGCGAGCCCTCTCTAGTACTTCTTTACCTTCTTCGTCCCCGTTTTCGGCTTCTATCCTGCTTTCTATATCCGAGATAAGATCCTCTACCGCCTGTTTTCTCTCATCCAAGAGATCTTCAGCTTTTTTGATGTGGGTATGGCCCTGGATATAATTTCCATTCTGAAAACTCTTTTCGACTTCTTCTTTAGCTCTCGACAATTCATCGACTTCCTCACCTCTCCGCTCTAAACCGGAGATAGCTACATCTATGTATTCTAGGAATTCGTGTGTCTCCTCGTAGGCTTTCAACGCATCGTTCAATTCCTGTCCTGATTTCAAAGCCTCGTCGAAAGCTTTTACGTAGAAGCCGCCTTGGTATGATCTTTTCGCTTCGGTGAGTATCTTTTCAGCGTTATCTACCATGATCCCTTTGCTTTCTGCTTCCTTTAACTTATTTTGGGCTGTAGCTATACTTTTACGTGAGATAGATTGCTGCAGTTCTATCTTTTCCAATTCTCCTTCGCTCTGCATCGAGTAATTTATAGCTTCCTTGTAATCCCCTCTCTCCTTGGCCTTTTCGGCCTTGTGGATCAGGTTATCAGCCAAGGCAGTATCGATCTTGCCCCCTCTCAATGAGCCGACTTTATTCTTGAATTTTTCTAATATGTCTTCTACCCTCTCTTTCTGTGCTCTTTCCAACTCTTCTTCGGCCCTTTCCACTTTCTTTATCACCTCGTCGTACCTGTCTTCTTCAAAGGCGGCCTCTGCCTCCTCCAAGAGTTTCTTACCATCATCCACGTCGGCTTTTATGTTCTCCGCGTCTTGAAGCTTATCCCTGATCCTTTCGATGATCCTTTCCGCCTCATCATACCTTTTCTGGAGGTCCTGTATCTTGTACTGACAATCTGTCAACGTATCCAAACTTTCCCAATATTCGCCCTCTTCTTTGAGAGAAGTGGCGCTTTCGAATTCTTCCCAAAGATCCTTAGTTTCCATACCTAATTTTTCGGCCGATTCGAGGGAGTGTTCAGTTTTGTCAAGTAGGTCTTCAAGTATATTTTTTATCTTCTCATCCAGCTCATCTCTAATCTCTTCTAACTCTTCTACCCCTTTATCATAGCTTTCCTCTTCCGCTTTTTCCGATACTTCTTCAAGGTCCTCTTTCAATGCTTTTATCTCGGTTGATTCCAAACCGAATTCATCCACTCTTTCGATCTTTTCTTCAACCTCATCTTTCTTCTTTTCGAACATCTCTTTACTCCTCAGCCCCTCCATCATATTACTGGCATTTTCTGCCTTCTCTACCGCCGCATCGTAGTCACGATCTCTAAATTCCTCCTTAGCCTCTATCAACAGTTCTTTCACTTCGGTTATATTATCGATCTTTCCATCCTTTTTCAACTTGCTAACCATGGAGGCCGTGTCCGATATTTTTTGGTAAGCTCTTTCTCTTTCTTCCCGAAGATCGATCGCTCTTTCTTTCACCTCAAAAGCTTCACGTAGGGCCTCTAGATAGTTGTTCTGTTTCATCCGCTTCTTGCATTCTATCAGCTGCTCTCTCAACTCGTCTATCTTCACACCAGTTTTTCTTGCCTGAACCGTCTCTTTCTTCGCCAATCCAAATAGCTGTTCGGCTTTTTCTTCTATGTGCTCGTTCAATACCCCCATCAACTCGTCTATCTGCTGAACGGCCTGATAGGCTTCCCCCTCTTCGAGTTTATCTCTTGCCTCTTCTATACCATCTTTATATTCAGGAAGGTCCAAGTCCTCTGTGTCTATCTCCATACTTTCAAGGGAATCGACCACATCCTCCGCATTCTGGATGTGTTTTTCGGCGCTTCCTATCTGGGCAAGGTCGAGTTCTTCTTCCGCCTCCTGAGTAAGACGGCTCGCATCTCTGTACCTTTCGGATCCCAATTTGTTCTGTGCTTTTCCTAAAAAATCCTGGATTTTCTCTTTTGCGTCGTCTTCTATCTTCTCTATCCTTTTCAGACTCTCACGTATATCATCTATGCTTTTTTCTAATCCTTCCTCTACCCGCTCTTTTGCCGTCTTTTTGCCTTCTTCAACGAGTTCTGCCGCTTCTATATAATTCGAGGATTTCGTCTTTTCCACGCCTTTTTCTAGTTTTTTAGAGAGGTCATCTTTTTCGACTCCGAGTTCTTCTCCCACCCTGTTCAACTTTTCGAACTCATCTATATCCTCCATGATGTGCTCGTAGGCCTCTTTATCGAAAGTTTCATCGAAATCTTCTATCATCGAAAGAGCTTCGTCGTATTCTTTACTCATCAACTTTTTTTCCGCCTCCGATATCGTCTGCTCCGAGTCGGGGAACTCCGAGTCGGTTTTGCTAGATAATTTCTCCAATATCTCTTTTCTTTCATCTATCTTCTCTTTGGCGTTCTCGAATTCTTTGACCATCCCTTCGACTTTTTCCCTGCCTTTTTTAGCCCAATCCAACGCTTTTTTGTAGTTACTTTTCTTAAGGGAAGATCTGGCTTTGTTCAACATCTCCATGGGCTCATCGATATCCGCACCGATGTTTTTCGCTTTGATAAAAAAGTCCCTGGAATCTGCGATGGTGTTCAAAACCTGGTTGAATTTCTCTTCTTTCACTTTCTCGAAAGCTTCATCCATCAGCTCGTTCGCTTTATCGAACTTCTGGTCTTCCATGTATTCTTTTACTTGGTCTAACATCCCTTCTACTGCCTCGATGGGAGCCTCTATATCTTTAGCCTCTTCGATCTCTTCTTCTAACTCTTCGACCCTTTCATCAAGAAGATCGACAAAACACCCGTCTAGACTCTCGTGTCCGCTCTGTATCCTTTTTAGAGCCTCATTGTATTGTTCCTTCTCCTGCAGGTCTTTGGCTTCTTGAAGGATCCCTTTAACTTCTGAAACATCCATACCCTCATTTTCGAACCCTTTCATCCTCTTTTCTAGTGTATCGAGCATCGAATCCAGTTCTTCATCGAGGGTTTCACCCAGCTCCTCCTTGCCCTTGCTTATGAGTGAAATAGCTCTTTCATACTCGTCAGCCTCATAAGCGTAATTTGCTTTAGAAACCGTTTTCTTGATCTGATCTACATCCTTTCCGGAACTGCTCACAGTTTTCAGTAAAGATTTAAGTTCATCCAATTCATCCCCCACTTCCTCGTCGAAGATATCTTCGCTTTCGTCTTTGATATCCTTCGCCTTTTCAAAACCCTCTTTTATACTTCCCTTCTCCATCAGTCCTTTTACATCTTCCATCCTTTCCCGCAGAGAGTCGTATCCTTCTCTCTCTCCGGCCGCATCCAGAAAATTCTCTATCGGCTGGAACATCTTTTCGATCTTGGCAAAATTGGAATCTTGTATCTTTTCTATGACCTCGTCGAACTCCTCTTCAGCTCCTTCAAAATTTTTATCTTCTATAAGCTCTTTACCTTTCTCTATCTTCCGCTCCAATTCCTCTACATCTATTTCAACGTCTACATCTACATCTACATCTACCTCTATCTCTTTCGAGGCCTCTAATAGTTCTTCAACCCTTTCCCTCTTTTTTTTAGCCTCATCTTTCAGCTGGGCGGTTTTTTTGGCCTTTTCTTCCATCTCTCTTGCAAGTTTTCTAGCCTTCAGATACTTTCCGGACAATCTTTCAACTCCTTTTCCAAGTCGATGAGCCATTTTTGCATTTTTGTCGATATGGAGTTTCCTATCCCTTATTACTATTTGTATTATTTGTTATTTCTTATTACTTTACAATTAGAACGGCTTATTTGTTTTTTCTCATGAGCGCTTTGACCATCCGAAAGATTAAATAACCAATCTTGAGTACCACGAATCCGATGACTACACTGCTGATTTGCGAGAAAAAGAGTGCAGCTTCTCGTATCGCTTACCTGCTTTCAGGCGGAGATCAAACTCAGCGCTCTTACTATAAACATCCCTATTACGAGTTCGAAAGGGATAGAGAAGATTATATCTGCGTTCCACTCCGCGGCCACATCGTGGAATACGATTATTCAAAAAAATACAACAATTGGAACAAGGTGGATGAAGAGGAGCTTATCTGGACGGAACCCGAGAAGAAGATGACCGCCAAAAGGATAGCCAACCTCTTGAAGAAAAAGGGTAAAGAAGTCGATCGTTTGATAGTGGCTACGGATTACGATAGAGAAGGCGAACTCATCGGTCTAGAAGCTGTAAAGATAGCGCAGGAAACTTCTGGAGATGTGGAGGTAGAAAGGGCGAGATTCAGCTCCATCTCTAAAAGCGAACTGGAAGGGGCCTTTTCTGAGCTCAAAGATCTTGATATAAATCTGGCTGAATCCGCAGAGACTAGACAGGTCATAGACCTCGCATGGGGTGCTGTATTGACTCGATTCCTGTCCAAAGCTTCCGGGCGGTATGGAAAAGATTTCTTATCAGTGGGAAGAGTACAGAGCCCCACTTTGGCCATAATAGTGGACAGAGATCACGAGATAGAAGAGTTCGAACCCGAGCCCTACTGGAAGCTCACCGCCGTCTTGGAAAAAAACATCGAATTTGAGGCATACTACGAAAAGGACAAGATATGGGATAAAGAGAAGGCCGACGAGGTTTACGGAAAGGTCGAGAAGGCGGATAAAGCTAGAACCACATCCTTCGAAGAGAAGACTAAAAAAGATTGGCCTCCCAGTCCTTTCAACACCACGAAGTTCCTATCGGACGCTAACAAGATCGGACTCAGTCCATCGCAGGCCATGAGGATCGCAGAGAACCTTTACACGGCGGGATGGATCTCTTACCCTAGAACGGAAAACACGGTCTATCCTGACAGCCTTTACCTCGAAGGACATCTGAAGAAATTGAAGAGCTCCGAGCTCTCAGAAGAAGTCGACGAGATACTATCGCAGGATAAGATCTGGCCCACTAAAGGCAAGAAGAAGAGCACGGACCATCCCCCTATTTATCCTATAAAACCCGCGACGAAGAAAGATCTGAGCGGCAACAGGTGGAAGGTCTACGAACTGATCTTGAGGCGTTTTTTAGCCACTTTAGCTCCCTACGGGATCAAACGTTTGAGGAAGGCAGGATTCGATATCGAAGGTGAAAGGTTCAGGGCTAAAGGCACGGAGCTTGTAAAAGACGGTTGGAGGAAATACTATCCCTATTACAAATTCAAAGAAGTCCAGATACCGGAGTTGGAAAAAGAAGAGATGGTCAACGTCTTAGATATAGGTATGGATGAGAAGGAAACAAAGCCTCCGAGCCGCTACTCGCAGGGAAGGCTCGTCAAGATGATGGAAGACAAAGGACTCGGCACTAAAAGCACAAGACACGGCATCATACAGAAACTATATGATAGAGATTTCATCTCTGGAAAAGTCCCCCGCTCGACTAATTCAGGCAGAACATTGATAGACACTCTCGAAAGACATGCGGAGATGGTCACAAAACCTGATATGACGAGAAGATTGGAAGAAGACATGAAGAAGATAGCGGAGGACGAGCTCGAGAAGGAGAAAGTGATAGAGGAATCTAGAGAGATGCTCCAGAAAGTGGTCAGGTCGCTGAAAAAAGAACGGGAAGACATCAGCAAGGAGATGAAGCAGTCCCTCACCGATCAGCATTCCATCGGAAAATGTCCCGAGTGCGAAGACGGCGTCTTGTTGATCCGCAAATCCAAGAACGGCCGTTTCGTCGGCTGTTCCAACTACCCAGAGTGTAAGAACACGTACTCTTTACCCCGCTCCGGAAAGATAAAACCCGGAGAGGGAAACTGTCCGGAATGCGGATCGCCTATGGTGAAGGTGTATCACAAAGGAGACACCGAGGATCTCTGTATCGATGTGCGATGTGAGCACACGAAAAAAAAGCGGTACAGGGGAAAATGTCCCGAATGTGGTGGAGATATGCGGGAGCAGCGTTCATACAGGGGAAAAAGGTTCCTGGGATGTTCCAACTATCCCGAGTGTGATAACACTTATCCTCTGCCACAAAAGGGCAATATCGTCTATGCGGAGGAACGATGTGAAGAGTGTGGTGCTCCGATGCAGAAGATGATAAAGAAGAATAAAAAACCGTGGAAGTTCTGTCCAAATCCGGACTGTCCTTCCAAGTCGGAAGAGGAAAATAAAGACTGAGTCGTGCTTTTTTAACTGTAAGATCAGAGTCTCCGGCTCTCTTTGGCCTTCATACGCAGCTGACTTTCACCGCATTTTCTACATTTCTTGGCTCTAACAGGATTGCTGGCGTGGCAGTTCATGCATATCTTCTTGTCTAGGAGTCTCTTCTCAGCTTCTGGGAACCTTGCCATACTTACACCACGGTTAGATGATGAGTAACTTCTAGTATATAAATCATTAGGCCGACAGAACGTATTGAGGAAAGATTAATAATCCGTGTTGTTTTTTGGTGAAGATATGAGCCCCGATAGGAACGTCCAAAAGAAGAATGCAGGCTATAGAGCCGCGGGATACGTTGAAGACGACATGGTGGTGGGCCTCGGTACAGGTTCGACCGCTAAATTCGCGATAGAGAAGATAGGAGAGAGGATCGAAGATAAAGGACTAGACGTGGTCGGTATCCCCACTTCCATAGAAACGGAAAAGCGAGCTGAAAGAGCCGGAATAGATATCGTTGAATTGGACGAAGCCAACAAGATCGATCTTACAATCGACGGTGCCGACGAGGTCGATCCAAACAAACAGTTGATAAAAGGTGGAGGGGGAGCGCTTCTGAGAGAAAAGATAATAGCTTACAATTCTAAAAGATATATCATCATCGTGGACCCCTCCAAGATGGTGGACACCTTAGGGGTACATTTCGATCTCCCTTTAGAGGTACTGCCCAAATGGCATGAGGGTATCGCCGACTGCGTTAAGAAGTTGGGCTGCGAGCCCGAACTCCGCACGGCTCAAGAAGAGGTCTTTGTGACCGATAATGGGAACAATATATTGGACTGCGATTTTGGAGGGATAGATTCTCCTAGAGAACTTTCAAAAAAATTGGATTCAATACCAGGGGTGCTCGAGCACGGCCTGTTCATAGATATGATTGACCTGGTAGTGATAGGAAAAGATAAAGGGTTTGAAGAGTTGGACTGAGTGTTCCGCTAAGGTTTTTACTGGAATTCTCGCATATCTAGAAAATAGAATCCACTAGTTCTTTTATCTCCTCTAAGTTCTCTTCGATTTCTTGGATGCGCTCTTTTTCTTTTTCTTCGATCTCCTTGATGATCTCTTCTATAGATTTATCTAAGCGATAACCGTGAACAGGTCTACCTTTTCCTTCTTTTTTGATATCTCTCTTCGTGACCCATCCACGACCCCGCAGTTCCTGCATAGCTATGGAGACTTCTGGCTGTCTTAGATCCGTGGCGTTCTCTATCTCTCTGCTCTTGGTCTCATCTTTGCCTGCGACGAAAACGAGCGTCCGTGCTATGTTTTTCTGGAGCCCTGCCTTAATCAACCTCTCGACCAACTCTTTTTGCTCTTCTGTGAAACCTTTTTCGGCCATGTTTTCCACCTTTTTCTTGGGCTAAATATTCAAATGGTAGTATATATCATTTTCTAAATTCGTAAACTCCTTTTTATATTTTAGGGTTGATTGTTAGATTTGTTATCTGCGAATTTTTAATAGGAGAAAAATTATATACCGCTCTTTGCGATTACTCGTTTGAAGAAGACATGTTCGAGAAAATACTGATAGCGACTGACAACTCACCCTTGATGAGGAACTCTATAGAGTACACCGCGACCCTCTTTCAATATGCGGATTACCACCTCATAAACGTGTTAAATACCAGCGACGGGAGCATACCTCAAACGGAGATAATGCACTCAAAGATGACGGAGATATCTCAGGATGCGCTGGAGAACGGGGAAAAGATCCTGAACAGGATGGGGATAGAAGATGTTAAGAAGGTCATGCCCAAGGGTACTCCCTCCAAGGAGATAATGAAGTATATCGAGGAGAACGACATAGACGTGCTGGTCATGGCTACACACTCGAAAACGGGCGCACAGAGAGTCCACATAGGAGAGACCGCGATGCATTCACTCCAAGTCACCAGCATCCCCTCCCTAGTTTTCTCCTGTGAGTGTGCCCCTAAAATACCGGAAAAGATCTTCAATCCTACGACTTTTAGCTCCTATTCTGTCGCTGCCACCATGATGGCGCTGGAATTAGCTGAATACTTCGGAGCCAGTCTGACCACATATCATATCGGAAAAGAGAACCCCGGGACCGCTTCCCGAAGGATCAAAAAAAGAGCGGAGAAGGCAGGGGTGGATTATGAACTCCAGATCGAAAAAGGGGCTTCGGACCAAAAGATATTGGAGAAGTCCAGCGAGTTCGATTTTATCGTGGGGAGCAGGGGCAGGAGCGGATTATTGTACAAACTTCGACACCTGATACCCAGTTTCGCTTTGAGCAGCATAGAGAAGGAACTCATCGCGGAAAGCGAAGTACCGTTCTTGATGGTAGGCGACTGATTTTGATCTCAGAACCCGTATTTAGAGATCTCGGCTAATTCTTCTTCTATCTCTAAAAGCCTGTTGTACTTGGAGGTCCTTTCTCCTCTCGCCGGAGCACCAGTTTTTATCTGCTGCGATGAGATCGCCACTGAAAGGTCCGCTATGAATGGATCGGAGGTCTCGCCGGAGCGGTGGGAGACCATGACGTTATAGCTGTTTCTCAAAGCGAGAGAAGCGGCATCCATAGCTTCCGTCAAAGAACCGATCTGATTGACCTTCAACAATACGGCGTTGCATGCCCCGTCTTCTATACCCTTCTGTATCAGCTTTGGATCACTCACGAAGTAGTCGTCACCTACGATCTGAACTTGGTCAGCGAGTCTCTCAGTGATCTCGACAAAACCCTCCTGGTCCTCTTCACCGAGTGGATCTTCTATGGAGATCAAAGGATAGTTCTCCACCATCTCCTCATAGAACTGGATCATCTCTTCAGAGGATAATACGTCTCCTCCGGATTCGTATCCTTGAGGAGTTTTGAACTCGCTGGCGGCCGTATCTATTGCGAGGTCTATCTCGTCGGAATATCCACATTCTTCCACGGCATCCAAGATCAATTCGAAAGGTTCTGTTGGATCGCTCAATGGAGGTGCATATCCACCTTCGTCTCCCAGGTTGGTTGCGGCGGGCCCGAATCTGTCTTCGATTATATCTCCCAAAGAATGATACACTTCCGTTCCTATCCTGAGCGCTTCGCTGAAATCCTTTGCGTCCGTGGGAGCGATCATATACTCTTGAATATCTAAGTCGTTTCCGGCGTGTTCTCCCCCGTTAAGGACGTTCATGAATGGGACGGGAAGAGTGACGTCGTTCACTCTTCCTAAGTACCTGTAAAGTGGTAAGTCAAAGGTATCCGCGGCAGCTCGTGCAGTGGCTAGAGAGACAGCTAAGATGGCATTGGCACCCAGTTCACTCTTGTCTTCGGTTCCATCCAGTTCTATCATCTTTCTGTCTATCTCCGCCTGTCCGGTTACATCTTCACCCAAAAGCTCAGGGGAGATGGTATCTTTTATGTTTTCTATGGCTTTTTTGACCCCCTTTCCCCCGTATCTCTTTCCTCCGTCACGGAGCTCTAGAGCTTCGTGTTTTCCGGTTGAAGCACCCGAGGGCACCGCTGCTTTTCCCGTACCGTAGGGAGTCTCCACAACGGCCTTCACGGTGGGATTTCCCCTCGAATCCAACACTTCTCTAGCTTTTATAGATTCTATCGTTATCATGATATCACTTTCAAGGTGTAAAATGCTGAAAAGATTAAAACTTTGTCATTTGAAAGAGAAGATAAGAAAATGATTAAGTACCTCTTTCTTCGATATGGAGTGAGACAGCTAATGGCGCTAGGATCGGAAGACCGTAGTTGGTCGCTGGTAGATATGGCTCGCTATCCATTTTTGAGCGACGCCAAGAAATACATCAAGGAAGAAGCACCCTCGTTGGAGGAGCTGCTGGAAGAAGACGGCTGGGGACCGGTGAGAAGACGTGGTAAGGAGCGGGTCATCGAAGCCCTTAACGATAAACAGGTCAAGATAAAAAGTATGAGAGGAGAGATAGAGCGGGAGAACGAACTCTTCTCTTATCCCATATCACGGATGCTCGTTTCATCCATCTCTGATAACTTTTTATCGAGGCGTTATAGTCTAGGAGAAGCCGAGAGGGTCGTCAGCGAATTGGAGCGTGAGAACGACGATGATAAACTTTTGAGCATCGCCGGAGAATTAGATATAAAGGCAGAGAAAGAAGAAGAGGATGATGAAGAAAAGTTCACGGTTTTCTTCGCAGACTTTTTGGAAGCTACGGAGCGGTTGAGGTCCCCGGAGTGGAAACTGGTCAACCAGGATCTGAGGAAGGGGAAAGTATACCTCGGAAGGAAGAGATTGATCCGATTGATGAAAGAAAGGATATTCTCTTTAGTCCAGGAAGGTCTGCCCGTGCCGGTCTCTGATATCATAATAAAGAATCTAGATAAGCACATCGAGGAGATAAAAGAGGTCCTGGAAGAGACAAGGACCGAGATCAAGGATATAGATCTGGGTAAGGTGGAGGACGAGTTGTTTCCGCCCTGTATCAAGAGACTGCTCACTTCACAAAAAGAAGGTCAAAACCTTTCCCACGAGGCTAGATTCGCGATGACGGCTTTCCTGAAAAAGGTCGGTCTTTCCGAGGAAGAGATAATCTCTTACTTCCAGGATGCTCCAGATTTTGACAGAGAAATGGCTTCTTACCAGATAGAACACATCATCGGCGAGATATCCGGTACCGAGTATTCACCACCCGGCTGTGCTCTCATGAAGACCAACGGCATCTGCTTCGATCCAGATTCGCTGTGCGAGCAGGAATGGATGAACCACCCGTTGACCTATTATTCCTTCAAAAAGAAGAAAGGTGAGGAGTCGGAAGAGGATGAAGAAGAGGGATGAAGATCATTTCTTTTTTTTGCTCAAGGATGACCAAGTGTTCATACCCCGGTATACAGCGGTCAGGTTGCCCGATATCGCGAACCAGATCATCAGAAAATCGAAGAGATCGAGCCTTTCTCCCAAAACATGGTGATAGACCAAAGCCGTATCCTTCAGGAAAAAGAAAAGGAAAGAGATCAGTATCAATAATACCAGTCTCTCGGCTCTACCGGCTATGCCTCCATAATCCCTTGAAACGCCCACGGCATCGGCCTGGGTCCCCATGTAGGAAGTCATCAAGACACCCACTAGTGCGAAGATACCTATCCAAGTCTTGACTAGAGGTCCCAAAACAATACCGCCTATGATGAATATGTCCGCGTAACGATCTATCGTGTGGTCCAAAAAGTCGCCTCTCAAAGAATCTTTTCCGGTGAGTTTCGCTATCTTCCCGTCAAGGGCGTCGAATATCGAATTCAATAAAACGAATATACCGCCGAGGAGTACGTAAAGGGCTCTGTCGGGTGAATAAAGATAAAAGAACAGGCCGGCGATGAATGCTGAGACGAGGGACAACAAAGATATCAGGTTCGGATCGATGGAACTCATCTTCTCCGCAGTGGGTTCTAAAAGGACGTCTGCCTGTTTCCGGTACTTGTTCAACACCATCGTTCGTTTAATAGAAAGAAGTAATAAAATCTATCCCCTCTCTAAAGTTTATCTAGGTACTCTTCCGCCCAATCTATGGAGCCGGGTATATAGTTTTCTGTTTCACCCTTGAATATGTCTTTCACACGATCCGCGACTTCTTGGGGTGTCCTTTCGGTGGTATCCACCTCGTAGACCTCGTCACAGGCCTCTAAAGCCTCCACCAGTATCACGTCAAGAGCTTCAGCTTCCGCGTTCTCCTGCACTTTTCTTCCGGACCATCCCTTCTCTTTCATCCTCTTCTTCAACTCGGTAGGTGAACATCTGAGCACTATCGTGGGGGACAATTTGAGATGATGGGAGAGGTGCCCTTCGACTATATCGTGTTCTAGTCCTTCTTCTAGGAACACTTCTCTCAACCGTTTTGTATCGACGTTAAAGCTCCCACGCTCAGCGTCTTCATCCTCCAAAAGGTCTTTTTCCCTGATGAATCGATTCAGGTCTAAAACTTCATAGCCCTCTTCTTTCAACAGCTCCGAAACGGTCGTTTTCCCCACGCCGGGTGTCCCTGTCAGTGCACACTCATTATCCATCTCAGACATCCAAGCTTGGACACGGTATTAGTACTTTATTGATGGTCCAGAGGAGAAGATACACCTCGACAATTTTCGCTTACCTCTCTCCCCGCCACAACTATATATACTCTCTTGAAAATATGGAGATGAGAAGGAAGATGAAGGTGGACAAAGAAGGTAAGGAAAAACCCGATAGGAAGATATATTCCGTTACAGACCTAAACCTTTACGTTAAATCGCTGTTGAAAAGAGAGGACGAGATACAGAACGTGTGGGTGAAGGGTGAGATATCAAACTTCAAACACTACAACAGCAAACACATGTATTTCGTTTTGAAAGACGAGAAGAGCGAACTCAACAGCGTGATGTTTTACTCGGACAATAAGAGGATAGAATTCGAACCCGAGGAGGGTATGGAGGTCCTGTGCCGAGGCGATGTGGGCCTCTATATACCGCGTGGTCAGTATCAATTGATAGTTAAGGAGATGATGGTGGGTGGGATAGGTAAACTTTACCTCGCCTATGAGCAGCTGAAGGAAAGGCTTGAAGAGGAAGGGCTTTTCGATGACGAATATAAAAAGGATCTGCCCTTCCTGCCTGAAAGTGTTGGTATCGTGACCTCAGAGGAAGGTGCGGCTTTAAGAGATATGGTTACTACGTTGCGGCAGCGTTATGAGAACATTGATATAGTGCTGGCCCCGGCTCTTGTACAGGGAGAGGAAGCCGCCGAGAGCATCGTTGCTTCGTTAGAATTATTGGACAGGCAGGACCTAGACGTTATCATAGTGGGGAGAGGCGGAGGATCTATCGAGGACCTCTGGTGTTTCAACGAGGAAAAAGTGGCGAGGGCGATCTTCGAAGCGGAGACACCCATTGTTTCGGCGGTCGGTCACGAGACGGATTTCTTGATATCGGATTTTGTGGCCGACAGAAGAGCACCAACTCCTACGGGTGCGGCTGAATCGGTGGTCCCGATCAAATCCGAGTTGAAACAGCGTTTGGAGCTTCAGAGAAGAAGGGCTACCACGGCCGTGCAGAATATAGTCAGAGAGACCAGGGAAAAGCTGAAAAATGTCCGGGAGAGACCCGTCTTTAGAGATCCAGCGATACTGCTTGAAGACAGGTATCAGAGGGTAGACGATAATCTAAGGAAATTGAATCTGAATATAAAGCGGTACATCGAGACCAACCGACATAAATTGACTACCCAACAAGAGAGGTTGAAAGCCCTTGGTCCTCTTCAAACCATGGACCGCGGTTATTCGATCGTCATGGATAAAGATGGAGAAGCGGTAACCAGTGTGGAGGATGTTGACGTTGATCAACTCATCGATATAAATATGAAAGATGGTGAGGTAGAAGCGAAGACGAAGGAGGTTAAAAGATGTCAGAAAGATTTAAAAATGTAGAGGAGATAGATATCGAAGAACTCGGCTTCAAAGAAGCACTGGAAAGGCTGGAGCGAATAAATGAAAGGCTGGAGAGGAACAAGGTACCGCTGGAAAAAGCTATCGAGCTCTACCAGCAGGGTATGGCGCTCATAGAGCACTGCGATGAGAAGTTGGAAGAAGCCGAGGGGAAGATAAAGAAGATAACTGAGGAGAACGAGGAAGGGGAGGAAGTAGAAATAGATGTGGATGAGGGTTGAAGATGTGAATGAAATCGTCTAGTGTGCTCTAGACGGCCCAAATTTATAAATAAATTGAGGTCGTTAATATTATACAAATATAGCATATAAGCATGTGAAAATAAGATGAAAGAGGAGATCCGGCTCATCGAGGATCCCGCTGCACTGAAAGTGGGCCTCGAGGGAACTAGAAACCAGATACTGGAGCTTCTGCGGGTCAAAGAGATGGCCATATCACAGATATCAGAGGCTTTAGGCAAAGATCAGTCTACCATCTACAGGCATGTCAAAAAATTGCAGGACTCCGGATTCGTAGAGGTAAAAGGTGAAAGGAAGCAGCACCATATCCCCGAGAAGATCTACGGAAGGACGGCGAAGTGGTTTTTATTGACGCCTGAACCTCTCGGTGATGAAACCCCTTACGCCCTGGGGATGGATTGGAACGAAGAAAGGATCGAGAGATGTTTAGACGTGCTGGATGAGATTGGGATGAAATGTTATCAAAAGGAGGAGATGGTGGAAAGATTGACTGAGATACTCCAAAATTTGGAAAGAGAAGTCACGCAGACGATGATGGACTCTTTGGAAGGAAATCTTGATATGGACTTTTTTTCCTTGCTGCACGTGAAGTTTCTAGCAGAAGTGTTGAAGATGGAATATGAAGAGGAGATCAACGACGAGATCAAAGATATAGCTTCGGAATTCGAGATCTGACCTTTTCCAACCACAATCTTTTTAGACTTATTCCCTTTTACGAGGAAATATGACAGAAGAGTTGGAAGAGTTCTTACCCGGTAAAGAAGAAGATTCTGCCTTCTTGGACCCGACCGCCAGGATAGTGGGCGAGGTCGAGATCGGAGAGAACGCTTTTTTGTTTCCTGGCTCTCTGATAGAGGGCGAGGAATCTGATGTGACCATCGGAGACGGTTCCATAATGATGAACAAGTCGTCTGTAAGGTCCACAAAAGAAAATCCCGCTTCCATCGGAAAGGATGCTTTCATCGCACACGGTGCCAGGTTGAGGGGATGCGAGATCGGAGAAGGGTCTCTTGTCGGTATGGACGCGGTGGTGATGGAAGGAGCTGAAGTGGAGAAAGGTGCCATCGTAGGTACGGATGCAATTGTACCAGAAGGAATGGAAGTGCCCGATGGAAAACTCGTGCTGGGTCAACCCGCTGAAGTGATCGAAGACGTATCTGAAGAGGATTTACAGAAGATCGACGAGATAAGAGAGAGGCTGCAGGAGAAAAGAGACGAATTCAAGATGATCGAGAAAAGAGGCCAACAGTTCGGTGTTTTTGAAGCACCGAAGAGACCTGACGAGATACTAGAAGAGAGGAAAGCAGAAATGAAGAGGGTCGAAGAGGACGTCCCAGACATTGAGAAAGTAAAAGAGAAGTTAAAAGAGCTGGAAGAAGATCATTACTCTTTTTAGAAAGGAATGGTGGGGCCGCCGAAATTTGAATTCGGGTACCAGGCTCCCAAAGCCCGAAGGATCGACCAAGCTACCCCACGGCCCCATTGGGATAGAAATGTGAATTGGTATTACCAATAAATAGTTTCTGCCTGCGCTGAACACATCCGATGGAAAATATTATTAGAAACTACTTATCCTGTGTATCGGAGATCAACTTGAAGCGGGAAGATATAAAGGCTGCGGTCCTGCGCATCGAGGGCACGAACTGTGAAGAAGAGTCTCACCTGGCATTCAAGCGGTTAGGGGCACAGGCCGAAAAGGTCCATCTGAAACAGCTCCTATCGAAGGAAGTGGACGAGGAAGAAGAGAGGTCGCTGAAAGAATATGATATCGTGATGATACCGGGGGGATTTTCCGCCGGGGACTACATAAGGGCCGGCGCCATATTCGGTGCGAGGATCAAAAGCGCTCTAGGTGAGGAGCTCAAAAGTTTCGTGGAGGCGGGAAAACCGGTTTTGGGAGTCTGCAACGGCTTTCAGATATTGGTGGAGATTGGAGTGCTGCCCGGGAAAGATGAGATCATGAGCAATGTACCGAAAGCCGCTTTAGAGACCAACGACAGCAACAAATTTGAATGTAGGCCCACCCTGCTCGAGGTGGAGGACAACACCAACTGCGTTTTCACCCGTAACTACGAGGAAAAAGAGACCGTGCTCTATCCGTCCGCTCATAAAGAAGGTAAATTCGTTCTGAGTGAAGATAAATTCGTTCTGAGTGAAGAAGTAGCTCTCCAGGAACTAAAAGATAACGACCAGATCGTCTTCCGCTATACCACACCGGACGGCTCAGAACCAAGATATCCGTGGGATCCGAACGGCTCTTTGGATCATATCGCTGGGATCTGCAATCCTGACGGCAACGTTTTGGGATTGATGCCTCATCCAGAAAGGGTATTCGATCCCTACACGAATCCGGATTGGACGAGAAAGGGATTGGAGAACAGCCGGGGAGATGGAAGGCTGCTTTTCGAATCGGTCTTAGAGTACGTTGAAAATAATTTTTGACGATTTAACGAGTCAATCTTTTTCTGACCCTAATGATATACGCACTCTCACTTCGTCTCCGTCCTTCAGGTCCATCTTTTTCCTGAGCTCGTACTCTGAAACTATCTCTACCACCTTATCGTATCTTGTTTTCTCCGGCACTATCAGCAGTGTGTTGGAACCTATTTTCTCATCCCCATCTTTCTTTTCGATGGTACATGGGAAACATTCCACGGAGCCGAACCTTTTCCCGTCTTCCACAAAGCTTTCTATTGTCTTACCGCGCTCATCTTTCAAGACCTCGTACTTTTGCCTATCTTCACCTTTCACTTCAACGTTCAACGTTCCCTCGAAGGGCTCGAAACCGAATTTATCTTTGAAGCGGTCTTTGTATCCTTCCAAGCCGAGGAAATACTGACCCTCTTTTACTCCTGACGCGACTTCACCCTGGAGCTCTAGTTCGTCTTTTTCACCTCTTTTCGTGAAAAGCCAATCTTCTCCCGCCAACTCTAGATGAGACCTTGAGCGCAGATACGCAACGGGTATCTTCTTCTTCAGAGCTCTTTTTTTCAGCTCTTTGTCATTGGTCACTATCACGCCCTCTAATCTTTCGGCGGCCTCTAAAACGCCGTCGTCACCTCTTTTTTCCACATCGATCTTTTTGTACTTCTCGCTCAACTTCAAAGCTCCTTTTTTACCGAGGCCTTTCAACTCCCGTATGACTGAAGAGGGCACATAGACCTTCGAGCTGACATCCCCGAACAATCTTTCTATCTCCCGGTCGATGTTGAGACTGAATTGGAACGGCATCAACAGAGCGTTGGTGTCCAGTATTATTGAAGTCATGGTAACGATGAAAGGTTAATGATCGCTTTTACTTTTATTTTTTCTTATCTTCTTCATCTAATATAGCCTCGATCTCTCTTTGAGCTTCCTCGATGGGCCGGGATGTATTTACAATATGCCACCCGTCCATGATCGACAAGGCCCTTTTTTTGACCTTTTTAAGGTCTTCTTCGTTTTCGAATATCTCAGTTTTCTTTCTTTTTTCCACCCTCTTCAGAGCTTCTTCAGGATCCACATCTAAAAAGAACATATAGCTCGAGGTAGGAAATATTTTTGAAAGCATCTTGTAAAGCCTTTTGGCTACAGGTTCAGGAAAATAAGCTACTCCACCGAGATACCTAACGAAGATCACGGTATCCGCCTTCCCATAATAATTCAAGAGTGAATTGATGACATCTATAGTATAATAAAAAGTAGCTTTAGGTCTGGATAACCTTCCCCCGTTGAGGAGTGCACTCTTCGCTTTTTTCCCGAATATATTATCTAGAGAAGGGTGAGAGCGTACTACCACTTTTTCCCCCTCCTCTTCGTATCTCTGTTTTATAATAGACGCGTGGGTGTCTTTACCCGCACCGTCCAGACCGTCGATAACTATAAATCTCATCTTATATAACTGAATGAACCGTGGTATAATAAATTATCGCAGTTATCAGAGCTATCGTTAAGTTGTCGTAACCTCTGCCCACGAGAGCTTCCGCAGCGGTGGCGAAAAAAGCGACGATTAACATCAGGTACCAGGACGGTAAAGCTGCGTTGAAGTAAAGCAGGACCAGGGGTATACTTAGAGTCGTGGTGGCCATCATGGCTAAAGAGCCTTCGAGACTCTTCTTAGAACCTCTGAAGCTGTATTCATGTTTTCCGAACCTTTGGCCGATGAACCCGGCCGTACCGTCGCCGTATGACATGGCCGCGATACCTATGGCTATGATCTCCGCCCTCTGGAAGAAAAAGAAAGCCAGGATGGTCCATGCGACGGCGTAGTAAAACAGCCCCATGCCGTGTCCCTTTTCAGTCAAGGGATCCACGATGTCGAAAGGTGAGCGGGAACTGATCAGAAAAGTGAGTATCACGAAGGGAAAGGCCGCTAACAACACCATGGCAATTTTGGTTTCAAATAGAGGGAGCAGGAATATTATGTTGCCCGCCATAAGGTGCAGGAACTTCCTCCCAAGGAAGGGCCGTTCCTCAAAACGTTTGCGGGATATGAGCAAAAGGGCGCCCACGTAAAGATAGACCGAAAGTAAACCTATCAGGTCTCCCGAAGTGATCGGCCCAATGGGTCGCATAAGAATCTAAAAAGCAGGAGACTTATATAAATATAGGCTGTTTTCGAAGGGTAGGCCGTATTTTTATATATGTGGGAAAAGTTGTGGTCTATCGTGGTCGTAAGGTGATAGTTTGGATAAGGATGAACTACTCCAAGAGGTAGACGAGAAAGATGTGAAGTTCGTAGAGATGCAGTTCATGGATATACTGGGCGGTGTAAAATCGGTCTCGATACCCGCCTCTCATCTTGAACGGTCCATAGACAACGGGGTCCTTTTCGACGGTTCTTCGATAATGGGATACGCCACCATAGAGGAATCGGACCTTAGAGCTCATCCCGATCTAGATACTTTTCTCATCTTTCCCTGGATCGAGGACGATATAAAAACAGGTAGACTCATATGTGATATCTACACCTCTGAGGGGGAAAGGTTCGAGGGAGACCCACGCTACATATTGCAGAGACAGATGAAAAAAGCGGAAGAGATGGGTTACGAGTTCAATGTCGGCCCGGAATACGAGTTCTTCCTCTTTAAAACCGATGAGAACGGCGATCCAATGACAGTACCGGACGATGAAGGAGGATATTTCGACTTGATGCCGCTAGATAGAGCGGACAAGGTCCGAAAGGAGGCGAACCTTTACTTCAAAGAGATGGGTTTTGAAGTCGAAGCATCACATCACGAGGGAGCCGCGGGACAGCACGAGATAGACCTGAGGTTCAACGACGCTTTGACCATAGCGGACCAGATAATGACGCTTAAACACGCTATTAAGACGGTAGCCAAGTTGAACGGGCTTCACGCGACTTTCATGCCAAAACCTATAGCGGAGGTTAACGGCACCGGTATGCACATCCATCAGAGTCTGCTTGGAGAAGATAAAAATCATTTCTACGACCCTGAGGCCCCAGATGGTCTGAGTGAGACCCTCCTATATTACTTAGGAGGTCTTATGAAGTACGCCAAAGAGATGTGTGCGGTACAGAATTCTTGGGTGAACTCCTACAAAAGATTGATACCGGGATATGAAGCCCCGGTGTACATCTCTTGGGCTCATCTGAACAGGAGTGTTCTCGCCAGGATCCCCGCCGGGAGGAAGAGGGGAACGAGGATAGAGATCCGGAATCCAGACCCCGCGGGTAATCCCTATCTACAGTTCGCCTCGCTTTTAGCTGCTGGATTGAAAGGCATCGAAGAAAAGCTAGACCCTACTGACCCTGTCGAAGAGGATATATTTTCTATGAGCAAGGAGGAGCGAAAGGAAAAAGGAATAGAACCTCTACCGACAAATCTAGGGCATGCTTTATCCCTGATGGAAGAGAGTGATTTCATGAAAGAAGTACTCGGTGAACACACTTTTCAGCACTTCCTTCACAACAAAAAAGAGGAATGGAGAGAATATAGAAAGCAGGTCACTAAGTGGGAGATAGAAAGGTACTTATCGAACCTCTGAAAAGCGTGTGGAGAAAAGAAAAAGGATGGAGCCGATCTGGAACGAGCGGATACTTAAGATCGATAGAACGTTAGTGGTCGCTGACCTACACATAGGATATGAAAGGGAGCTCGAGGAAAAAGGCATAAACATACCAGATCAGACGGACAAGATGATCTCTTCGATATCTACAGTGTTGGAGAGAGAGGATGCTGAGAGGTTAATAATCAACGGAGACCTGAAACACAACATCCCGCAGGGGAGTTGGCAGGAGTACAGGGACATACCCAAGGCGGTAGATGAATGGTTGACGATGGTGGATGAGGTGCATCTGATCCCAGGTAATCACGATGGGAGTATCGAGAGGTATGTTCCTTCCGATGTTTTTATCCATGAAACCAGTGGAGTAGCTTTGGATGAAGTTGGGTTCTTCCACGGCCACGCTGTACCTTCTAAAGAGGTGCTCTCTACGGGACAGTTGGTCTTGGCCCATGTACACCCCGCTGTAGCTCTGTTCGATAGCTTCAAAAACAAACAAAAGAAAGAATGCTGGATCCGGTTAAAGTATGATGAAGGTGAAGCGGTGGTGATGCCGCACTTCAATCGTCTATTGGGCGGGACCACCGTGAACGTGCTAGAAGATCCATACCTGGGTCCTTTCCTCACGAACAATGAGTTTTCCGAAGAAAAACTGTATCTGCTCGACGGCACTTACCTCGGAGAGAGAATGGATCTGATCCCGGATCAGGGTTTGTAGTAATTTTTCTCTTTTGTGTGGTTCGCCGTCACGGCCAAACATACCCTTGAATCGATCAGCCCGAGATGTTTAGCGGCTAGACCTCCTCTTATCGACAGCGTAGGATCGAGATGATGCATCTCAGATGTGTTCGCGGCGTTCCCCAAAGCCATGCCGAGATCCAAGACTCTGAATATACAGTTTGGACCCTTGAATATATCCTCGGTCTCTTCCGCCTCGGAGAAATCATCACAGCTCTCGTAACCGCATGCCCGACAGTCTATATCCAGGGGAGGATGATCTTCCAACCCCACGAGGATCACTTCGTCCGAAGATTCGATGAATTCACCCTCTTCGCTGTAACTCTCGTCGTCGAACTCGTCCGATAATTGAAACATCTCCTCGGCCAGTATCTCGATTTCCCCCCCATCTAGAACCACGACCGTAAGAAAATCCTCAGTGGCTTTGGGAGAGCTTTCGGCCGAGATCTTCATCAGGTCTGAAATTAGGCTGGATACCTTTGCTTTTTTTTCTTCCATTTGCCCACCGTGGAGGTTGATTGGGAAGGTAGGATATTAAACTTCCCATTCACCGTCTAACGCCGCGAGAAGAGCGAGGGCACCTCCGAAGACGCCTATGATGCCCCCTAGTGCCCCCACTATACCGCCTAGAACTATCAAGATAAGGGAGAAAACGACAGCTAGAACCCCCCATCTTATCCTCTCCATCTTATCTTTCACCCGGAGGTAACATACCAGAAGACCGAAACCGAAAGTCACGTTGATGATCAGTTGAAATATGAGGACCGGATCGAAGTCTCTCAGGATGGAGAGGACGAAGTGGAAGATGCCGATACCTATAGCCACGTAGGCTCCAACTACCATCAGTATGGCGAAAAGTGGTAGATGTTCCAAGTCATCGGCGGACTTGGGAGTTCGTTCGAATATATCGTCCATCTCGTCCTTCAATTCCTCGAAGGCCCGATCTAGTTCGCCCATCGCTCCTCTAATTGTTTATCACTATAAATTCTTTATCAAAAAATATATCTAAACGCACCCTTTAACTTTCACCATGAGATTGATCGTATCCTCCAAACAGGATAAAGCCAGCCAGAATATACTGTCGCAGCTTTTGAAAAAAGATTGGACCGAGATAGAAGAGTTCCGAGACAACCCTGTGTACAAGAAGAAGACGGAAGAGGGGACGGATCACATCGTCATCGTGAACAAACACCATATCTACTGTGATGACCTGGATAAAGATGTTGCAGAGCTTCTAGATGTGGAGTTCGACGAGGTGGTTTTCATCTCCAAACATTCCTCAGAAGCCGGTGTTCATTCTTTGACCGTACATCCTATAGGCAACTACGGCGGGGCAAAATATGGGGGAAAAGAAGGAAAGCTGGTGCCCTGCTCGCCGCACAACATGACTTCAGCCCTGCTGGGATTGAAGAAGAAGGCCAAAGAGGAAGGTATATACGATGACTACCAGGTATCACTGGAGGCGACCCATCACGGACCTTATCTGGAGACCCCCGCATACTACATCGAGATCGGCAGCGACGAGAGTTCGTGGAAAGACGAGAGTGCCGGTGAAGCCATCGCCAGGACGGTCATGAGCGGTTCGGTGAGAGGTGAAGCGGGTAAAGGTGTGGGTGCGGTGTGTATATGTATAGGCGGAGGCCATTACGCCCCTCGGTTCACCCGATTGGCCTTTGAAAGGAAGGCCGCCATAGGTCACATTGTGCCGGGTTGGGGCATGAAGTATCTGACCAGCCGAAGCTTCGAGGAGATGGTGAAAAAGACTCCCGATATTGAATACGTCTATTTCGACAGGAGCAGTACCAGCGGCAAAGAAAGGAAGAGGGTCAAAAGATGGGCCGAAGATCACGGGGTGGAAGTCGTGAGGTCCGATGATATGAAGAAGCGGTGAGGAAGTTCTGAATTATAGTCAATGACCTAACTTTTTTAACTTTTTCATGGTCATTGACTAGCAGTGGAGCTCGTAACTTAGTTAAAAAAGTTACGAGTTCCACTATATTCCGCCTTTTCGTTTCCTTTTCCTTCTTCTTGACGATCCAATCAGATTCTAACTCCCTTTCCACCGGGAAAACGTCAGAATATATCTCGTTTTTTCCTTGACCACTACTTCATTATCATTTGTACCTCTTACTTCTGTTTCTCCCACTTCTCCAGCTCCATGACAACGGAGAGCGTCCTCCCTTCTTTTATCTCTTCCCTGATCCTGTTCTCTCTCTCCATCACGTCTAGAGCTCTGTTGGCGATCTGCAGAGCTTCTTCTTTCGGGACCACCATGACGCCGCTGTCGTCTCCGACTATCCAGTCTCCCGGTTTCACTTCTCTACCTCCGCATATGATCTCGTCTTCCAGGGCTCCGTAGCCCTTCGGGTCGCCGGCATCCGATGCGGCGTGCCTTGCAAAGACTGGGAAGCCCAACTCTCTTATGTCGTCGACGTCTCTTACCGCGCCGTCGATCACCACCGCTTCGATACCTTCCTGCTCGGAGGACCAGGAAGCTAGTTCGCCCCACACCGCGGTCTTTCCTCCGCCCGCATCTATCACTATCACGTCGCCTTCGTCGGCCTCTTCTATAGCTTCCACGGGTTTAGCCCAGTCTCCATCTACGGTTCTGACTGTAAAGGCTCTACCGACTATCTTCTCGTTCTCTGCGCAGATCGGTCCTATACCCTTCATGCACGGTTCCCTGTGCATCGCATCGGATATGTTGGGGGTTGAGACTTCTCTGAAGGTCTCTTCGATCTCCTCAGGGGTGCGCTTCTGCTTCACTTCCGATTCGATGCTGACTCCTTCGGTTATGGCCCTTTTCAGGTCTTCAGCAGACTTTTTTACGTCTTTAGCTTTTATGATGGCTCCTCCCACGATGATTATGTCAGCTCCTTTTTCTACCATCTTCGGTGCCGTTTCGGAGTTGAGGCCGCCGGCTACGGCTAGGGGGAGTGAAGTGGCTTCGGAGACTTTTTCCACCAGTTCTCCCGGATCCATGCCTTTCATCTGTGCATCCACCCCCACGTGAACTCCCACGTAGTCGACTCCCAGTTCCGTCACTTCTTTCGCTCTTTTCACTTGGTCCTTCACGCTGATAAGGTCCGCCAATATCTCGGCGTCGTAGTTACCTGCGGACCTTATGCCCTCTTTGAAGGTCTCGTCGTCCCCTGCACCCAAGATACCGATGACGTCGGCCCCGGCTTTAGCGGCCATCTCGACCTCTACACCGCCCACGTCCATTGTCTTCATGTCCGCGATGATCTTCTTCTGAGGGAACTCTTCATTCAATCTTCGTATAGCGTTCATACCTTCGGATTTTATCAGCGGAGTGCCCGCTTCAACCCAGTCCACTCCACCATCTACAGCTTCTCTGCCGATCCTCAGGGCTCTCTTCAGATTCATCAGGTCTAATGCGACCTGCAGTCTGGGATGATCATCTTTTTCTTTCAACGACATATTTTCACCTGCGTATTCACGAAGCTATTTACCCGATAAGATAAAAAATTATGGTTCGGAAAGGCCAAAAATAAAAAGTAAGAGTTCGACATTAGGGGCATATATAGTGATAACCATGGCGAAAAAAAAGCTCACCTATGAAAACGAGATAAGTTACGATATCATCTTGGAGGAGGAGGACATCCCGGAGTATGATGTACTGGTGGCAGGTTTTCCAGGTACCGGCCTCATCGGAGGGATCGCTTCAGAACAGCTGATCAACACGCTCGATCTGGAGCAGGTGGCCTCTATAGATTGTGAGGAATTCCCCCCCACAGCGGTGATATTTGACGGCATCCCCAGAAGACCCGTTCGGTTCTTCGCAGGTGAAAAATTCTTGCTGGTCAAGTCCGACATGATAATACCTCCCAACCTGACGGCAAGCCTTGCCGAGACGATAATAGACTTCGCTTTGGATAGGGAAGTTGAAGAGGTGATCATCTTCGACGGTATACCCGATAAGAGCGGCGGTGACGAAGAAGAAAAGGAGAAAAAGATATGGGGTGTATTGAGCTCGCACTCTGCGAAGACCGAGGCCGAAAAGTTGGACATCGAGGTCATCTCCCGGGGTGCTGTCTCCGGCATATCGAGTTCGCTGTTGCTTCATGCCAATGAAAAGGAGATACAAGGTATAGGCATGCTGGTGGAGGGTAACCCCAACATGCCCGATCCGAGGGCCTCCGCGACCCTGTTGGAAAGGTTTTCAGAGTACAGGGATATCGATATAGAGATAGAGTCTCTACTCGAAAGCGCCGAGCAGTTGGAAGAACAGTACGCCCAGATGGTCGACCAGGCCAACAAGGCCCAGAGCGACATGGAAAGGAAATCCGCACACCCACCGTTGTACGGATAAGATGATAGATGAAGTCTCCGCAGGTATCCTTGTGTATCGGGACAAAAGTCCCAGGAAGTATCTCCTCCTTCACTACCCAGCGGGCCATTGGGACTTTCCGAAGGGCCATATAGAGGAGGGGGAGACCACAAGGGAAGCGGCACTCAGAGAATTGGAAGAAGAAACCGGTATCACGAGGGATGAACTGGAACTCGAAGATGGTTTCCAAGATGAGATAGAGTACTTCTACAAGAAAAAAGGTGAATTATCCCATAAAAAGGTCATCTATCTGCTGGGAGAGACAGAAAAAGAGGACGTGGAACTCTCCATCGAACATCAAGGCTCCACGTGGCTGCCCTACGATGAAGCGAAAGAAAAAGTCACGTTCAGGAATGCGAAAGCTCTCCTTAAAAAAGCCCAAACCCACCTTAAAAAAGAAGATTGAGATCGATGACCGTCATCAGCGAGTGATACAGATACATAAATATTAAATACACACTACATATCGTAAGCCGGTAATCGCTTGGTGCTGTCAAAAATGAAAAAGCTGATAAGGAAGGGCAAGATCAAGGAAGTCTACGAGATAAGCGGGGAGAGATTGGAATTTTTTTTCACTGATTCCATATCGGTCTTCGACAAGTTGGTGCCGAACGAGATACCTCGAAAGGGCGAAACGCTCTGTAAGACGTCTTCTTACTGGTTCGAGAAGACGGAAGAACTGGGGATAAATACTCATTTCATAGAGAGAAAGGGAAAGAAGAGGATGGAGGTCAGGAGTACTGACGTGATCGAGGATCATAACAGCATCGACGAGGATACCACCGATTTCTTGATCCCTCTGGAATTTATAACTAGATATTTTGTGACCGGGTCACTCCACGATAGGATCGAGCGTGGAGAGATAGATCACGAAGAACTGGGATTCGACCAAGAACCTGAACGTGGGGAAAAACTGCCGGAATCCTTTTTCGAGGTGAGAGGGAAGTTAGAAGGATATGAACGGAGATTGACAAAAAAAGAGGCCCTTTCTATTTCCGGATTGACCGGAGAGGAATTCGAGGAGATAAAGGCCAGCGTCTTCAAGATCGACGGCCTGATAAAAGAAAAAGTGGAGAAGAACGACCTTGTCCACGTGAAGGGGAAAAAAGAGTTCGCCATGGACGAGAACAGGGAACCCATGGTTGTAGATACCTTTGGGACCGCAGATGAAGACAGATGGTGGGTAAAGAGTGAATACGAAAAGGGCAATATCGCCCCGAAAAGCAGGGAGTTCATCAAGCGGCATTATAAGGATATAGGTTACCACGAAAAGCTGATGAAGGCTAAAAAGGAGGGAAAAGAAGATCCCCCCATCCCCGAACTTTCGGAAGAGATGGTTGAAAGGATCACTGAGATGTATGTAGACCTCATGTCTAGACTTACTGACGGTAAATTTAGGTGATATATATGACGGAAAATGTGATCTCTATCTTGGATCTTGAGAAAAACCTGAAAGAGGTACTGAGAAGAGCAGGAGAGATGAAGAAGAAGTACAATAACGGCGAGTCTGTCCGTTCTTTGAAAGATAAAAGCCTGGCGATGATATTCGAAAAGCCGAGTACGAGGACCAGGATATCTTTCGAGGTGGGGATGACCCAGCTCGGCGGACACGCTCTGTATCTGAGTCCAAAGGACCTCCAGCTCGGCAGAGGTGAAACCATCGCCGATACCGCTAAAGTACTCAGCAGGTATGTGGACGGTATCATGTATCGAGCTTTTGAGCACGAGATGATGATGGAGCTGGCCGAGAATTCTTCCGTGCCGGTCATCAGCGGTCTAGACGATAGAGAGCATCCCTGTCAGATATTAGCTGATTTTCTGACTATCAGAGAAAACAAAGGTGATTTCGATCAAAAGTTGGTCTATGTGGGGGACGGGAACAACGTTTGCCATTCCCTGCTGCTGGGATCTCCAGTTGTTGGTATGGATATGATCGCCTGTACACCCAAAGATTACCGGCCGGACGAAAAGATCTTCGAGAAGGCGGTGGAACTGAGCGAGGAGTACGGTACTGAGATATCTCATCATGAGATACCTAAAGAAGCGGTGAAAGACGCGGATATCATCTATACCGATGTTTGGATATCCATGGGGGATGAAGAGGAAGCCGATAGACGTAAAAGGGATTTCAAAGGATATCAGATCGATCAAGAACTGGTCGATGAGGCGTACAGCGAAGTGATAGTTATGCACTGTTTGCCCGCCCACAGAGGCGTGGAGATAACTAGTGAAGTTATGGATGGCCCGCACTCGGTGGTTTTCGATCAGGCGGAAAATCGTTTACACGCTCAAAAAGCCCTCATGATGGAACTCATGGGGTAAAAATAAAAAAAGAGGTAAAATATATGGATGAGCACGTTAAGAGGATGTTAGACGTCTCTTTTTCCGCCACCATGCGGATCTCCAAACTGGCAGACGATATGGAAGCCACCGGAAGCGACATAATCTCATTAGCGGTCGGAGAGCCGGACTTTGACACACCGGACTTCATCATAGAGGCCGCCTACGAAGCGATGAAGCAAGGGTTCACCCATTATACCCCGCCCAAAGGGATAAGGGAGCTCAGGGATGCTATCGCCGAAAATATGAGGACGGAGAACGATCTCGATTTTGCCTCCGACAATGTGCTCGTCACTCCGACCAAACACGCTATATTCATGTCCGTTTTGGCCCACTTGGATGACGGTGCCGAAGCGATACTGCCTGATCCAGCATGGGTCTCATACGGACCGATAGTCAAATTCGCCGATGGTATACTCCGTAGGGTGCCCTTACAGGAAGACGATTTCTCCATAGATGAAGAAGCCATGAAAGAGGCTATCACTTCAAGAACTGAGATGATGATATTGAACTCGCCCTGTAACCCTACAGGTATGTCGTTCAGCAAAGAGGAAGCAAAGATAATCAGAGACCTGGCGGTTGACAACGATATTAAAGTGGTGACTGACGAGGTGTATGAAAAACTGATCTTTGAGGGCGAGCACATCTCTTTGGCTTCTTTAGACGGTATGAGAGAGAGGACCATAACCGTCAACGGTTTCTCTAAAGCTTTTGCGATGACCGGATGGCGTATAGGGTGGCTGGCATGTACCGAAGACCTGTTAGAGAACATAGCAAAGATCCAGACTCACTCTATAACCTGTGCCACGTCTTTCGCCCAGAAAGCCGCATACAGAGCTATGGTTGAGAAGGAAAAGTCAAAAAAAGCGTTGAACGAGATGATGGATAAATACCGGGAGAGAAGAGAGATAATAGTGAAAAGATTGGGCGAGATAGAGGGTTTTGAGTGTAAAAAACCGGAATCCACCTTCTATACTTTCCCAAGATATGAGTACGATAAAGAGGCCATGGAGATGTCGATGTACCTGCTTAGAGAGGCTAAGGTGGCAACGACCCCCGGCACCGCCTTCGGTGATAGAGGGGAGAATCATCTTCGCTTATCGTTTGCAAATTCAAAAGAAAATATAGAAGAGGCCATGGATCGGATAGAAGAGGCCGTCGGAAAATTGTGATTTGCCCCTATAACGAACGGTTCGATGATGACACGCTAAAGATGAGCCTCCGGGCGATGATTAACCCTATGAGTTCTGAGGAGTCGTTCGCTTTGTAAAAAATAAGGGAAGAGATTTTTTGTGGTTCAGAGAAGGGTAGGTCCCGAATCTAAGTGGGCAGTGGCGGTTCTTCCGCGTACCACGCCGTTTCGGGGTTCAAGACCACCCATCTGCTGCTTCCATCTTCACATTTCATTTTTCTTACCATGTTTATTCCTCCTTTTCGTTTTAGTGTTGTCATCTCGTTTAGATGACGTCTTAATTGTACATAGAACAGGGGGAATATTTAAATATTTCGGCCGTATTTGTACGTTAAGATGGTATCTTATCGGTGTCAAACATGCCCGAGGACCTGAAACCGAGTGTAGATCAGATCAAAGTCTTGTCCAACGCTTCCAGGCTGCAGATAATGGCTCTTTTGCTGGAAGAAGAGAGGACCATAAGCGAGCTCGCCGAGGAGATCGGTATAACTCCTCAGACCACGCACCATCACGTCCATCAATTACTGGATGCGGGCTTGATACATGTTTCTAGAGAAGAAACAGAGGGCAACATCGTGAAAAGGTACTACGACGTCGAGGAAGAATGGCTGGATTCTTCGCAGGTCTGGGACGACCTCACCATCGAAGAAAAGAAGAATTACAAGCTCGCTGCTTTGGGTACCATCAAGGGGATGGCCAATCGTGGGATAAGGTACATCCAGGAGAAGGAGAAGATAGATCAGGAAGTTGGCTGGGTCTCTTTCAAGAAGGTCCCCTTTACGGAAGAGAAGATGGAAGAGGTGAACGAGATATTCAAGGATAGCATCAGGAGATTAGATGAGTTGAAAGAGGAAGAGGAGGAAGGTGAGCAGATAACTGTACTGATCTCTACCTTGCCCGGGTGAAAAGGGTCTCCAGCCAAAAAGCTTTTTTGTCACACCGCCCTTGCTCTCGGTATGGCCGTTAATCTGTACTTTGTTGGAACTGCCGGATCGGGAAAGACCACACTGACCAAGGCGTTCAAAGATTGGATGGATCAGCACGGCTATCAGGCCGTTACGGTGAACCTGGATCCGGGTGCTGACGACTTACCTTATATGGTGGACATAGACGTGCGAGATTGGGTGTCTTTACCCGAGGTGATGGATGAACACGAGCTCGGTCCCAACGGTGCCCAGATCGTCTCGGCTGACATGGTAGCTATGAAAGCTGACGAGATAAAGGGGGTCATGGAAGAGTTCGAATGTCATTACTTCCTGATAGACACGCCGGGTCAGATGGAACTCTTCACTTTCAGACAGGCGAGTCGTGAGATGGTAAACATGTTGGGCGATAAATCTTTGATCACCTTTCTGTTCGATCCAGTACTATCAAAACAGCCTTCCGGGTTCGTTTCGCTGATGACCCTAGCCGCTACCACGCAGTTCAGGTTCGATATACCTTATTTTCCGGTGCTCTCTAAGGCGGACCTTTTGACGAAAGAGGAGGTGGAGGAAGTTAAAAAATGGTCTAAAGATTTCTGGCGTTTGGATACGGCGCTCAGAGAAAGAGCTACGGTAGAAACTCAAGTGAGTATAGAACTCATCAAAAGCTTGCAGAACATGGGTCTTCAGAGAGGCATCACTCCAGTCTCCAGCCGTGAGATGTTCGGGATAGAAGAAATCTACACGGCGGTACAGGACGCCTTCTACGGAGGAGAGGACCTGACGGTCGATTGATTTTGCTTTACTCTTCACCGCGCAGGTGCTTCTCTATATCCATATTTTGCACTTCTTCTTTATGCTCTTTCAGATGGTTGAAGTAATCTTCTCTCGTTTCGCAGTTCTCTTTGCCGGCACAGTGAAAGTAACCGTACTTTTTGCAGTATATCCCCGTTTTGGTATTTGGACATCTTTCCTGTTCTGAAAGATCAGAGTCCTCGCTAGGTTCAACTACACCATAATCATCCGCTGAGCTATCTTCGATAGAAGAGTCTTGAGACAGCTGACACTTTTCCTCTCCAACGCACTCCAGCGCCATGTTGCTGGGGTGAGAACACTTTCCATCTCCAAATCTATATCTGCACATCGGGACATCCCATCCGGTTTGATACCATCCTTTTCTGTTTTTAGCTATACCGAACAATCGATTTAAGTTTTACCCCGTTTTATCTTTTTTTGACCAAGGTATCTTTTTCTTCACTTTGTCGGTGAGGGGTTGGTGAGGAGAAACCATTACTTTATCCCCGACCTTAACCTCTAAGTTGTTTAGGTCGCCCTTTCTCAGGTAGATAGTGTCTTCTTCTACCATGTCGTCCGTGAAGGCCGCTAGAGTGATGCTCTTTTCCTCTGAAGAGACCACGATATCATCTCCTGGCTTCAGCCCCAAACTTTCGAACGCCTCTTGACACAACCTTGTCCTTCCCTTCTTACTCACGCTGCTTTTTTCCACCTTGAGTTTTACACCTTCCATGCTCATCTCCTCTCATCAATATCTATTTTTATGTTGGAATATCTTTTAGACCTGATCCTTCTCAATCTTTCTCTCGTCTCTCTTATCTTGGATTCGACCTTTCCCTCAGGAGGGGCTAGACTCTTTTTCTCTTCTGCCCTTTTCTTGAAGTAAAGATAGCTGAGTATCACAGAGTAGACAGCTAAGATCACTACCACTATGACCAACATCTCGATTACCATATCGATCTCTCACCTTTCTTTCCATCCTTTTTCGAGCACTACCTTCTTATCATTTATTTCCTCGACAGACTTAGTGGGAATCCTTACCCTTCTTCTCAGAGGGGACAAGCTAGAAGGATCCACCATGATCTTCCAGACTCTCCAGGGATCCATGTCTGTATACAGCTCGAAATCATATATCCTACCGATATCTTTTCCCTCGGAAGTCTCTACTCTGATCCCGTCCAACCGCGAAAGATAGATCTCGTGTTTATCTAAAGGCGATTTCCTGCCCTTGCTCAGCGGTTTAGATAACTTGATCACCTTGTCTTCGGCAGCATATGTTACCTCTGAAACCGGGAAAAACCTGCCCTTCTTATCGATCAGACCCGACTCTATCATCACCTCTCCCGCCAGCCAGAAACCACCCTTTTTGAGAGCTAGGACCTCTACAAGCTTGGCTTTTCCTTTCTGTAGTGGGGTATCGACTTTTTTCCTCCTTATCTCCGAGTAAAGTACTGATCTCATATTATATCTCCCTATCTAGTCAATTCGAGTTTGTTGCAGTATGGACACTCTTTTTGATAATCTTTGTACATGCCGCAGTTCGGGCAGAAACCAGACCCATACCTGATCTTTTTAGCTTCTTCATCTTTTTTGAAAAGTTTTGTTTCCATCTTTTTCAGTTTTTTGTTCCGCTCCTTAGTCTTCAAGCGCCTTTCGATGTATTTCTTCAGCACATCCAAATCCACTTTCCCGATATTTTTGGTGTAAAGGTATCTCTGGAGCAGCCTGAGTTTCTGCTCGTCGTGAGGTTCATCCTGGGCAAGGATATAGCTGTTGATGATCCTTTTAAGTTTTTTACTCACGACTGTTTTTTTCAATGAAGACACCTTCCTGGAACTACTTCAGTTCCTCTTCGATCCTATCCAACCGTGCTTTGAAGGAATCGATCTCGTCATCCACGTCCTTTTGGAACTCTCTTATCTCCTCTACGTCTTCTTCGCAGCGTGCCAGCTTTTCCTCGTAAACGTGCAGGTCAATCTCTCTAAGAAGATTGAACTCCTCTATGTACTCGTCGAAGTGTTTATCTAGATATTTCTCTACCCTTCTATCCAATAAACTCCTCTGGTATCCAGTACCTTCTATCTCTATATCTCCCGGGAAGAGGAATTCTTCTACCCTATCCAGGGCGTTCGAACCTTTCTTCATATGTTCGTTCATGAATTCAGTCATATCTAATCCTCCTTACCAAACAATTCTCTTTCAGCTTTTTTTACATCCTGCAGAGTCCTCAACAATTTGGCGTTCTCCGATCCTCTCTCCAACCTCTGCATCCTCTCTTCCATCTCGTTCATCAAAGCCAAGGACCTTCTAGCCAAGACGGCTTTATCTCTTTCGATCTTATCCACTTTCTGTTTTTCTTCATCTTTAAGCACCATAGAGGCCTCCTTCAATTTATCAATGTGCCTCTGTTTCTTTTCCATCTCCAGCTTCTCGGATTTTAATCTCATCTCCGCGAGCTCTTTTCTCTCCTTCGCTTTCTCTCTAGTTATTATCACCTTGGCTATTATGGCTAGGATGATGATGACCACAATGGTGTAAAAGATCGCTAGGAAGTTCTGAGATATGATCTCTGCTACGGCCATTTTATCTTTTTACCTCCTATTCTCTTTCATCTCAAGGTTGTCTATCCTTTTCTCCACCGCCGTGAGTTGTTCATCTATGTTTTCCCTTTTAGATTGTAGTTCGTCTATATCTTCAGAGACCGCTTGTACTCTATCATCCATCTTACCGACCCATTCATCGACCTCTTCTTTCCTCACCAGGTCCCAGCTGTCGATCATCTCTTCGAAATATTCCTCGAAGTATAGTTCCGTATGACCCGGGACCCTGCCGTATTTCTCTTTCAAAGCCTTCTTTCGAGCACGATGTCTGAAGAAAAAGAAGATGGCCAACATGATCAGTATGACCAGTATTATCAGCAGGATGGAATAAGCGGCCATCACGATCCCTCCTCTGATGCCCCTTCTATGCCCAAATTCTTTTCGAGTTCCTCAATCCTGGCTCTGTCCTCGTGGACCCTCTCTTTGGTTTCCTCTTTCCACTCTTTCATCTCTGAGGTCTCGGCGACGAACTTTTCAACTTTTTTGTCTATTCCCTTGAGGTCCGATCTCGTAGCCAATCTATACTCATCTATATATTCGGACAGATTTCTCGTCAGGTGTTCGTCCACCTTATCAGAGGGAGTTATGGACTTCTTTTTGAAAAAACCCCGAGCTCTCTCTAACAATCCAACATCAGATCCATATCCTTCTTCATCTCCCATGATTTACACCTACTTAACTTGAGCAGCTAGTTATCCGTATGGTATATATCTACTTAAAAATAAACTTTTCCTTTTTTCGGCGGGTGTTTTCCCATCTGTCGATGTAAATTACCGGACAACCTTTAAATACGTTAGAAAAGGTAATATTCTTTGTACGTTGGAGGTTTTTCAAACATGCCCCTAAACATAAGTTTGAGAGAAGATGAAGGCGGTGTTTCTGAACTCGTGGGCACTATTTTGACTCTCAGCATCACTGTGGTGCTGTTCACCAGCGTGTTCGCTGCGGTGAACAATCTTGAGCAGCCTGAAGAGAGAGAGCATGCTGAACTTGATGCCACTTTTGAAAGGTCGGAGAATAAGGCTTACGTGAACATAACTCACCAGAGTGGTGAATCTTTACAGATGGAGCAGCTCACCTTTGCACTTTTTGTGGACGGCGTGGTTTACCGTTACGATGAAGATGATGTTGTGTTGGATGGAGACGATCCGTGGTCGCCGGGGGAGAAAGTGATGATAGAAGAGAGCCACAGCGATGTACTCTCCAGTTCGAACATCGATATAGTTGTTCGGAACGATGAAAACGGCCGAGTGGTTTATGATTCCACCCTTGTAGATCTGGAGGAAGAACCTTTGTCTATAGAACGTATGGATATCAAGTTCGTCTATGATTGGAGGGATTATGCGGAACCGGGCGAGGAGATAGATATAAGAGCTGATATCTCGGTAAGTGAAGAACTAGACGAGAACGATCTCGAAGTGAGGGCTGATATCCCTGGGAAAGATATATTTGAAGAAGAAGAGCCTGTGACTTTGGAGAGATTGAGAGGGAACCTATTCAACAAGACCGTGACCATCCAATCCGGTGCGGAGGTAAGAAGACACAGTCTGAGGATCATCGCGGAGCTGGGCAGCGAAAAAGCGGAAGAATATACCAATCTGAATATAGGGGAAGAAACCGTTGATATTTATCAACCAGACCTTGTTGTCGGCGATATCGATTTCAGCCCAGGGTCTCCTACCCATGGTGACGAATTCACTGTGATCGGGAACATCTACAACTACGGACGGATGAATTACACCGCTGAATGGGAGATAAAGGACGACGGAGAGGTCAAGAAAGAGGGGGTTACTACCTTTGCTCCTGGTCCCGCGCCGACCCGTATAAGAGGAAATTTTGACCTCGAAGACCACGGTGCTCACGATATCGAAGTGAATGTGAGCACTACCCTGCATCTAGAGGAAGATATGAGCGGTGAAACCGAAGAGGATGTTAAGCCCGAGGACAACGTGAGAGAGTTGACTGTACATGTTGATCCTCATATAGCATTGGTGAGGGATTCTCTCGGTGATGAACTCCGTGAGGGAAGGCTTATGGAGAACGCCCTCAGAGGATTGAACCTTGATTACAGGGTGAGGACTATCAGATCTGAAGATGATATACCGGACGATGCGGATGAATTCAGAAAAGAACTCAACGAGTCCAGCGTTATCATCTGGATGACCGGGAATCGGACTGAAGACGAGACTGAAGACGATGTAATCCATATAGGAAACGATGTTGTAAAAGAGGCTGTGCACGATTTCATAGTCGACGATGAAGGTGAATTCTGGCTGATCGGTTCGAACTTGGATGAAGCCGATTATTCTCCCCATTTATATCCTAAATTAGGTTTCAAAGGATTTGAGACAAATAATAAAGGTTTAGGCAGTGAAACTGTACTCGAACCTGGCGGGGACAACGGTACATATGGAGATTATAATTATACCGTCAAGCCTGGAGAGGATTATTTACCCATGAATGTTAAAGATGATGCGGAGGACAATAATACGTTAATAAATCCTGGTCCTAATGATATTTATGGGGTGGGATACGAAGAAAACGAAGGTGAAAGGACCGCTGTGAATTCCTTCCTGTTCGAAAACGTGATGGATTCCGGCCAAAGGATGAATATGGTATCAGAGGTCATAGAATGGTTGACCTCTATGACCACCCGAACAGGCGTGGATGTAGCGGTCTCTTCTCAGGACATAGAGCCCGAAGCTCCCATGTACATGGACGAAGTGACGATCACAGCGACTTTGAGAAATAACGGACCCGAAGACCTCTACGTTAATGTGAGATGCGTCCGGAATAAAGGGGAAGAAGTGCTGAGTCCCGAAGAGGGTGAAGCTATCTATGTGCCCAAAAACGGAGGTACGAACACCACTACATTCAAATGGATGGCTGAAGACTTGGGTGTGCAGGAATTCATAGTCCATGCGGACTACTTCGACGAGATCGATGAAGTCAACGAGGAGAACAACCAGATTACTTATAAGGATTTAGAGGTGACCGACGACGTGGTAGAGATCAACGTTCATTATTCGACTTTGGTGGTAGACGCCGATCTTTCTGAATCTTCCGCTTACGATCACAACGCCACCGCTGACGTGATAGACTCCTTTGAGCAGCTGGATCACAAGAAAGGGAGAGATTATGATTATTATCAGGTAGGGATGTCTGGATCTGATCCAGAGGACGGCCCCGACTACGATACGATGTCAGAATACAACGCCGTGTTCTGGATAACCGGCGAAAGGGAGAGCCGAGTTTTGACCTCTGCAGATATGGATAATCTGGAGCAATATGTGGAACAGGACAGCGGAGCAAACGTGATGTTCATTGGAGAGCATATACTCGAAGATCTATCGGGAAACGATTTCCTTGAAGACATGATGGGTATTGATCCGGATTCTATAGGAGAAGAAGAATCTTCGGAATTGATCGGGCAGGAAGACAATAACCTATCGCATGGTTTAGAGTACGAACTCGACGGCTCTGCAGAATTGGATACCTTCGATACCTCTGGTGCAGAAGTTTTGTTTGAAGACGGCGAAGGAAACAACCTCGCCTCGATATACGATGATGGTCTGAAAAAAGTGGTATACATGGGCGCCAACTTGAGCCGAGTGAGCGGACCGTTGGTGGATGAAGAGAAGTACGAAGACTGGCCTGAGGGCGAAGTAGATCTCGGTCATGAAAATGCTAGGGATGAGTTCGTTTACACCACTATGTGGCAGCTCGGCAAAAGGGATGAGAGGACGGAGTTGAGGGTCATAGACCACGATATAGAATTCACCACGGGTGAACCTCACACCGGTCGTTCCTACGAGATAAGAGCGGATATACAGAACCTAGGTTACGGAGGAGCATCAGCTTTGATAAGGATAAAAGATGGTGGAGATTACATCGGTGCGGAAAGCATCTTTATCGAAGGCTCCGAAAGAATTTCTGAAGAGGGCAGCACTTATTTCGAGGTAGAACCTGGTACCGCCACCCTGGAGATCACGTGGCGCCCGAACCACGGAGGTTATCGAGATATAAGGGTGCGTGTGGACCCTCTCCGCAGAACCAAGGAGATCGCTGAAGATGGAGAGAGCAGGGAAGATAAGCTGATGGAGTTCCACAACCAGGCATCGGTGAAACAGCCCGTTTACTTCTTCCACGATGATATGGAAGAAGGAACTGAAGATTGGGATAATGAAAGGATGTTGATGAACATCGACGGTACTGGCCCCTTGGACTTCATCGATAGAGAGGACGCCCAGACCGACGTGGTTGGAGAATGGGACGAAAGTTTGAGTGGAAGCACTGACGGAAGCGATGTATACACGCTTGACCAAGATACGGACGATGCTGGCGTTTATGAAACCGACGATGAAGAGGTGGAAGCTTTCACCGATAAAGCTCATTATTCCTCACCGAGATCCTTTTGGATGCCGGAGGTCGAGGGAGTGGATGAGAGGAAGCCGATAGATCTGGTAATCGTTTTAGATTATTCGGGATCCATGGCCGATGAAGAAGGAGATATGGAAGACGCTGCAACCGCAGCAGTTGGACTGCTCAGCGATCAAGACAGGGTAGCGGTCTTTCCATTTTCAAGTGACCCGTGGACCTCCGAGGAAATACCTTTCACGTACTGTACTCAGAGCAACAAGGATGCCATCAATCAAACGATAAGAAGCTGGAGTACGGGAGGTTATACCGCACTTTACGATACAACCGCTCGGGCTGGAGAGTATCTAGAGGCGGAAGGCCGCAGTGGGGATGTTGTTAAGGGGTTCATAGGAATGACTGATGGTGCTTCAAACAGTGATGATGATTACTATGATCATGCCCCAGATGATTCAGGTAAGGACTATTACGCTTATCAGAACGATTGGGAGAGTACCAGTGTAGACTGGGATGGTTATGATTCACCTTATACTGCAGAAACTTTAAGTGTAAATAACGATAACAGCCAGTACGGATGCTTAGGCATGCCTTGGCATACCAACGCAGTAGGCCTTGGAGGATCGGTTGATGAAGAATGGAAATGGGTCGGATGGAGTGGAGGAGACAGCGAACCTTCCGGTGCTCAAACCTCCAAAATAAATTGGTATAACCACACAAATGATCCGGGTGAGTTGGAAGAGATATTCAAACACTTTGTAGAATCAATCCAAGAGGAAGCTGGAGAAATCAAGAGTACCTCACCCCCTTCCGATTTCGTAGGGGAAAAAGATGAAGATATATCTCTGGAAGAAGAGTATGACATCTCGAAAAGAGATTATCGCTTTTTCACCACTGATCCGGTTGAGATAAAAGAGACCACGGACGTGAGCATGAGCTTCAGAAATAAGTTCTGGATGACTGAAGGTACCAATGGAGGTGTTCTATACCTCTTGGGTTCGAACGATCCGGATCAGTGGGATTGGGAACAAGACAAGAGGCTTTACGTGAAGCCGGAGCAATCTTATACTGGCAATCTGCGGTTCGACGGAGTTGATAGTGATTCCGATGATGGAGGACCTCTAGCGGAGGATACAGGGCTGAGAGACGTGAGAGGAGAGTTGCCTTACTGGTGCTTCAACGGACGCAGCGCTGGAGAGACCTTCGATTGGAGATATGATCAGGTCGATATTGGCAGATATCTGGCCGAATATCAAGCTGATTTCGACTACGACTATTTCCGCGTGATGTTCCTGTACGCTAGGTACGGCGGGATCGAATCGGAAGAAGGCTGGAAGCCTCCGATGGGATGGTACATAGATAACGTTCGGTTGAAAACTTCGGCCTCTTGGGAGGAAGAAGACGGTCACTGGTTCTACGGTACCGCTGAAGAATTGGAGGAAGAAGGCCTGACTCCTTATGGAGGGTTAGAAAATTACTATGATCACACATTGGGAACCAAAAACGGTCACTTCTGGATGTTCGGCGACCTTGATGGGAACGGCCGAGATTATATACCGCGAGGAGTGGATTCAAGTCTTTATACCGCACCTATCTCTCTCAGCAATGCTGAGAACCCAGAGTTGATCGCACATCTAAAATTCAATATTGATCCTGGAGAAGGAGTGCCGCCCGACGGCCTGAGGGTCGAAGTATCTGATGACGACGGCAGGAGTTGGGAGTCTCTCACCTATGGGGTGAGATCCGGTTGGGGTGCCAGCGGCGACAGTGAACACGGCGGATATTCCGGTGAGACCGAAGATGGGGACTACGGTTGGGTCAACAGTGGAACACTAGTGAGACTGAACAGCGATCTATCGGGTTGGAGAGGAGAACAGATAAGGCTCCGCTTCAGGGTATTCACCAACACTTCTACTACTGATGAGGATCATTATGAGGATCCAAATCTTCCCAGAGCTATATTCATAGATGATGTGATCGTAAAAGAGCAAGATATGGAGGCTCCTCTTTCTGCAGATATAGAGGAAGACAGCATAGAAAGTAAAGCAAGTGGAGCATCTGATCTATCTGAAGAAGTTGCAAATACGCCGGGAGAGATGCAGGATGGAGAAGATAATATAGCTAAAGATACCGTTGAACCGATCATCAATTTTGAACTCAGTACCACTACTCAAAAATACTATGCAGTCCCACGTTTACCCAACCACTCCCGCTATGGGGTGAACGAGATGGACACCATAAGTTTCACGAGTATGATCAAGGAGGTGAGACCATGAGTGGATCATCGCTCAGAGGTGAAACCAAAGTCAGAGATAGAAGCAAAAGCCTCTCGGATGGTGAGGATGCGGTCTCTGAAGTTTTGGGGATCATATTGGTTTTGACCATAACAGTGGTGCTGTTCACCACCGTCTTCGCTGCCGTTACCCAGTTGGATCCACCTGAAGAAAGAGATCATGCTGATCTTGATGCTGATTTTGAGCGAACGGATGATAAAGCCTACGTGAATATAACTCACCAGAGCGGAGAATCTCTCGATATGGAAGATCTAACGTTCATCTTGATTACAGACAATAATACTTACACTTACGAAGAGGGTCAAGTTTTACTCGAAGGGCAAGACCCCTGGTCTGCCGGTGAAAGTGTCGTCATAGAAGAGACCCGTGGTGACCTTCGACTCAGCTCTACTGTTGACCTTGTGATTCGGAACAAAGATACTAATCGTATCATATATGATACCACTTTGGTAGAACAGGAAGATGCAGCCATCTCCATACAAAGTGCTAACATCTATTACCTGTACGAATGGAGAGATTATGCAGAACCAGAGGAAGAGATAGAGATAAGAGCGGAGGTCGAGCTGGGAGACGATGAAGATGTGGATCAGATACAGGCTAGTGTTGCACGGGGGAACGTTTTCGAGGAAGGCGCCATTGTGAATCTGACCAAGTTGAGAGGCAACATATATAACAAAACTTTGATCATCAGCTCAGATGCGGAGATAAGACGACACAGTGTTAAGATAACCGCTGAGACTCTTACAGGCGCTACCGATGAGGAATACCTCTCCTTGAACGTGGGAGCCGAAAGCGCAAGCCTTTATCAAGCAGACCTAGTGGTAGGGGAGATCAGGTTCGTTCCTAGGTCACCCTCACACGGGGACGACCTTACTGTCATCGCCGACATATATAACAATGGACAGGTGAATTACACAGCTGAATGGGATATCAAAGATGACGGAGAAGTGGTCGGCGAAGGAGAGACCACCTTCGGTCACGGCCCTGCTCCGACCGAGATAACGGCTACTTTCGAAGTGGAGGGGCATGGTCCTCACGAGATCGAAGCAAACGTGAGCACAGAACTTCAAGTAGAAGGTGAAGATGAGATCGAAGAGGACGTTCAACCAGAAGACAACTGGAGAAAGGTAACGCTCCATGTAGATCCACATGTGATGATCGTGAGAGATTCTTTAGGAGAAGAACTCAGGGAGGGGAGGATCATGGAGAACGCCCTTAGAGGCTTGAATTTGGATTATAACGTTAGGGATATCAGTTCCAAGGATGATATACCTAGTAAAGACGAATTCAGAAGTGAACTGAACGAATCAAGCGTAGTTATTTGGATGAGCGGGAATCGATCTGGAGAAGTGAACCTAGGAGAACCAGATGCAAGTGAAGCAGTGGAGGAATTTATAGTCGAAGATGAAGGAGTATTCTGGCTCATCGGGTCGAACCTGAAGGATGAGAATTTTGGTACCCTTGAGGATAAACTCGGTTACAATGACTTCTCCAACAAGGATTTGAATGAGGAAACCGTCCTCAAACCCGGCGGGGAAAACGGGACCTATGGAGATCACAATTATACCGCAGGAGTCGGAGATGATTATCTAACTATGAACGTTAAAGGTGAAGATAAGAACAGCCTAGTAGATGACGACGGGAATATCTACGGTATTGGCTATGAAGATCAAGAAGAACAGAGGACCGCCGTGAACTCATTCCTTTTCGAGAATGTGATGGATCCTGGACAGAGGTTCAGTATGGCTTCCGAAGTTATAGATTGGTTGACCAACATGACCACCCGAACAGGCGTGGATGTAGCGGTCTCTTCTCAGAACATAGAGCCCACCGCTCCCATGTACATGGATGAAGTGACGATCACCGCGACCCTGAGAAATAACGGCCCAGAGGACCTCTACGTCACGGTTAGATGCGTAAGAAATAGAGGAGAAGAGGTGTTGAGACCCAAAGAGGAAGGAGCTATCTTCGTAGCTAAAGATGGCGGCACCAACAACGTAACTTTCAAATGGACCGCAGAAGCGCTCGGTGTGCAGGAATTCATAGTTCACGCGGACTACTTCAACGAGATCGACGAGGTGAATGAACGGAACAACGATATAACTTATAAAGATCTAGAGGTGACCGACGACGTTATAGATATCAACGTTCACTATTCGACTCTGGTGGTAGACGCTGATCTTTCTGACTCCCCTGATTACGACCACAACGCCACCGCGGACGTGATAGACTCCTTTGAACAGTTGGGCCACCAGAAAGGGAGAGATTATGACTACTACCTTGTCGAGGGGGACCGAAACAATCCAGAAGACGGCCCAGATTACGACACCATGTCGGAGTACAATGCCGTGTTCTGGGTAACCGGTGAGAGAGATGAAGAAGTGTTGACCGACGATGACATGTTCTACATAGAGAGGTACCTAAAGAGTGTCAGCGGAGGCAACGTGATGTTTATCGGAGAACACATATTAGATTATCTAGATGAGGAGAATGAAGATGACTTCCTCGAAGACGTGATGGGTGTAGACCCATTTTCCATAGGACAATTAGGTTATGAACCTTCAGAGCTTATCGGGCAGGAAGACAATAACCTATCGCATGGTTTGAAGTACGAACTCGACGGCTCAGCACAACTGGACACCTTCGATACCTTGGATGCCGATGTGTTGTTTGAAGACGAGGAAGGAAACAACCTCGCCTCGATATACGATGAAGGTAGTTTCAAAGTGGTATATATGGGCGCTAACTTGAGTCGATTGAACGGGCCGTTGGTTGATGAAGAGAAGTACGAAGACTGGCCGGGAGGTGAGGTCGATCTGGGTCACCAGAGTGCTAGGGAAGAGTTGATATACACGACTATGTGGCAGCTCGGAAAACGAGACGGTAGGGCCGAACTGAGAGTCGTAGACCATGATGTAGATTTCGCCCTCGACGAACCCCATACAGGCCGCTCGTACGAGATAGAAGTGGATATACAGAATATAGGATATAGAGGAACTTCTACTCTGGTAAGGATCAAAGAGGGAGAGGATTATATAGGCTCAGAGACGCTTTTCGTCGAAGGGTCTGAGAGAGTTTCTGAGGATGGCAGCACTTACTTCGATATCGAACCCGGAACCGCCACTTTGGAGATCACATGGAGACCATCTAATGCCGGCGAACGGGACATACGTGTCAGAGTGGATCCTCTCCGAAGGGTTAGAGAGATCGCCGAGGATGGAGAGGAGGACGAAGAGAACAAGCTGATGGAATTCAACAATCAAGCTGCCGTGGAACAACCAGTTTACTTCTTCTACGATGATATGGAAGATGATACCGGCTATTGGAGACACGATTCCACCGTGGTGAACATCGACGGTACCGGTCCTCTAGATTTCGTGGATAGAGAGGACGTGGACACCAAGGTTGCGGGTGATTGGGATGCCGATCATTCAGGTCTAACATACAATGATGGCAGCGCAGAGTTCGGTGAAGGCTATTACGAGACCGATGAGGAGGACGTAGAAGAGTTCACCGATAGTGCTCATTATACTTCACCGAGGTCCTATTGGATGCCTGAGACACCCGGTGCAGGGGAAGAGAGGAAACCGATGGATCTGTACCTGGTTATAGATGAGTCAGGAAGTATGGGGAATACAGATGACGATTCCACCACTAGAATGGAATATGCTATAGACGCGGCTAAAGCGGCGGTGGGGATGCTCAGGGAAGGTGATAGGGTCACTGTGTATGGTTTTGACAGTTCCGTCACTAAAATCGTAGACCGTGCATGGACGAATACCTCTACTGATCGTGCTAACATAAACAGCACTATAGAAGATCTAGAGGCTGGGGGAGGCACCTCATTGTTCGATGCGACCGCTGCCGCAGTGAGAGACATGGACGGAATCGATAGAGACAGCGTGATGGGTTTGGTCACTTTGACTGACGGTGTGAGCAACAGTGATGACAACGATAATTACCTCTATGCCCCTGGTGGTGGTGATGGAAATGAACCTGATGAACCTGCCCCAGCTGAATATTACCAGAAAGGACAAGAAAGCGGACTCCTCGGGATACCATACAATGTATTCACTGTGACTATAGGAAATGCTCCTGATGCACGTATGCACTCTATACCTGCAACCTCTACAGCTGATATCGCTTATGGGGTTTATGAATCGGATGCCGCAAAACTCCAAGGTCTATTCGAGATGTTTATATCAGAATTGATGAAGGAGTCCCAAGGAGGGCTAAAATCGGTACAAGACAGATTAGAGCGAGATAAATATAATAATAATATTATCCAAAATACGGTAGAAGATACAGAGTTCATGGTTTTCTCCGACGGTTTCAGAACGAAAGATTGGACCGCTCCTGGTTATGGTGCCTGGTCTTCCTCTGGTTTTGAGTATAATGATAGGGAGCTGGAGTGGGATGGAGATAGGACGTGTATAAAAGCGGATTCAAATGGGGAATCAGTTAGTCAAACGATAGATCCAAGTGTAATGTTAAACGAAATGAGCGGCAGTTATAGTATTAAAGGTGCGTATGTTTCGTTCCTTTTAGAAACAGAGGAGGTTGGTTGGTGGGACCCAGATCAATCATCTCTTAATATGAGGATAGATGGATCTGATGTCTTCACGGGCATGGAAGATGATTGGGGAGATTATCATAAAGAGGACATATCATCCTATGTCTCGGGAGAAGACTCGTTCGATCTTGAATTTATCCATGACGGTGATCCTGGAGCTGATCTGTGGCTCGACGATGTCAGCGTCACATACGAGCTCGACTACGATCCAGAAGAAAAGGAGGAAAGTGACTACGAACAGGCTGTCGGTACCGATGCGAACTACAGATACACGACCACACCAGAGATAGACGTGAGAGACACCGCATCAGAAAAGCTGAGGTTCCGGACGAGATACAGCATGACGGAAGGGACCAACGGTGGGATGATGTATCTCTGGGGCAACAACGGCGGTGACTGGGAATGGAAAAAGAATAGTAGACGCTACATCAGACCTGAGCAGTCTTATACGGGTAACTTAGATTTCGATGAAGTTGAGAATCACAGTTCCACCGGAGGACCGGATCTGACCGGTGACGGAGGTACTGGTTTGATCGATAGAGAAGATGATCTGCCCTACTGGTGTTTCAACGGTAAAAGTGGAAGCGGTGCTTTCGACTGGCAGTTTGTGAGCGTAGACCTGAGCGATTATGAAAACTTTATGGGTGACTTCGACGAGGTCCGTGTCGTTTTCGTCATGGCCCAGATGGGTGGGATCTCCCCGGAAAGTGGTTGGAACGAGGACATGGGCTGGTATATCGATAACGTAAATCTGAGAGTGACTAGAACGGCGGAAGGTGAAATACCTCAAGACGGTAACGGATACTGGATGAGGGTCAACAAGACCGAACTAGAGGATGAAAAAGGGTTCAATATCCCAGTGGGTGAAGAAGATAAGTATTATGACCATACTTTAGGTGACGAAAACGGCCACTATTGGCTCTATACGAGAAATGATAACGACGAGACGGCGCTTCCTCAAGGAGTGGATTCGAGCCTCTATACTTCGATGATATCACTCGACAACGCTGAGCAGCCCGAATTGATCGCCTATATGAAGTTCAATCTCGATAATACTTCTGCAGTTCCACCTGACGGTCTGAGGATAGAAGTCTCTGAAAACGATGGAAGGTCGTGGGATTCACTCACCTACGGTATCAGATCAGGATGGGGGGCCAGCGGAGATACTGAGCATGGAAAATATTCGGGTGAGACCGATGACGGCGAATATGGTTGGGTAAACGCTTCAAGCTTAGCTAGGGTGAGTACCGATCTCTCGGGATACAGAGGAGAGAACATAATCCTCAGGTTCAGAGTGTTCACGAACTTGACCGATTCCTACGAAGTCGATGATCTACCCAAGGGTATCTTCATAGACGACGTGATGGTGGTCGAAAGCGATATGGATATCTCGGCGGTGGATACAGAAAACCCCTTGGAAGATGACCTTGGGCCCATGAAGGAAAACAGAGTTCAAACCGGATTCGCGACGCCCTCGCTGTTGAGTCAGAACCATCTACAGTTCGTCTTTAAGGAGATCAACAAAGAGCCTTTGGGTCAACTAGAGATATTCAGATCCAACATCTTCACCTCGACATATGGTCTTGATCATGAGGTTGTAGATATGAAAACTAATCCTGTTTTGGATGAAAGGAGGGGTAAACTATGAAAAACCAAGCTAGAAAGATGAAAAAAGGTATCAAAAGTATCAGGAAGCGAACTCATAGTAGAGACAGACCCGATGACGAAGAAGGTATATCAGAGGTAGTGGGAAGCATCTTGACGTTGACGATAACGGTGGTTATCTTCACCAGCGTTTTCGCCTCTGTAACACAATTGGAGGGACCTGAAGAACAACCTCATGTGGATTTCTCCACAGAATATGAGTACACCGCCCAAGCGGACTATATCAACATCACACACGAAGGCGGAAAGAATTTAGATCTAGATGACCACTCATTCATAGTTGTAGTGGATGACACCGGCGGTGAAGATTCTAGAAGCTACAGCATCGATGACGATGAGATGACCACTACGGGTGATGAATCTTCCTTCATAATAGGGGATGAGATATGCATCAAGATCGAAGATGAATTAGATATCTCTCCTGACTCTAGGATGGAACTCATGGTCCGGCAGGACAGCAATTCCCAGATCATCTATAGAACGATCCTGTTGGAAGAGGACCGGGAGCTTTTGGACATAAGGAACGCCCGTATAGAGTATAAATTCATATGGAGAGAACATGCAGAACCCGGCGAGGAGATCTCCATAAAGGCTGAAGTCCTCGCTCCGATCTATCTAAGACAGGACGATTTCCGTCCTGAAGAACTCAACGTGACCGCCTCTACTCTCCAAGATGGCATCCTCTACCACGAGGAGAAGGAGGAAGAGGTGAAGGAAGTCGAGCTTGAACACTATCACAAAGGAGAATTCAGGAGTGAAAACATAAGTGTTGTTGATGATGTGGATCATACCAGTTACAGCGTGAAGATAAACGCTGTCCACGAAGCTGAAGGTCTTGAAGCCACTCCAGAATACATATCCCTTCACGTGGGCAAGCCGGCGGTGAGGCGGTACCAGGCGGACTTGGTCATAGGAAATATAGATTACGAGCCCGGTTCACCGAGCCATAATGAAGAATTCAGGGTAAAGATCCAAATATTCAACAGGGGCGCTCAAAATTACACCGCGGACTGGAAGTTGAAAGATAACGATGTGCTAAAACATGAAGATACCACCACTTTTATCAAGGGACCTGATCCAACAGTAGTGACAGCAGAGTATGACATAATGGGTGTAGATTATCACAAGATCGAAGTCAGTGTGAACACCTCTTTCGAGGACGAAGACGGCAGTACGGTGGAGGATGCAAATCCAGAGAACAACAGGAAGACCTTTGACGTATATGTGGACCCAAATATGCTCATCGTGAAGGACATGACCGCCGACGACGATCATGAAGATGGTCTGATGGAGAATGCTCTTACCGATCTGGATTTCGATTATGGAGTTCACAGCGTCGAATCGGAAGATGAATATCCTGAGAGCGATCACTTGAATCAATACAGCATATGTATATGGGTCACCGGTAGTGGGACAGACGATGAAGACATAGCACCTCTGCCGCCGTCGGCTCAAGATGAGTTGATTAAATTCATCGAAGAAGATAACGGGAGATTATGGCTGTTGGGCTCGAACCTTAACGAAGTCGATTTTCAAAACGATTTTAGAGCACTGCTGGGTATAAGCAGCGGGATCGGAGATACGGATGAAACCACTCTTCATGGCGAATTGGAAAACCCTGAAGATGATGAAGACGGGACTTACGGGGATCACACTTATCCCGTATATTCAGATACCACAGCTCACGAACTGAGCTTGAAGAGCGGTGTGGAAGACGAAAATACACTACAACACGATCAAGGAAATAATGAGATCGTTGGGGTAGGGTACGACAGCGATACCGATGAAAATAAAAGGACGGCCTTGAACTCTTTCCTCTTCGAATCTGTTTCACATCCCGCAGCTAGAGGAAACATGGCTCAGGAAGTCATCAAATGGCTGTCCAACTTGACCGTGAGAACGGGAACAGATGTTTCGGTCTCTTCTCAAATGATAGAGCCCACTGCACCGATGTTCATGGATAACGTTACTATAAACGCAACTTTGAGAAACAACGGTGCTGAAGACGTGAACGTGACTGTCAGAGCGCTCAGGAACCAGGGGGAAGAAGTGTTGGAGCCAGTGTTGGACGAACCTTGGCTTCACATCCCAGGTCGAGGAGGAACCGCAAATGTGGAGTTCTTTTGGGAAGCTGACGAATTAGGTACTCACGAATTCTTGGTCGTGGCGGATTATTACAACGAGCTCGACGAAAACACCCGAGAGAACAACGACATCACCTACAAGAACTTAGAGATAACTGAGGACGTGGTAGAAGTCAACGTGCAGTACTCGACTCTGGTGGTCGATGCCGATGTGTCGGAGGATACAAATGTTGACTATGAAAACGTGACCAAACATGTTACAGATTCGCTAGACCGGTTGGGCCAAGAGAGAGGAGAAACCTATGATTACTATTATGTTGAAGATCCTGCTAACGATAATGGACCCACTGCCAGCTACATGCGCAATTACAATGCGATAATCTGGGTGACCGGGGAGAGAGGCAGCGACGTGGGACAGGATATAGTCTTCACAGAAGAGGATGCGGAACGATTACTCGATTACTTTGAAGTGGAGGAGCGCGGGAATGTGATATTTATCGGTGAAAATATCTTGAGTTACCTGTATGATAATGATGAGATAGATCCTAATGACGCTCAGGCCTTGATCGAGTATATGGGCGTTGATCCTTCCTCCATAGAAGATGATGATGCTTCTCCCACTCACATCATAGGTGAAAACGACAGCCAGCTCGGGCGGAACCTCAGGTACAGGCTCAGTGGCGCCTCAGATATCGACACTTTCGACGATACTTCCTCGAACGGAGACGTGCTTTTCACAGACGGTGTTGACAATCTAGCCTCCGTATATGATGACGGTTCTATACGGAACGTGTATATGGGCATAAACCCCAACAGATTTCAGGGGCCTCTCTTGACCGGAGAAGATTTCGAGACATGGCCTGGAGGAGACGTTAACCTTTCTTATGAGAACGTGAGAGATGAGTTCTTTTACACCAACTTATGGTACCTCGGGATGAACGATGAAAGAGCTGACCTGAGAGTGGTCGATTACGATATAGAGGTATCTACCGACCATCCAGAAACGGGTCGATCATACGAAGTGACGGTGGAGATCGAGAACTTTGGTTATAAAGGCGCCTCTACAATGGTCAGAGTGAAGGAAGGAGATGACCATATCGGGACTAGAACGGTCTTCGTCGAAGGGTCTAGAAGAGACTCACCGGACAGCAGTTCTTACTTCAACGTTGAGCCCGGCAGCGTTACGGTGGAATTCACATGGGACCCGATGTTCGCTGGAAATAGACCGCTCCGGGTCAAGATCGATCCGCTGCGGTTAGTAGATGAGATAGAACCTTATGGGGAAGAGGGAACGGAAGACAAGATAATGGAGTTCGACAATCAAGCTGTAGTGACGAATCCGGTGCACTACTTCTACGATGATATGGAGAGGGGTCCTGGAAAATGGGAGCACGACGCCACCCTGATGAATATCGACGGTCTATCACCCCTAAATTTCATAGGAAGGAGAGACTTAAATACGAACGTTGAAGGTGAATGGGACTGGGATATGAGCGGAACTACCAGTGTACGGGAAGAAGGAGAATTGGGCAAGGGCGCAGGCGTTTATGAAACTGACGACCCGGCTGTACACAACTTCACAAATAACGCTTCTCACACACCACCTCGTTCTTTCTGGTTGCCTGAAAGTGAAGGAGATCCGGAGATGAGGGGCAGACAGCCGTTGGACATAGTAATGGTATTTGATCGTGGGATAGAATCTGAACAAGATTATAACGATGCGGTAGATGCAGCTGAGGCTTTGATCGATTTCTTGAAAATTGACGATGGCGATGATAGAGTTGCGATATATTCTAGTCAAGGAGCGGCGATTAATGATGATTTAACTTTAGAGCAGAGTGAAGGTATGAGTGAAGATGATATCAAAGATAAAATTCCTGATTGGAAAAAACACAATCCTCAAAAAGCGATCCTAGACTCTACATCTATAGCCATTGAAGAATTAGATGATGTAGATGATGAGAGAGCAAATAAATCGACTAGTGGTATTATTACCTTTACAGATGGGCTCAGTACTCAGGACCAAGGTGAGAAATACACCCCAGCTAAAGGACAGGGTGGTGAACCAAATCAGCGGGGACCTGCCCAATGGTATCATAGAGATGCCGATGATGAAAAAGGTTTACTTGGGATTCCATACAATATAATGACATTGACTATAAGCGATAAGGTAGAAGGAAGACATCATTGGATCTCAGCAGCTTCCGATGCTAATGTCAGTTATGGTATATTGGAAAGGGAGACTGAAAAATTAAAAGCTCTTTACAAAATGTTTGTTATGGATTTGATCCAATCTGAGCGGGGTGAATTGAGGTCAATCCCGAAAGAAGAATTAGATACGAGAAACAGCAAAATGACATCAGGTGATTCTCTTCTTAATAATCCACCTGTGATAGAAAATACAGAGTTCTTTGTTTATACAGATGCTTTTACCACTGGTCACCTTGACGATGAGGTCGATTATTATGATTGGAAAGGTGGAAAGAGAATTCCAGCCTACAGTGATTACGATAAATTGGAGTTTGATATTGTTACGGGTAAAGGGAAAGTTGGAACAGGCACTGATAATTGGGTTTGGGCTGAATCCGACACCGCTGGAGAAAAAATTGCAAATACAGTATACCCAAGAGACACTCTAGATGAATTAGAAGGCGATTACGGAGTGAAAGGAGCATACGCTAAGATGTATGTTGAAACTGATGGGTCCAGTTTGGAATTACGAATAAATGATAATCTTGTAGAAACAGATATTACAGGAAATGGAGAATACATTAACATCCCTCTTGATTTTATATCTAATCCGGAACCATTTGATTTCGTAATTGAACATAAAGATGGAGGTGACGTTATCCTGGATGATCTCTCCTTCACATACGATATAGATTATATCCCAGAAGGCGAATACGGGCAAGAAATCGGTACAGATAATAAGTACCGATTCTTAACCACCCCCTCAGTGGATATTGGAAGCATAGAGGACCTAAGGGACGCAGAACTTGAGTTCCAGAACAAATATTGGTTGGAGGAAGGTACCACTGGGGGCTTCATCTATCTCTGGGGCAAGAATGAGAATGAAAATTGGGACTGGGCACAGGAGAACAGACTTTACGTTGAACCTCAACAATCCTATACTGGCAATCTGAACTTGGAAAGGGTCGAGGAAGAAAGTGACGAAGGGGGTTTGGGTATCACCGATCTAGATGGTGAGCCAGGAGATGGTCTGAGAGATGCAAAAGGTGAGCTCCCGCAGTGGGTCTTCAACGGTAAAAGCCAGGATGGAACCTTTGATTGGAGACACATATCTGTGGATGTGGGTCAGTATGACGAGTTTATAGAGGATCATGATGAGATCAGAGCAGTTTTCACTCTAGCACAATTTGGAGGTGTTACAAAAGAAGACGGTTGGGAATCCAAAAAAGGTTGGTACCTTGATAACATAAGATTTAAAGTATCTTCAGGATGGAGCAGCGACGGACCGGGTTATTGGAATCTGACCAGCGCTTCTCAGCTCAACGAGATGGGTATATCTATAAATGAGGATGATGAAAATTACCACGATCACACTCATGGCGACGAAGACGGCCATTACTGGATGTTCACGGCAGAAGAAGGCGGTGAAGACAGACTTCCCCAGGGTATAGATTCAAGCCTTTATACCCGACCGATCTATCTAGATACTGCAGATCAACCGGTCCTTACTGCACACATGAAGTTCAACATCGATGATGGTTCTGGATTACCTCCAGATGGACTGAGGGTCGAAGTCTCCGACGACGATGGAAAGACTTGGGACTCCATCACTTACGGTGTAAGATCAGGATGGGGTGCTAGCGGCGATTCGGCAAACGGAGAGTACTCCGGTGAAAGCGAAGATGGTGGATACGGCTGGGTAGAGAGCGACTCTTTAGTCAGACTGCAATCCGATCTTTCTGGTTGGAGAGGAGAGAGGATAATACTTCGATTCAGGGTCTTCACCAACACCACTGAGAAGTATTCTGACGATAATCTTCCCAAAGCCATCTTCATAGACGATGTCTGGATAACAGAAGGCGGTCTAGCAATGGATCAAGAACCTCACTCGCTGGAATTCGACGGGGACGACGATTATGTTGACCTAGAGACTGACTTTTATGACCCTCAAACATTTTCGTGGGCGTTCTGGGTAAATCCAGATGAGCTTGATGAAGATGGAGACAATAATTATAGAAGGATTATCACATCATCGGATTCTGCTGCAAACATCATCCTTATTGAAGAAAATGGAGATGTTTCATTTAGGGTTCCTGGAGTTGAGACAGACAATTTCAAAGCAGGAAATGTGCCCTTAAACGATTGGGCTCATGTAGTATGTGTTTATGACCAATCTGATAGAATAATCTATGTAAATGGAAATGAGGACGATAGAGAGAATATCGGCAGTGGGACAGTTGATTTTCCTCCAATTCAGTTAGTTCACCCGGGTTCTCAGACCTTTGATGGAAACATAGACGACGTCCGCCTATACGACCGGGCTCTCACTCCGAGCGAGATAAGCGGTCTCTTCGGCGGACAGGATATCATGGACGGCTTAGTGGGCTGGTGGCCTATGGATGAAGGAGAGGGGGATCTGGCCTACGATTACTCCGGCAACAGGAACCACGGCACCATCTACGGGGCCTCGTGGAGTACGGATACGCCTTTTGCATATCTACCCACTGGAGGATCCGAGGCTGAGATATCATGGTCAGAAGGATCAGATCTAGCTCCGTTCGACATAGAACCCGTAGATATCGATGAGAAACCGATGGCGATAGACTCACAGATCGTTCCTCCAACGAAGGAAACAGATCGAGATAATTAAACAACCGATTGATATTTCAAAACACATATTTATATAGGCCTTTACCGGTATCTTGTGGTAGAGATGTCTCCCGATCGCGATGACGACCTCAAAAAGATAAAGGGCGTTGGCCCCTCCATGGAGGAAAGGTTAAAGGAGACTCTGGAGATAGAAGGGATAAAAGATTTGCTGGAGCTCTCTAAAGAAGACCTGACCAAAGTTAAAGGTATAGGAGAAAAGACCGCCGAGAAGATGCTGAGTGATGCGGAAGACCTGATCAAAACATGCAGTGGATGTGGAAAGGAACTTATCGGGGACGAAACATGTGAGGAATGCCTTGAAGAACTAGAAGATGATCTTGAGGGTTTGAAGGAAGAAGTGAAAGACCTAAACCCGCCTGAAGAAGTAGAAAAGAGGTTGGAAACAACTCTTTCAGATATAGAATCATATATAGATGAGAGAAACGTAGAGACAGGATTAGAGGCTATAGATTCTTTAAAAGAGGACATCAAAGGAACTATAATATTGTCAGAGCTTCTGGAAGAGATCGAAAAAAAGATAGATGAGAACTCCAGCTTCATAGATTTTTCCATATATAACAAAAAACTAGAGACCGTAGAAAATCTGTTTAAAAAAGGAAAGTATGAGAGAGCAAAGAAAAGAGCAGATAGGATCTTAGAGTATATAGAGGATGAAAAAGAACTATCCCTGTTGGATAGGAAGGAATTGAAGGACAAAGATATAACTGATTTCTGTAGAAGTGTTGCCGGAGTGAAATCTCTCACTGGAGAGAAGTTATACAAACAGGGTTACCACACGGTGAAAGAGGTCGGTAGTGCAGGTCAGATCTACTTGGTAGAGGATACAGGGATAGACGGTGAAGAGGCAGATGCACTCATCAAAAGGATAAAAGACTTTGCAGGAGACCTAGATTTCGATGTAGATAGAGAGGATCTAGGGAGAAAGGAAACCCCTGAAGAAGAGGGTGAAGCAGAAGAGGAAGAAGTATTCCTCGAGATCGAATCTCCAGAACAACTAAAAGAAAAAACAAAAGAGCAGGAAAAAAAGGAGAGAGGAAAACGGAGGGGTGATAGGCCCGACAAGATCCCTAAATCCAAACCTCAGTTACAGGTCGTCAAGCAGGAAGGGCTAACACAAAAGAAAAAGATGATCACAAAAGAAGAAGAGGGAGAAGAGAAACATAGAGTAGATAAAATATATTGGCTGCCTGCGGTTGTTTTGCCCCTTCTGTTCTTCTTAATCGCTCTCGTACTTTTTTTCCTTTGACTTACTCATAGTTCCCTTTCTATCTTGCCTCGGGCAGCGTTTATGACCACTATTCCATCCGTGCCTTCGACCGCCCACATCGGTACATAGATCATGCCCCTCTTTTGTATCTTGATATCTTCTTCCGAAGGCTGTACATATTCTTTTTCAACTATGGTTGTACCGTCTTCTTCCCATCTTTTTTCTTTCTTTTCAGCGAACTGATTTTTGATAGAACTGAGAGCTCTCTTGAGGCTCTCCTTCTGCGAGATGTTGGGCTCCAGTTTGACATGAGATCTCTTTATCTCGTGTATGCTCTCGAAAGGCTGTTCCCAAAAATTAGCTTCGCCTGACACCGCATTGAGATATATCTTACCATCGACGGTTTCACTTTCTTTCTTTACCTCGTAATCAAAAAGGTAGTGTGGAACGAGTTCTAATGTGTATTTGAAACCCTTCGCCAGTTTTTCACCTAATTCCGAAACCTCTTCGAAATCGATTATCGGAGCCAATATCCTCTCTCCCCCACGGTGCTCTATATCGAAATCGAATTCTTCTGCAGGTCCCTTTATACCTCCTTCTCCCTCGCTCACTCCCTCTAAAAAAGATTTTTCTAGCATCATATCGCCAAATCTGTTGGTTAACTCCTTTCGATCCCATATCTCCACATCGTCTGGGATCGAACTCAATACGCTTTTGGAGGGCTCCTCGGTAACCACCAACACAGTCTTTTCTTCCGATTCTTCGAGATTGAGAAGATTATCTTCATTGACCACTGCGCCGGCCACCACTAGGGTGATCCTTTCAGTCTTCTTTTCCTGTAGTTCTACCTGTTCCTCGGATTCTGAGCCGTATTCACTTCCTACCTCTCTTTCTACTACTATCTTTCCCTCCTGACTCTGGACCGGTTCGTAGCCGTCGTATCTAAGGTATTCTATCAAGAGTTCGTAGAAGTCTTTCACAGTGCATCATCTCAAGCTTTTCTCTTAGATTTCCAAGATATTTCTTCCATTTAAATCTATTTATTGGGCTATTTTCACCTTTCCAAAACCGCCTGAGCCATGTTTCTGTTATCTGCAGAAGCTACGCCGCGTTCGTTGACCGCGATAAGACCGAGAGAATGTTCTTCTGGGAAATCGTTTACAGGTATCTGGCACGCATCTTCTAAACTGTGTTCAGCGATAAGGTCGTGGCATCTTTTTGAAGAGAGCCGCTTTATTATCTCTTCGCCTTTGCCAGTGGCTACCACGGCTCCGTATTCTCCGACGTAAAGTCCACTGCCCAGCAGAGGGCTGTCTCCAATACGACCTCTGATGCAGTAGCTGGCACCGCCTGTAGAAACCGCTGCAGCGACCTTTCCGTTCTCGTATGCTACACAGCCCACTGTCCCACTCTGGATCTTGTCGTAGAATTCTCTGATCTCTTTTATCTTCCTTTCGTCCTCCACTTTCAATCTTTCTCTCTTCTTTTCCAGCTCTTCTTCTCTTTTTTCGGTTTTTAGCTCTGCAGTTTTCAGCCCGTGCTTTTTCGCTATATCGGTTGCGGGTTTTCCCGCTAAAAGCATATAAGGAGAATCGTGGACTATCTCCGCCGCTCGGATCGGATTAGCGATCTCTTCTACGCACGCTACAGCCCCGAAGTCCTCTTCGGACTGTACTGCGGCATCCATCTGTATAGAACCGTCCAATCTCAACTTAGAACCGGTACCCGCGTTGAACTTCGGATCATTCTCAAGCTCTTCTACCACAGCTATCACGGCTTCAAAGGCCGACATCCCGTTCTCATAACCTCTTTCGACCGCTGCCTGTACCCTTTCATCTTTCTCTCTAGGACTCCCAACACCACCATGTGCTATCAATCTCATAGTGCTCCATCATCACGTGGTTAATTATTGTTTTGGAGTTTTTTGAATTCTGATAAGAAAAGATTTATATGGCCCCAAAATAAAACCTTCATCATGCATGAATACTCGGTGATGAGCCAGTTGATGTCCGCTCTTCTCGATGAATTGGAGGATGAGAAGGAGAATATAGGAGATATAAAAGAGGTGCGTATCGAAGTGGGAGAACTCACTTTCCTGGGGGAGATGCAGTTGAAGTTCGCCTTCGAAGCGCTCAGTAAAGAAACCATCGTGGAAGGTGCAGAGCTGAAAGTCATGAAGATAGAGTCAAAGGTCAGATGTGATGAATGCGGATACGAAGGCGGTATAGACTACACCGAGGATCCCGCTTTTCACTACAACGTTCCGGTGATCTCCTGCCCTGAGTGTGGTTCAAAACCGGAGATTATAAAAGGAAGAGAAACAAAAATAGTGGGAGTGACCGCCGTAGAGAAGGAGGAATAAGATGGAACCAGATCTAGAACAATTCAAGTTCAGGGATGAGGAAAAAGCTAGAAAGATACTCGATAAGATCGAAGCAGCCAATAGAGAAATAAAGCTTATGCACGTCTGTGGAACACACCAAGATACTCTTGTGAGGCACGGTTTAGAGCCTCTGCTAGAAGAAGTGGGGGTGGAGATAGTTCAGGGACCGGGCTGCCCTGTCTGCGTCACCACCCAGAGGGAGATAGAAGAGATGATAAAGCTCGCGGAAGAGGGAGTGACTGTAGCCATCTTTGGTGATATGATGAACGTACCCGGGGAGAAAAGGAAGCTCTCGGATGTTAGAACGGAAGGAGGTGAGGTGAAGATCGTTTACAGCGTGGATGATGCGGTAAAGATGGCAGAAAATAGGGATGACGAAGTGGTGTTCATCTCGGTTGGATTCGAAACCACGGTCCCTTCCACCGCCAACGTGGTAGCCAATGAACCTCCTTCTAATTTCAGTATACTCACCTGCAATCGCGTCATACCTCCCGCCCTTGAAGCCGTGATGGAGATGGGAGAAGTGGACCTTGACGGGTTGATAGAACCGGGACATGTAAGCACTATCATCGGCACTGAACCTTATCAGTTCTTATCGGAGCGGTACAACATACCTCAGGTGGTCGCCGGTTTCGAACCTCTCGATCTTTTGCTCGCGGTTTGGATGCTCCTAAAACAGGTCCGGGAAGGCAGGAGCGAGGTGGAAAATGAATATGGTAGGGTCGTGAAAGAAGAAGGTAATCTCAAAGCACAGAAGATCATAGAAGATGTCTTCAAGCCCAAGGACGTGAAGTGGAGAGGGTTTCCCGAGATACCGAAGTCCGGCTTGAAGCTGAGAAAAAAATACGGAAATTACGAAGCTAGGGAGAAATTTTCTGATATATTGGAACCTTTGGCGAACAGAGAGTTCGAGGAGCCCGAAGGATGCCTGTGCGGCGAGGTCCTTCGAGGGATAATAAAGTCCACAGAGTGCCCTCTCTTTGGCGAGGAATGCGTCCCCAGTAATCCTGTCGGGCCTTGTATGGTCAGCAGAGAAGGGGCCTGTAATATCGAGTACAGGTACTCTGATTGAATCGACCGTGAGTGGACTGCTCTCTAACTTTCCGAGACCTAAGATTTAATAGAGCCCCCCCTCTACCTTTCGCCGTGGGACGAATCAGAGCTTTTCTAGAGATAAGCAGATGGAGGATACAACTGGTCTCTTTAGCCACTATACTATTGGGCCCTCTTTACGCAGCAGAAACCATCTCCCCTTTACTAAACGTCGACCTATTACTCTTCGGTACCTTGTTCTTCCTCACGGTCACCTTTGCCTGCAACATAAACTGCTATCATGATAGAGATGTGGACGCGCTCAAGAAGAAGCATCTGGCCAGGTCCATAGACACTTTAGGGACTTCTACGGTAAAAAACCTGATGATCCTAGAGAGTTTGGTCGTTTTCGCCTTGATCCTATATTTCTTACTCAAAGGACACTTTACCGTAGCTCTATTATCTTCCATAGGATGGGCCTTCGGTTACCTCTATTCCGCGCCGCCTATCCGCTTAAAGAATAAAGGTCTCTTGGGGCCTATACCGGTCAATCTAGGAGTTTACGTACTTCCTATACTAGCGGGTCATCTTCTCATAGATCTAGACATCTCTGCAACATTTCTTCTGTTCATAGTCGGATACGTCCTGCTAAACCTCGGGATAAATCTGGTAAACGTGGCCGAAGACTACGAAGTCGATAGGAGGAGTAAGATCACCACTGCGGCACATAAATTGGGCTTGAAGAGAACGATAGGGGCCGCATCATCGACTTCTTCGATAGGTGGTGCCGTTGTTCTTATCACTCTATATACTCATGTAAAAGACTTCTATACAGGTTTATTTTTCCTGATGGCTCTGATCGCCGTCCTCTTCACCGTTGTAGACGTAACTTCTATACTCTTTTCCAACGATCTGCACAAAGAGGCGCAAAAGAAAGGCAAAAGACTACCTATCTATTTCATCTCCACTCGATATCCGATGGTCTTTCTATTACTTTTCGCTCTCTTGTGATCGGTCATTTTCGGATCAATTTTCTGTAATAATCCGGTAACTTATCCTCCGTATTGTTCAAAGCGAGGCATCCGCAGATGGGTTCTGAATATTCGGAATTCATCTCATTCCATATCTCTTTTATATCATCCTCATAGATGTTGCCCCACTCTTCACGAAGCATGTCGCAGGGAAAAACTTCTCCTCTCTCTGAGATATGTATCCTGTTGTATCCAGCGGTACAGCCCATGAACTCTTCACTGTCCATGAAAGGTCCGGATATTATCCTCGGATAATCTTTCCTCTTCCTGGCGACTTTTTGTATCTCTTTAAGATACTCCCTTTCGTCTTCCTCCAACATCTTGTCTTTCTCACTCAAGATAGGTTCGAATATCGCCACGTCGGTCACACCTTTCTTTTTAACGTATCTGAGATATCGGTCCAGATCGGATATCTTCTCGGATGTCACTACGATCCATGACCCGGTCAGCATGCCCGCCTCACGAACATTTTCGATGCTCTTCAGACTTCGTCTATGAGCTCCTTCACATCCCATCGTCCTATCGTTCTTTTCCTCCCCATGATGCTCCAAAGCTACAAGGACGCCCTGGCATCCGGCTTCTTTCAAGCTTTTCGCTCTTTCTTCATCCACTAGCCCCGGAGTCGACACTAGAGCTATAGAAGGATCTCCGGTAGCTCTTATCAATTCTTCAAGGTCGTCTCTAAGAAGAGGATTTCCACCGGTGAATAGGAACTGAAAGGTCCCTAATTCTTTCAGTCCTTCTATAGCGTCTAAAACCACTTCTGTATCAAGATCTTCTCTTTCTCCCGGAGTATTGCAGTGCCAGCAGTTGTTCTCGCATCCGCTGGTCAACGATATATTGACTATCTCCGGTACTGGTTTACCCTTAGAAGCTTTTATCTGTGCGTCTAAAAAGGTATCGAATGCCTCAGAAGGAAAGAGTGGAAGGTAAATAGACAATACTTTTTTACCCTCTATCTTTTGAAGATTGTCCGACCTACCCAGACTGAAGTAATGTCTGAAGATGAAGAGCTTGAATCGGAATGGAAGAGCTCTCACTTTTTTATTCAGGAGCAGTTTAAACATGATCTTAGACCTCTAAAGTAAGATCCTTTCCATGGATCAACTTTTCTATTGTTGCGTCTACATCACCCAATTCTTCTCTTATCTCTCCCAAGGTGTGTTCTCCGTCACATAGTTGAAGTAAACTTACATTTCTCTCGCTGTACTCCAGTTCACATTCTCTGAAGACGATCTTACCATCTTCGATCTCGTAATCGGCCAGCAGCTTTGGACGATAATGGTCTTCTAACTCGGGGATCTCGAAATAAGTGGGTTCTCCATCCTGATGTATCGGATAGAACGCAAACACCGGAGCCTCTTGGCCGAACTTTTTACTGTAAACGTACCTGTAACTCTCCAAACCGGCGGTGGTACCTTCTCCTACCGCCTTGGCGATGGAAAACGGCGGTCCCGCGACATCTCCCGCTGCGAACAGTCCTTCCTTCACTCTACAGCGTTTATCCGTCTTTATGAAACCTCTCTCGTCTTTTTCACAGTCCACTAGGTCTGCGGTGATAGCGCCTAACTGGTAAGATTCGAAGTCGATCAAGACGTGATCTCCGTGGATCTCATCATCTTCAGTAACTACAACGATCCCATCGTCTTTCTCTTCATAGCCTCGTATATTCTTTCCGTGGTCGATGACTTTTTTGATCTCCATACGTCCTTGATTTATCTTCTCAAAGAGCTCCAAAGTCCTATCTAACTTTTCCGTGCCCACGAATATGATGGTTTTACCCTCTTCCGTTTCACACAGCTCTTCAAAATGATCTTCCATGAACCGGTATCCCTTCAAGGTGCCGAACAATTTACCTCCAAAATGATCACTTTCGTTCCAAGTCATCTTCATCCCCGTGGCGATGATCACCGCTAGAGAGGTATATTCTCCTTTATCCGTTACCACGGTGAAGGTTTCGCCATCATCTTTAACCTTCAACACTTTTTCTTTTTTGACCGGTATAGAGTAATCTTCTATGTCGCTCATCAGTTTGTCTATGATCTCACCCTTTTCATGACTCCAGCCGTCTCCGGTCATCCTCACCTTCGTCCAATCCGCAAGGCCGCCGGGAGACGTGTTCGTTATCATCATAACGCTGGAAGAGTGCAGATTATAGGTACGTACTCTTCTCGCTCTCACCGCGGCCGAGAGGCCTGCTGGTCCTCCTCCTACAACGATAACGTCGCTATCGTACATCATTTTCCCCTGAACTGATGTTGGACTTTATTATATTTACCATCCGTGGAGGAAAAGCCTCGGAAGAAAGTTCTTCCCCGTCCTCTAAAACTACTAAACCTTTCTTCGGATACACCTCTAACGTATCTTTCTCACTCACTTTATCTATTACACCTTCAACTTCCAAAGGCCAGATACCTCTGTTAACGCAGTTCCTGAACATGTAGCGGGAAAAACTTTCTGCTATGACCACTCTTATACCGGACAACTGGATCGCCCATGCACCGCTCTCTCTACCGGATCCCATACCAATGTATCTTCCAGCGACTATGACGTCATCTTCTTCAACGGTCTCGTAAAACCCAGGCTCAATACCGGCCATCAGTCCTTTAACCACTCTCTCAGGGTCTAGTGAAAAATACTTCCCGGGATGTATCTCATCCAAGGTGATATCGTCCCCAAAGACTCTAGCTCTACATCTCATCTTCCCACCTCCTGTGGGATAACACCCTCAAGAGCGGAAAGAGCACACACCTCTGCACCTGCAAGATACACTTCGCCTTCGCCCATCCTTCCGGGATAATTTCTGTTCTGAGTGGTAATACAGGTTTCCCCTTCAGCGAGTAAACCCTTGTCTATGCCGGGACAGGGCCCGCAGCTCGGGTTCAACATAACAGCGCCAGCTTTCACCAAAGTCTCTATGATCCCTTCTTTCAGAGCTTTCTCATGTATGCGTTTAGAAGCCGGAGTTACAAGGAGCCTTACGTCTGGGTGTACCTTTTCATCTTCCAATATTTCAGCTGTCTTTCTCAGATCGCTCAACCTCCCGCTGGCACAGGAACCGATGAAGATTTGATCTATGCTTTTACCCGAGACTTTAGAAAGCGTTTTTACGTTATACGGTTTGTGTGGTACCGCTACCAATGGTTCTTTGACCGATATATCTACTCTTTCCACGCACTGTTCTTCTTCCGTTAAAGGTATATCTACATCACTCTTCATACCGAAATTTTCAAGATATCTTCTCGTTATCTCGTCCGGCGGAAAAAAAGCAACTTTTGCTCCACTTTCGGCGGCCATGTTGGCTATTGTTAACCTATCATCCATATCTAAACCGACTTTATCTACGAACTCTATTGTCTTATAATTGGCATCGTATCTTATCTTCTTCAACATCGAGAGAGCTATGTCAGTTCCGTCTTTTCCTTCTGAGATCTCAACACGAACGGTCTCCGGGACTCTGAACCACGTCTTTCCCCTCTTAAGGATCTCAACCGTATCACTGGAACCGAAGCCTATACCGAAAGATCCAAGGGCACCATAGGTGGTTGAATGACTATCTATCCCCGCTACAAGTTCTCCAGGTAACGCTCTACCTTCACACATCACCTGGTGACAGATCCCTTGGAATTCGACGTGATCCATGATACCTTTCTCATCCACGAACTCTCTCAACTGCTTGACAAAATTTGCTCTTTCTACAGTACTCGGAGGACAAAAATGATCGACCACGCTTGTCACTTTATCTGGATCCCATATCTCTTCTCCTTCCATATCGTCGAAGATCAAAGGAGCGTTACCGTCGTGGAGCATCACCCTGTCCACTTCTCTTACCACGTACTCTCCTTCCTCTCCTCCGAAAAAACGTTCCGATACAGTGGTCATCCTTCACCTTTTACCTCAGAGACTAACTCCCAAAACCTGTCTTCAGAAAAGCCGAGCATCTCTTTGTTATACTCGTCCTTCTTTTCTAGGAATTCGTCTATCCGACGCTGTCTATGGATGGTCTTCTCTTCTTCTATCCTTTCAAGGACTTCCTCTATCTGATCGTCAGTCAAAGAGACATCTTTCGAGTCCAAGAGTTCCTTAACGTTTGTAGGACCGGAATGTTTTCCAAGCACGAACTCGCGCTCTCTGCCCACCTCTTCGGGGGATATAGGCTCATAGGACTCAGTATGTGAAAGGACGCCGGAAACGTGGACTTCGCTTTCGTGTCTATAAGAATTGTATCCCGAAATAGGTTTCTGTGGGGAGAGATAGAGGCCGGACTTCCTTTCCACCATCTTCGAGAGTTCGTAAAGCAGCGTGGTATCCACACCCGTATCGGTATCGAACAACTTTTCTATTATCATCACTATCTCCTCTAAAGCAGGGTTGCCCGAACTATCTCCAAGAGAATTTACGGTCACTGTAGGATAATTTACACCCGCTTGGACAGCTGCGACAGTATTCGCTACCGCCAGACCGAAATCGTTGTGACAGTGAACGCCCCATCCTTTTCCTCCCACTTCATCTATGATTTTAGAGGTGAAAGAATACATAGCCTCTGGAGTGATGGAACTTGCGGTATCGCATATTATCAAACGGTCGGCACCTCTATCTCTCACTTCGGTCAGTAATTCGATGACGAAATCTAGATCCGAACGAGTGGTATCTTCGCTTATGAAGTCGAAGTTTACTCCTCGCTCGTTCACATGATCTACGGCTTCGAGGACCTCTTCGAAACATTCTTCTTCGGTCATGTCCTGTTTGTAGTGAAGGTGAAATTTACTTGTAGTAGAAAACATGTAGAGGTTTTTCACCCCGAGATCAATAGCTGCGTCTATATCTTCTTTTTTACACCTTACCGTAGCTCCCACCTCGGCATCTAAACCACAGGAAACTAGCGCTTCTATGGCATCTCTTTCCTTTTGGGACATCATCGGAAAACCGGCGTCTATGACTGAAATACCGGCCTTGTCCATCAATTCGGCCAGCTCCATCTTGTCTTCTAGATCGAATATAACACCAGGACTCTGTTCTCCGCCTCTCAGCGTTTCGTCCCATATGTGTACCTTTTCGGGGATGCGTTCTTTCTTCATGAAGTCGGTGTTGTTGTCTTCCATCAATCGATGCATACTCACACCGATTGAGCATCTGAGATGAAATATAAAAAGGTTGCTGGATTTTGTCAGATTGGTCGCTTTCTTGACTTGAGAAGAAAACAACATGTTTTTATATCCTTTAGTTTTCAATCCATACGGAGTTCAATTTAGATAACCATGGCTGACGACATAGACGAGCAGATAAAAAAGATAGAGGAGGAGATCAGAGAAACTCCTTATAACAAATCGACGGAACAGCATATCGGCCGTTTGAAAGCCAAGATAGCGAAGTTGAAAGAAAAGAAGGAGAAGATGGGAGAGAGCACGGCGGAGGGTGGGGGTTACGATATAAAAAAGGAAGGTGACGCTACGGTAGGTCTCGTTGGATTACCGAGCGTAGGTAAGAGTACACTTCTCAATAAGTTGACCAATGCGGAGAGCGAAGTCGCAGGATATCATTTCACCACATTGGAGGTCATACCTGGCATAATGGAGTACAACGGAGCAAAGATCCAACTCTTGGATCTTCCAGGCCTGGTGGAAGGTGCTTCGGAAGGAAAAGGGAGGGGGAAAGAGATACTGTCCGTGGTGAGAAATGTCGATCTCGTCATGATGTTGGGGGATGTTTACAGGAAGAACATAAAGAAGATCGTTGACGAACTCTATTCTCACGGTATCAGGCTGAATCGTTCACCTCCAGATATAAGGATAGATGAGAAGGACAGCGGCGGTATCAAAGTGAACAGCACCGTAGAGCAGCCAGATATCGAAAAAGGGACCGTCATCGATATCCTCCGTGAATTCGGTTACGTCAATGCCGATATCGTGCTCAGAGAACAAGTTACACCGGAGGATCTAATCGACTTTTTGAGTAAAAACAGAGTTTACCTCTCTGCTTTTCCAGTGATAAACAAGATAGATCTTTTCGATGATAAAAAGATAAAAAGCATAGAGGAAGAGGTAGAAGATTTCGATCCTCTGATGATCTCCGCTGAAGAAAGTATAGGGATCGAAGAAGTCAAAAAAAGGATATTCGACGAGCTCAACTTCATCCGTATATTCTTAAGACCCCAGGGGACAAAAGCCGATGACGAGCCTATGATATTGAAAAAGGGCGCTACGGTAAAAGATGTCTGTAAAAGATTGCATTCAGATTTCATCGAAAATTTCCGTTATGCGAGGATATGGGGCCCCAGCGCTAAATTTCCGAAACAGAGAGTGGGGATGGACCACGTGCTGAAAGAGAACGACACTGTACGGATACTCACCAAATGAGTTAAATCGGACCTCTTCTTTTCTTTAAACATCTATGAAAGAAATAATCTCAAAAGCGATGAGTTCAGGGCTGGACTTCTCACAGAAGGGCGTCTTAAAATCATTTTTATACAAGATGGACCTGGACGAGGAGACCTACGATCGAGTTTACGTGAATCTAAAAAATAACTCTCTAGAGGATAAAGTTTCGAAGGTGGATTTTGAAGACAGGATCGTTCTACTGCCTCAATGCTTGAGAGATCCAGATAACTGTGAAGCGGAGATGGAGGAATTCGGGTACAAGTGTAAAAATTGTGGTAATTGTGTTATCGATGATATAAAATCTAAAGCCGAGGACCTTAATTATGAGAAGGTCTACATAGTTCCGGGGTCTAGCATGGCAAAGAACGTCTTGAAGAAAAAGGATCCCAGTGCCGTTATAGCCGTGGCATGTCATTCTGAATTGGTGGAGGGGTTCGAGGCCAGCCATGTTTACAGTATACCTATCCAGGGAGTACCCTTATTAAGATCAGGATGTGTGAACACTGAGGTCGATCTTGAAAAAGTCGAAGAAAAACTACAGATGAAGAATTGAGTCTTATTTTGGGTGAATATATGAGCGATGAGATAGCTATATTTGGCATCGGCGGAGGATCAGATACTGGAAAAACGGAGATGATATGTGAATTGGTGGAAGAGCTTTCTAAACGAGGCTATAAACCAGCTACGATCAAGCATACGCAGGGAGATTTCAGCATCGATGAAGAAGGAAAAGATACCTGGAGACATTCTGAAGCCGGCGCGAAGCTTGTAGTTTTTTCTACCCCCGCTGAGACTGATTTTCTTGTGCAGAGACCTATGAGTATGGAAGAGACCTTGATGAAGATAGGCGCTTTAGATAGATACGATGTTGTTTTGGTTGAGGGGATGAAAAATGAAGATATTCCCAAGATCGTTCTAGATGAAGAAAAAAGTGAAGATGGAAAACTGTTGAGGGAATCCTTAGAGCGGATCGAGGAAGAGATGATCTTAAAGGAGCTTCCCGGGATCGATTGTCGACGATGTGGATTCGAAAGCTGTGAGGAGATGGCAGGTGCGATAGTTAAGGGAGAAAAGGCTATAGACGATTGTGAAGTGATGGGGACAGAAAAAAGAGAGGGTGTCGAGCTATCAGTGAACGGAGAAAAGCTTCCGCTGACCAAGTTTCCTTCAAAACTTCTCAAAAATACGATAAAAGGCATGGTAACTTCCCTGAAGGGAGTGGAAGATGAAGAAGAGATAGATGAGATCGAAATTAAAATTTCAGAGTGATCGGGATGCAGGTCATAGGAGTGAAGACAAGCGTATCGACAAGTTCTGATGAGATATTGGAGGATATAGAAGAATACCGGAGAAAGAAAGAAGTCTTTATCCAGATCTTTGACTCGGATAAAGTCATAGGAAAAGAGCACCTTCAATGGGCCTATCAGAAGGCTAAAGAATGTTTTGAAAACGGAACTAACAGAGCTGACTCCTTAGAGATCGAAACTCTTCTGTGGGCTTCAGCAGAATGGCAGATCAAAGACGCTCTGGATAAGATGGGAGTCAAGGATCACGACGAAGAGGCTGTGGTATTGATAGAGGACGAAGTCAGTCTCGAAAACTTATTAGACTTCATGGGATGGACCAGAGACGATGATCTGTTGAAACTAGATAAAAAAAAGCTGAAAGATTTTGGGATCCAAGAAGAAGAGATCGAAGCCGTCGATGATCCTTACGAACTCGTCTTCGAGAAGATGGCTACTTCTATATTATGATCTCAGGAACCACTGGGATGGGATCAACGGAACATTTATTAGGTCCTAAAGTATGTGAAATCCAAAATTATTGAAGCAAAAGAATTTCTAGAATAAAATGGAGGAAAAGAATATGGCTAGCTCAGGACATTGGGGAAAATTATTGAGAGTAAATCTGAACGATGGCAGTGCAGAAACGGAGAGTTTATCCGAAGAGTTCCTACGAAAATTTATCGGTGGAGCAGGATTCACCACAAAGATCCTTTACGACGAAGTAGGAAAAGATGTGGACCCTCTCTCGGAAGATAACAAACTGATCATATCTCCTGGCCTTCTTCTAGGGCTCAAAGTGCCAACTGGTTCAAAGACTTCTTTTGGATTCAAGAGCCCCCAAACAGGAGGATACGGAAAGTCACTTGTAGGTGGGAAGATCGGCGATCAATTGAAGAAAGCCGGATATGACGTTTTGATTATAGAAGGTAAGGCAGAAGAACCCTCAGTACTGGTCATCGAAGATGAGGATGTGAGAGTAGAAAAAGCTGATGATATCTGGGGAAAAGACACCCATAAAGCGGGAGAGATGATCAAAGAAAAGTACGGCGAGGTAGAGACCGCTGTTATCGGCCCTGCTGGAGAAAAACTTTCCAAGATATCGATAATAGAATGTAATGAGAGACAGGCAGCTAGAGGCGGTATAGGCGCTGTGTTAGGGTCTAAAAACTTGAAAGGGATCGGTATAAAAGGATCAAAGGATTATCCCATACACGATAAAGAAAGATTGGACGACTTGATCTCCAAGTTCAGAAAGGAGAGTCAGGAACAAGGTAAAACCGACATGGAGTACGGTTCCGGCGAAGCTCTGCATCCGTTGAACGTGGAGATAGGCGCATTCCCTGTGAAGAATTGGGAAGCGGGCTATTTCAAAGACGCCTATGAAAAGTTAGAAGATCCTATGGAAGGCCGCATAGATATCGATCCAAGAAGATGGACCTCTGAATATAGAGATGGTAGGAGGCCGTGTCCTTATTGTACGAAGCCTTGCAGCCAGTATTTTGTGGCGGAAGACACTCCTTATGGAGACATAGGCATAGATGGACCGGAGTACGAAACACAGTATTCCTTTGGCGGCTGTACAGGTGTTGACGATGTAGAAGCTGTAGCCAAGGCCAATGAGATCTGCGATAAGTTGGGCCTAGATACTATCTCTGCAGGAGTCACGGTTGCATGGGCTATGGAAGCTTACGAGAAAGGACTACTAGAATCCGACATAGATCTAGAGTTCGGTAACGCCGAAGCGATGATAGAAGCCGTTGAAATGATGGGCAAAAAAGAAGGAGAACTCGGCGAGATGTTGAGCAACGGTGTTGTAGAGGCCGCTGAAAAACTCGGAAAAGGATCCGAAAAATTTGCGATCCACGTAAAAGGTATGGAGCCCCCGGGATACGAAGCTAGAGGGATGTTCGGTATGGGCTTGGCTCTGGCGGTGGCGCCGAGAGGTGCCGACCACTTGACATCATGCGCTTACGCTTTGGACTACGGTGGATCATTCTGGTACTTTGATGATTACAAGAGAAGAGAAGTGGTTTCTAAGGGCTTCCCGCTTAAGATGATGGAAGACCTGATGATGGTCTTCGATATGACCGGGATCTGTAAATTCTCTAGAGGTATATATCTTGATAAAAACCAGATCGGCCTGGTACAAGCAGTGACAGGTTGGGATGTGAGCAACGGCGAACTATTAGAAGCCGGGGAAAGAGCTCACAACGTTGCGAAGGCATACAATGTGAGAGAAGGATTCACCAGAGAAGACGATATACTGCCGGAAAGGATGTACCGAGAAGAAGTCCCCTACGGTCCGAACGAAGGTGCGAAGATACCAAGAAGAGAATTCGAGGAGGCGCTGGATAGGTATTATACCGCTAGAGGATGGAGTTTAGAAGGAGTCCCTACGAAGGGTAAATTGGAAAATCTAGACCTGCCTAAGGTGTCAGAGGAGATCGGAGTTCTCAAGCAATAATAGGTCTCTCTATAAACACGTGGTATTAGTACTTCCAACTATAGCTATACCCATGGGTATAGCAACTACCAAGTCCAAGACGAGGATTGCATCCATCATCAGGTATTGGTTATCTTCTCCAGTTCCTTCTGCACCTTATCTCTTAGTCCATCATCCGAGATGTTTATGGCGAGAACATACGCCTTTGCATCTCCATCTCCACCGTTGCCTTTTTTAAAGCTAATTGAAAATTCTTCAGTATCGAAGTAGCAAGGATTGAATCTCAGCATAAGGCCTTGGTATATCAGTTTCTCCAATTTTCTGATGGATCTTATGGATTCAGCCCCGACTAATCTTTCGATGTTCTTCGATGCGCGCTTGATCTTCTCGGTAGAGGATCCTTCGTCAGAATCATCTATTTTTACCGTTTCAGCTACGCCTTTCTTTATCTTCTCACCAGCCTTTTCTAGTTCTTCTTTGGGCCCGTCATACCCATCTTCTACACCCTTCTTCTCTATGCTAGCTTCTTCTACAGTTTTCTTAGTGATGTCTTTTTCATCCTCTTTCTCCCTAGGTCGCCATTTATTGTATTTCTCTACAGCTTCTTCATCTGACGAATTCTCCTCCATCACTGTTTCAAGAGATCTCGCAAAAATACAAACCTCGTCCCAGTCTCCCCTAAATTCAACACCAGCGTGGGTATATTCTACCTTCGCTGGGTCGGTACTGCATACCTTTCTATCGGTATTACATACCGTTGATTTGCTCATCGGTGTTTATATTTTAAAGAGGATGTATAAATAACTTTCGTTCACACTTCAAATATCTCTTTACACCGATCGAGAGTATAGTGGAAGTCGGAACTTTTAAAACTAAAGTTCCAACATCCACAACTCACTGAGGAATTCACAGGAATTCCTCATGTCGATGGAATTTGCTCGCAAATTCCAGTAGACGTCAATGACTCTATAAAAGTTCAAAAAGTCGAGTCATTGACTATAAATATGAGGGGGATTATAAATAACAGTATCACGATATAAAATGTGCAAATTATGGACCATTAGGAAAGAAAAATAGATAATAGGAAAATGGTGATCAATCAGATCGCAAAGAAGGAGGGATTCAATTTCAAAGAACTCGTTGAGAGTAATCAATTATTCGCTTTTTTATGAAGCTCTTCCTTCACCCTTTCTCTCAATCTGTCATCAGATATATTGACTGAAAATCTATAATCTTTCTTTTTACCCTCACCACTTTCTTCTAGATTAACTGAAAAGAAGTCCGTATCGAAGTAACAGGGATTAAATCGCAGCATTATCTGGCTGTATATCATCTTCTCTAATATTCTTATAGTTTTTATAGAACCAGCCTCGAAGACCCGTTCTAAACTTTTGGAGGCTTTCTTGAAATTTTCAGCAGAATTTTTTGACACACTATTCTTTATCCTTCTTCCAGCTCTATCGAGCTCTTCTTTCGCACCGTTGTACTCTTTTTCTACCTTCTTTTTCTTTATACATGCCTTTTTAGCGGTTTTTTCTGATAATTCTTCTATGTCCTCCTCCTCTCTTGGCCTCCAATCCTCATAATCCTGAAGAGATTCTTCGTCTGGTCTACCTTTTTCCATCGCATCCTCTACAGAACGGGCGAAATGGCAGACCTCTTTCCAGCCCCCTTTAAACTGCACACCGGAGTTCGTGACTTCTATTTTTTGGTTCTTCATTGAGGTTGGAGGTGATAAAGGTGATATAAATAGATTGTGCTACTGTCCTGATTTTTACAGATATATGATTTAGTGGGTATTTATTCCATAAAAATTAAGTACTTTTAGCTGTATATGGAAGCGGTGGAGATATGAAGGGGAAAAACGAAAAAATAGGATTTGGACTACTAGCTTTAGGCATAGCCCTGCTCCTGTTGACCTTTTATTTAGCAATGAATGCCTTTCTCAATCCTGGTTCTATAGCGCAATTCAAAGAACTGGTACCAGGCACTACGGGTGGAGAAGAATTTTCTGAAGCCATGGCTCAATTGGTCAGTGTCTTGGTCTACATCGTGGCTGCTATTCTACTTTGGGTCATGGGAAGCATCGGCGGAAGGATAACGATGCATGGAATAAAAATGCTCGAAGTTCCAGAGATGAAAAAGAAGGACTCTGAGACTTCACCGTCTCCTAAAAGATCGACACAGCCTGAAGAACAGAGCCAGGGAAAAGAAATGAAAGCAAAGTCAGATTCCACTTCTCCTCCAGAATAAAAGATCGGGGAGTTAATCCTCTTGTTCCAACTCTTTTTCCTTCTCTTTTACTTTCTCTATTTTTTCTGAGAGTTCCTCTCTCCTCTCCTTCAAGTTCTTTTTTATCTTGTCCACTTTTTCTTCTTTCTCTTTAAGTTCGGATTCTTTTTCTTCCAATCCTTCCTCTTTCTCTTCTAGTTCTCCATTTTTTCTTTCATATTCTTCCTTTATCCTTTTCACTTCCTCCTCATCCTTTTCAAGGGCTTCTTCCCTTTCCGTCAATTCATCTTCTCTTTCTTCCAATTTATCTTCTTTCTCTTGGAGTTTGGCTTTGGTCTCTTTCAGGTTTTCCTTTCTCTTCTCTAGATTGTCATATTCTTCTTCTAACTCAGATTCCCTAGAATCCAACTTTTTCTTTTTCTCTTCTATAGATTCTTTTTCTTCCTCTATTTTATCTTCTCGTTCAGCTAACTTTCCTTCTCTCTGGTCCAATCTTTCTTTTTCCTTTTTGAGTTCATCTTCTTTTTCTGATATCTGCTTTTCTCTCTCCCCTAACTGCTCTTTCTTATTTTCTAATTCCTCTTTTAGGGAGTCCAAACTTTCCCTTTCTTTTTCAACCTTTTCTTCTCTTTCCTCTAACTCTTCCCTTTCCTGTTTGAGCTCATCTCTTTTTTCTTCAAACTGACGTTCGATTTCCTCTTCTCTTTCATCTAATTTTTTCTCTTTTTCCTCCAACTCATTTTCTTTCTCGTCGAGCTCTCGGACCTTTTGGTCAAGATCATTTCTTTTTTCATCCAATCTATTCTGCTCCCCTTGAAGCTCTTTTTCTCTATCTTTTAGTTCAGATCTTTTTTTATCCAGTTCTCCGAGTTCCCGTTCGATCTCTCTTCGCTTTTCTTCCACCTCCTTTTCTCTTTCCTCTAGCCCAGCTTCCTTCTGTTCCAGCTCTTCTTCCTTTTCCTTCAAATCGATCTTCTTTATATCCAGCCTCTCTTTTTCATCTTGGATCGACTTCTTTTGCTTCTCAAGTTCCTCCTTTAGTTCAGCTAATCCTCTTTCTTTTTCCTCCAGATTTTTTTCTTGTTTAATCAGGTCTTCTCTTCTTTTTTCGATATCTTTTCTATCCTCGTCAATTTTTCTCAGCTTATTTTCTATCTCTTTTTCTCTTTCATCCAAGCTCTTTCTTCTTGCTTCCAATCCTTCTTTTTCTGACTCGAGCTCTTCTCTCTCCTTTTTTAATTCCTCTTCCTTTTTTTCTAGGTCCCGAGTTTTTTGTTCTATCTCCTGTTTATCTTTCTCTACCCTCCTTTTTTCCTTCTCAAACTCCTTCCGCTCTTCTTCGAGATTTTTTCGTTCTTTTTCGATCCTGTTTTCCTCCTCTTTAACCGCCTGCAACTTTTCTCCCACTTCATCCATCTTTTCAAAATATTCTTCTTTCTTATCTTCCACTTCAGCTTCTTTCTCTTCCAACTCAGATCTTTCTTTTTCTAACTCCTCACTTTTTTCTTCAAGCTCTTCTTCCCTTTGTCTAAGGGCCTTGCTCCACTTTTGAAGGCGTTGCTCTTCCTTATCGAGTTCTTTTTTCCTGTTCTCGATCTTCCTTTTTTCTTCATCTATATTTCGCAATTTTTCTTGGAACTTGTCCAGTTCCGATCCTGGCCCTGTATTAGAGCTCTTTTTTTCTTCGTTAGGAACCAATTTTTATATCCTCCGTTTTTGATTAAAGAAGTTGCCTATTCAATCCTAATGACACGTCTATATTTAATGTTTATCGAGAAGGATATTAATATAATATATAATAATCCTTTTATTTAAACTGAAAAACCTATAGTGAAATTTTAAAACCTATTTAAAATGGAAGAGCCACTGGCAAGGATCGAACCCAATATCATACAGCCGTATTAATATATTTTGCGATACCAGTCGCACTCGTTCTAGGCCTTTTACTTGTTCCTAAAGTATTTGTAGCGGCTTATCGATCTGGTTCTGAAGTTGATGAGTCTATGAAAGGAAGACTTTTGATCTTCGCTATCATCCTTTCCCTGCTACTCAGCGTAATACTTGTAAAGGCTGGGATAGGAATAGGTATTATAATAGGAATTTTCGTGATCTTGGCAGCGGGTTTAGCCGGTATAGCTTACCTAATGAAAGGTGGCGAAGAAATCGGATCTGAGACGGAAGAAGAGAAGTTCAGGTATGAAGACCGCAAAGAAGCTCGAACGACCGCGTTGGGATGTTACGGGCCCGAGGCGGAAGAGGAGAAGTTTGGACATTATGAAGAACCCCCTCCTCAAAAATCCCACCAGCGGGAACGATCGGAACAAACCCAACAAGACAATCCGGGCTGTGAGTAGCATCTTTTGGGAGCGTTCGTAGCTGCGGTAATCTACTGCTGGAAAAAAGAGAAGACCAACGAGGAAAAGACCACTTCTCTAATATCGTTAGAAGTTTACAGCAAGTTTGAAAACCATAGTTTGTATACAAATTTGCGTTAGGTTCCCTTTTAGAATCCAGGGGAATACAAATATAAAAGTCGGCTTAAGTGGACGGTAATGATGAAGCCACCGGTGGGATTTGAACCCACGACCTGCTGATTACAAGTCAGCCGCTCTGCCGAACTAAGCTACGGTGGCGAGTGGAACGAGGCACCTAGCGTGTGAGGCAGCTGTTTGGAACTTTGTTCCGATGGGCTGCCGAACTAAGCTACGGTGGCGAATGGAACGAAATGAGGAATCTGCTCTCTTTTTAGATGTTGTACATCCACCTATCAACATCTGTAAAATAAACCTTCCGGCGAGCTTTCACCTCCGCCTGAAATATCCCTGAGTCAAACCAACCACCGAAAGTGATATATGTAAGACGCTAACTAATATGTACTACAACTATAACTTATTCAAAGAAAAAGTATCGAAGATTATAATCCGTGGAAAATGTTTATATAGTCCCCTTTACGTATATATTATGTCCTACATTCGCCTTAGATATGTGCGACATAATGTCGTAATGTAGGACATTCGTCTGATTAAGGTGCTCACACGATGGAAAAGAAAATATCTCTGCGGGTGTCCGACGAGGACCTGGAAGTCATCGACTCCTTCATAGCAAGGCATGACTTCAACAACAGATCGGAATTTTTAAGAGAAGCGGCTCTAGATTATATCGAGAGATACAGCGAACCCAAAGGACAGGAAGAAGTACCGGAAAGGATCAAGCTCCCCAAGAGACTCAAGAACAACATTTGGTATCTCATCAAGATGGGGCACTACAACGACTGGCAGGACGCTATCCACGAACTCGTTAGAGAAGGGCTTCTAAAAGAAGATATGGAAAAACTGGAAAGGCAGTATGATGCAGTCGACTCTCTGAGCAGCAAAGTGGAGACTTTCAAAAGTTTTGCTGAAGAAGAAAATGAATACATGAAAAAGTGATACCCACCTTATATAGGATGAAAAGACCCCCTAACCGGAGGAAAGTATATATGGATGCAAAAAGCCCCGAATACCCTTCGCCCGAAAGCGAATTCCTCGATAGTAGAGCTGAGGACATAGTGGATGCACTCCTCTACGAACCGAACCTACACGTGATAGGTGTAGGCGGCTGCGGCTGTAACACCATAGAACACATCACCGACAAAGAGATGGACAACGTGAAAACGATAGCCGTGAATACAGATGAAAAAGTACTTGAAGATATGAATGCGGATAGGCAGATGCTGATAGGAAAAGAATTGACCGACGGAAAAGGAGCCAACGGAGATCCAAAGATAGGAAAAAGAGCGGCACAAAAGAGTGAAGAGCAGTTGTTGAAAACGATAGACGAATCGGACATGGTGGTTATAGTTGCTGGATTAGGAGGGGGCACCGGTAGTGGTGCTTCCAAAGTGATCGCGGACCTAGCAAGAAGGAACGGCAAGATGGTCTTCACCTATGCGGTGATGCCCTTCTCTGTAGAAGGAGAAAAGAGGCAAAACAGAGCTGAAAAAATGCTAGACCAGTTGTCAAAATTGAGCCATGCAACTACCGTCTTCGACAATGACAAAACATTGAGCAATGGTAGCCGATCGATGAAAGATGCCTTCGCCATGGCGGACAAAATGCTCTATAAAGTGGTCCAAAACTTGCGGATGGATTATATCACGGAATTCTTTGGGGAGATAGGGCTAGATGCGATGGACTTGTCTGAAACCATTTCTGAAGTTGAATATGAAGAAGAAGGAAAGAAAGTAAATGAGCCTCCCGTCCTCGAGGCATTGAAATTTGTAGAGGCGAATGCAGACCAGGAAGAGGATGAACAAGTCGAGGAAAACATGGAAGAACCCAAGTTAGATGATTTCCTTGAAAATTATATGCACTGAGTTCTCCTGAACCCCCTTCTTCTTCTCTTTTTATTACTTTTATTTTTTGAAAATATTAGTTTTACTGTAGTCGTTTGTTTAGAAGCTTGTTTTTCACTATCGATCTTTTGAGGAAATTTTCACCTGTAAGGTTGTTAGAGCATCATCTGCTCCTACTTATAGGAGTATGCTCGCTGATCTTCACCTCTACCTCTTCGGGATCTCGATCCCAACTTTCTTTCGCATATTCGGTTTCGACGATAGTCGTAATCCCACCCCTTATGTTCCAATCGCCTCTGACCCTCATAAAATTAGGTTTGACCTTCTCAACGAGGTCCTTCAATATCTTGTTGGTCGCGGTTTCATGATAGATCTCCTTATCTCTATAATCCACGAAATAATATTTCAGGGATTTCAATTCGATGAGCTTTTCATCCGGCACATAAATTATAGATATGGTGGCAAAATCTGGCTGGTCGGGTTTCCCGGGACATAAACAGGTGAACTCAGGACAGATTATCCTTATCTTATATTCTTCATCTGTATACTCATTTTCTATGGTCTCTAACTCCATGATATCATCCTGTAAAAGTAAATTCTTCGATAATAACTCTTTCCGTATACATGGGCAATATGGTCGTTTCTTCAATAAAAATTTAAATAGTGCTGGTAGTCATATGGTAGTCCTCAGATCATATCGAGAGCTATAGAATGAAAAGTGATAATCATGAAAACCGCTACAGTAGCTTTGGGTGGCAATTCCTTGATCAGACCTGAAGATCGAGGCACTGCAGAAGAACAGTTCAAAAGGATCAAAAGGACCTGTGAGAAGTTGGGGGACATGATATCTGAGGGCTATGAACTCGTCCTGACCCACGGGAACGGTCCCCAAGTGGGAAATATCCTTCTTCAAAACGAGCTCGCTTCTGCTGAAGTCCCTGCTCTCCCTCTAGACGTGTGTGGGGCGGAATCTCAGGGCCAGATAGGCTATATGTTTCAGCAAACTTTAGGTAATGAACTGAGCCGTCGTGGGATAGATAAGGTCATATCCAGTATAATAACTCAGGTGGTAGTGGATAAAGGTGATCCTGCCTTTGCCAATCCAACAAAATTCATCGGGCCGTATTATTCAGAAGAAGAAGCGGAAAAGAAAAAAAAAGAGAGAAACTGGATCATAAAGGAAACTTCAAATGGTAAATACAGGAGAGTCGTTCCCTCTCCAGAACCACAAAGGATAGTAGAATCTGATATCATCCAGGACCTGATATTCGCCGAAAAAAATGATTATATCGTCATCGGTGCTGGTGGGGGCGGCGTGCCCGTTGTCGAAGAGGATGGAAATTTGAAAGGAGTCGAAGGCGTTATCGATAAAGACAAAGCTACGGCGGTCTTAGCCTCCCAGATCCAAGAATCATTCTTGATACTCCTCACCAATGTGGAAAGAGTGTATCTCAATTTTGGGGAAGAAAACGAAGAGTCCATCCAAGAGATGACTGCTGAAGAAGCCGAAAGGTATCTGAACGAAGGCCATTTTCCCGCCGGAAGTATGGGTCCAAAGATAAAAGCCTCCATCGACTTTTTGGAAAAAGGTGGGGAAAAGGTATTGATAACTGCACCAGAACGACTCCTAAAAGCATTAGATGGAAAGACTGGCACCTATATATATTCGAGGTGATAGGGTGAAAGGAACTGAAAGGGTAGAAGGACTCAGCGAGTCTGTGATAAGAGAGATGACCAGAAAGGCGAAAAGACACGATGCTATCAACCTTTCCCAAGGATATCCCGATTTTCCAACACACAAGAAAGTTTTAGATGCGGCGAAAGAAGCTATCGATTCCGGATACAATCAATATTCCATAACATGGGGCAGAGAAGAACTCAGAAAGAATATCGGGAAAAAATTAGCCGATTTTAACGAGCTGGATTATGATCCAAAATTTGAGATAACTATCACTTGTGGTTCCAGTGAAGCTATAATGGCGACCATGCTCGGCCTTATAGAACCCGGAGACGAGGTATTGATATTTCAGCCTTTCTATGAAAACTATGTTCCAGCGATTTCGATGGCTTCTGGAAAGCCCGTATTTTCCACCATAAGTAGGGATCAAGAGTTCGATCGGGAAGATGTGAAGGGAAAAGTGGGAAAAGATACCAAAGCTATACTGGTTAACACTCCACATAATCCAACGGGCAAGGTTTTTACTCAAAGCGATCTCAGATTTTTGAGAGACCTCTGTGTAGATCACGATGTTTATGCATTTACAGATGAGATGTATGAAAGGATGATATATGATGGAAAACACATCTCACTCGCCTCGTTAGATGATATGTGGGAAAGAACAGTGACCATCGGCGGATTCTCCAAGGTCTACTCCATAACTGGATGGAGAGTGGGATATGCCGCCGCTCCAAAACAGTTGATGAAGCCCATAAGGAAAGTGCACGATTACACCACTGTGTGTGCACCTACGCCCTTCCAGTATGGAGCCATCCAGGCTTTAGATTTGCCCGAAAATTATTACGAAGAGATGCTGAGGTATTACCGAAGAGCTCGTGATTTTGTTTACGCGGCTTTGGAAAAAACAAAGATGGAACCATCCAACCCCCAGGGTGCTTATTACATGTTGGCGGACATAAGCGAGTATGGGATGGATGACAAAGAATTCTCGGATCACCTGGTGAAAGAAAAAGGTGTCGCGGTAGTCCCCGGCTCATCTTTTTATGAGGAAGGCGGTAAAAATTTGGTCAGATTCTGCTTCTCCCAAGATATGGACCTGCTAAAAGAGGCGATGGAGAGGATCAAAGAATGATACCGATCATTCCAAAAGGTCGCCAGGTTCTCTGAACTCCCCTCCCCAATAAAGTATCGACTTTTCTCTTTGAAAATCTTCTGACTTTTTTGCGTTCATCACTTCTCCCACGAACCAGTGATGATCTCCTGTTTCGATCTGCTTTTTCACCTTACATTCCAATATCAAGGGAAATTCCTTCACCCCTGGAACTTCGATGGTTTCACATCGTTCCTTCGTCAGATCGAATCTTTTGAATTTATCAATGTCTCTTCCTGAAGTACTTCCACATCCTTTTATCTCCTCCAGCATGCCGCTGTGGGGAACATTGACCGTGAACTCTTCGTATTCTTCTAGTAAGCCGAAGGAATGCCTTTTGGGTGAGATGCCTGTGCCGACCATCGGCGGATCTATAGAAAAAACATGGATCATCGCAGCGGTGATGAGATTGGCTTCTTCTCCCTTTCCAGTTCCGATAAGTACCGTAGGGAAATGAGGTAAAAATTTGATCCCATCTTTTGGTGACAATGTTTCTTTCATAATCTTCAATCTTCCACCTGATTTAATAATGTTTTGAGGTCTAAGAACTTATATATCATATCTTCATAAGCCCAAGTATGATAGAGAGACCACGTGGTACAAGAGACCTTGAGCCGGATCAGATGGAATCGAGGAGGAAGTTGGAAACCCTTCTTAGAAGGGAAGCTGAAAGTTTCGGATATAGAGAGGTTCTGACCCCGACCTTTGAACATGTAGACCTTTTTTTAGAAAAATCCGGTCCGTCCATAGTTGAGGAGATCTATTCCTTTGAAGACAAGGGTGGAAGGGAATTAGCCTTGAGGCCCGAGTTCACAGCTTCTGTTATGAGGATGTATGCGGGAAGTCTGAAGGGAGAACCAAAACCTCTAAAATTGTACTATTTCGGTCCGGCTTTTAGATACGAGAGACCGCAGTCCGGAAGATACCGCGAATTCTGGCATTTCGGTACGGAACTGATAGGTGCGGAAACCCCTCAAGCCGATGCCGAAAATATAGCTTTAGCTTACAACTGCATCAAAAAGACGGGTCTGGATGAAGTGAGCGTCAGGATTTCTAATCTTCAGATATTGGAAGGATACCTGAAAGAGAAAGGTATAGGCAGGGATGAAAGAGAGGAACTATACCATCTCATCGATAAAGAGGAAGAGACAGAAGATATCTTGGGGCAGTTCGAACTAGAGGGCGAATTCATCGACCTCTTAGATGCCTCTTTCGAAAACATACCACAGTATCTTGAAAATCCTGAGCATCATTCCTACCTTAAAGAAGTGACCGAGTATCTTTCTTTTTATGGTATCGACGAAGAAGATTACGTGGTGGATCTCCGGACAGTGAGGGGTCTAGATTATTATAAAGGGGTGGTCTTCGAGATAGATGCTGAAAAACTCGGCGCTGAGAAACAGATATGTGGCGGAGGTGATTATGATCTAGGGGATGTTTTCAACACCGAGGTGTCTTCTAAGGGATTCGCCATCGGTTTCGACAGGCTGCACCTAGCGATGGAACAGGAAGGAAAAGGTTTTGAAAGAGAGAGAAAAGGCTGCTTTATTATACCAATCGGAGAAGAGATGAAAAAACCCGCCTACGAAGTACTTTCTACCCTTAGAGAGAACGATGTCAGGACCGACATCGATCTGAAAGAAAGGAACATCGGTAAAGCGTTGGGTTACGCGGACAAAAGTGACTTCAGATATTGTATATTGGTAGGTGAAGAAGAGATAGAAAAAAGTGAACTGGCCTTAAAAGATATGAAAACAGGTGGTCAGAAGAATATAAAAAAGGGTAACATATTGAAGGTGTTGAATGATGGACCTGAAATTTGAACACCTAGAAGGGAACATAAACAAGACGATCCTTGTGTTGTTCATCGTGGTTCTATTTTACACTATAAGCCTGTTCATAGCCCCTCTAACTCTGGAGCCTGGAACTGTAGAAGGGCTAGACGGAGCCGCTAATCAGGTAGACTATGAAGAAAAATGGGAGGAATTACCTCTCTATCACAGGCTGGTTTATCACTTCAGCGATTTCAATTGCCATCAGAGACATTACAGGTCTTATTATCTGAACGGTAATCAGATGCCGGTCTGCGCAAGAGACGTGGGTATCTTTATCGGTTTCTCCGCCGGCTTTCTGTTGATGACCTTCGTGAGAGGCGGAAAAGAATTCAAGGATCAGATCCTCGGATTGATCAATATCGACCCCAAAATTTCTGAAATGAAGAAGAGAGCCATCCTGCTCGCTTTGGGAGCCGTATTCGTTCTGCCCATCGCATTGGATGGAGGGATCCAATTAGTGACTGATTACGAAAGTTTCAATGAATTGAGAACCGTAACGGGTTTGATCTTCGGATTTGGATTTTCTATCTTCGTCTCGGCTTTGTTGCTCTCGGTAGCTCCCGTATGGGAGTATGAAAGTTCGAATTAAAAAAGAGATAATAAAAAAGAAGAAATGGTTTTTCACGTGACGGACTTATCGAGTTGTTTTACCTACTCTTCACTTCCGCTCCAAGTTCCGGATCCAAGGTCGTCGACTGTTTTCCAAGTCCCTGAGACCTCTGATCCATCAGAATTGAATTCACCACTCCATTCAACGCTTCCAAAACCTGCATCTCCTGACGCTTCTATTTCACCTTCAGAAACGGATCCAGTGATGTCACCACTACCGCCGTCATCGACTTCGAACGACCCTGTCACTGTTTCTTCATCGAAATCTACCTCGAATTCCCAAGTGCCGCTATAATCATCACCTGCGTAACTGCCTTCCCAGGTTCCGGAATATGTAGCGGTTCCTTCAAGGCCATCACCGTTTCCATCGTCTTCTCCATCGTCGCTGCCTATACAACCAGAAAAAGTTGCGACGACTAAGATCAGTGCGATCACCAACACGCCGAGCATTAATTTAGATCCTTTTTTGTCCATGTTTTTTTCCTCTTTTATCATCCCCATATGAATAATCTTAGATTTAACACTTTTGCCCATAATAACAAATAGTCTGAGAGGGAAGGCAAAGCTTAAATACGATACCTCCACTGAGTGCTGATGAGGATTTACGATGACTCTCTGGCAAGGCAAATCAAATAGGAAAATAACAGGCGGCAAGAGGTTCTATCACCGAAAGAAAAGAAAGTTCGAGATCAGTAGAGACTATGAACTGCCAATGGTAGCTGCTGATAAGAGAAAGATCGTGAACAGCAGAGGAAACAATCGAAAAGTGAGAGTAGTAGGGGCAGAGGAAGTGAATCTGTCGGACAGCGAAGGGAACATTACAAGAGTCGAGATGAAGAACGTCGTTGAAAATCCAGCAAATCCCAACTACGTTCAGAGGAATATACTGAACAAGGGAGCCATAATAGAAACGGAAAAAGGCAGAGCCAAGATCACCTCTAGGCCGGGACAAGATGGTGTCATCAACGCTGTCTTGATCGAGGAATAGGATGGTAAGAAAAAAGAGAAAAACCTGGATCATCTATCCCGAATATTTTGACAAAAATCTTTCTAGGTCAGAGGGGAGAAGGGTTCCTTCTAAACTGGCCATATCGAAACCAAATATCGAAGAGATAGGAAAGATACTCGATTCTTGGAACATCCCTAATCGGTTGGAAGAACACGAACATTACCCTGCAACTTGGTACAAAAGGAACGGTAGGATATTCATCCCAAAACAAAAGGGAAGCAAACAGGAAATCCTTAAAAAGATAGGCAAGAAATTGAAAGAGCGGAGAAAAACCTCTTAAGGCGTCTCACGTTTTATCTTCAGATAAGAGACTTTACCATCTTCTGGTATGCCAAAGATGAAATCTTTTCTCACACTGTGAGCTACTCTCACTGCCCTACTCACTTCGTACCATCTACTTTTATGTTCTTTTTCCACTGGCTGCACTATATATTCAGCATGGATCTCGTCTGGATCTCCAGCATAGGCTCTGAATTCCGTTCCATATTTGAAGCCGGTTTTGGGGATCAATCCTCTCTCCCTCAAGTCCTTGTAGACCTTGTTCATCAATTCAAATCCTTCTTTTTTAGTGTGTTCAGATTCTAATTCTTCCCAAGAAAGGGTTGCATCGTTATCAGTTTTTTCAATCTCTAAAATACCTCTTTCTCTCAGATACAGTATCTCATAAAAAGATAGGTTTAGGTTCCCGTCTTCTCTAGAACCATAAAAATTGTTTTCGTAGAGGTCTTTGAAACCCTCTTTTATTATACACTTATCCCCATATATAATCCCCTTTACGCTCTCGCCGTCGTACTTTTCGACCCTTCCTTTTAAGTCAATCGTCGAAAATATGTAGTATGTCACGTCACCTTCTTCATCTACTAAAGCTGTGAGCATCGCCTTGCCGAGATTGGATATCTTCCTATTCGCTTCTAAAATCTCCTTCAGATAGAAGTTCTCTTTCTCTCTAGCCGTGCAGATCCAATATTTGGTGGGTGTCTGTCCCGGTCCACCTCCTCTTGGAAATACCCGGAAAGAAGCGGGGTCTGAAGCTTCCTTAAGCACGTACCCTCTCGATCTCATATCCTTATATACTGGGTATTCTCTCATAAATTTCCTTCTAGGTACTCTTTCCAGTACGTCTTCTTTTTTGATTGATTTGCCATTTTCACCTACTATCTCGAGCCTATCAGCTTCTAGGAGATAGATCCCTTCGTAAAAAGAGAGTTCCAGATAGTTACCCGACTGCGGCTGGCCAAAGTAACCTTTATTGTAGAGCCTGTTAGCTTCCTTTTCATCCTCGACAACGATCCTATCTTCTTTGAGTATACCAGCCATTTGGATCGATGGACTCAAGGGAAAGGAATTATAAAAGTGTGTTCTTTTGACTCAAAAAGTGTGTGAAAAGCATATGGCCTGCAAAATCCTGGTGATATCGGATATCCACGGGTCAATGAGATGTTTGAATAGAATAAAAGCGGCCTACCATAAATATGGTTTTAATTTTGGTGTGGTATGCGGCGACATAACTCATTTTGGAAGAAAAGAAGATGCGGTGGAGATACTAGAAAAGATGCCTACGGAAGTCATAGGTGTCCTTGGAAATTGTGACCCTCCAATTGTGGAAGAAGCTTATGAAGAAACCGGGAACGAGTATATCGAATTAAAGATGACGGAAAGAAAGGGTATAGACTTTATCGGTCTGTCTGGATCAAAATACTCTGGTGAGAAAGTAGAAGCTTTTAAGGAGAGAGCTGATGGTGCTGACGTCTATGTATTCCATCAACCGCCTTACGGATACCTTGATGAAGCTTCAAGGGGTAAACATATCGGGAGTAAAAGGTTGGTGCCAGTGGTGACTGAGAATTCACCTCGGTTAGTCCTGAGTGGACACGTTCATGAGGACAGAGGCGTGTTGGAACAGGATGGTACCGTTTTCATGAACCCCGGCCCTGCAGGGTCTGACAATTTAGGTCTAGTTGAGATCGACGAGGAAAATATAGAAACATGGTTGATCTAAATTATTTAATGTGTTTACGTTGTATGATTACTTTTATTGAATTATAGCATATCTGCTTATTATTAGATGTATTTAAAAATGACTAAATTTTTTAAGGTATTAAATTATTCTTACTTATTCAAATTAGCTGCAAAACCATGATAAGCGAGGTTAATTTATTGATAAACAAATAACCAAATTAGCGTTATTAATTTAGCTTAAACAAAAATCATTGTTTTGCAAAGATTTGAAAAACCGAGGGACCGTTAGGAAAGAGGAATATTTCTCGGTCGATATAGATATTATAAATTCCGACGTCTTTTCTTTTCATATTTAAAATTAACGTCGTATTAGTTATGTTTTCCGACATCCTCGGTTTTGCATATTTAAAGGTAACGTTTTTTCCCCTTGCTCTTTTGAAAGAGGTCGATCTTTTACTATTTTTCTTCTAAAGAGGGTATCCCCCGCGTCCTAAAATAGGTATTTTATCGAGTCTTCCGTTTTTTCGGTGGTTTTGTAGATAATATGAAAAATAATTGGTTAATTAAGTTCTATAATTAGTAAAACATTAACGACCTTTTCAAAATTTATTAATGAAATACCGAAAATATGTTTTTTCAATAAATAAGAAAAACCGTGTATTTAGTATATTTGTTAATGATAAAGAATTTACGGATTATGCTAAATTAATAAATAAAAATCGATAAGCCGCTCATTTTTCTGCTACAATGACTAACCTATCCGCTTTTTCGTCATAGGGTTCTCCGCTGTAATTACCATTGAAGAAATCGATGGATAGCCCGGGGCGGATTCGAACCGCCGTAACAGGCTCCAAAGGCCTGTATGATTGACCACTACACCACCGGGCTTCTACGAAGTGCGGTGGAGGAAGGAATCTCCGATTCCTACGCACCACCGGGCTAGCTTGCTAGGCCGAGGAAAGTAGGAATTTCTAATTCCTACGCACCACCGGGCTGTTATGAAGCAAGAGTGTGCAGAGATAGTTGGAATCTCTGACAGTAAGTATTTTACCTATAATCACAGCTCACCAAAATATATAACTGTTTTCACAGAACAAGGCCCTATTTTACACTTGCTTTATGGCACTTATCATCTTTTCCAACTTATTCTTCACATCTGTAGACTCTTCTAGCACCGTGCCGGTAACGATCACGTCAGCTCCAGCCTTAGTTAGCTCTCTTGCCTGCTCAGGCTCTCTTATCCCACCTCCCACGATCAACGGGATGTCTATATTCTCCTTACACAACTCGATCATCTCTGTAGGAACGGGCTCAGGAGCACCAGAACCAGCTTCTAGGTAAAATAGTTCCATCCCTAGATATTGTGCAGCTAGGCCAAAATTAACTGCCTTTCGGGGTTCACCTCGGGGGATCGGATCCGCGTCACCAACTTCCCCTACGGTCATGCCGGGTTCCACAACCACGTAACCCATGGGCAGAGGTTGTATGCCAGTTTTCTTTATATATGGAGCACCTAGGACCTGCTCTCCTATCACCTTATTGAGATCTTTGGAATTCAGCATGCTCATGAAATATATCGCATCAACGTGTGGTGAGATCGCACCGGCCTCTGTGGGAAAATGGATAACAGGGGATTCTATCTTGTTCTTCATAGCTTTGACGGTTTTATCGAGTTTTTCTTGAGTTATCCCAGTTGAACCTCCCACCATGACAGCATCACTTCCCATCTCTTCTAAAGCCAGTGCTAATCTTCCAGCTTCCTCAGCACTCTGCTCATCCGGATCTATTAGCCCCATGTGAAGCGTTTCTTTGTCTATCTTCCTCAGCAAGTAATCCATGACTTTCATGTTAAGCCTCCGACTAGGAAAGCTACGAGAGCGACCACCATCGCCAATTTTATGTATTTTTGAGTCCTCTCGGCTGATTTTAGTAATAGGAGGGAATATATAAAGATTATATCTGCGACGATAACCATCAAGATATACGAAACCGGTAAAAGCCCCAGGATGTACGGAAAAGGTGATAGACAGACTGCGAAGACAACGAACAATAGAGCTGTTCTCTTGGCAGTTTCTGGCCCCACTTTCATCGGGAAAGTCTTTCTGTCCAAGTCACCTTTAAGGTCCTGTATATCTTTCATTATCTCCCTTCCAACGGTGGATAAGAACGCCAATACTCCCAGGATCGTGGGAAGAAAAAGCTTTCCATAGATGGCCCCTCCAAATATGAAGAGCAACCCGGTCAAGCCTGAGATCACTAAATTACCCGTGAATCCCTTTTTTTTGAAGCGAAGCTCATATCCTACCAACAAAGCCACCGCTGAGATGACGATTATCTGCGGTAAATAAAGAGGGAGCAAAAATGACAATACGATACCGACACCGAACATGACTTCAGAAAATATCAAAGCTGTTTTAGGGCTAAGCTCCCCTGAAGGTATGGGCCTTTCGGGATGGTTGATCTCATCCACATCTCTATCCATGTAATCATTGAGCACGTTACCTCCAGCGGTGAAAAAGAAGACTATGAGCATACCGATGACGGTGACCAACAACCTGTCTAAAGATGCTATATCCGTTCCGAAAAGGGTTATCATCACTATCGGTATGCTCAATGTGGAGATCGAGCAGTTTACCGGTCTCATCAATTTTATCATGGAGTGCATGTTTGGCACGATAGGTAAAGAGATAGTTTTATATTTTTGGAGGGTTTTATGGGAGATGAACAGTAAGACTTTAATACAAAATCCTGTTTAGTAGGCCCGAATTGCCCTGGTAGTGTAGTGGCCCATCATGTGGCCCTGTCGAGGCTGCGACGCGGGTTCAAATCCCGTCCGGGGCGTTTTTTCTTTCTAATTTTATATATTATCTTATTATTGATTTCCTGATGATTATTAATATTTTAAAATTTTAGTATTTATTGTATGTATCTTATATAGATTATATAGCGATCCGGCATGATCTTTACCGGATCCTTCGAAAAAACTATCCCGAAAGAAAAGATAGGTACGAATATAAAATCATATAACTAAGATGTATTATCATCTCTTAAGAGTAAGCGTCGGAGATATGGTGAAATATGAGAATCAAAGAGTGGATAACGGCTTCAAAAAAGCGTACAGTGATCGTTGTGGTTTTAGTGGTCATATCGCTGATCGTAGGTGGATTTCTTGGTTGGGCTTTAACACCTTTAGGGCCCATGGATGAAGCACTCGATGCATTGGAATCGGACGATGAGGTGGAAGTAAAGGTTTCATCAGATAGGGTAACTTTCACGCCCGCAGATAGGGAGGTAAAGACTGGCTTAGTTATATACCCCGGCGGACGGGTAGATCACCGATCATATGCACCAGTAGCAAGACAGATATCTGAAGAGGGATTCCTGGTGGTCATAACAAAGATGCCCCTGAATTTGGCTTTCTTCGATCAAGATGAGGCTGAAGAAGTGATCAACGATCATCCTGAAGTGGAAAGTTGGGCGGTGGGAGGCCATTCTTTGGGTGGTGTGATGGCTGCAAGGTTTGCCGACGAAGAAAAAGTTATCGGTCTCGTCCTTTGGGCGTCTTATCCTGATGAAGACCTCTCAGACAAAGATATCTCTGTACTATCCCTGTACGGCACTCGGGACGGTGTTACGACCGTTGAGGACGTGAAGAGCAGAGAGGACAAATTACCGCCAGATGCTGAACTAGTAGCGATCGAAGGTGGTAATCACGCTCAATTCGGCTGGTATGGGGATCAAAGAGGAGACAATGAAGCAACCATAACCAGAGTAAAACAGCAGCGCATCATCGTGGATAAGACAGCTGGGTTCTTGGTCGGTTTATAAAAAGGCGGATCAAGGAGTTTTCCTTCCCACAGCCACGTAACCAGTGTGACCCAACATGTCGAAGGAAGGCCTCACACCTTTCTCTCCTACCACCATGTCCCGTTCTAAACTTTCAAAGGATTTTATATCTATATAGCCGTTCTGACGCATACCTTTCACGGTCTTCTCCAATTGGTTGGTTGAAGGGATGTAGCCTGCAAAGAACCCCCCGTTTTTTAGCACTTTATCAGCCATATCCAATGCTTCCCATGGTTCGGGGATATCTACTACGAACGCATCGACGCCTTTTTCCTCCACATCCTCGGTGACGTCGCCCTTCACGATCCTCCAGTTCGTGTCCACTCCCAATCTTTCCAGATTGGACCGAGCGGTTTTGACGGAGTCCTCCCGCAGTTCATACGTGACCAGTTCTCCCTCAGAACCCACCATCTCGGCAAGAACAGCGCTGAGCATGCCAGAGCCGGCACCACCTTCCACGACTCTCTTGCCGCTGGTGATATCGCAGTAGAGGACTATCTGGGCGGCCATACGTGGTAACACGATCTGGGCCTTTCGATCGATGAGTCTGGGTCCGTCTTTCAGAGCGGGCTGCAGCAGTCGGTATCTTTTCCTTCCTAGGTCTATCTCTGCACCCCATTCTTTTCCCACAAACCTTTCAGTATCTATAACTCCCAAGCTGGAGATCTTCTTCGTCTCTCCGTCGACCTCTATCACTCTTGCCCAGTCTGGTGACCACAGAACAATTTTTTCTCCCTTCTCTATCATGTTTAGAACTCAAAAGTAGCGCAGGTTATATAAGTTTATTACACTTCTTGACCGTTTATGAACACTTTCTCTATCCTCGATTTCAATTCAAGAGGGTCCCCTTCCACTACTACAAGGTCGGCGTCTTTTCCCTTCTCTATCGATCCGACCCTGTCATCGATACCACAGATCTCCGCAGCGTTGATGGTTATCGCTTTCAAAGCTTCTTTTCGATCCATACCTTCTCTTACGGAATAAGCCGCCATCAGAGGGAGGTATTTTATGGGTATGACTGGTGAATCAGTCATTATCGCGACTTTCACCCCTTTCTCGGCAAGTATGCCTGGAGTTTTGAAGTTTCTTTCCCTGTTCTCTCTCTTCGTTTTGGCGGCGAGTCCCGGACCGAAAACCACGGGTACATCTTTTTCTGCCAGATAATCCGCTATCTTGTGTCCCTCTGTGCAGTGTTCCAAGACCAAATCCAAGTCGAACTCTTCAGCGATCCTTATAGCAGAGGCCATGTCGTCCGCTCTATGGGCATGTATCCTGGCGGGCAGTTCTTTTTTCAGGAGAGGGACCAGTGCCTCCAGTTTGAAATCTTTCTCATTTTCTTCCTCCTTATTCATGTATTCCTTAGCTTCGAAAAGTTTTTCTCTTATAAGGCCCGCGGTGCTCATCCTCGTTGAAGGGACCTTGTTTTGCTCTTTGTACACCCGCTTTGGATTTTCTCCAGTTGCCATCTTCAGACCGATCGGTTCCCGGATCAGAAGGGCGTCTATGACGTTAGCTCCCGCGGTTTTCACCGCCGCAAATTTTCCCCCGATGGGATTGGCTGATCCAGGTCCCACTCCGACGGTCGTAACACCGGCCATCGCAGCTTCTTTTAGAGCGATCCCCTCTGGATTTATCCCGTCTAATGCTCTAAGATGAGGTGTAACCGGATCATAGGTTTCATTCACATCATCTCCTTCCCAGCCTTCGCCTTCTTCTACGATGCCGACATGGCAGTGGGCGTCGATAAAACCTGGCACGACTGTTTTACCCCCCACATCGATGATATCCGCTTCTTCCGGTATGTCTATGTCGGGACCCATCTCAGCTATCTTTCCGTCTTCTATCAAAATTGAGCCTCTGAATTTAGAGGATGTGATCGGGTCTACTTCTCCATTGATAAGAGCTTTCATGTTATCAACACCTGAAATGAGATATCGCATAAAAATATTCGCTCGAGGTATCGAAGGGAAAAACTTTAGTCGATATAACCTTATTATATAACATGAAAACGATCGGCTTGATAGGAGGGATGAGTTGGGGATCCACTCTAGAGTACTACAGGATAATAAATGAAGAGTCTAAAAAAAGATTGGGTGAAGATCATTCTGGAGAATTGGTCATCTATTCTTTCGATTTTTATGACATTGTGGGACTGCAGGAGCAGAGCGAGTGGGATGAATTGGAAGACATGATGGTCGAAGCCGGCAACGGTTTGAAAGGAGCAGGAGCGGAACTGCTCTTGATATGTGCCAACACCATGAACAAGTTGGCTGAAGACGTGGAAAAAAGAGTAGGGCTTCCTCTACTGCATATAGGAGATGCTACCGCCGAAGCTATAAAGGAAAGAAAAGTAGAGAAAGTAGCGCTTTTGGGCACGAAATACGTGATGGAGGAAGACTTCTATAGGGAAAAGCTTGAAGGCGAGTACGGTTTGGAGCTGATGATCCCCGCTGGAGAGCAGAGGGAGAAAGTGCATGATATCATATACAAGGAATTGTGTAAAGGGATCGTGAAGAAAGACTCGAAAGAAACTCTCTTGGATATGATCGATGATCTCATCCAGGAAGGAGCTGAAGGAATAATTTTGGGATGCACTGAACTTCCGATGCATCTCGACCAAGAGGAGATAGAGGTACCTCTCTTCAACACTACAAAGATACATTCTGAAGCAGCAGTAGACCGAGCACTTTCGGACTAAAAGATTTTTGATCTGCTGTCCTAGCTATTTCTTTCGGCCTTCTCTCTCTACCAGATCTACATGGTCAAAAAAATCCATCTTTGGAACCCTTTCAGCCTTGGACTTAACTATCTTCACCACGCCTCCGTCATCTTCTAGACTTTTGATCGTTGCATCTTCAGGTTTTATACCGTAATTTTTCATCCTTTTCTCTATGTCCCATCTACTCATCGATCTGCCGTTCAATGAAAATTTGAATGAAACCATCCCGAAGAGATCAGCTTGATGGTCGTAGTCAACCCTGTGTTTAACTCTACCTTCTTCCTCTATCTCAAGCTCCTTAAGCTCGGATTCCACGAAATCTTCTATCCTCCCTAGAAATTCTACTTCATCTCTGCTGACGAACGTAACAGCTTTTCCTTCTTTTCCCAGCCTTCCAGTTCGTCCTATGCGGTGTACATAGTCTTTCTCGTACTTCGGTATGTCATAATTCACCACGTGGGTTATATCATCCACGTCGATACCCCTAGATGCAACATCGGTTGAGACCAAGATATCGATCTTACCTTCTTTGAACTTGTTCATCGTTTTCGTCCTGGCCGACTGGCTCATATCACCGTGAAGCGAATGTGCTTTGTACCCATAGTTTCTCAGTCTATCCGCCAAAATCTGTGTATACTTCCTGGTGTTGCAGAATATCAGGTATCGGCCGGGTTCGTTGTCGAGAAGCGAAGATAGGGCGGACAGTTTGTTCTTTCTTCCCACCGAGATATAATACTGACTCACGCCTTTTGCGGATATCTCGTCCTCGCTCAATTTCAATTCAACCGGGGCGTCCATGTATTGATTAGCCAGCTTGACTATCTTCTTTGGCATGGTAGCCGAGTAGAGCATGGTCTGTTTTTCTTTTGAAGTCCTAGACATGATCCACTTGATGTCCTCTAAGAAACCCATCTCAAGCATTCGGTCCGCTTCGTCAAGGACGAAGAAAGAGATATCATCGAGTTTTAGCTTGCCTCTCCTCATCAGGTCCATAACCCTACCAGGAGTTCCAGCTACGAATGATGTTTCCGGTAAGTGATCGATCTGAAATTTAATACTCGAACCGCCGTAGATAGCCAAAGTGTTGATATCGTGATGTTCTCCAATCTTCCTCGCTTCTTTTTCGACCTGCTGAGCCAATTCTCTTGTCGGCGTCAAAATGATAGCCTCTACTCCATTATCCCCTTCGATATTTTCAAATATCGGTATCAAAAAAGAATGAGTCTTTCCTGAACCCGTTCGAGCTTGGACTATCATGTCGTTCCCTTTCATAGCAGGTTCGATAGATTCCCTCTGCACTTCCGTCGCTTTTTCGAAGTCGATGGCTTCAAGGGCAGAAAGTGTGTTCCTGTCCAAAGGCATCTCTTCAAATTTTTGTTCATCGTCTTTCATATTACTAATTCCTCTCTTCAAGATTTACCAGAGCGGGGGTTATTTATATAGTTTCACCTTCTCACTTTTTCCAATACCTCTTTCTACTGTTCCGTTGGCTTTAAATAACTGGTATCCGATTCAAGGGCGGCGATAAGATGAAGGGATATTGGAAAAAACTGCTGGAGATCGATCTTACTGAAGGTGAAGTCAGCGAGAAAGATCTATCCGAAGAACTTTTACAGAAATATCTGGGCGGGGCGGGGCTCACGACCAAGATACTTTACGACGAAGTCGGACCTGAAGTCGATCCATTAGATCCTGAAAATCTTCTCATCTGTGCACCAGGCATATTACTCGGTCCGAAGATCCCAACCGCTTCAAAGACCACCTTCGGCTTCAAGGCTCCACAAACAGGGGGATACGGAAAGAGCATAGTCGGAGCTAAAGCTGGAGACCAGTTGAAGAAAGCTGGATACGACGCTTTGGTAGTGGAAGGTAGAGCGGACAGGCCGAGCATTGTGGTCATCGAAGACGATGAAGTGAAGATCGAAAACGCTGAGGACATATGGGGCCTAGATACCAGAGAAGCGGACAATAAGATCAAGGAAAAATATGACGGCTTTGCCACTGCTGTGATCGGTCCGGCAGGAGAGAACCTTTCTAAGATCGCCATGATAGAGTGTGAAGACCGACAAGCGGGAAAAGGGGGTGGAGGAGCTGTGATGGGATCAAAAAATCTGAAAGCTATCGCAGTGAAAGGTACTAAAGAGATTCCCATAGCAGACGAAGATAGATTGGGTGAATTGAACAGTAAATGGAGAAGGATAAGCACCGGAAAAGGGGGGACCGAAGATGAGAGCTTCTCACCCGAAGACCAGATTGAGTACGGTACGGGGGAAGCTGTCGAAGCTAAAAACAAAGTCTTGGGCTGCTTTCCCACGAAGAATTGGCAGGCAGGATACTTCAAGAGGGCCTACGATAAGCTTGAGGATGATGAAAGGATAGAACTTGACCCCCGGTATTGGACCGCGGTTTACAGAGAGGGTAGAAGACCCTGTCCTTATTGTACTAAGCCGTGCAGCCAGTATTTTGTTGCGGAAGATTCGCCCTATGGAGACATAGCCGTTGACGGACCAGAATACGAGACCCAGTACGCTCTAGGAGGCGCCTGCGAAATAGACGATATAGAGGCGGTAGCGAAGGGGAATGAGATCTGCGATAAGTTGGGGCTGGATACGATCTCCGCAGGGATCACCATATCATGGGCTATGGAGGCTTACGAGAAAGGGTTGATCGAGTCCGACTTGGACCTTGAGTTCGGTAACGCCGAAGCGATGCTCGAGGCTCTAAAGATGATAGCCCATAAAAAGGGCAAACTGGGAAAGCTCTTGGGAGACGGTGTCTATGAAGCCGCTAAAAAAGTCGGACGGGGCTCTGAAAAATTCGCTATACATGTCAAAGGGATGCCGCCAGCTGGATTCGAAGTGAGAGGTGTGAGAGGCATGGCTCTAGCTTTCGCTGTAGCTCCTAGAGGTGCAGATCATCTTACCTCCTGCCTTTACGCCCTAGAGATGGCAGGTGATTACTGGGATTTCGAGGATTACGATCCTAAAAAGTTAGAAGGCAAAGCTTTCGCTCTGAAGTCCATGGAGGACCTGATGATGCTTTACGACATAACAGGGGTGTGCAAATTTTCTCGAGGACTGATGGTCGACGAAGGCTTGCTCGAACTGGTGAACGCGGTGACCGGTTTGGATATGGACTTAGATGAATTCCTGACCGTCGGTGAAAGGGTTTACAATCTTTCAAAGGCTTTCAATCTTCGCAACGGCTTCACCAGGGAAGACGACAGACTTCCAGATAGATTCTTTAAGGATGAGGTCCTGTACGGGCCCACCGAAGGAGAAACAATCTCTCGAAGAAAATTCGAAGAAGAACTCGATCGCTATTATGATGTGAGAGGTTGGGACGAAAAAGGTGTCCCGTTGAAGACGACATTGAAGAGATTGGGGCTGCCGAGAGTTGCTGAGGATTTCGGCTCTTCTAAAGAAAAGGAATGACCGCGAGAAGGACACGCGTAATATTTCCATCCGAAATCCTAGGTATTAGTTGATTCTCGATATATTTCGGACGAAAACGAGGAAAAGTAAGATTATCCTGCAGGAAAATATATATTATAAATAATTTAAAGAACTCGTTTTTCCTATATAAGAGTTTAAATAGTGTCATAGGAGTGTCAGACGAAAACCTTTTATTGTAAAGGGGTTTCTGCACCAGGGGATGTCTGACGAAACCTTTTAGTATTATTTCTATTATCCTTTTATCCCTCACGGCGAACCCGGATAGACCGGAAATTAAGATTAGAAGGTATTCTATCTTCGGTCTGTATCTCCACATGAAATAAAGGGGTCTGCAGAGGGAAGGAAAAACGAGAAGTGATAAGATATGATAGGTCAGGATAATATATTCAAACCCCATATGGATACAAGTTCCGTATTCAAAGGAGACAGGGACATTCTGAGACCTTCTTATATACCAGAACAACTGCCTCATCGGGAGGAGCAGATCCAGGACCTCGCTTCGATAATGGTTACAGCTCTTCGAGGCAACAGACCATCTAATGTCTTGATATTTGGAAAAACGGGGACGGGAAAGACCGCTGTTGTCCGATTTTTGGAAAGGGAAGTAAATCGTTTGAAAAGGGAGAATTCGGAAACAGCCGAATTGGACGAGGAGTTCAAAGATTATGATATCAACAAAGTCGAATACGTTTATGTGAATTGTGAAGTCGTGGATACCCATTACGGCGTGATGAAAAATATCGGCAATAAATTCGTTGAAGAATGGAGTGACCAGATACCCTTCACAGGATGGCCTATGGATAAAGTTTATGAATCTCTTCGAGAAAAAATAGACGAAGAATCAAGAGTGGTTGTCATAATACTGGACGAGCTGGATAAACTGGTGACTAAAAGCGGTGACAGCGTTCTATACCATCTCTCAAAGATCAATTCAGAATTGGATAAGAGTAAAGTTAGTCTGATAGGCATATCTAACAATCTGAAGTTCACGGAATTTTTGGACCCTCGAGTGAGAAGCAGGTTAGGAGAAGAAAAGATGATCTTCCCGCCCTACGATGCAGAACAATTGAAAGATATCTTGGCCGATAGAGCGGGGAAGGCTTTCGAACCTGAGATTTTGGGGAACGATGTTATCTCCCTCTGTGCTGCGTTGGCTGCCCAGGAGCACGGCGACGCGAGAAGAGCTTTAGACCTCCTAAGGGTCTCCGCCGAAATAGCGGAGCGGGAAAGAGACGAAACAGTTACCACGGATCATGTTTACAGAGCTAAAAACAAGATCGAGCAGGACTGCGTTAGAGAGGCGGTCAACACTCTGCCGACACATTCTAAATTAGTCCTTTACTCAATCCTCTTGATGGAAGAAAACGGAGGTGACAAATTGACCACTGGTGAAGTCTACTCTGCATACAGCGAACTGAGCAAAAGATCGGGTATGGATCCCTTGACGCAGAGAAGGATCACTGATCTGATCTCAGAGTTGGATATGCTTGGATTGATAAATGCCCGGGTGAAATCGTTTGGGAGAAGAGGACGTACGAAGGAGATACAGGCCTCGGTGCCAAAACGAGATATAATCGATCTGATCGAAGGAGACGAAGGCATCGAACCTGTGAAAGACCTGAACATCCGGGGCGGAAAACAGACCACTCTACTTTAAATAAGATATATAGTATTATATTTAAGTATAAAATATTATTCTATTCCATATGTCTCTATATAGTGGCAGCTTTTTCTCATAGCAAAATACATATAGGAATAATCAGAGATATAATAATGTTGATGATAAAAAGGGGGGGAGGTAGAGGTGGGCAGTCCTTACTGGGGCTACCCACCCACTTTTTTTAGCGGATTCCAAAAACCAGGAGTTGGTTCACAATACCTTTTTTATCCTTTCAAGGGCCCAATCGATCTCGTCTTTCGTTATGACCAATGGAGGAGCAAAACGAAGTACGGTTTTCTTCGTATCTTTGACTAAAATCCCTTCTTTTTTCAACTTCTCCGCATAGGGTCTAGCATCTTCTTTTAATTCTACCCCGATGAAAAGACCTCTTCCTCTCACCTCTTTTATGAGCGGATTATCGATCTTTTTCAATTCACTCCTGAAATATCTGCCCATCTCTCTTGAGTTTTCGACAAAATTTTCTTCTTCTATAACTTCTATAGCCCTGACCGCTGCAGCCGCGCCTAGTGGGTTGCCCCCAAAGGTAGAACCGTGTGAACCTGGATTGAACACTTTCATCACTTCTTCGTCCGCAGCGATAGCCGAAACGGGGTAGACACCGGCGCTAAGAGCCTTGCCAAGGATGTATATATCCGGTTCGACCTCTTCCCAGTCACAGGCGAACATCTGCCCCGTTCTTCCAAGCCCAGTCTGGATCTCGTCCGCTATGAATAGCACCTTTTCCTTTTCACAGAGTTCCTTCGCCTCGCTCAGATAGCCTGTAGGGGGTAGTATTATCCCTCCTTCGCCCTGCATGGGCTCGACCAAAAATCCCACTGTGTTGGGCCCTATAGCTTCTTCCAAGGCTTCGATATCACCGAACGGCACGACTTCAAAACCGGGTGTAAATGGACCGTATCCCTCCCTGTATTTATCTCTAGTACTGAAAGAGATTACGGTGATAGAACGTCCATGAAAGTTGTTGGCACACACGACGATCTCAGCTTTTCCTTCCTCCACTCCCTTTTCAAAATACCCCCATCTTCGGGCCGCTTTCAAGGCGGTCTCAACTGCTTCCGTCCCTGAATTCATGGGGAGCACCTTTTCTTTCCCCGTTATCTCCGCTACTTTTTTGTAGAATCGCCCGAGCTGGTCGTTCATGAAAGCTCGAGATGTCAATGTAACATCATCCGCCTGATCTTTCAACGCTTCGACCACTTCAGGATGACAATGACCGTGGCTGACAGCTGAATAAGCGCTCAACATATCCATGTATCTGTTCCCATCGACATCTTCTACCCAAACACCCTCCGCATCAGATATGACGACCGGCAAAGGATCATAATTTTTTGCTCCGTACCTACGAGTCAATTCTATGATTGCTTCACTGTCTGTCAATTCTTTCCCTTCATTTTCGGTATTTTCAACTTTTTCCGATCCCATATTATCAGCGGTTATCCTGAAAGTATAGTCGTATTAAAATCTTTGTTAGACCTCTGAATTTTTATTCATGGCTCGTATCGGATACGCTGCGGCTGTACATCTTCTGGTATCTCAAAGACCAGCTAGAAATCTTCTGACTTTCCCGGCTCGATGGTATCTGACATACCTTCCTCTTGAGGTTTCACGTATTCCTCGCCTTCAACGGTTTCAAGGATAAAATATCTCTCATCGGGATGCAGTTCATGACTGTCCCCTTCGTTCTTCAGTTCTACGTGTATCCAGTAAAAACGATGACCTGTCTCAGGCGAAGAACCCTCGGTGTCCTCGTCACGATATTCCTCTTCCAATATGACCAGCTCCGTCTGAGGTTCTTCCTCCTCATCTATACACCCTGTTAGTGCTGCACTCACACTGATGAGGAGGACCAAAGAGAGCAGTAGGCCGGTCTTTACTTTCATATCCATCTGAACATCCTCTCCTTTGATTTAGTTATGCCATCTTCAGCGAAGTATAAAAACTTCATGTATCAGATATTAATGCCTTCTCTTCAATAGTGATCGGAACCTTACTTTATTTGTTTATCTTTTTCTGTTGAGAGGGGTATAAGGGTAAATATCTATATATCAAAAAGTTATAGGTGCTTTCATAGAAAACGATAGTTATCCTGTCTAGGTGGAGAAGATGATCAAGTGCGATAAGTGCGGCACAAAAAATTTTTCTGATGCGAAGTCATGTAAAAAATGCGGGAGTGACCTTCCAGATGATGATAATTCAGGCAACGATAAGGAACATCTAGAGATCGAAGGAAACACGGGGACCAGCATCTGCGAATCACGAGAAGAGATCTCCGAAAAAGTGGAAGAACATTTCGAGAAAGGTGTAAGAGAACTCGAAAGAGGTAGTTACAAGAAAGCCGTTGATGAATTCGATGAAGTGACTTCTATCGAGCCAGATTCAGCTGGAACCTGGTCCAATAAGGGACTTGCATATGCTGAAAAGGGAGAGTACGAGAAGGCTATCGAGAGCTACGAAAGAGCTCTCGATATAGATCCTGAGCTGGTAGAAGCGTGGTCCAACAAAGGTGTGGCGTTCTATGAAAAGAGAGAATATGATGAAGCTATAAAGTGTTTCGACAAGGTCACGGATTATGATGAAGAAGATGCTGAGGCTTGGGCTGTAAAAGGATGTGCATACCGGGAGAAGGGAGAACATGCCGAGGCCATAAAGTGCTTCGATAAAGCTCTCTCTATCGATTCAGATTACGCAGAAGCATGGAACAATAAAGGTATCACCCTTAAGAGGGATGGCGAATACGATGAAGCATTGAATTGCTTTGACAAAGCCACTTCCCTCGATGCCAAGTACAGCAGGGCTTGGGCCATTAAGGGCATCGCTCATTATGAGAAAGAAGAGCATGATGAGGCAATGAAGTGCTTTGATAAAGTTACTTCCATCGACCCGGACGACCCTAGGGTTTGGACATTGAAGGCCTCTCTTTTTAGAGAGAAAGGAGACGATGAAGAAGCTTTAAGGTGTTTCGAGAAAGCGACCTCTCTGGACCCTGAGGATACGGAAGCATGGAACAACAAAGGAGCGGTCCACGCCGAAAGAGGAGAATATGGGAAGGCTATAGAGTGTTACGAAAAAGCTACCTCTATCGATCCCGAACTACCTCAAGCTTGGTACAACAAGGGAAACGCTTACTACAACAGGGAAGAGTATGACGAAGCACTGACCTGTTATCAAAAAGCCACTTCCTTAGATCCAGAAACTGCCCAAACTTGGAACAATAGGGGCGCTTCCCATGCCGAGAAAGAAGAATACCAAGAGGCGATAAACTGTTATGAGAAAGCTACGTCTTTGAATCCTGAACTCGTTCAAGCGTGGTACAATAAAGGTTATGCCTATTATCACCGAGGAGAAGAAGAACGGGCTATAGATTGTTTTGACAGAGCTACGAATATAGATCCAAATGATGCCGAGGCATGGTCAAACAAAGGGATGCTTTTGAAAGAAAAAGGCGATCTTCAAAGAGCTAAAGACTGCTTCAAGAAAGCACTAGATATAGAACCGGGTATAGACCCCATAAGAGATGAATTATCAGAAGTTAAAGAAGAACTCTTTGAATGAAGTTTCTTCTTTTAAACGGACTTTAAAGAATAATTATTTAAATCAAGGTTTGAATAACCGGACCCCATGCTTCTATCACGGCTAGAAATCGGCGTTCTGCTGTATGCGGCGTTACTCAGCAGTCTTCATCTTTTATGTGACAAAATATTCTCCAGTATCTCTCGCTCCCACAGCACTATCTTAAGCTACGGTGGTGGTTCTCTTTTGGCGATAATTTTTTTGGTCTTTCTTCCTGAAGCCCTGCATTCTACACCGACCACTGCCGTTTATCCGCTGATGCTGATCGGATTTGTGGTTTTCTTTATCTCAGAAAAATACCTCTATCAGCATGTTAAGGACCCAAAGGTTTTGGATGAAGAGATGTATCATCTTCACGTGGGAGGATTCTTCACAGATCACTTCATCAAAGGGTTCATCTTGGTCACTATAATAGTTCGTCAACCTATTCTAGGATTTCTGACCGCTATACCATTCTTTATACATACCCTTTCCTCATCGATCGTTCTGAAGGAGATCCACGAATATTCCGGAAGAAAGATAGACAGGATCATCTTATCTAGTTCTATCGTTTTGGGCACCTCGTTCGGAATCTTCTTCGACGTTAACCCGGCTCTAGAGAAAATTATCATGGCCTTTATTTCAGGCATGATGTTGTTCATGGTGAGCAGAGATATCCTGCCTAAAGCTAAAGAAGGAAAACCGTCCTCTTTTATCCTGGGAGTCTTCACAATACTTCTCGTCTGGCTGATGATAGACTATCTTTTTATGTAGGACGTGACCAAAAAGTCAGTTTTCGATCCGTCCACTGACCTCTTCGTCGGAGGTTTTTATCCCATCCTCTAGTTCAGTCTGATATTCGGCGATCTTTTTTCCTACTTCAGCGTCCTTCAAACCGAATATCTTCGCTGCGGCTAGAGCTGCATTTTTCGGCTCTATGACCACCATGGGGGCGACACCAGAAGGCATCCTGAGAGATGAATAGATGTCTTTCCCTGCGAAAGTACTAGATGTGGGTGGACAGGTGATGACAGGATTTTCCGTGTTACCGTCAACGACTCCACAGAGTGCGTTGGATCTACCCGCTACTGCGATATAGACCACGTCTTCATCTTTTGAATCATATTCTTCAAGCACCTCCAAAGCGAACTCTGGTGCCTTGTGAGCTGAAGCGACCCTGTACTCGTAATCTATACCGAACTTCTCTAGATACTCTCCTATACCGCTGGCGAAGTCTTTATCCTTCTCAGATCCCATTATTATAGGCACGATCATCTTTTTTCCTCCTTTTTATTTGATGAATCCTTTTTCTTTCAATTCTTCATAATCCTTCTCAAGCAACTCATCTAGTCCCTTAACGTCAAAATGTTCTTTGCCCGTCCATTCGTTGCACGCCGCTTTGTACATATCGGAAACGAACGTGATCAGTTCTTTGGGGAGTTTAGGCGGCTCGGGCCATTTATTTTTTGGTAGATCCTTTTCTTTAGCTTCCTCTATCTTTTCAGCCCATTCCGTTCCCCTATAATAATTCCTCAACATCTGCTTGCTGAGTTTTATCCCCTTGTACTCGAATCGGTCCTCGTCTAAAGTTCCCAGAACGTCCGCCAACATGAGGTCTCCGTTCCTATCCAAGGCGGTCTCCATCTTTCCATCTAGATGTTTCCATCCCAGCCGCTTGGCTCTTCGGTTTATGAATTCGTTGACTTCGAGTGCTTTTTTCTTTATCTGGTCTATCCTTTCATCGTCGAATCCAGTATGGTCTTTTACTTCTTCTAGGTTTTTGAAATATCTATCGAATTTTTCATACTTGGTACTGAAGTCGATAATAGGGGGGTCGAGTTTAGTGTTCACTTCAGGATAGCTCTCTAGACCTAAATCATTTGGTTCGATCTTGCCCTTATCTAGCCTTCTAAATACCGAGCTCCCTTCTCCCAGGTAATCACGGTAGATTATCTCTAAGGGGACCATCATATTCTTTGGATCTTCAGGCAAGTCGTCGGTGATCACGTTGACCACTTTCACCTTCATCTTGTCCCTACCTTCCAACCCCTCAAAATGCGTTTTGATACCTTTTTTTTCTAGTTCCTTGAAGTTGTAGGCTCCCATCAGACACAGCGCTTCGCCTTTACCCTCTATCTCGTCGGGCATCTTTCCATAGTCGAAAACGCTGTACCTGTCGCTGAATTCAAAAACACCTATACCCTCTTCACCTTGCGTAGGTTCTTCTATGACCTCCAAGTCTTTTACTGAACCCATATTATCACATTGTTTTCCCATAATGTGAGCAGGTATTAACATTTTGTGCTAGGGTGGAAAAAACTAAACTCTAGGACCCTTCTGTCTTCTTGAGGTATAACATCATGACAAAGATGCTGTATATGGATGATATCGAGAGCAATTATGTGAAAGAATTCCACGCAGAAGTAAAAAAGGCGGGGAACGACTTCGTAGTGTTGGATAGAACCGTCTTTTATCCCGAGGGAGGCGGACAACCTTCCGATACCGGTCGGTTGATCTGGGATGGAAATTCCTCCGAAGTAGTCAAGGTGGAGAAAAAAGGAGACGTGATCCATCGTTTGAAAGACGACATCCCGGAAGAAGGGACCCGCGTCGAAGGAGAGTTGAACTGGGAGGAAAGGTTTGCACATATGAAGCTCCACACGGCTCAACATATCTTTTCTGCAGCGGTATTCGAGAGGTTCGGTGCCTCTACCGTGGGTAATCAGATCTACACAGAGTATTCTCGAGTGGATTTCGAACCGCTAGATATCGGTGATAAAGAGTTGAAAATGATAGAGGAAGAGGTGAATAGAGTCATAGAGGAGGGCCTATCTGTGAAGGTCTACGAAGAGAAGAGAGATGTTTTAGAGGATAAGATAGAAGGTGAAAGAGTGAATTTAGACCTTCTACCCGATTCGATCGAAGTGCTTCGGGTGATAGATATTGATGGATATGATATATGTCCCTGCGCTGGGACTCACGTGAGGAATACTGAAGAAATAGGCGGTATCAGGATAAAAGGTTTAGAAAACAAGGGTAAAAAGAGGCAGCGGATCTATTATGAATTGGAAGATCAGAGGGGTTGATAAGGTTCCAAAAAACTTTTAAATCTGACTGACTAGTCAGTCAGTTTATGGTGTCGAAAGATGATATACCTCCAGATGTCAGGAAAGACATCATGAAAGCGACCCTTAAGGCCATACGGAAACATGGATATGCCGACCTGACCATGGAAAAAATCTCCGATGAATTTGGAAAGTGTAAATCTACACTCCACTATCACTACGGCACCAAAGAAGAGCTCATAGTAGAGTTCATCCGATTTTTACAGGAAGGTTTCAAGAAACACATAATGCCTGAAAGCGACGATCCTTTGAAAAAACTCGAAGGGATCATAGACAGGATGATGTTCGGAACAAAAGATGGGAAGGTACCAGAAAGATTTCATACCGTTCTTTTAGAATTGAGAGCTCAGGCCCATCACAATGATAGGTATCGAGAGCAGATAACGGAGAACGATAGATTCATACATGGAAAGGTAACAGAGGTCATAGAAGAAGGCATCGAAAAAGATGTATTCAAAAATGTAGACCCTTCTCTTTTCGCTACTATCATCCTTTCGTCCATAGACGGGGCGAGAGCCCGTCAGATCTCCACGGATCGTGATGCCATCCAAAAAGCTAGAGGTTCTTTAGACCATATCCTCGATGAAATGCTTTTGAAGGAGAAGTAGATAATGGATGAAATCCGTAGAAGATAGGAGAGAAGAGATCTTAGAAGGACCTATCATAAAAACTCTACTCGTCTTATCTTGGCCTATAGTCATAGGGAGCATGCTGCAGACCGGTTACAATATGGCAGATACCTTTTGGCTTGGCAGGGTGAGTGAACAAGCTCTAGCAGCACCGAGCGTGGCTTTTCCTCTTGTCATGGTCCTCCTTTCTTTGGGTATGGGATTGGCCACTGCGGGCATCTCTCTGGTGTCGCAGCATACAGGCAAAGGTGGAAGTGAGAAAGCTAACGAATCTGCGGGGCAGGTTTTTGGGCTCCTGTTGGTGATCAGCATAATAGTAGGCGCTGTTGGATTTGTTTCTGCTGGATGGGTATTTAGAAATATAATCGGGGTGCCCGAAGAAGTATATCCACTTGCTCTTTCATATATCAGGATAATCTTTCTAGGGGCCCCGATAACCTACGCTTTTACCTCCTTCAGATTCATACTGAGAGGAGTGGGGGATATGAAAACAGCGATGTATTTGAGAGCTGTAGGAGTCGTCTTGAACATCGTGTTGGATCCCTTATTGATATTGGGGATAGGACCTTTTCCTGCGTTGGGGGTCACCGGTGCGGCTATAGCTACAGTCACCACAAGAGGGGTTGCCTCCGCGGTGGGCATATACCTCCTCTTCACTGGAAAGGTGGGCATAAAACTGAAGCTCTACCATCTGAAGTTGAAGATGAGATGGGTGAAGAAGATATTCGATATCGGTCTTCCAGCATCTGGTGCGAGAGCTGGGAGCGCCCTTGGTTTCGTGGGTTTGATAACTATCGTCTCGGTCTTCGGGACAATACCTCTCAGCGCTTACAGCATCGGCAGAAGGGTGATACAGCTGGTCAATCTCGGCATCTGGGGCTTCGCTAGTGCCACCATGACCATGGTCGGTCAAAACATAGGTGCAGGGAAAACTGCTAGAGCAGAGAAGATCGTGAAAAAGACGATCATGGTCTCCATAGTGTTGATGGTAGCACTATCTATAATCATCTATATCTTCCGGGCACCACTCGTAGGTATATTCGCCGATGAAGCCGCCCTTGAGAATTATACTAAGGTGATGAACGAAACCGCTAGGTTCGTGGCGATATTCGTATTTGCGATACCCTTCTATGGATTGTTCAGAATATTCGATTCTACTTACAGAGGTACTGGACATACAAAACCAGCCATGGTGCTTTCGTTGACGAGGATAATGGTGTTGAGGATCTGTCTATCTTATGTGTTGGCCTTTTCTTCCATCCCGCTCGGTTTTGCCACATTGGATATCGGCGCTGGTCTGGGCATCGTCGGGGTCTGGTACGGTATGTCGCTGAGCAATATAATCATAGCTTTCTTCTCATACGGCTATTTCCGCACAGGGAAGTGGAAAGAGAAAACCATCGAGGACGAAAAAAAGCAGGATGAAGAAGAGGGAGGGCCCGACGACGATGTGTGATCCTTTAAGACCTAGCGTCCCAGAAAGTTTATATTTTTTAACTTTTGTTAAAGATTTATGACTCACGAATATACTTCTATCGTCCGCTGGAGCGATGAAGAAGATCGGCACGGCAGTATAAGTATGGATTGTGGTTACAGCTGTGATTTTCATAAACCGATGGAATTTGGCGGGACCGAAGGCGTGTTAAATCCTGAGGACACTTTCGTAGGTTCACTAGCGATGTGTTATTCTATAACTCTTAAATCCACTCTTGAGAAGATGAGGATGAATATAGAGGACTTTGAACTGGAGACTCGGGGCGTACTAGAAGATACCGACGAGGGGAGTATGATCACCGAGATAGAGATCATCCCCCGAGTGAAGTTGAAGGAGAAGGATGACAGAAAAAAACTCGAAAGGGCTTTGGAACTAGCAAAGAAAAACTGTCTCATCTCAAACAGCATGAAGTCTGAGATCAGATTGAAACCAGAGATCTCTAACGGATGAAGTAAATCGAAGGTATTGAAGCCGCAAATCCCATCACATATCTTCGGTATAATCCTGGATAGAGTATCCACAGTATTCATAATAACCGGAATCGTCGATCCCTACTTTCATCTTTTTTTCGCCGCACTCCGGACAAATTCACGATATTAGCCCTTTTGAATAGCCTATATGGACATCACTCTTATCGGAAGAATTCTTTTTTTCTTTCTCGCGCCTCCAAATCCTGTGACAGATATATAGCGATCCGAGTCCGACGAGTATGAGGATCACCGATAGATTAGTCCGCTCTCTTCGCCGTGCTTTATCGAAAACCCTCCGATCACTGCTACCTCTATCAGTCACCACAAGCCGCTGATGAGGAATTTGAAGAATATATAACATTTATGAAGGTTTTCAAATAATCCTACCCGCTATCGAGGGCGACACAAAAGTGCTAATCAACACCAGTACCCATATCCTTCCTTTCAGTATATTGTAATCCGCCAGTAGAGCACTCCAAGAGTTCCTCATCACGAAATGGCCGAAAAGGAATTCAAAGGAGATGTCAACATGACCATAGACCACGCTTTACCTATGCCCTAGAACATGAGTATGACCCGATCATCACTAAGAATCAATGAATTTATATGATTTATAATTTATCAATATCTTTATAAACAAGAGCTACATAATAGATACCGGAATTGAGGGATCATAATATGAAAAAGAAAACATATCTGATGGTATTGGTACTTCTTTCTTCTCTAATCCTTACCCCGGTTGTAGCCAGCGCTCAATACACTGACTCGGTCTCGGATCCGGAAGGGGATGTCTTCTACTGGAAAGAAACCGAAGATGGATACCGCTGGAGAGAAAACGTCGAGAGACCAAATATAGACATAACGAGTGTTAATATCGAGGAGAGCGGAGGAGGTATCGAAGTCTCACTGGAAGTGAAAGGAGTCATCCACGATGACCCTGGATTTCATTACCAAATGTCTTTGGAAGACGGAGATGGAGGATCTTATGGTATCTCGTTCAACAACGGCGACTGCTATCTAGAATGGCCTAACGGATTCAAAACCCTGGAATATTCTGGCGTCAGCACGAGCACTTTCCAGACGAGCTTTTCTTTAGACGAGGTCGATAACCCAAGCCACCTCGAGATAAGCGAGACGATCACTCATAATTGGCTCGAAGAAGAAGGCGAAGGAGAATATTACCAAGATACTGCAGGTCCCGATGCTGAAGATCCGGACGGCAGTGGATCGGATGGAGAAACAGAGACGGACGAAGAATTCATTGATAAGATATGGACCGGTGGGCTGTTGTGTCTAGCTGTAGCCATCATCGTACCTTTATTGATCGTGGTTATTATCGTGGTAATTCTGATCAAGGTCGTTAAAAGCGAAGATGAAAAAGAAAAGCGACCACCGCAACAACAGTATCAATGAGGATCGGTCAGAATTAATTAGACAGGTTCATCTCTTTCCCATTTACTTCCATCAGCGATACGCATCCGGTATTGAGACAACTTCTCCTACGCCGATCCCGTTCTCTTGGAAGAATCCTTGGTTCACTTCCAAAGCATAACGGTAGGTTTCTTCGGGTCGATGGATATCTGTGGTTTCGGGCTCCATCTGCTGGATCTCCATTATCGTCCCGTCTTCGGAGATGAACGCTATCGATAAAGGTATCTGCGTATCTTTCATCCAGAAGCCATGGCGCACGTCTTCTTCATAAACGAAGAGCATTCCGCAGTACTTGCAGAGTGAATCTTGATTCATCAGCCCCTGCTTCCTTTCCTCCTCATCTTCCGCTATCATCACGGTCATCTCGATCTCTTCGTCAGAAGAATTTATCAAAATGATCTCGTCTTCTTCGAACTCGACATCCTCATCGCTGGTGTTACCGAAAAGGAACCAGACCACTAGTATAGATATGATCAATATCACTAGGAATCCGGCTATTTTCTTCTCTTTCGATTTTGCCCCCATTTTCTCAACTCTGATCCTGTTGATGCTGCCAACGGGGCCTATTTATTTTTGACCACGACCACAGTACATCCCGCATTTTTTAGCACCCTCTGAGTGGTGCTCCCTAACAGTACCTCTTTAAGGCCAGAAGCACCGTGGCTACTCATGTAGATCACGTCGTTCTTTCCAGCTTTTTGTACGATACGTTCATAGGGTTTCCCTATGACCATCTCAGTAGTGATATCCGCCCCCAGGTCGTGAGCTTTTTTTCGGACCCACCTCAATGCCTTCTCAGCAGTCTTCTGCATTGTATCCCTTTCACGGCGGTGGGCCTTATCTCCCTTGAGTTCCTCGTACTTATCCATATCCAAAACATACAAAGAATAGGCAGGGATGTCCAACCTATCAGCTACATCTAACCCTTCTAGAACTCCCTTTTCGGCTATTTTGGAGCCGTCAGTAGGTATTATCACTCTTTCATACATGCCTAGCGGAACGACTTCGGATTATAAAAATCCTATCACTTACTGTATAACTCAGTAAGATTCACCCGATTGCAACTCCTCGAACACCGCACTCACATTGTTTCCAGTTTCATCTATTATCTCCTGCCACTCCTCGTTGTCTGGAGCGATGCCCAAAAGTCTAGCTATCTTCATGATGGATACGTGGTATACTTTCTGAACCCCCGGTTCTTCCTCCCAGATCACCATGTTGCAGGGAAAAATACCTCCTATTTTCAGGGTCTGGTCCAAAGCTCGGTTGGCGACCTCGGCGTTGCAAGCACCCAGCACATAGTAAGGATCACGATCGGCATCGACTTTTTTATTCAACACTTCAGAAGGAGAGAATTCAGCGATTATACCGAAGCCGTTCCTTTTGCAGACCTTTCTCAAGTATTCTACCGCCTCATCGTGCTCCATCTTCAATGTAGCGCTCTTCTCCCCTATATCTTCATGGTCTATGATGTCAGGATCTATCTTCGATCCCATAGGTTTCACCTCTCGATTTTTACCTCAACGCCTTTCTCTACAGTATTATCTACTGGACACCTACTCTGCACGGTTTTCAAAAATTCATCTATCTTTTCTTCGGGTATACCTTTTATTTGCTTAACTTTCACCCGCACATCCATTAGTTCAGGTGGTACGTCTGCCTTGCCCATCACACCACGGGGATCGATGTCTCCCTCTACTTCGAGTTTGAAGTCTTCGAGTTCGTATCCCATCTGTTCAGCCACTATAGTGCCCGTGAAATCCAAGCAGCCTACCAGTGATGCTAAAAGCACTTCTACTGGGTTGGGTCCTTTGTTGGTGCCGCCTATATCCTCTGGTTCATCTATAGTAATCGAGAAATCCCTTATCTTCACTTCAGATTCGAATCCACCTTTTTTCTGGAGTTCCGCCCTATACCTTTTCAAACCTCTTTTTTCACCCATATTACCGAATAGGGTATAACTCAATTATATAATAAATCTGTTGGTCTGCAGAAGATCAATCATCTTCATACTCCACCGTATATTCACATTCAGGGTATCCGCTGCAGCCCCAAAATTTTCCATACTGGCCGTCTCTCACCACCATCTCTTTTCCACACTCGGGACACACCTTTTTCTCTTCTCCCTTCAGCTTTTTGGCCAGAAGATGATCTTCTATAGCCAGTTGAGAAAGTTCGTCCGCTCTCTGGTTCTTTTCTCGAGAGACATGTTCGATCTTTATCGTGATAGAGCGGTCTTCAAAGAAAGAGATGAACTCTTTAGCTTCTTTCCAAAGGTCCTTCAGATTGTCTGATTTTACGGACCATTCACCGTTGAGTTGTTTTACCAACAATTGGGAATCAGACCTTATCACCATCTCTTCAAATTCAAGATCGGAAGTTTTGAGCCAATCTAGAGCTTTTATAACCGCTAGATATTCCGCGGAATTATTGGTGATACCCTCTTTCAGTAATATACCGTGATATTCCCTCAACTTGTTAGACCCTTCACTTACCACGTATCCATAGGAGCCCACCCCACCAGCCTTGCCCCTATAGGCCCCGTCAGCATACACCAAGATCTTGTCCATATTTTTGACTCCACTCTACAGTAAGAGATCTTATTTATATGGATATCGATCAAGTCGTTCACTCGTTCTTCGAAACCTACCTGCCTCGATCCACGATAGGAGAATCGTTATTAAGAAGTAGCGAGTTTATTTTATCAAAGGTGGAAGATGTGGTGGATAGAGAGTTAAAGCCAAAGCTCCGGGAATGTTACAGGGAGGGATGCGTCCGAAAACACTGTCCCGAATGCGGTGGACATCTCGAAAGGGAAAGCGAGGATAGTAAAAGATTCTGGTGTGATTTCTGTAAAAAATATTTTGACGAGGTAGAAGTCGAAGACTGAGAATGTTGGAACTCTGCGGGTGTGATCCCTTTCCGATCTCAGTGCACAACGATTAAATAAAAAAGAGATGATATACCAAACGATGAGCAGATTCATATCTGAACTAAAAAAGGAAAGATTTCCGATAACGTTCGAGGTGCCCTCACCGAGAGGAGGTAATGTCGAGGAGTACATAGAGAAGATAAAGAACTATGACTTTTTGGAAGAGGTGGTAGGGCTCAACGTCTGTAATAATCCAGTCGGTAGAGTGATGATAGATCCAGCGCCCTATGCCGGCCGTATCCTGCATGAAGTGGGCGTGGAGCCCATAGCGCACCTGACCTGTAGAGATTCTACCTTGAGCGGGCTGCAGCGATGGTTACTGGGGGCACAGAGCTTGGGAGTCAAGACCATCTTGGCCATGACCGGAGATTACGGGGTCGGTGACTACCCGGCCGAAGAAAAGGTGGACCACATCAATTCGTTGGAGTTGATAACGGGGATAAAACAATACTTGAACGAAGGTGAATTGATGCCTGAACTGTCCGCCGCACCTTACAGACACCGGAATAGATATCTAAAAGAAGTAGAGAAGATAGAGAAGAAGACCGGTTTCCAGGTCGGGGGCGTGATCATATCTCACAGATCTAAAGAACCGAAGTATGCGGCTCAAAAGGTGGAAGCTGGGGCGGATTTCTTCCAAACGCAGATATGTTATAAAGCAGAGGAGATATTGGACTTCTTGGAAGAGTTCGAGAAGAGGAGGGAAAGGAACGTCCCCGTGCTGATCGGTACCACTCCCTTTTCTTCCAAAGCGCAGATAAGGAACCTGTTGGATGCGGTCCCTCAGGTCACGGTGCCGGATTCCGTCAAAAAGAGACTTTCAAAAGCCGATGATACAAGTCAAGAGTCCATCGAATTTTCAGTCGAATTTTACAAGGAAATACTCGATGGGATGGAAGATCGTGGACTCGAGAGCAAAATCGGTGCCCACATAATCCCAGTCAAGCACAACGGCATCTCTGGAGAGATAATAAGGAGGTTGAGCGAGTTATGAGCGAGATGTATCCATGGCCCGGCGATTACAAAACGGGCGATCCTTCATCACCTGTAGCTGTGGTGACTCTGAGCGAAAAATTCGATCTTGATCCCAATAGAGTCGCGATCTGGGGACCCATGAAAACGGAAAACCTCGGCATAGAGAAAGTCGTCGCCAACACTATATCGAATCCCGATATCAGATTTCTTATAGTCTGCGGAAAAGAGATAAGGGGGCACCGGTCGGGCAGGTCTCTGGTCGAACTCGCAAAGAACGGGATAGATGAGAAGGGAAAGATAATCGGATCTCCCGGTGCGGTCCCCTACATCGAGAACATCTCGGAAGAGGCGGTGGAGAGGTTCCGCGACCAGATAGAGGTCATAGATATGATCGATGTGAAATCGAAAGAAAAGATCGAAGAGATGATAGAAAAAAAGGTCGAAGAAGATCCCGGTAGTTTCGGTGAGCCCTACACCGCTATAAAGATCGAAAGAGAGGAGAAGACAAAGTTTCACGCGAACTTCGCTCTTCACTCCTCTTTGCGGGTATCCCCGTGGGGCGAGATAGAACCTTTCGAGTCGGAGGTGAGATGATGTTCAGCTATTCAACGGAGCAAACTACACATGATCTAGAAGGGATCAAAGTCGGCGGGCAACCGGGTGAATTTTCAACCCTGATGGTGGGAACCTTATTTTATGAAGATCAGTTCGAAGAGCCGAGAAAGGCTTTAGACAAAGCTTTGGAACTGATCGAGATGCAGAAGGACCTCTCAGATAGGACCTCGGTACCGTCTATGGTGGACTTATTCATCTACGAGGAGGAAGAGGTCGAATGGAAGCTCGACTTCGCTTTGGACAACATAGAAGGATTCTTCTCCGTCGATATGCCGGAAGCCGAAGTTAGGATGAAAGTCTTGGAATACCTGGATCAGCAGGGTTCTTTGGACCGCATCATATATAACAGCATGAATCTCGGGATGGAAGTGGAGGAACTCGAACTGCTTAAAGACAAAACTCCAGCCGGGGCGGTTTTACTGGGTTACAACCCTCATGACAACAGCACAAACGGTAGAAAGGAGATGATCGAAGACGGTGGAGCATTATTGGAGGAGGGACTTTTGACCATCGGTGAGGATATTGGTATAAAATATCCTCTACTTGATACCGCGGCCACATCGTTCGGAGAAAAAGCCTGCGAGGCTATCAGGGCCGTACCTGTCTTCAAGACAGAGTTCGGCTTACCGGTGGGATGTGCTCTGCACAACACCGTAGAATCCTGGAGATGGCTGGATGGGTATGAAGATAAAGAAGATGTTTTTGAGTTCTTAGATACCGCCGTGGATAACCTCCCGGTATTGTTGGGGGCTGACTTCATATATTATGGCCCGATAGAGAACGCACCCAGGTCGATCCTGAATGCGACTTTAACTGACAAGCTGGTAGCGGAAGGCGCTCAAGATTACTTTGGAACGGAGATCTACGAAGAACACCCCTTCCATACCCTCCCATGAGTCCTTTTCGAGAGGCGCTATTTTTTTAAGCGATGCGGTATTTGTCGAACCATGGATCTCGAACGCGAACTGTTGACTACAGTGGTCGGAAGTTATCCATCCTTGCCTGAGAAGAAAGAGCTGATCAGGTCATATTACGAAAAAGACGATCCTTTTTTGGAAAGTCTTGAGAGGGCCGTAGAAGATCAATTAGAATGTGGGATAGAAATTATCTCGGACGGGCAGACGAGAGCGGGCATGATAGAACTCTTCGCCCAGGGTCTTGGTGGCTTCAGGGTCAAAGGGAAAGCGGAGATCGCCGCCGAAGTGAGGTACCTAGAGCCTATAACCGTTGAAGACCAGAAGTTGGTTGAAAAGATCATACCAGAAGATACTGGTCTGAAAGGCATCATAACCGGACCCTGCACCCTGTTCAAGAGTTCCGTCGATAAGTTTTACGGGGATGAAAAAGAAGCGGTGATGGATATCGCCGAGGCACTGCATGAAGAAGCTCTTCGGTTATCTGAAGTCTGCGATGTGGTCCAGATCGATGAACCTCTACTTTCCATCGATTTTTTAGGATATGCCCAAGAGGCCGTCGAGAAAGTCATGGATACAGATGCGGTAACTGCCATGCACGTTTGCGGAGATGTATCGGATGTGTTAGATGAATTGGTAAAGATCGATGTAGATATTTTAGACCATGAGTTCACAAACAATCCTGCACTCTATGACGAATTTAGCGAGATCGATTTTTCACAGCGCTTGGCTGTTGGAGTGGTCTCGACCGACCCAGAGGTCGAGAAGATTTCAACCGTTCAACAAAGGATAGAAAGGGCATACGATCTTTTCGGCCCACAGACGATGATAGACCCTGACTGTGGTCTGAGAAACCTGGATGTCGAGACCGCAAAGCTGAAATTGAAGAATATGGTAGAAGCAAAAGAGAGGGTTTTAGATGAAAGAGGTTGAGATCATAGAGGCTGAGGAAGACAAAGAGATGGAGTTCGACGAGGAAGGTTTCTTCGTGGTAAATGTGAAGGATGAGATAGTGGTGGAACACTATCTGAACGTACAAAAAGAGGGGAAGTTGGAAGTTGAAACAGGAGAGCTGAACAAGGTCATAACCGGCAGTTCCGCCAAAGCCATCTGCGATACGGTGATAAGAGATGGGCTGATCTCGAGATTGGATCACGCCGCCTTCTTGGGCAGAGAGCTGCAGAAAGCGGAGATGGCTCTGGAATTCGGTTTGAAGTACGAACAGTGCGAATCCCTTGAGCTGTAAGGTCCTTCTTCATCCCGAAGGATCTTCCAAGTTTCCCTGGAACAGGATCGTACCGGTCTCCGGGTCTTCGATGGTGAAGAAGAAAGGCCTGTCTAGCTCGATCACCGGTACCTGCGGTCCCACAGACTCCCGGCCCGTCCCTACGGCGGTAGACCCTGCGGCTTCGGTACCTTCTTCATCCACTTCTATGAAGGAGCCGTGCGAGACCTCATCTATGAAAACGTTATATCCTAACTCCTCTAGGTTGACCATCTTTGAAAAATCAGCTTCTGATTCCTTGAAAGCTTTCTCCATCCCCAGCGCTTTTAAATGACCGATCAAGTCATAATCTCCTTCCAAGGTGAATTTCGGCATGTGTATCTGTATTTCCTCTTCATCCATCTTCTGCAGCACTTCATCATATGTCTCTGCATCGAACTTCTCGTAGAAATCTTCCAGCGAAGAATCTCTATCCGGGACGAAGGCGTTGAATAGATAATCCCCGCTGTCGTATTCTAACGTTACAGCTTTGAAGTCCTCTCCCACGTGATAAGAATAGTTCGCCTGGTTCTTCATAATATCTACTTCCACTTCCTGATCTCCATAATAAAATGTTCCCGGGTAAGTGTCCTCTTCATCGAATTCCGTTTCCCAAACGCCCTGAAAGTAGATCGCGTTCACAAGATAGGCGATGATCAGAGGGTCTATAGGACCAGGATCGATGAGTTCCTCGATCTTCCCGTCGGTCTTTTCTTTCACCCATTCGTTTATCGGTTCACCGGTCTCGGGCAGTTCATCTAGTTCCGCATCGAAATACTCCTCTCCATCTTCTACGAAAGTGTCCTTGAACGGTATGTTCTCTCGTAAGAACATTGAGTTGGCTATCGAGACCTCATTCTTCCGGCTGGACCCCTCCAACCAGTCTTTGAGTTCCGAGGCTTTGACTTTACTCTCCTCACCTTCTAATCTCAAGACCTCTTCCATCTCCTCCCTGGTCTCTCCGTCAGCTCCAACCGCCGCAAGGTGTAAAGCGGTGTGTATACTGTAAGGAGAGATGAAGAGGTTGTTGTATTCTTCCGAGTTGGCCATCTCAAAAAATAGTTCGAAGGAAAAGTTCTTTTGTCCCGTGAGCGTTTCCTTAGGTGGCTCTATGTCTTCTTCGGTCTTTCCAGAAAAGCTTTCTCTTATGAGGGATCCTCCAAAGGATGAGAACTCGAACGCCGCTATCAAGATAACGGCCACGATGACGGCCAAATATTTTTTCGAGATCATCCTCATCTTACTACCCGATGTATTATAAGCGGTGGGATCGATAAAAAATCTTTCGCTAAAGACGTGCTGATGTCAAAAATTCTCGATGATGAATCCCTTTATCTGGGCCGACGAAGCTTCAAAACCGCCTCCCTGTGCAAATCTAGAGGTGCCGCCGCCACCGCCGCCGAACTGTTGGCTCAATTCGTTGATGACTTCGTTAGCCTCCACATCTTCTACATCTTCACCGACTCCGACCGTCACGCTGACACTTTTATCCTCGTTCACCAGGACCAGCATTTCCCTGGGGCCGACACCGTCTTTGGCTTTATGAGAGATAACGTCCGAATGATCGGTAGAAGCTTCTAGAGTTTGGACCAAGAGGTCGTGAGCCTCCCTTGAATATCTTTCGGAATCTTCTATCCGCTGTTCTACCCGTAGGGCTTCCAATTCTTTGATCTCTTCTTCAAGAGAGTCTAGATTATCTAACATGTCTCTTATCTTTCTCGACAGGTTGCTGTGATCGGTCTCAAGGAGCGAAGAGGCGCGCATCAGCGATCTTTTTTCACCGTAGTCTTTTCTCAGCGCTTCCTCGCCTATACTGAAGTTGACGCGGGTCACTCCTTCTTGAAGCTTCTTTTTGCCCAAGATATGAATCCTGCCCACCTCCAGCGTGCTAGAAAGGTGAGTCCCGCTGCATACCCCGGTATCCCAGTCTTCGATCTCTATAACTCTGACTTTCTCTCCGTGTGGCATCTCCTTTGCGAAAGCTATATCCTCGGTCTTTTCGATCTCCTCCCTATCTAGCATCTTCCATGTGACCGGCCTGCCTTCAAGGATTACCTTGTTGCAAAGCTCTTCGATCTTCAATAATTTTTTTCTATCGACGTGAGTATCGGTTTCAAAATCTATCCTGGCCTTCTTATCCCCGATATCGAAACCGGAGTAGTCTATTTTTCCCATCACTTCTCTCCCAGCCCCGAAAACCACGTGCGCTCCAGTATGGGCCCTCATGCAGTACCTTCTAAATCCCTCGTCTATCTCACCTTTGATATCGTCGCCTTCCTCGATATCATGAGAAGAGACGTGATGGACGATCTCTCCACCTTCGTTCTGCACGTCGATGACCTCATAGCCGTTCAACATGCCTTTATCAGCGGGTTGACCGCCTTCCTCCGGATGGAAGTAGGTTTCTTCTAAGATGATGCGGTCGTCTTCGACTCTTTTAGCTTCGGTGACGAACTCGAATTTCTTCGGTTCGGACCAGTATGAAGGTTTAAATGTCATCAGGATCCAGATTGAAAAGAGAAGTAATAGGTTTTTCGATAAGACCTAATAAGACGTTAAAGCAAGCATAAGAAGATTAAAAAGACACACCAAAGTATTAAATATGAAATAGCATAATATTATAAATAGAGAGGAAAAAAGAGAGATGGCTGATCTCCTACACTCTGTAAAAAAATTTGGTAGTAAGTACGGAAAATATTTTCTGATGGTCGGCTTACTGTTAATTATAGTGGGTCTGATAATCACTACTCAGGGTACCTCCCAAACGGAAACAATGAAGATCCCTGATAGTGAAGAAGACTTCACCTATGAAGTACTGGGGCCCAAACACAATTTGGGGTTCGGGATAATGTCTATAGGGGTAGGGATACAATTTATTGGTGGGGCGATGGTATGGTTATTCCTAAAAGATATAGAATATGCGGTCGAAATCCCTTCAAAGTTGAGATTGATCAATTTTGGCTCTCTTTTGCTCAGCGTTCCACTCGTTATCGTTGGGGGTATATTGGCCTTGACCATCGAGAGTCAGAGATTCACTACTGATATTGGTGTACCCATCACAAAGTTTGCGGTAAATCAGGTAATCGGTTTTAATTTTTTGCGTATAGGTCTTATATCTACCGCAATCAATGGTATATTGCTCGGTATGATGATATCTAAAGGGAGGAACAAGCCGCTGGAGCGGAAAACAGTCGGGGCTAAAGGTAAAAAAGAGGATGAGTCTGAAGATATCGAATCTAGAGGAGGATAAAAATATGGATATAGATTTAGATAGAGAAGATGGGGATCAAAGCGATCAAAGGTCACTCTTTGAAGAAACCAATCAGTATGGGCAGTGGAGCCAGGCCTACAAAACACTATCGATGGTAGGTTTACTCATGATGATAGTAGGAGGTCTGATGTTGATGGGTGTGATGGTGGCGGATCTCAATAGCGAAAATCTTTCTGTCGTAGCTATGATCCTTCTCGCTATAGGAGCATTCATAGCTATCCCTTGTGCTTTTGGCTATAGGGAGGAAAAGAAAAAGAAAGGTGTAAAGAAAGTCAAAACTAACGAAGGACGCTTGTCTTTAATCGTACTTATAATAGGAATAGTATTGGGATGGGTCTCCTATTATATCTTCTTTGCTGCTGCTATAATAGCCGTGATCACAGGATTTATTGGTATGAGAAAGGGTGACAACTATTACGCTAAAATTGGTTTTTGGATGGGCATCATAATTTTTGGATTCGCAGGCGTGCTTTTATTGCTCGTCTCTATCTACTGACCGCCCTAAGGTGATGTCTAGTTTCAATCACATCTCCCAGATGAACTTACCGTCTTCCATTACGGTCTCGTCGTCCATCTCCACCCTGCCTTCAGACATGTCTTTTATTATGTCCATGTGTATGGCGCTGTCGTTTCCCTCGCCGTCCTCTCCGATGCTGCGCTTAATGGCTCGGCCCAGGGCTAGATGTATGGTATCGCCCATCTTCTCGTCGAACAGCATGTTGCGGGTGAATCTTTTGATGGCTCTATTGGTGCCTATGCCCAATTCACCCACTCTTCTAGAACCTTCGTCCGTGTCCAAAACAGCACCTAATAATTCTTCGTTGCTGCCCGCCGTGTAGTCAACGACTTTTCCATCTTCAAAAGTCAGTTTCACATCGTCTATCTCTCGACCGCTGTATATCATAGGCTTGTCGAAGAGGATATCTCCTTCGACGCTGTTCGGTATTGGTGCGGTGTACACTTCTCCGCTCGGTAAATTATGTTTTCCGTCTGAATTCACTCCGATGTTGCCCTTGATAGACATGGTCAATTCAGTCTCTTTCCCGGTTATGTAGACCTCTTCTGCCTCGTCCATCTTCTTCTTGAGTATCTCCTGCTTTTCGTGGACCTCCTGCCAATCTCTCAGGATAGCGCCCCAGACGAAATCCTTGTATTCGGCCAAAGACATATCGGCCAATTGAGCTGCGGCGTTGGTAGGAAAAGCGGTCAGACAGGTCCTTCTGTCCTGAAGGAGTTCAGAGATCGGTTTTCTCACCTTGGAATATTCTGAAAGGACTTCTCCCGGAACGTCGCTCATCGCCTTCTCGTTCACATCCGATTTTATAGATATCACCACATCCGCTTCTTCGAAGAGCGACAAAGTATGGTCCGGGGTTTTGAAATCCCCTTCGAAGTTCCTCAGGTAGGCCCGACTCGCTTCATTCGAGGAGTACAGAGTAGAGGGATGTGCCCCATATTTTCCTATCTCTTCATGTAAAGCTATGACCAATTCTTCCGCTTCTGCATGCGCAAGGATCACCACATTGTCGTCCTCTTTCATCTCCGTGCTCCAATCCGCTATTATACCCGCCTGTTCTTTTATCCTATTATCCATGGTCTACACCTTTTGGAAGGAAAACTAACATTTTCTATGACGGTGTCAAAATCGGTGGGTTATAAATTACTTTGCTTTGCATATCAATTTTCATCTTATCGGTGACACGAACGAAAACCATTTTTAATAACTGTCTGTTTTAGGGCTGATATCATGGTACAGAGAGAAGAGCTGCTCAAAGATGCTGAACCTGGAGATAGATTGAAGATCAAAAAGAAAGAAAGGACCTATCAAGGCATTTTGATGCCTACTCACAGATTCAGCGATGAAGGTGTCATCACCCTGAAACTGGATAACGGCTACAATGTAGGGATAAAGGCCGATGAGGAGACAGAAGTCGAATTGATCCGAAAAAGGGAAGAGGAGGTCGAGAGGAAGGAAAAGAAGATTGAGATCGATGAGAGCAAACCCAAGATATCCATATTGGGGACGGGCGGGACCATCGCTAGTTATGTTGAATACAGGACGGGGGCGGTACACCCCGCGCAGACAGCTGACGACCTTTTATATTCGAATCCTGAGATAGCCGAACGGTGCAGGCCAAAAGTTGAGGTGCTCTTCAGCAAGTTGAGCGAAAACATACAGCCGGAAGATTGGGTGACTATAGCGGATAGAATCATAGAGTTGTTCGACGAAGGAGCGGACGGCATTGTGGTTTCTCACGGTACCGACACCATGGGATACACCGCAGCGGCTTTATCCTTCATGCTGGAAGGTCTTTCAAAACCCGTGGTCTTGGTCGGCTCGCAGCGCTCGAGCGACAGACCGTCCAGCGATGCACATCTGAACCTTCTAGGAGCGGTAGAAGTCGCGAAGTCTACAAGGCCGGGGGTCTACGTGGTGATGCACGATTCCATGTCCGATGGAAGATGTGCCGTACATAGAGGGACCAAAGTTAGAAAGATGCACACCAGCCGGAGAGACGCTTTCAAATCCATCGTTCAAGATCCCATAGGCTATGTGTATCCAGAGAGCGGGAGAGTGGATTTGAAGGAAGAGTCGAGTGCAAAAGAAAAAGGCAAATTGAAACGCAGGGGCGGGATCGAAGAAAAAGTATCACTGCTGTATGCAAATCCAGGCTTGACGAAAGAAGACGTGAAACACGCTGGCGAAAAGGAAGGTATAGTCGTCGCAGGCACCGGTCTGGGGCACATGAATACGGCTCTGCTCCCGGCTCTGGAGGAAGTGATCGAAAAAGATGTACCGGTAGTGATGACCAGCCAGTGCCTGTACGGCACGGTGAACGGCCACGTGTACTCGGCAGGAAGAGAACTGAAAGAAGCCGGTGTGATCTTCGCAGGTGATATGCTCCCAGAAACGGCGCTGGTGAAACTGATGTGGGCTTTGACCCTAGATGAAGACGTGGAAAAAGTGATGAAGAGTGACATAGCCGGCGAGTACACAGACAGGAGGCTGTGGTAACATGGACGGCGAAAGAGACTACGACGAACTCGGCCTGAAGGTCGGTCTAGAGATCCATCAACAGCTCGACACGGAGAAACTTTTCTGCAGATGTCCTTCCGAGATGGTAGAAGAAAAAGACACGACGGTCCTCCGAAATTTGAGACCCACTGAAAGCGAGCTCGGAGAGGTAGATAAAGCGGCTCTCATGGAAGCTCAAAAAGGTTTGAAGTTCAGGTACCAAGCACCGGCAGAATCCTCCTGTCTCGTTGAATTGGACGAAGAACCCCCCCGGGGGCCCGACGATGAGGCGTTAGAGATCGCACTCACCATGGCGCTGTTCATGGATGCCAACGTGATGGACGAGATCCACTTCATGAGGAAGATAGTGATCGACGGCTCCAATACCACTGGCTTTCAGCGTACCGCGCTCATAGCGATGAACGGGGATTTAGAAGTGAACTGTAAGGAGATCGGTGTACCCACGATTTGCCTCGAAGAAGATGCCGCACGGAGTATAGATGAAAAAGAAGGTGAAAAGGTCTTCCGCTTAGACCGATTGGGGATACCGCTGGTCGAGATAGCAACGGATCCGGACATAACGAGCCCCGAGGAAGCGAAAGAAGTGGCTCAAACCATAGGCGGACTTTTCAGGAGCACAAAAAAGGTGAAGCGCGGTATAGGGAGCATAAGAGAAGACCTGAACGTTTCCATCGACGAGGGCGCTAGAGTGGAGATGAAGGGTGTGCAGGAACTGGATATGCTTCCAGAATATGTAGATAAAGAAGTTGAAAGGCAGATAGAGCTGCTGAAGATAAAGGAAACATTGGAAGAAAGGAACGCTGAAGTAGTGGATGAAATCTACGATGTGACGGAAGAGTTCGAAGAGTGCGAGAGTGGTATAATCCAGGGAAGTCTTGACCAGGGCAACGGCGTTTATGCGGTGAAATTGAAAGGGTTCGACGGTCAGCTGAGAGGCGATGAAGGCGAAGCCCTATTGGGGCCAGAATTGGCCGATTATGCAAAGAAGACCGGCGTAGCGGGGATATTCCACAGCGACGAACTGCCTAAGTTCGGTATAACTGAAAAGGAGATCAAGGGAGTAAAAAATAAATTGGATATCGGAGAGAAAGACGCTTTCGCACTAGTGACCGAGTCTGAGGAGAACTCCCGTGAAGCGTTAGAAAAAGTTATAGAGAGGGCGAAGATGGCTCTGAAAGGCGTACCGGAAGAAACGAGACAGGCTAAGCCCGACGGCACAACTACCTTTTTAAGACCTCTTTCCGGAGAAGCCAGGATGTACCCCGAGACGGATATCCCCCCTCAACCGGTGGAAAAAGAAAGATTGAAAGAGCTGGAGAATGATCTGCCAGAAAGACCCGACGAAAAGATCGAAAGGTTCCAAGAAGAATACGATTTGAACGAACAGCAGAGCGAGCAGCTCTTCAGAAAGGGTTATGATATCCTGTTCGAAGAGTTAGTGGATAGATGCGGTTCGCCGTCAGTTGTGGCGAACACTTTCCTCCATACCTATCCCGACCTGATGAAGGATGGTCACCAGGTGGAAAATATAAGAAAAGATCGTCTGCTGGAGATATTCGAGAGGTTTGAAGACGGTGAATTCGCTAAAGAGGGTATCCCCGACCTTCTGAAAGAGGTATCGAAAGGAAAGAGTGTCGATGAAGCTCTAGATGCCGCGGGTCTAGAGGTAGTAGGTGAGGAAGAGATAAGGGAAAAGATAATCGAAGTGGTTGAAGACAGGATCGATTTCGTCGAAGAGAGAGAGATGGGAGCGGTAGGTCCTCTCATGGGCGTACTCATGAAAGAGTTGAAAGGTAAAGCCGACGGAGAGAGGATAAGCCAGATATTGAGGGAAGAGATACAGAAGAGAATCTGATAAAGATGATCGACGATATAGAAGAATTGAAGGATAAAAGAAAGATCGACCAGCTGCTGAGGATACTGCAGGAAGAGACCAAAAAGAGAAGAGCCGACGCTGCTAAAGTTCTAGGGATGATGAAAAGTAGTAGAGAGAGAGACGATGTTTCTTCTGCTTTGGTCGAAAGGTTGAAGGAGGACGAGGAAGCGACTGTGAGAGCCAATGCCGCACTCGCCCTGGGACACCTGAAAAGCGCTACTGGAAAGAAAGCTTTGAAAGCAGCCGCGGAGGACGACGATTGGGAAGTGAGACATGACGCCGCTATCGCCATGGGTGAATATGAAGAAGACTACTTCATCGATACTTTATATTCACTTTTGGACGATGAAGAGGACGACGTGAAAAGAAAAAGTATCGAAGCTTTGGGTAAGATAGGAAGTGAAACTAAAAGTGATCAGATAGTCTCCAGACTGGAGAAATTTCTCGACGAACCTTTATTTGAGGAAGAAGTCGTCAGAGCCGTGAGTCAGATTGACACTGAAAGAGGTTTGAGGGTCCTCTCAGATATCTACAAAAACGGTCAGAGAGAGATAAGAGAGACAGCGATTAACGGTGTAGGTAAGATAGAAGGAGAAAAAGCCGACCGATTGCTTATCAACGCACTCGAAGACGAGAGCTGGAGGATCCGAGAAGACGCCGCTAGGCTTCTAGGGGCAAGAGGAACGAAAAAAGCCGTCGAACCTCTTTTGGAGATCCTAGAGTCAGATGACGAGAAAGATCACGTTGTTCAAGAGGCCATGAAAGCTCTCGGAAGTCTCGTTACTAAGGATAAAAAAAGCTCGATACTAGATAAGATAGAAGAAAAGATCAGAGACGACGAACCGGAAACGAGGATGGCGGCAGCAGAGGCTTTGGAAAAGATAAACGATGAAAAAGCCGCGGAACTGCTGTTCGAGGCCCTTAAGCAGGGGCAGAACCCTAGAGTGCTCTGGGCGATGGCCGATTCGTTATCTAGCCTGTCTAAAAAACATCTAAAAGAGCTCAAAGAAGAGGTCGATGAGATCGAAAATAGCAGAAAAGTCTTCGCAGCCGTAGGTATGGGAAAAGCGGGGTTTTCATCTTATCTCGAAGAACTCCTATCCATGTTGGCCGACGAGCGTTGGAAGGTCCGTCAGAAAGCGGCTGAATCCCTGAGAAATATCGATGCTAAAGATATCAGCAAAAATAAAGCGGAAAGAACTTTGAAAAAACTTTCCAAAACGATGAAGGACAACGACAAGTGGGTCAGGGTCGAATCCGTAAGGAGTCTAGGTGAGATGATCTTCGACCTGAGAAAAAGAGTGGAAACCGAGGAGTTCAAAAAAGAATTATTGAAAAGAGCCGAGGTAGAGGCTGATGAAGACGTCATCGATGCTATAGAGCGAGCAAAGAACCTTTTGGACATATAAGAGGTGGTTGAATATGGAGAGCGAGGAAAGCCATGAACATATACAGGTCACCACAACCATAGATGATAGGAGAAAAGCGGATGAGATAGCGGATGAACTGGTGAAGAAAGATCTGGCGGCCTGTGTGCAGGTGATAGGTCCGATCGAGAGCACTTACGAATGGAAAGGTCAGATAGAAAGGACAAAGGAGTGGTTGTGCATCCTTAAAAGCAAAATGATCCGCTACCGGGAGATAGAAAAAACTCTCAAGGAGCTGCATCCGTATGATAATCCTGAGATAATAGCTCAACCGATCGTCCGGGGAAGTTCAGAATATCTTGGATGGATCGATGAAAACCTCGAATAGAAAATATTATTAGTTCTATCGACTTTTATCGGATGAAGATGTACGATGAATTGATATTAACGTTGATGATATTAGTAGGGGCCGCTTTTATACCGTCCCTTGTCTATCTGGTCTGGGTAAGGAACACTGAAAAGTACGGTCGTAAAAGTTGGACCCAAGTGATGACGACCTTCGTTTGGGGAGGAGGATTAGGGGTCATCATGGCCGTAATCTTGTCTCTATTGTTCGTCGGGGTCATCTCTCTCCCCGGCTTACAAAGAGAGTACGTCTTTCTAGAAGATCAGACCGTCCAAACACTGATAATCGTCTGCATCATAGCTCCTTTCGTCGAAGAGTTGACCAAAGTCATGGGGGTTTACACCGTGAAAGGGGGGTTAACGGATAAAGAATCCGGCTTGGTCTTTGGGGCCGCCTGCGGGTTGGGGTTCGCCGCAACTGAAAATCTCCTGTATGAGGGGTCCACATATGCAGCAGAAGGCTTCGGAGCAGCTTTCATATCAATAGTCTTAGTGAGGAGTATAGCGAGTACCTTACTTCACGGCAGTGCGAGCGCTGTAGCTGGGTACGGGATAACTAAAGGAAAATTCGAGGGAACGCACTCTTTTTTGCCCTACTATTTGATAGCGGTATTCATGCACGGTGCCTTCAACTTTCTCGCATCCATCAACCTGTGGTACACGGGAAGGATGTCCCTGTTAGCTCTAATAGCGGCGGTGCTGTTTGCGGTGTTCTCGATGAGATTCGTCAGGAAGAAGATAATCAAACTAGATAGAGGAAAGGTCTAAAAGAGGTGCATAAATTGGCGGTAGATTTCCCAGAAAACGGAAAAGATATTGATGAATTGATGGAAAGGATAGACTCTGCCGAAGAGAAAGATATGAATTTTTCTTCAGGAAAGATATTCGGTTCCATGTGTACTGAACCTTTGGATGTAGCCAAAGAAGTTTACTCTAGATTCATCGAATCAAACCTAGGTAACCCCGGCTTATACAAAGGGACTAAAGGATTGGAGGGAGAAGTCCATGAAGCTGTGTCTTCGCTCATACACGCCGATAAAACGGAAGCGCTTTCGATCGGCGGTGGGACCGAAGGGAACATAATAGCACTTTGGAGGGCTAGAGAAAAAAGTGGAAAGAAGAAAGTTCTTCTACCAGAAAGTGCTCACTTTTCCTTCGAAAAGGCCTGTTCGATGCTGAACATGAAGGCAGAGTACGTCTCCCTAACGGATGACTACACCATCAATGTCCAGGACTTACAAGAAAAGATCGATGATGAAACTGCTGCCGTAGTAGGGATAGCCGGCACCACCGAACACGGCGCAATAGACCCTATAGAGGAGATCGCAGAATTGACGGAAGATACATATCTTCATGTGGATGCCGCCTTCGGCGGATTCGTGATACCTTTTTTGAAAGAGATGGACCGCGACTTACCCGCTTTCGACTTTGACATAGATGGAGTAGACTCATTAGTTTTAGATCCCCATAAGATGGGGATGTCTCCCATCCCCTTGGGTCTTTTCTATTCAAGAGGGGAATTTAACATCAGCATCGATTCGCCTTACCTCACCGGGGGGGATCAAAAAAGTATAAGAGGGACCAGAGCCAGCGCCTCGATACCCGCTTTTTGGCTCACTTTGAATTATCTGGGCAAAGAAGGATATAAAAACATCGTCTCTCGATGCATGCAGAGAACATATTACCTGAAAGATAAGATGGAAGAAAAAGGTTTTGAGCCCGCAACTGAACCCTCTTTGAATATAGCTTCTTTCGAACACCATGAGCCTGAAAAAATGATCCAAAAGATGAGCCAGAAGGGTTTCAATCTATCTCGAACCGTCAATCCTTCCGGGCTGCGGTTCGTAGTTATGCCCCATATCTCCATCGAGGATATAGATGAGCTCGTGAAGCACTTGGGTGATCTAGATTGAAGGAAAACGAAACGGAAATAGGGAGCTATAGATTCGATATTAAGTGCGCCGAAGAGAAACTGAGCCAATTTGATGCAGAAAAGATACTACTTCAATTACCCGATGGCTTCAAGCCGAAGGCGGATAGATTTGTAGGCCTTTTCGAGCAAAAAGTCACGGTCTGGGGCGGTTCTTGCTACGGAGCCTGTGATCTACCCGGTGATATCGGAGATTCTGACGTGCTCATAAACGTTGGTCATGCTGAGATATCGTACCTGAAAAAAAAGTATCCTATCATCTACCTCGAAGGGAGATGCAGTATCTGGAATGATCTTCCCGATGAACTCTTGGAGAGATTGGATGGAAAAATCGCTCTCTACGCACCGGTCCAGCACCTTCACCATCTGGAAAGAGCTGCAGAGAATATCGAAGACGGGGGTGATAAGGCTGTTATCGGAGAAGGAGACGATAGAATCAAATATCCTGGACAGATACTCGGTTGCAACTATTCTGTAAAAGAAGAGGAGGCCGATCATCACCTTTACATAGGAACCGGAAGATTCCATCCACTCGGGTTATCATTTTCCCTGGGAAAAGATGTTTTGATCTATAATCCACTCAGTCGAGAGGTTGATCGCATCGGCGAAGAGGAGCGTGATTCTTTTCTGAGGAAAAGATATGGTGCGATAGCTCAAGTAAAGGATGCTGAAAAGGTGATGGTCATAACCTCTACGAAGCCGGGTCAGGTGAGAGAAAAACTGGCTAAAGACATATTAGATGCGGGGAGAAAAGCTGATAAAAAGATGATACCGACCCGGTTCGACGAGATATCGCCAGAACTTGTAGATCAATTCATGCTCGACTGTGCCGTTTGTACCGCCTGTCCGAGGATAGCACTAGATGATGCTGATAGATTTAAAACGATCATGCTTACACCCAGAGAATTCAAGATGGGACTAGAAATAGGTAGTGCGCAAGAGTGGGAGATAGATGAGATAAAGTGAGATCGTTTTTACCATTTATTCCTCTTCCATCTCTTTTCCTTCAGCCTCTATCAATTTTCCCCTTTCTTTGTAAGTCGTGATTATCATCATCGAGCTCACATCTTCTACACCTTCAAGGGGAGAGGCCTCTTCAGTGAGGAAAATCTTCATGTCGTCATAGTTCTTGAACCGGGCCTTCACTATCATATCTACGTCGCCAGTGACCAGCAGGACATCTTCAACATTGTGGTATCCTGCAAGTTTTTTAGCCACTTTATCCGACTTCTGAGGATCGATCTCAAGAGAGATCAACGAGCTGACCCCTCTTCCCTCGTAGTAGTTAGATATTATCTCTTCGTATTCTTCACTTTCTACATTTGCCATTTTATCCTCTCTATTTATTATTATTACGTTCTACAGATTTTGATCAAAAAGTAGGGCCCAATTCCTCTTGTATGTCCTCGTACACTTGTTGGAGCAGATTTTCAAAGTCGTCGTTCTCGTATTCTACATATCTTCCTAAACCGCTTTGTATCTTCGCAGTATATGCTCCGTCGGTCTTAACTATCTCGATAGACACTAGCGTTTCTTCCATATTGCCACCTCGCAAGTTCTTTTTATTTCGTTTGGCTCTAGTTTGAAATCTTATATAAAGTTTATTGAAGACAGGCTACGTTCAACGTTATCACTTTCCCATCAAAGTTTTATAGGAGAAGGGTGTAATAAGACAAAAATACATTGGAGTGTCATAGATATGGCAGAGTTTGAAGTAGTCATCTCAGACCCAAAGGACGGTAAAAGTTACCAAGGAAAAGTCGATGGTCAGCACGCTAACAGGCTCATCGGTAAAACGATCGGTGGAGAAGTGGATGGTATATTCGTTGGACTACCTGGCTATAAATTGCAGATCACTGGAGGCAGCGATATAGATGGTTTTCCGATGAAAAAGAACATACCAGGTCCAGGTAGAAGAAAGGTTTTAGCCAAGGGTGGCTGTGGTTTTCATCCTCAGAAAGACGGTGTGAAAAAGAAGAGAACATTCAGAGGCAATACGGTTTCAGATGATATAAATCAGATAAATCTAAAAGTGATCGAACACGGTCCTAAAAAGATACCAGAACTCCTCGAAGAGGAAGAAGAGGGAGAGAACCAATGAAGGTACCAGAACAACCCGAAATCAACATCGGCATGGTAGGGCATGTCGATCACGGTAAGACCACCCTTACTGAAGCTTTGAGCGGTGAATGGACCGACCGACATTCCGAGGAAACAAAAAGAGGCATCAGTATAAGATTAGGATATGCTGATACGGCTTTTTACAAATGCCCCAATTGTGAGGGGAGTGAAGCTTATACCACTGATCCCACTTGCCCCAACTGTGATGTAGAAGCTGAATTTTTGAGAGCTATATCTTTTGTTGATTCGCCCGGACATGAAACTTTGATGGCTACTATGCTGACCGGCGCTTCCGTGATGGACGGCGCAGTTCTCGTGATCGCTGCAAACGAAGAATGTCCGCAACCCCAGACCCAGGAACACCTTATGGGTTTGGATATATCTGGAGTGGAGAATATCGTTATCGTACAGAACAAGGTTGACCTCGTCACTGAAGAGGAAGCAAAAGAGAATTATCGCCAGATTAAGGAATTCACTAAGGGCACCGTTGCAGAAGACGCACCGATAATCCCTGTATCAGCACACCACGATGTGAACATAAATATCCTTATAGAGGCGATAGAGGAAGAGATAAAAACACCCGACCGCAGACGCAATGAGGATGTTTCGCCGAGACTACCTATAGCGCGATCTTTTGACATAAACAAACCCGGGACCCCAATATCAGAATTGAAAGGCGCTGTGATCGGAGGTTCGCTAATCCAGGGTATATTGGAGATCGGAGACGAGATAGAGATAAGACCAGGGACGGAAATTGAAGAGGGCGGCGAAAAAAAATGGGAGAAATTGACCACGACCGTGGAGACGTTGACCTCCGGATCGCTCCAGTTGGATGAAGTAAAACCCGGTGGTCTCATCGGTGTAGGAACCAAATTGGATCCAAGTCTCTCTAAGTCAGATTCTTTAGCGGGAAAAGTGGCAGGTTATCCGGGACAACTGCCGCCGATAAAAGACGATTTCTTGATGGAAGTGAATCTCTTCGATAAAGTCGTGGGGATGGAAAAAGAGATAGATGTAGAAAATATCAAGACCCGAGAACCTCTCATGTTGACAGTCGGGTCCTCTACCACCGTAGGTGTGGTGACTTCCGCTAGAGGTGACGAGGCCGAGGTCCAATTGAAAAGATCGGTCTGTGCAGAGGAAGGTCAGAGGATAGCGATAAGTAGAAGGATCAAAGGAAAGTGGCATCTGATCGGTCACGGAGTGATAAGGGAGTAAAAAATCTATTCTTTTTGATATTTCTTTTTGGTATCTTTTTCACCCATTTGATGGTTTTCAAGAATAAAAAAACTTTGAGAATTGAAGTGAGCAACTGACAGCGGGCCGGGGAACGGTGACCTTCAAACAGCCAGGTTTATCTTCCTCCCCGAAGGGAGCAAGACTCCTGACCTAAGCCGTCGTTCCAAGGGTCCACACTATGGGACCTAAGCTTCCCGCGGGCTCGCGCACCACAGTACAACAGAGCACGCTGGTGGGCTTAACTTCTGGGTTCGGAATGGGACCAGGTGTCTCCCCACCGCTCTGGCCGTCAGTTGCTCGTTGAAATTCTTAGAGCAAAGTTGTATTTATAAGTTTTCCAAGTTCTACCCTCCGGAGACCACTGAAACGATCTTGAGTTCCATCCCTTCTTTCAATCCATGGTCCAAAGAGAGGGGTTCATCATCCAAAAGAACGACTACCGAATCTAGATGATAGTCGAGCTCTTTGACTAGAGTCGAAACGCTGCTGTCTTCTGGAACTTCTACGCTTCCTTTCCCTTCGACTTCTACCTTCATGTCTCTACTGATTCAAGAAGGTGGTATATAAATCTACATTTTGCATATATGCCATATCCACCGAGGAGATTAGCCTAGAGAGCGTGTTCTATTTCTTCCATCTCCTCTTCTATCCTGTCCAATACTTTCTGTCTGTCCCCAAAATCGATATCTGGTCTTTCCTCCTGAAATATCTCTAGAAAATCTTCCGGATCGTGTTGGTGGATGGTATTTTCTATCTTCGATTTGTATAGAGAAGCGAGAAAATGATGTTCTCTGACTAGGTCTGCTAGGGATCGCTGTCCTTTAGCCCATTCATCGAAATTATCTTGGCTTATCAAGTTCACATACCGATGAAGATCTTCTTTAGTTCTCATGGATTATAATTTTACTTGTCATACTATTTATTTTTTACTCCCGAATTTGATCATACGGTATCAGCGTTTAAAGAGGCTAGATGAATAGTTTTAAATCCTAAAATTTACCTTCTGGATATCTTGAAATATGTAGCATCTAGAGGAGTAAACTATCATTTTCTTTGTTTAATAAATTCATCCTTTAATTTAATATCGTCAGACAATATCGAGAATAACTGGCATAGCGGCAGAAATCAAGACATATTTGTCTGACAATATCTAGAGCACCTATATCTAAAAATCCATCACGGATCAACGAAAAATTTAATTTATGAGTATCCGTTCCGTGTACAAAAGCAGGAGGAGATATCAGATGGATAAATCCCCGATAGTGGAATCGTTAAGGAACCTCTGTTCCAGTGAACCTATAGAGATATCTTGCCTTATAAATAAAGACGGCGATGTCCAAGCGAGCGTGGGCCATATAGAGCCACTTCAACTGGAAACTTTCGGAATCATGGCCGCTACCATCTTCGGTGCCGCCTCGACTGCTAACGAACAGCTCAAGAAGAACAAACCCAACAAGATCATCGTAGACTCAGCCGACGGCGATACTATAATCAGAGGTGTGGGTAAAAATTATCTCCTCGTTGTGAGAGTGAGGCAAAAGCAGGACCTCGACCATATCTATTCAGCATTGAACGAGACCGCCAAAGAGATCGTGAATCACATGAGATGATATTGACAAGAGGTTTTGCTCTCTTACAATCCTAAAATTTTATACCTGACCTTTCTTATTTTCAATCATCAGAGAACCTGATGTAAAATATGTTGAGAATCGTAGGTGTTAAAGATGGTAGAGATAAAAGCTCCTCGCGGTCCGGAATTGAACTGCAAGGGATGGAAGCAGGAAGCGATGCTGAGACAGTTGAAAAACAACCTTGAAAATGCAGAGGATCCAGATAACCTTATCGTTTACGGAGGCTCGGGAAAAGCTGCAAGGAATTGGGAATCGTATGAAAAGATAATAGAGATCTTGAAAGAGCTCGAGAACGATGAGACTTTACTCGTCCAGAGCGGCAAACCGGTTGGTTTTTTCAAGACATTTGAAAAGGCTCCTTGTGTGGTCATCGCAAATTCCAATATAGTGCCTAAATGGTCCACTTGGGACAAATTTTATGAGCTTGAAGATCTGGGGCTCATGATGTACGGACAGATGACCGCGGGAAGCTGGTGCTATATAGGTACGCAGGGGATCATCCAAGGCACATATGAGACCTTTGCAGCGGCGGCTAGAAAACATTTTAACGGCGATTTGAAAGGGAAATTATGCCTCAGCGGAGGGCTGGGAGGCATGGGTGGTGCTCAACCTCTCGCTATCAAGATGAACAAAGGTGTAGCTCTTCTCGTCGAGATCAACCCTGAAAGAGCGCAAAAGCGAGTAGATGCAGGTTATTGCGACATGGTATTGGAAGACCTTGACGAGGCTGTAGAGGTCGCTACGAACGCAAAAGAGGAAAAAGAACCGAAAGCTATAGGTCTTATAGGGAACACTGCAGAGACTCATCCGGAGTTGTTGGATAGAGGGGTTGTCCCCGATATAGTCACGGACCAGACCAGCGCTCACGATGCCATGGCTTACTTTCCGAAAGGGATCTCATTCGAAGACGCCTTGGATATGAAGGAAGCCGATCCAGAAGAGTACAAGAAGAAGAGCATGGAGTCGATGAAACTCCACTGTAAGACCATGGTGAAGATGCAGGAAAAAGGCGCTATAGCCTTCGATTACGGGAACAACCTTAGAGGGCAGGCCTACGAAGCCGGCTTCGAGAACGCCTTCGCCTATCCGGGTTTCGTTCCAGCTTACATAAGGCCGATGTTCTGCGAGGGAAGAGGACCCTTCAGATGGATCGCTCTATCGGGAGATCCCGAGGATATTCTTAAAACGGACGAGGTCGTCAAAGAGTTATTCCCTGATAACGAACAGCTTATCAACTGGATAGAACTAGCCGAAGAGCATCTGCCTTGGGAAGGTCTACCTGCAAGAGTTTGTTGGTTAGGTTACGGCGAAAGGCACAAGTTCGCTAAAAAGATCAACGAAATGGTGAAGAGCGGGGAGATCAAAGCCCCTATATCGATAACCCGTGACCATCTTGACGCCGGGAGTGTAGCGAGTCCAAACAGGGAAACGGAAAACATGAAAGACGGGAGCGACGCCGTGGCTGATTGGCCTCTTTTGAACGCTATGCTGAACATAAGTGCCGGAGCTGACAGCGTCTCCATCCACAACGGAGGGGGAGTAGGTATAGGTCTTTCAACCCATGCTGGCATGGTGGTAGTGGCGGACGGTACAGATGAGGCGGAAGAGAACATCGAACGGGTCTTCAAGACGGACCCTGGCTCTGGTGTGGTCAGGCATGCCGATGCAGGATACGAGAAAGCGATCGAATTCGCTAAGAAAAACGACATCAAGATGCCGATGCTGGACGAAGAAATACAGAACGATTGATCCTTCCTTTTTTCTCTTTTTTTCTTTTTTGAAGGAAAAGATAAATACCCACCTCTAGGAGTAGATTAAACATGGATGAAGAACTGAAGATCGAAGAGGTGAAGAGATCAGACCGAAAGGAAGTCGAATCTCTGAGCGAGGGGATCTGGGATGGGTGGGACTACATCCCGGAAGTTTTCGATGAATGGATAGAAGATGGAGGTTTTTTATGCGGAAAGAAGAACGGAAATATGATCACCTTGGGGAAACACACTCGGCAGAGTGAAGATGTTCTTTGGTTGGAAGGGCTTAGAGTCCACCCAGAGTATCAGGAACAGGGGTATGGAAGAAAAATGATCGAGGGACAACTGTATCATATAAAAGAAAATTTAGACTACGAGGTCCTACGGTTTTTGACTACTGGAGATAAATCTCCAGTTCGAAAAGTTGCAGAAGAACTTGGATTCAAGGTGAAAAAAGAATACCCTTATCTCCGTCTTGACGAGGAATATCTGGAGAAGATTGAAGCGCCCTCGACGGAAGAAGTGGGAAGAGTGGGGAGAGAAAAAGATCCCGAAGAGGTCTATGATCTTATCCTTTCGTCTCCCGAGATCGAAGAATACGAAAAACTATACATCGAGGGTTGGACAGCCTATGAGATAAATCCCGATCTTATACGAGAACGGGTCGGAAGAGGAAACTGTTTTTCTATCAGAGAAAATGGAGATCTTAAAGCGGTGATGTTCACTCATATCCGGGACATATATGAGAGGATGAGCGTGTCCTTCATCTCTGGGTCAAAGGAAGAGATAGAGGAACTTTTAAAGTTCGGGATCAAGAAGACCATGGAGAGTGGACTGAAAGCTTTTACGATCAAAACCGGTTCAAAAAAAGTGGTGGAAGCGGCAAAGGAAGTGGGACTGCACGTTTCGGACCACGGTTCTTCAGTAGTGTATGAGAAAAGAGCCTGAAAATCTATTTTTGAAGGTGAAAAGAGATGTGGAACAAAATACAGGTCATATCTTTTGATATGGACGGGACCTTGATCCCTAAAGATTTTGCAGATGATTTTTGGCTGAAGAAAATTCCTGAGCTGTATTCGAAAAAGTACGGAGTGTCTGAAGAAAAAGCTTTTAAGATATTGATGGAGCATTATGATGAGATAGGAAAAGAGGATATAAGATGGTACCAGCCAGAGTTCTGGTTCTCGAGATACGATCTAAAACAGGACCCTAAAAAGGTGTTGAAAGGAGTGAGAGAACAGTACGAGTTATATGAAGATGCAAAGGAGGCTATCGAAAAATTGCACGGAAGATACGAGTTGATAATTATCTCTAACGGTATAAAGATGTTCATAGAAACGGGGTTAGAGGACTACAAAAAATACTTTTCATCTTTATATTCCTCAATTTCTGATTTCGGGATGAGCATGAAGACTCCATCCCTCTATAAGAAGGTCAGTCAGGAGATTGCTACAGAACCTGAAAAGATCGTCCATATAGGAGACAGTTTGAAGAACGACTACGAACCAGCTGAAGAGGCAGGGATGAATCCTTATCTTATAGATAGAGAGAAGGTGGAGGTCAAAAAATCAAGTGGATTGCATGTTTTGAACGATCTTAGAGAATTATCAGAATCACCTACCCTTTAATAAGGATTTACCGCTTTCCTTTACATACCTAGATGTCTTTTTATAACATGTCTTACTTCTTCGGGATTGCTGGTCGAAAATGCGATCTCCCTTATCCAACCTTGATCCAGCGAGATCACCACTCGTGGACCTCCGATGATGTTGTATACTTTTCTCCACTTTCCATTCACTCTGCTTATACGCATGCCCCATCCACCGTACCATATGGAGGAAGTCTCGTCGAGGTAGCACTCTTCAACCATCGTCCAGGGGACTTTATTTTTGAGTATCCCAAATCCTATAGTGATCCCCGCAGAATCGATGCTGATCTTCAACCTGCTGAAATTCACCGTGATCCCTAAAAACAAGAGGAACATGATAAGCCAAAACCAGTCTGGTGCAGGGTCAGTTCCGATAGGAGCTATAAAGAGCTGGTACGATGATAATCCAAGAAATACGATTGTGACAGAAGAAAGTAGGAGCGTTGCCCACTTTGAAAATATGATCTCTTCATAATCTCCGTAGGAAGTAGGATTTGATTCCATTTTATCTCTCAATACAAGAAAATCATCTGTATATATACCTTTTATCTTACGACAGAAACAGTAATCTCCCTTACCTTAATTTATCCTAAGCCCAGGCTCCTCCCTTCAAAGAACTTAGCTACAAATTTAAAATCATTCTTTCCCAGCAAGATTCTTGTAGTTCCCAGGTTCTTCAAGGAAATCTACCAAGTAAAGTGCTCTCACCATCTGAAGTGATGTTCTACCTGTCTCTTTTTTAGAAAGATGATTCAAATTGCGGACAGAGAAGTGAATTAATTATCGATCAGATCTATATGCTCCCCCTTCACATGAACAAATTTTCCCTTATTACCTCGCCGGTAATTTGAAACTGAAAATATGGATAGAAGTTTCCCGTCAAAGTAGTACATGTAACCGGTTTGATACACTTCATGGGCTCTTATTATCATGGATAGATCATTCTCGGTCAGGAAATTTTCCACGGCCTTTCTCCCGTAAAGATGGTAGCCCCCTCTTCTGATATTAGTTTGAAAATCTTCTATATCCTCGCTGGGATCGTTCCAAAATATTTCTCTATAACCTTCATCACTCGTCTTCAGATCGTTTATCTCCATGTAATCCTCAATCACGCTGGATATACCCCCATGAGCGGCGTAGTATTCTTTTCCTATAACCGCCGCTACAGGAAGTCTAGGGTACAAAGATATTATCTCCTTATAGAGCCGCTCTGAGTAGGAGCGCTTCACGACTTCATAAAAACCGTAACCGCGGTTCATCCGTTCAGTTTCATGATTTCCCCTTAGCAACACCACTTTTTCGGGCCTCTCGATCTTCAGAGACAAGACGAACGCCAAATTTTCGAGTTGTTTGGTCCCCCTATCCACATAATCCCCCAGATAAATTATGGGGATATCCCTAGCTACAGCTCGTTCCGCCGGCCTTCTTGCAGCATCTAACTCTCCGTGAGTATCACCCACCACTAGAAACTCGCGCCAGTCTCTTTCTACCAGGTTCGAGTCTTCCAAAGACTGCTCAGCTCTTTCGACGAAATCAGAATATTCATCTTCGCTTACAGAACGGATACCCTCATCCAATATCCTATCAACTACATCCCTCATCACAATCATCCAAGTCTTTCCTCTGCTAGTTCCATCACTTCTTCCTTTTTCTCCCTGTACTCTTTCCTCAAACTCTCACATTCATCCAGCATCTCTTCTACGAATTCTTCATCTTCCACGTCTCCTAAATTTATCTTTACATTGGCGATCCCCCCAACCATACCGGAATAGGCCATCTGAGCGCTGACCAAGGCGTCACTGACGGCACCTTTTTTACCGTGTTCTGCGGCCTTTTTGGCTAAGTCTATAACTTCAGCGGACTTCTTCGCGGTCTCCAGGGGGACTTTAACTGCATATTTGAGACCTTCCTCCATTGCTTTCTTCCTTCTCCTCCGTTCCTCTTCTGTAGATTTCGGCATCCGCTTGGCTTCCATGTACTTGTCAAAGGCTTGGGTGTCTTCATCCACCGCTTTCAACAGGTCTTTCTTCAGCTCCTGTGCCCCATCCGCTACGGGCATGAGGATTGGATCCACTTCCTCGGTACCTCGACCGCCGATGCTAAGATTTGAGACCATGGAAGAAAGCGCCGCACCCAGTGAGCCTGAAAGGGCAGCGATGCTGCCTCCACCTGGTGTAGAGGAATCTCTAGAGACCTCGTGGATGAAATCATCGACTTTCATCTCGACCAAAGCGTCCTCAGGAGTTACCGGGCCTCCGATCAGCTTTTCTTCAGGATCGAATTCCGCTACGTCTCTTAGGCCTAAGGACTGTATAGCTGTCTCGATGATGTCCTCTTCAGGAACTCCTAGAGAAAGATTCATCTTTTCTAGATAGTATCTACCGCTCCTCAGTAAAGCGTCATATGGGGCCAAACCGACGATCTCACTGCCGGTCACCCTAACGCCCATCCTTCGAGCTCGATCTCTAGCGAATTCGAATACGTCGTGTAGGCTCGTTTCTTTGTAATTGGTAAGATTGATCGAGACCTGAGCTCTTTCATACTCATCTACGTACCAACCGATGGCTTTGCAATGGTCGAACTTTCCGCGCTGTTTTACCGCTTTGCCTTCTAGATCGGTCACGTCATAATCATAATGTTTTTCCAAGAACTCTTTTAGGTCGAATCCGTGTTCTTCCGCGGTGTGTTCGTGAACCTCTTGAAAAGACTCTCCGATGAAATCGCATTCTCCACATGGGAATTCGTTCTCCTCTTCACTGTATCTCATTATCTCTCCTTTCCAGTAATGTTGATCCGGGCTGTTTTTCCTCTTTGCTCTACCCCTCTTCCTCATCTCAAGCGCTATGTCCCAAGCTATCTTTTTGTTTTTGGTGTTCAGATCTATATTATAAGCTATCAAGAACTCTCTAGCTCCTATCACCGTAGCTCCTGTTTTTTTGACCTTTTCCGTCCATTCCGCCGGTCCGTAATCGGGTTTCCATTCTGGATCCTTAAGTTTTTCATCTAAAGCTTCGTACTCTCCGCTCCTGATGGTAGCTAGATTTTTTCTTTTTTCTTCGGTAGCGGCCTCTTCATAAAGATATATCGGCATGTCCAATTCCTCACCCACCCTCTCTCCTAGATCTTTTGCGATCTCAACACAATCTTCCATGGAGACTCCTCTTACAGGTACGAATGGACAAACATCTGTGGCTCCCATCCTTGGGTGACTTCCCTCGTGTTTGCTCATGTCTATGAGTTCCGAAGCTTTTTCGATCGCAAGAAATGCACTCTCTTTAACACCCTCTGGAGGCCCTACGAAAGTCACTACTGTTCTGTTCGTATCTTCCCCCATATCTACATCTTTGACTTCTACATCATCAACAGATCCGATCTCATCCGTGATCTTGTCTATAACCTTCTTGTCACGTCCCTCTGAAAAGTTGGGTACACATTCTACTAATTTCATTGTTTCCACCTATCAGGTAGGAAAATATATGATAAATAAAAAGATTTTGGACTGTATTTATGGGAATGTAAAATTCAGAATGGGTCCGTACCTGCAGGGTCTAAAGGGTATACCACAGTTTTATCCACCTCAAGTTCTGCAAAATTGATCTCTCCGTCTTCATATATCCAGAATCCAAAAACCCTTATGACAGGTAATGGCGAGAAGTAATGGTAATTTATGACTATATGGGACCATCTTGTATCTCGCTTTTCCAAACGGTAAACTACGAGTCTACCCGGTAGTCTGGTCACCTTTTCTAGGTCTAACTGCTCCTGGATATCCTCTAGATACCAATACTCTGGATCTTCTTCCATCTGCTCTATCACCCAGTCCGTATCCGAGTTTGGACCTATCTGCTTATCCACCGGGTAAAAAATTCGAGATTGTCCCATGGCCCCATAATAGTATCGATCTCTGTCCATGCTCATATCGCTCAAACGGGAAGAGGTAAAGTTCATCATGGGGATGGAAAGCAGAATAAAGAGCACAAGAAAAACCTGTAATCTTCTGATCTCTTTCATACACTCCTTAGCTGAGAAGCCCTTTTTAGAGCTAGCAGAAAAGGCGGAACCCCCTATAAGAGCGTTCTTCTTTTCCCAGATCCACCATACCACGGCGATGATGGTTACGGGAAATACGATATAGTATATTATGTATAACCCAAATAATATGGCAACTCCTCTCTCCATACCTCTCACTGAAAGTTTAGCCTAGGTTCACCTATTTAACTTTTCGCAGTAAAAGTGGCCTTGACCTAAAGTTTACCCGAAATTTTAAAACCTTATTATGCGCTAGCATTGTTCCATGAAAGAACTGTGGACAGAAAAATACAGGCCAGAAGATCTAGACGGGATACTGGGGCAGAATGAAGTGATAGAAAAATTGAAGGTATATATAGATAAAGGGAGTATGCCCCATCTTCTTTTCTCCGGTCCCTCTGGTGTGGGCAAAACCACAACGGCCCTAGCCTTGGCAAATGAGATATATGGGGGGAACAGAGAGGCCAATCTAGTCGAGCTGACAAGGAGCAGAGAGAGGGGCATAGACGCGATAAGAGGGAAGGTCAAGGAAGAAGCAATGTCTCGCACTCTGACTGAAAAAGATTTCAAGATAATCTACATGGATCAGGCAGATGATCTGACCGAAGAAGCACAGGCCGCTTTTCGAAGGACCATGGAAAATTTTTCGGATAATGTGAGATTCATACTCTCAGCCAGCAATTCATCGAAGATAATAGATCCTATCCAGTCCAGATGTGCTCATTTCCGTTTCCGTCCATTGAGCAAAGATATGATCAAAAGATGGATAAGAAAGATAGAAAGTGAGGAAAATTTCCGGATAGATAAAAATGCTTTGAACGTCTTGATTAGGGTATCTAAAGGCGACCTGAGAAAGCTGACTAATCTTCTCCAGGTAGCGAACTCTATCGATGCCGATATCACCGAGGACGTGATTAAATCTGCACTCGAAGAAACCAAAACAGCGGACATAAAGGGTATGATCTTGAGAGCTCAAAGAGGAAAATTTGGGGATGTGAGAGAAGAACTTTATGACCTTCTTATAAAAGGAGGATATTCTTCCGAAGAGATATTGAAGATGATCAAAGAAGAGACCTACAACTTGCCGATGGATAAAGAAAAGAGAAAGAAGGTTATATCTAGGATAGGGGAGATCGACTTTGAACTCGCCCAGGGTTCTAAAGGGCACATACATCTTCAGAAGTTGTTGGCCTTTTTTGCCACACTTGGGGTGAGGTCCCATCGGTAAAAAGATGGATCAAATACAGGAATAGGAGTTTGAGCAGAAAAATTATAAATAGGTCGTGTTCATGAAACTTGTGATACTATGCCACAAAAACCAGGCAGGATGTACAGAGAAGTGAAGGGACAACCTTACACACGTAAAGAGTACATAGGAGGTGTCCCCCATGTCAGGGTAGGACAGTTCACCATGGGTAATCGGCAGGCAGAGTTCGATCATGTGGTGACCCTCATAGCAGAAGAGAGATGTCAGATAAAAGACTCTGCTCTAGAAGCAGCTAGAGTGACACTTACTAGAGTTCTTACCAAAAATTTAGGGGAAGACAATTTCAAAGCCAAGATTCTCGTTTACCCTCACCACGTATTGAGAGAGAACAAACAGGCTACGGGTGCAGGTGCAGATAGGCTGTCAGAGGGGATGAGGCGAGCTTTCGGTAAAAAAGTTGGGAATGCCGCCAGGGTTGAACCAAATCAAGATATCATCAAGATCTGGGTGAACGAAAGAGGCGTCGACACAGCCAAGGAAGCGGCTAGAAAGGCATCCATGAAACTGCCTACGTCCTGCAGAAAGAAGACGGCCGAAAGCGAAAATTGACTCACTCCTATTTTATCTACCATTGACCACCGCAACGGTGTTTTCGGTGTTTTTTAGGACCCTTTCAGTCGTGCTGCCCAAGAACATATGGGTGAAACCAGATAGACCGTGGGTACTTATATAGATTATATCGTTATCTCCCGCAGCTCTGGTTATCTCTTTGTAAGGCGTGCCTTCGACGATCCTGGTTTCTAACTCTACATCTCTCTCTTTTGCAGCTTCTTTCACCTTCTCGAGAGCTTCCTCGCCTTTTTCTTTGAAGCCGCCCTTGACAGTGCTTTTGATGCTTTCGTGATGGAGTCCTTCATATTCAGACCGATCTAGAACGTATATGGAAAGGGCTTCTATATCCAGTTTTTCTGCCATCTCCAAACCCTCTCTAACTCCTTTCATCGCACATACTGAACCGTCCGTTGGGAGTATGACCTTATCATACATATTTTCAAGAAAGGTAGAGATGATTATCTATAAAAAATCTATGGGATGAAAAATATTCGACCAATATCTTTTTAAACCTTCTCATTTTTAGGTTTACCATGTCCAACGAGTCGGATGAATCAGAGTCAGAAACTGAAACGGAGCCAGATGAGTCAAATCGCTATGACGATTACGACAGTCTTTTGAAGGAGGCAAGGGAAAATCTGCCAGAGGAGATATCTCATCACGATAGATTTCAGGTTCCAGATATAGATATCTTACAAGAAGGGAACACAACCATCTTGAAGAATTTTGATGAGATAGCGGATATGATAAATCGCTCGCCGGAGAAGGTTTTGAAGTTCCTCTTAGGTGCGCTGGGAACGGCCGGAGAGAAAGAGAAAGGAAGAGTGGTTTTCAAAGGTAAGATAAGTTCTGCCAAGATTAAAGACAAGATAGAAGATTACATAGAAAAATATGTTCTCTGCTCCGAATGCGGTAGACCGGACACAAGGCTGGTGAAGGAGAACCGCATCGACATAATCAAGTGCGACGCCTGTGGAGCACACAGACCCATAAAAGGCAAGCAGGTCAAAGCTGGTGCGTCTAAGGAATCGGAGGATCTTGAAGAGGGCGAGATATATGAACTCATGATACAGGACATCGGCAAGGAAGGAGACGGGATGGCAAAAAGAGCCGGGTATACCATCTATGTGCCTGGAACGACTAAGGGCGACAAAGTAAAGGTAAGGATCAACAATACCACAGGAAATCTTGCGTTTGGCAGCGTAGTAGGAGGCTGAACGGATATTTAGATAAAATGATAGACATAGATATAAAACAAAAACATCTTCCTGCGATAGCTATAATCTGTGTGCTAGTTTTAGTTCACATGGCAGCTTTGAATGTCGTCCATACCTATCCAGATGAATATCGGGCCTTTGGAGAAGAAGGTGCAGAGGATCCTCTGAACCCCTTGATCTACGTAGGATTTATTCTGTTATTCACCGGTGCGATGCTGCTTCTATTCAAATATGGTAAGGGGAACTTTCTCCAGTATCTTATATTGGGTGTGGTAGGATTGACTTTGTTCTATGTTTTCTATCCCGTTCTGTTCACTAGCGGGGTTAGATTGGGTACGATCCCTCCTGATTGGGCCTTCTTTGCGGCCATATCCTTGGGAGTCGGTCTCACCTACCTATTGTACAAAAAGCCGGAATGGTACATCGTGAACGGGATAGGGATGATAATGGCTGTTGGCATAATAGGTATATTTGGGATGACTTTTGCCATTTTGCCGGTTTTTATTTTACTTATAGCATTGGCTGTTTACGACTTCATCTCGGTATATAAAACTAAACATATGCTTTCATTGGCTTCTGGAGTCATGGAATCCAAGACACCGGTCATGATGGTGGTCCCTCAGAAAAAAAATTATTCCTATGCAAAGAAGAAAAATGTCATGAAGGGTGTAAAAAAGAGCGACAAAAGAGAAGCTATGTTCATCGGTTTAGGAGACATCATAATACCCGGCATACTTCCAGTTTCAGCCAGTATTTATCTTGAACCCTTATGGATAGGGGGATATTATGGACCCGTTCTTGTGGCGGTGGGAAGTACGCTGGGGGCGATGTGCGGTATGATAGCTCTCACACGGTTCGTATTGAAGGGTAAACCCCACGCTGGTCTCCCTCTGCTGAACTCTGGAGCCATATTAGGTTACATGTTGACTTACTTTTTGTTATATCAAGATATGACCTTCGGGATCGTGATCCCCTGGTAGTAAAGATTTTACCCACAGTTTAAATAACTCGCTTTCTCTTTTGTTTTCTAGATGAGCAGATCTAAAAAGAAGGTCTCGGATAGATACGATGTTTGGACTCCATTTTATGATGCAGTAGATAATTTTCCTTTGATCTCTCGTTCTCAAAAGATATGGAAAAAGAACGCCGTTGACCTTCTCGACCCTTCAGATGGAGAAAGGGTATTGGACATAGGGACCGGCACGGGTCAGGTACTCATTTGGATCGCAGATAGGATGAAGAAAGGAGTAGTGATCGGATCAGATATAAGTGAGAGTATGGTAAAAAAAGCAAGAAAGAAGATGGACCGTAACGAAAAAACTCCCGACGATCTTACTCTGAAAGTGATAAAAGACGATATCGAGTCGTCCAAATTCCCCGACAACTATTTCGATAAGATGATCGCTACTTTCACTTTCACTACAATTCCAGACATGGAAAAAGCGGCCTCCGAGTGTGCTAGGATGTTGAAACCGGACGGTAAGATGATCATATTGGACACCGGGAGACCCAAAAAGCGTTATGGGTATTTGCTTTTTTATCCGATGATGTTATCGGCGAAGGTATTCGGGAGAACACACATGGACAGAGACGTGAAAGGTGTCGTGTCCAAAAAATTTGAAATCTATGAAGTGGAAGAAAATATGGTCGGGATGGTGTACACCTTAGAATGTAGACGTAGAAAAACGAAAAATAAGTAGAAAAAAGAAAGAGTTTTTGTGGGTTACTTACCCTTTATCCCTGTACTTTCTCTTTGAGTTCTTCGACTATGTCTGGATTTCGTAGTGTCGAAGTGTCTCCAGCGGATTCGCCTTTCTCCAGTTTCTTGAGTATCCTTCTCATGATCTTCCCGGACCTTGTCTTTGGAAGGTCATCACTGAATCTTACTGCAGCGGGTTTACCGATTGGCCCTATGATCTCTCCAACATGAGCTCTCAATTCCTCTCCCAATTCATCGGAGGGTTCTTGACCGGATTCAAGTATAACGTAAGCGACAGGAACTTGACCTTTCACTTCGTCGGGTTTTCCAACCACCGCGGCTTCCGCAACAGCTTCATGGTCCACAAGGGCGCTCTCCATCTCCATGGTGCTCAATCGATGGCCGGCAACGTTCAACACGTCATCTAAACGACCAACGACCCAGAAGTAGCCATCTTCGTCTATTCTAGCACCGTCTCCGGCGAAGTAAGTCTCCTCGTCATACTCGGACCAGTAGGTTTCAACATACCTCTCGGGTTCTTGGTAAAGCGTTCTCAGCATAGACGGCCATGGTCTCTTTACGACGAGATAACCACCTTCATTGGTGCCAACACTGTTACCTTCGCTATCCAAGACGTCAGCTTTCAGACCCGGGAAGGGTTTGGTCGCACTGCCCGGCTTCAGATCGGTTATGCCCGGTAACGGGGTGATCATCATCATGCCCGTTTCGGTCTGCCACCATGTATCGACTATCGGACATTCGCCTCCGCCTATGACCTCGTGATACCATTTCCATGCTTTCGGATTGATCGGCTCCCCGACGCTGCCTAGGACTTTAAGACTGGAAAGATCATGGTCGTTGGGATACTCTTCACCCCACTTCATAAACAGCCTTATCGCGGTGGGAGCGGTGTAGAACTTTGTTACCTCGTATTCCTCCACGATCTGCCAAAAGCGATCTTTTTGGGGATAATCCGGTGAACCTTCGTACATCAACGTAGTGCAGCCGTTGGCTAGAGGACCGTAAACGATGTAACTGTGGCCCGTTATCCAACCTATATCGGCCGTGCACCAGTAGATATCATCATCCTTTATATCAAAGACCCAGTTGTGTGTTGCAGATACACCGGTGAGATAACCTCCAGTGGTGTGCACGACTCCTTTCGGTTTTCCCGTGGTACCGCTGGTGTACATCAAGAACAGCATGTCCTCGGCATCCATCTTTTCTGGTTCGCACTCCGTGGGCTGATCTTTTACCAGTTCATGATAATATGATACTTTTTCCTCATCGGTCTCAATCTCATCTCTTCCCATCCTGTCGACCAGCACTACGTCTCCAACAGTATGAGCGCCTTTCAAAGCTTTTTGTGCGTTCTCCCACATCTTTATGGTTCCACCTCGTCGGTAATAGCCGTCAGCGGTCACAAGTACCTCACTTTCCGCATCGTTGAGTCTCTCTTTAAGCGCTTCCGGTGAAAAACCGCCGAATACTACGCTGTGAGGTGCACCTATCCTGGAACAGGCCAAAAGCCCTATAGCTAGTTCGGGTATCATCGGTAAGTAGAATGTGACTATGTCTCCTTTCTCTACACCCATCTCCTTCAAGGCGTTAGCAAGCTTGGAAACTTCTTCCTGCAGCTCGGAGAAAGTGTATTTCTTTGTTTCATCTACTGGTTCTCCTTCCCATATGATCGCCGTTTTGTCGCCCTTGCCGTTCTTCACGTGTCTGTCGATACAGTTGTAACTGGCATTCAGTTTACCGTTAACGAACCACTCCGCATGAGGTGGATCCCACTTTAGGACCTCATCCCACTTTTCGTACCAATCGAGCCTTTCAGCTTTATCTGCCCAGAATTCCTCATAGTTCTCTTCGGCGTACTTGTATATCTCGGGATCGTTGACATTCGCCTGCTTTTTGAATTCCTCTAGAGGCGGGTAGATATCTTTGCCCTCTAACCTTGATTCTATTTTAGCTTCTTCTTCGTCTGCCATATTTTAACCACCTTTATGATATTTAGAGTCTATCGGGACAAATAATGGCCGCCTATATAGGTTTTTTTGGTTGAATGTACAAATACGGAACGGATTTCTTCTCTTACCTTTCTCCTCTCATCTCTTTTTTCTTCTGCTGGAGTCTCTCGTATTTTTGTTCGTACAATTCTTTGCAGGAAGAACAGCAGAGATAATGTTCCTTACCGTTTTTCTTCCATTTTACAGGTTCTCCTTTGATGGGTTTATTGCAGTAATAGCAGTTTATGTCTAAAGGGACTTTCTCATCTAACGATATCTTTGGGACCTTGCCGACTTCATCTTGTGCTCTCCATACTTCGAGTATCCTGAGGCCCTCTCGATCTTCTATATACTCTGTTGCCTCATCGATTTGGCTGAATTCATTGATGAAAAGAGTGATGAGGTATCCTCCACCCTCCAATTTTTCCAATGACCGGAATCTATCAAAATCGACGAATAAATCTTGGACCTCCTCGTAAGAAAGTTTATCGGCCTCAAATCTGAAATAATACTTCTGAAGACCGATCTTTCTGTAATCTAGATCCACCAGAAAGCCCTGGATTATACCCATGTTTTCCAGTTTCTCTATCTTTGAACTCACGGTGGGTGTGCTCACATCTATTCTGTCTGCCAATACTCTTCTAGAGAGTCTTCCGTCCTTCTGCAGTTCTTTGAGTATCTTCATCTCGGTTTCGTCGAGCTCCATGTGTATAGATAGGGGTGCGGGTAATTAAAGATTTATGTTTGTAAATTTTTGACCCGTTTCTTTTAACGTTTGTATACCAAAAAGCCCTTTAATAAGTATGACAATGTTATAACGGTGTTAATATGGCCGAAGACCCTGTCTGCGGCATGGAGGTGGATGAGGAAGATGCGAAGTTCAAGACTGAATACAAAGGTAAAACCTACTACTTCTGTGCCCCTGGATGCCAGACTCTGTTCGAGGAGGATCCAGAAGAATACCTCGAATAGAGTCTAAAAACCCTTTTACATATTTATCGGGAGGAGATGATTATGAGTGAAGAAAAAAAGGATGAGGATGAAAGTCAGAAGAAAGATATCCCTATCGAGGGTATGCACTGCGCCAGCTGCGCCCAGACGATAGAGAAATCTTTAGATGAAGTGGAGGGTGTAGAGAAGAAAAATGTGAGTTATGCGAGTGAGCGCGCCTCGGTGGAGTATGATTCTTCGAAGGTGGATATGGAAGACATATCTAAAGCTGTCGAGGAAGCTGGTTATTCCGTGGCGGAAGGTGAGAGGGTGGACATGCCCATCGAGGGGATGACCTGCGCCTCGTGCAGCCAGGCGAATCAAAAAGCTCTAGAAAAATTGGACGGCGTTATATCCGCAAACGTGAATCTTAGCACTGAAAAAGCGACCATAAATTACATCCCGGGTAAAGTTCACCGTAGCGATTTCGTGAGAGCGGTGAAGAACACCGGATATTCCGTTCCCGATTCCTGGCTCGAGAAAGATTACGAGGAGAAGGACAAAGTCCAGAAGGATCTAGAGAAGGTGAAAACCGCCAAGCGGAAGGTCTTCATCGCTTGGTCGTTCGTAGTACCTATGATGGCGATAATCATCTCTAATTATGCAGGATATACACTCCTTCAGAGACCGTATTACGATATCGCTTTGGTGGCTTTAGCCTCGCCGGTCCTTTTCTATGTCGGGCGAGAGACCATGATTTCCGGTGTTAAGTCTCTCGTCAAGCTTTCCCCGAACATGGACGCGCTGATAATGTTGGGGTCCATGGCGGCTTACTCTACAGGTCTTATAGCTATATTACATTATTATGGCTATGGTTTTGAGATATTGAACTACGGTGGTATTTCGGGTATGATCGTCGCGTTTCATCTCATCGGAAGGTACATAGAGAACAAGGCTAAAGGCAAGGCTTCTCAGGCGATAAAGAAGTTGATGACGTTGGAAGCTAAAACCGCTAGGGTGATAAGAGATGGTAAGGAACAAGAGATCCCTGTTGACAGGATCCAGATCGGAGACAAGATGATCGTGAGACCCGGTGAGAAAATACCCACCGACGGTAAAGTGCTGGAGGGTGAGAGTTCCGTCGACGAATCCATAGCCACTGGCGAGTCCATGCCCGTGAAGAAAGAAGAATGCGACGAAGTGATAGGATCTACAATGAACAAAGAGGGTTCGATCACTGTTGAGGCGACCAAAGTTGGCAAAGATACGTTCCTCTCACAGGTCATCAGGATGGTGGAAGAGGCACAGGGCTCTAGAGTACCGATACAAGCTTACGCCGACAGGATCACTTCTTATTTTGTTCCCGCGGTTATAACTATAGCTCTTTCCGCGTTCGTTGCATGGATGGTATTCCCTGAAACGTTTCATTCTATAATCTCTTGGGCAGACGCTTATCTCCCGTGGGTGAATCCCGAATTGACCGCACTATCTTTAGCGCTATACGCCGCTATAGCCACTCTGGTGATAGCTTGTCCATGCGCATTGGGTTTGGCTACACCGACAGCTTTGATGGTCGGCAGTGGCAAGGGCGCCCAGAACGGTGTTCTTATCAGAAGAGGAGAGTCCATACAACTGATGAAAGATATCAAGACGATAGTGCTGGACAAGACCGGCACCATCACCAAAGGAGAGCCCGGAGTTACGGACGTGATAGGCGATTCTGAAGACAAAGTTCTATTCCATGCCGCATCTGCCGAACAGCGTTCCGAACATCCTTTAGGAGAAGCTATAGTGAAAAAGGCCCAAGAGAAGGGGCTTTCACTGAAAGATCCCGATAGTTTCGAATCGGTTACAGGTCAAGGTATCAAAGCAGAGATAGACGGGAAAGGAGTGTTAGTGGGAACACCCGATCTTCTGGAGAAATATGGGATCGAAAAGAGCTATGGGAAGGAATTCAAGGATCTTCAGAACGAAGCCAAGACCTCGGTTTACATCGCGGTAGATGGAGAAGTTCTAGGAGTTATAGGTATAGCAGACCAGCTCAAGGAGGACTCAAAGCGGGCGATAAAAGCTCTGAAAGAGGAGGGCTTGGAACCGGTCATGTTGACCGGAGATAACGAACAGACCGCTAGAGCGATAGCCGAGCAGGTGGGGATCGGTAGAGTGCTAGCGGAAGTTATGCCCAACGATAAAGTCAAAGAGGTGAGAGAACTGCAGGAGAAAGGTCAGCTTGTAGCTATGGTCGGCGATGGGATCAACGATGCCCCAGCTTTGGAGCAGGCGGACGTCGGCATCGCGATCGGAACTGGAACAGACATCGCTATAGAGAGCGGTGATATCGTTCTGGTAGAAGGCGATCTTTCAGCAGTAGTTAAAGCGGTCAAACTTTCCCACGCGACTTTCAGGAAGATCAAGCAGAACCTGATATGGGCGTTCTTCTACAACGTGGTCGCTATACCGATCGCTTTCGTCGGCTTTTTACACCCGCTGATGGGGATGGCCGCCATGTCCTTTTCGAGCATCAACGTGGTCACTAATTCAAACAGATTGAAAAAAGTAGACATCAGCATGGAGGATGAGTGAAGATGATTTCTAGAATATTTTCTTCTATGGCTCCTATTCATTTGAACGGGAACGAAACGCATCATCCTATGGGAAATTGGCACATTTAGGGATGGTAGTGACTCTAACCGATACAAAGATCGCTGTAGTAGTCGTTGTTGAAGTTTTAGTTCACAAGGACTAACCGCCCTGCAAAAGACCCCTCTCTCTCCTCACATCAATTTTTAAATAGCTGCAGGCCATCTATTACGCGGGTTGCGGAATGAGTGACGCAAACAAGGTAATACAGATCAAAAGAAATAGGGAGATTGTGGCAGAATATCCTGTGAAAAAAGTGATGACCGCAGAGGAATGGAGTGCCTGGAAGAAATTCAACCAGGTAATAGATGCTTTGAACGAATACGAAGCCTATAACCGGATCAGCGAACTTAAAGAACTAGCCAAGAAATTACCAGAAGGGGAGGAACTCGAAAGAAGGGCATCTAATAACCTTTACAAGAAGTGAAAACTCCAGACGTTAATCTTCGATCTTCCTAACATTAAGAGCCTGGTAGCCTTTATCTTCCAGAATGCTCTCGAATTCCACACGATCGCCTTCTTCGAGGAAGTAGTCATTTTGGATACTGCTGCGGTGTACGAAGTGATCCTCCTCATCCCCATCGGGTTCGATGAAACCGTAATTTCTAACATCATCGAAGAACTTTACAGTACCTTTCATATGACCTCAGTTCCATATAGGGGTCTCAACTAATTATAACTTTTCTTCTCTCACAGAAATTTTTCATCTTCATCTAACGGTCGATGAAGTACTTATCTTCTAATATTCTCATCACCACCATGGCGACTAAAAAAATCCCCGCCCCGAGAAGCACCATCAGCCACGAATCCATCCCCAGCGGTACAACCTTGAAGTATTGGCTCAAAGGTGTGTAGAGAACGGCCAGGTGCATGATGAAGGAGAGGGCAATCGCACCTCCAAGCCATCTGTTCGAGAAAAATGGAGTCCCGTACCTTGACCTTATAGGGGCTACTTCGATCAACTCTAAAACCACCAAGCCCGTAAACGTGAGAGTTCTAGCTAATCTTGGATCTTGTGGATCCACTGAAAGCCCGTATCTGTAAAGAGACAAACAGACAAAAGTCACCCATATACCGATCCAAGCTATAGAGAATGCTAGAGTCCTATCGATGATGTTCTCGTCCCTGCTCTTGGGTTCTCTTTTCATTATCTCCTTTGAGAAAGGATCGGCGCCCAGCGCCAATGCTGGCAGACCGTCCGTGAGTAGATTTACCCACAACAGCATGACCGCGGTCAGAGGCAGACCCAGTCCTATCAGTGAAGCGATGAAAACGATCAAGACCTCTCCTGTATTACCCGAAAGGAGGAGGTTCACGAACTTCCGGATGTTATCGAAGATACCCCTTCCTTCCTCTATGGCATCTTTTATGGTGGTGAAGTTGTCATCTAAGAGGACGATATCGGAAGCCTGCTGGGAAACATCGGTCCCTCTCTCCCCCATGGCAGTTCCGACATCTGATTCTTTCAGAGCCGGAGCATCATTCACGCCGTCACCTGTCATCGCCACGGTGTGCCCATGAGCTTTCAGTGCCCGGAGGATCTTCACCTTGTGGATCGGGGAGACCCGGGCGAATATGTCCACGGTTTTAACAACCTTTTTCAGCTCCTCCTCGTTCATCTCGTCCAATGTTTTTCCAGTGATCACTTCTCCTGAGAATCCCAGCTGCCTCCCTATCGCTTTGGCGGTACTTGCATTATCGCCGGTGATCATAACAGTCCTTATACCCGCTCTTCTACAGGTCTCTATGGCCTCTTTCACGCCTTCTCTTGGTGGATCAATCATACCCTGGAGTCCAAGGAATATGAGCTCTTTCTCGACCTCGTCCTCTTCGAGAGCTTCTATTTCATCTTTCTTTTCTTCTTCGTCCGCACCTGTTAAGGTTATGTCCTTGTAGGCCATAGCTAGGACCCGGAGAGCATCGTTGGCAAAACGGTTGTTCGTATCCAGCACTTCTTCTTTCTTTTCAGAGGTCAGTTCTCTTATCTCTCCATCTTCGTAATAACGATCACATTTATTCAAGATAACTTCTGGTGCTCCTTTTACGAAGGCTCTATCATCGTTTCCTGGACCGTCATGTATGGTGGTCATCATCTTTCTCTCCGAGGAGAAGGGGATCTCGTCTATCCTCTTGAACTCCTTCTCTAAATCTGCCTTTTCGAGTCCCGCTTTCCTCGCTGACTGGACCAGAGCTATCTCGGTGGGATCACCGATGGTATCTACGTCGGTTATCTCGGAGTCGTTGCATAAGGCGCCGGCCTGAAGTATCGGCTTTAGCTTTTCCGGGTCGATGTCTTTTCCGTCAGAAGAGAAGCTTCCCTCATCGGTATGCCCTCCCGAAACTTTCACTTCCTGCCCGTCGAAAAATGTCTTTTTCACCACCATCCTGTTCTCCGTAAGGGTCCCTGTTTTATCGGTGCAGATAACGTCAACCGAACCTAGGGATTCGATGACCGGTAATCTCCTAACCAGTGCTTTTTTCTTCAGCATCTTTCGGGTCCCGAGGGCCAAGGTCAGCGTGACCACTGCGGGAAGTCCTTCTGGAACAGCTGCTACCGCTAGAGCTATGGCGGTGATGAACGAATCGAGCATAGTTGTTCCCCGAAACAAAAGGACTGGTACCAACAGAGCGCAGATCACCAGTATCATCATGCCCAATTTCTTTCCTAACTGGTTGACTTCTTTTTGGAACACGGTCTCTTCTTCTTCGACTTTTTGGAGTTCTGCAGCGATCTTTCCTATCTCCGTATCCATACCGGTACCTACGACTATGGCTTCTCCTCTGCCTTTCACCACGTTCGTTTGCTTGTAGACCATATTTTTCCTTTCAGCTAGGTCAATCTGTTCGTGCAGAGTTCGGTCTTTCTTTTTCACGGCCTCACTTTCGCCGGTGAGTGCGGATTCATCTACCTGCAGGTTCTGCTGGACGATCAGTCTAGCGTCAGCGGGCACCGCATCACCTTGACTTATCGATATGACGTCCCCTAGCACGAGGCGAGAAGAATCTATCTTGCGTTTTTTCCCGTCTATTTTCACCACCGCTTCTGGAGTCGCCATCTCTTTAAGGGCTTGTATCGACCTTTCAGCTTTCCAATCCTGTAGAAAACCGAAAACACCGTTAGCTATCACTATCGTGAGGATGAGATAAGCGTCTATGGCATGTCCTATCAGTAACGAGATAAAAGCGGCAGCGATCAATATCCAGATCAAAAGATCTTTGAACTGCTCTAAAAATATCTCAAGAGGAGAGATTACTTCTCCTTCCTCCAGCTCGTTCTTCCCGTACTCTTCCAACCTTCTTTCTGCTTCTTTCTGCTCGAGACCGCTTTCTCCACTCTTCAGCGTTTTATAGATCTCATCTAAAGGCTGTGAATGCCAATTTTCCTTCATTTCGACTATAAATACGAATATGGGCATATTTATTAATAGTTCCGCTGCATCTTTTAAGGAGCGTTTAAGATGGGCAGAGTGAGAAGATATGGGGAAAGACCTTACACCGTGGCTGTATTACACGGCGGTCCCGGTGCTTTAGGGGACGCGGCTTTTTTAGCTAGGAAACTGTCGGATGAGCATGGTATTTTAGAGCCTCTATTCGATCAGCCATCTATCCAAGGACAATTGAACTGGCTGAAAGAGTGCTTGAAGATCTACGGGGAAGAAACTTGTATTCTAATGGGACATTCTTGGGGTGCCTGGTTAGCCTGGATATTCGCAGCGAAGTACGGCCGCGTGGATAAAGTCGTATTGATCTCGAGTGGACCCTTCGAGGAGAGATACGTGAGTGATATGAAATATACTCTTTTAGAGCGTATGGATGAGAGACAAAGGCAGAGATATCTTGAACTCAGAGAGAAGATGGCTGAGAAGGAGAAGGGACTGAAAGAGTATAGCGTACTGATGATGGAATTGGGATCTTATGACCTCCTTCGACCTAGAAATGAACCGAATGAAGTCATCAGAGAGGTAAATGAGAAAGTTTGGGCCAAAGCGGAAAAGTTGAGAAAAACCGGTGAACTCTTAGAGATGAGTGAAGATATCGATTGTCCAATTTTAGCTATACACGGAGACCACGATCCCCATCCTTATGAGGGGGTGAAGGAACCCCTGTCAGACCACTTGGATGATTTTAAATTCATCCTTCTCGAAAAGTGCGGCCATTATCCATGGTTCGAGAAGAAGGCTAGAGAAAAGTTCTTCAGATTTCTCAGGGAAGAACTCGAATAAATCTCTGACTCCTGCTCTTCTCCGGGCTGCTCACTTTTCTTCGTCTTCAAGGAAGTTATAGGAGGCTATGACATCTTTTTGGGAAATAAAGATTAGATTGAAACGGAAAAAGAGGACCTACTCAATTTGTGAGAGAGCTTCAATATTTTTAGAACCAGTCTGCCTTGGCCATGGCCTCTTTTGCGATCCTCCCGCTGGGACCGTCGCCTCTAGCCACTGAAACACCGACCTCCTCTCCCACTTCACGTGAGATCTCTGCAACATCTTCATTCGTGAAACCGGGGCAGAGCAGTATAGAATGTATACTCTCTTCGCCGGCGTGTTCCTTACATATTTCTAAAGCCTCTTTCTGATCTTTGACTAAACATGTATACAACTTGTAGAGGTCCGTTTCCAAAACATTTCGATGTTCGTTCGGATCTGCATCCGGTACGTGGGCTACAAATAGGGTTTTAAATTTCATATATATCACCTCAGTTTTATCCTCTTTCTATCCTTTCTATGTCCCTCACTACGGTGAATTCTTCTCCCTTGATATGACAGACCGAGCCGAGTTTTTCGAGGTTCAATCGGTCATTTTTA
>JBKHKA010000011.1:0-50932 GCA_046537845.1 Candidatus Aenigmatarchaeota archaeon
TTCTTCATCAGCATCCACGCTATAGCGATCATCACGACGATCATCGCTATTATACCCAGTAGCCAGTAGTTATCTTCTGCATCATCTTTTTCCGCCTGGACCGTGAGAGGTTCTGCCATCCCATCTTCTTCATCATCACTCACAATCAGTAGGTTGTAGTCACCTGCATCTCCTTCTTCCGTTTCCCATGCGAATGTGCCCTGGTATCCTTCTCCAGGTTCCAAGGTCAAGTTCTCCTCTACAACGATCTCTTCATCATCTATCCTGAGGATTATATCTTGCGTGCCTTCAGCGTCTCCGGTGTTATTGACAAAGTACTTCACCGATACCTTTTCTCCTTCCGTGACTCCATCTTCATATCCCATCACCACCATATCGACTTCAAAATACGGCTCTCCAGTCATTTCCTCGAACACGGCGGTTATCGATCTATTTTCGTCCATTGTTATGGTGATCTCTTCTTCCGTACCGTGGTTGTCGCCGGTCCATTCTACGAAGTTCCAGCCCTCGTCCGGTACCGCTGTCAGATTCACTTCCGTGCCTTCCTCGTACTCATCTTGATCAGGATCTATTTCAACTTCGCCTTCACCCTGGACGTTCACCTTGAGTGCATAGTATTCCACGGTTCGCTCAAAGTGGGCGGTTACCTCTTTATCACTGTCCATTATAATACTCGTCTGTTCAGATTCGCCGTCGACATCACCGGTCCACTCCACGAACTCCCAACCTTCGTCCGGTGTAGCGGTCACTGTGACGTTCTCACCTTCTTCGTAGGTGTACACACCGGGCTCCGGATCGGTGGTACCGTTACCTTCCACTTCGATGCTGAGGGCGTACTCCGGTGTCTCGATCACGGTGACCGTGATCTCATCATATGTGTCCTCGCTTTCAACCGCTAGAGCGTATCCACCCGCTGCTTCCGCAGACCAGGAAAATTCGCCCTCGTGCTCTTCACCGGGCTCCAGTGTGACCTCCCTCTCACTTTCTGACGATCCGTTGACAGTGAAGTCTATAACCTGCGTATCTTCCACCCCTCCGGTGTTCAAGACCTTGTAATCGAGGGTCATCTCCTCGCCTTCTTCGATCACTTCTTCGTATCCCACTATCTCCACGTCGAATAGAGCATCCTCTATCACCTCGACCGTGATATTTTCTTCATCGTCATCGCTCGCCACCGCTAGCTCGTATCCTCCCTCATCACTCTTTTCCGTCTCCCAGGAGAAGGCGCCGTTGTAAGTCTCTTCAGGAGAGAGGGTCACGTTCTCCTCTATATCTTCGTGGACCTCCTCTCCATCCCGATGAACAGTGAACACTACATCCTGAGTATCTTCGGCCCCTCCAGAGTTCATCACTTCGTACCTTGCCGTTATGGTCTCGCCCTCCACGAACACTTCTTTTGTCGTGTTGATCGACATCTCGAAAGATGAACCGGTAAAGAAACCCCACTTCTGGGACCTGAAAGTTTCCACACCGTCATCGACCAGAACATACCATTCGTACGTGGTGCTGGGTTCCAAGTTTTCCCAACTCGTCCGTGCATCTTCGCCGCTGGACACGTTGGCCTCAGCACCTATCATACTGTCGTCAGCAGCGTTATGGAAGGAAACATCCATATCTTCATCGTCTGGATGGGCCACGTTGACGCTCAACTCTGGAGATCGGTTAACTGTAGAAGATCCGTCTTCAGGCTCCGGTGACCTGATCATCGGACCGTCCAACCAGAAGGGCTGTGTGTATATCGTACCATCATTGTTCTGGAGTTCAGCTCTGACGAACCTCGTATCTTCCGAGATATCCTCCAGAGTTATCTCGCTGCCATGATGAATGCTCCCGCTTTCGCCTTCTACTGGATCGAAGGTCATCCAATCTATACTGTTAACTTCACCTTCCACTTCTATATCTATGCTGTACCTGTCATCTTCGATGTTAGTTATCTGGAACGTTGGAGCCTGCTGCTGTTCTTCGGGCCTCCAAAGGTAAAAAGAGCCGTTCTCCACAGCCCTTTTCAAACCGTCTTCGGATAAGTTCTCCAGAGGGAACACGTTCCTGTTCCACCCAAAGTGAGAACTTTTACTGTGCATATCATCGTTTCCGAAGAGCCAGATAGGCCTCTCCGGCAGTAACTCGTGAAGCACATTATCGTAGAACTCTCTATCTTCAGGGTGACTGTCTTTTTTATTGTACACCTCCTGACCCACAAGATGATCATATTCTCGATAATATTCCAGATACCAATCTGCCGGATGACTGTATTCTCCGGGATGGTAAAACATGGCTAGACCGTCCCTTTCGCCTATCTCCTGCAGGGACTCGTGCTCGTCGAATGTTTCTCCAGGAAAATCGTTGAACAAGCTGCCCATATGGTGGTGATAGGAGAGTTCATTTCCTTCTACACCTACCATCCCTAATTCCTCTGGATCCCTTCCGTAATCGGTCCAGGGATAAGTCGTTCCATCCGCTTCGGTATCGTGATCCGTTATAGCCAGTGCATCATATCCTCCTTCATGGTACATATCTATAACTTCTGCAGGATCATGATCTCCATCGCTTTCAGTGGTGTGGGTGTGGAAATTGGCATCGTAGTGATCTACCTCCTCCCAGTCGATAGGCTCGTAGGGTGAAACGAAACCTCCCGTTTCATAAGGAGAGACCACCAAATCGAGCCTATTATTATCTTCGTCATACTCCGGGACAACTTCGGTGCTGTCAACGGCCACCTCCACCTCCTCATACTGACTTTCCATGGTCCAATTGAGGTGAAGCTCTTTTTCCCGCACTATGCTGACTGTTTTGGCAGCCTTCATCTCACCGTTCACTCTCAACTCGACCTCTACATTCTGGAGAGGAGGAAGACTTTCATAGGGTCCCTTCAGCCAAATCTTCGGTCTATCGGCAGAGATTTGCAGTGTTAGATCCACCTCTTCACCCTGTTCTGGATTGCCCGGTTCTATCTGGTGATCTTCCACAAAAAGATCTGTAACTCCATCTACTTCCGGCTCGTATTCGTTCAGTAACCGCACCGGTGAGATATCATACCTGTTCAATTCCACCCATTCTCCGAAAAGATACATATTCACTCCAGGTGAATCGACTTCCACATAATGTCCGTACATCAGGTCGTTCCTGGTAAGGATGGAGACCTCATATATCTCCTTCCCGTCCTCTTCTCCTATCTTGCTCATGTTCTCGTACTCCCACGCATGTTCGCCCACGTCCGGCACGTGTTCCGGATCGTTCCACCTCCTGTCGCTGTTCCCTGCAAATCTCAATTTTACCGTCATGTTCTCTTGAGCATTCTTGACTTCGGCGGTCACGTTGAACCAGTCATGCGTCGCGTTATGGCCTTCAACGGCGGTTTCCACATCGCCGACTTTTGGCCATCCGTTCAGTGTATCTTCCTCCTCCACCAAAACAGAAAGGCCGTTCAGAGCGTTGCAGTACATCCGGTTTTCCAGGAGAGGGTATCCACTAGAGAGGGTGGTGGACCTCTCTTTACCGTACCTCCATTCCACCCCAAGATCGTCTAACCTGTCCAAGAAATTCGATTCCGCGGGCAGAGAGAAATACGTACCGTCGTGGTCCGGGTGGTATTCGCCATCATCATAGGCACCCACACCCAAGGTCCCGGAGATGCTGAGTAGAGGTAAATCTTTGAGGAGGTGGGCCTGATGATGGATATCCCAGACCTCGTATATCGATCGAGTGGGGCTGTTCGGATCCTGGATACCAGAGGTCCAGGAATCACCGATCGCGGTGGTTATAGAAGCGATCTGGTTGGAATAGTTGGCCCACCCAGTGTGATTCTGTATAGGAGGCCTGCCCCAGTCTTTATAATACTGCTTCGTGGCATTTATCTTGTCCTGGAGCATGAGCAGGTCAGCTTGAGCGACTCCTATCCTGTCGTCCAGCATACCAGCAAAATACCTGGCATGTCCCTGCTTGGAACCCCCTTCGCTGAGTATACCATCCTGAAGATGAAGTCCGAATTCTTCCGTTAACCTTTCAAAGACCGTGTGGCCCAAAAGGTTACCTCTGACGAGAGCATACGCGTAAAACATCTTCAAGTACTCTGTAGAGGCGTTATCTTTCATCATGCCCGGCATCAATGAGGGATAGATTATATCGTCCTCGCTGGTGAAATTGAAGGTCTCCCAGTTCTGAGAGAACTCCCCCATCAGGAAAACCGGGACCTCGAACCTCTCCGCAACGGCGATCATCAACTGCTGGACCAGAACATCGTCGGAAACGGAAGGAAGTGAGTGAGTATGCATGAACATCCCATTCCCCTTCCCGCTCGCATTTTCGTGATCATGAGGAAGGATCAAGATACCTCCGTGCCTCAAGTTCACTTCCCTCTGTTCCGTCAAGTTACCGCTCTGCATCTGTTCTTTTGGATACATCCGATAAGTGTCATTGCCCAGCATATCTTCCCCGCCGAACGTACCTTCTATGATCCTCAGGGACTTGTTCTCGCCAGTCTCCGGATCCTCATAGGTCAGGTTCCAATCCGGCGCCTCGTCTATAGCCCGCTTCGTCCAATTCAGATCCTCTAAAGTCATATTTTTGATCGTATCCATATCATAAGGGTAATCGTCCTCGAGCTGCTCCCCTCTGTCGAACAGACTTTTTATGGTGAGCCGGTCGGAACTCAAATTCTCTTCGGGACTCTCTTCGATACTTTCTTCTCCGCTCGTCTCATCAATGCTAGAAGCGGAAGCCCTCTCTCCCTCCATCATGGGAAGGGCGCTGACCATCAAAGAGAGCACCAGTAAAATGGTCACGAAAAAACTAAGCCTCTTCTCTTTCAAATACATGGTCAATCGGAGGCTTTATCTGTGTATCTGTTTATAGTATTTTCGAGTCATCTTCTCTTAAGAAGATCCTTCATCCTCGCCAATCTCTTCTTCACCTTTCTTTTTGAAGAACAGAAGAGCCGCTATCAACCCGGCCAAGATCAACACCAGCAGTACGATCCACCAGTAAGACGCTGGCCCTTCTTCCGTAACATCGCTCGGGTCCTCGGTCGTCTCGTCCGCCGCCACCGAGACAGTGGCTTCAGACGAACTCTCTGCGGTTCCGTCCTCTTCGATACTGACTTCAAACTGGATATCTCCTTCCTCTTCTGTAGTCCACGTGAATTCTCCCTCATAGCTCTCTCTCGGTCCAAGAGTGATCTGCTGGTCCTCCTCCACAGGCGAGCCGTCGACGTAGAACACAACCGTTCTTTCCCCTGTCATATCACCGGTGTTCGTTACCCTGTATTCCACCACCACGTCTTCACCTTCAGTGACCTCTTCATCGTAGTTAACTATCTCCACCTCGAAGCGAGGACCTTCCAGAACTGTAACTTCGACCTCTTCTTCGTCATCCTCACTGGCGACTGTGAGCGTGTAATTCCCCGGATCTTCTGGCTGCCATGTAAATCCTCCTTCGTCAAAGCTCTCGCCCGGAGAGACTGTCACGTTCCTCTCAACCTCGTGGTGAACCTCCTCTTCATCGTCATGAACGGTGAACCTTATGTCCTGAGCGGCCTCCATCTCTCCCGTGTTCGTGACGGTGTAATTCACCACAACATCTTCTCCCACCTTGACGTCTTCATCGCAGCTCATAGATTCCACCTCGAAGAAGGCCGGTTCCAGCTCCTCTACCAGCACTTCCACCTGATCGTCGTCATCTTCACTTGCCACCGCAAGAACGTGCTCTCCCGGCTCTTGAGCATCCCAGGTGAACTCTCCTTGATGTTCTTCACCGCCACTCAGGGTGATCTCTACATTGTCCTCTACAGCCCCGTCGACCGTGAACTCCACCTGCTGCGTGCTCTCCATATCTCCGGTGTTCTGTACCGTATACTGTACTGGTACAGAGTCCCCCATTGAGAACTCCTCGCCATCCTGAGGCGAGGTTATACCAACCTCCAGGAAAGCTTCTTCTTCCTCCGCGACTTCTACTTCGAATCCATAAACGTTGTTCCCCTCGTCGAACTCAGGCAGAACATCGTTAGCATCGACTTCTATAGCAACCTGGTAAGTTCCGACTTCTTCCGGGGTCCAACTGAAATCTAACTCCTCGAATTCAGAGATCGTTATGGTCCTTGTCTCCATCAACTCCTGGTCCACCAAGAATTCCACGTCGATATTCCTCAAGGGTGCATGAGCGTCATAGTATTCGTCACCAAAATTGATATCCGGCCTGTCAACCACCGCCGAGGCGTTCATGGTGATCTCTTCCCCGGGGCTCGGTTCTTCGGGCGCTAAAGAATGATCTTCGACGAACATATCGCTCACACCTTCCACTTCGTACTCATACTCGTGCACTAACTTCAAAGGCGAAGAGTCGTACTTGTTGGTGTGCCACGGGTTATCGGAAAGATACATCATGACACCGGGGGAATACGCCTCCACATAATAACCGTACATCACGTCCTTCTCGATAAGCGCCGTTCCCTCATACATGTTCTCTCCAGTCTCGTTCATCTCTACGTGCATCCACGGATACTCACCCTCTTCCATGTCGTGCTCGGGGTCGTTCCACCTCCTGTCGCTGTTCCCAGCGTACCCCAACCGGACGGTCATGTTCTCCTGTGTATTTTCTATGGTCGCTGTAACGTTCAACTGATCATGGGTCTCGTTATGCTCGCCAATTGTAGCCTCGACATCTGCAACTTTCGACCAGTTCGACACGGCCTCTTCAAACAACAGGTCCATCGAGTTGAACCAATTATTGAACATCCGAGTTTCATCCATAGGATAGGCGTTGCCCGAGAGGGGTTCAGCTTTATCCATGCCGTACCTGTAATCTATATCGAGCTGCTTCAAGCGGTTCAGAAAATTGCTCTCCGCCCCTATAGGGAAATAAGTGCCGTCGTGCTCGGTTTCCCATTCTCCACCATCATACTCCCCGACCCCTAAAGTACCGGTGATACTGATGTGTGGACCGTCTTTCAACAGTTCGGCCTGCCTGTGTATATCCCAAACATCGTAGATAACGCCGCCGGTGTCATCAGCTAAAAGCGTTGTGAGTGAATCAGAGACCGAGGTCATCAAAGTGGCTATCTCGTTTGAATAATATGCCCAGCTGTCATGGTCTTCTATGGGGGGTCTTCCCCAATCCCTGTAATAACGCTTGGTGGCGTTCACCATATCCTGTAGATGGAACCAATCACATTGAGCGACTTCTATCCTGTCATCTAACATCGCTGCAAACCACCTCACGTACCCCTGCTTCGAAGCTCCTTCGCTGAATATACCCTGATCCAGGCTGAGACCGAATTCCGCAGCCAATCTTTCAAACAAAGTATGTCCTAACAGGTTGGTCCTCAAAAGTTGATAGGGATAGAACATCTTTAGCTGCTCGCTGGAGATATTTTCAACGTCCTGCATGAACAATGGGAGAAGGGAAACGAAGGTTATCATGTCCTGGCTGCTGTAGTTGAAAGCTTCCCAGTTCGTCTCATTTTCACCGACAAGCATCACCGGGGCATCGAAAGCGTTCACCACCGAGGAAGCTATAGACCGGTATAACGGGTCCTGAAGGCTGGGGATGCCGTGGGTATGTAGGAAGATCCCGTTCCCGTCACCTTCAGCCGTGGAATAATTATGGGGTAAAACCAGTATGGCCCCGTTACGGGTGTTTATCGTCCTTGGATCACTCAGATCGCCCTCCTTTATATCTTCCTTATCATACATGGTATATTCACCCCCTCCAAGCATATCTTCTCCGCCGAAGGTACCTTCTATGATCCTCAGCGTTTTGTTCTCTCCCGTTTCAGGGTCCTCGTAGCTGTGATTCCAATCTGCTTTTCCATCACCATCTATATCCTGGTTCGTCCAGTTAAGATCTTCAAGACCCATATCTTTTATCGTATCCATGTCATAGGGATGATCGTCCCCCAGTTCATCCCTATCGAAGAGGCTCTCGATGGTATATCTATCCTCTACGCCTTCAAAGTCTTCGTGAGCACCTTCATCGACTCCCTTCACAGTGCTCTCTTCGACCTCTTCCGCTCGATGATAACCGCTGGCGGGGATGATCGCGAGCAGCAGGATCGATGCGCTGAGCAACGCCGCGAACTTAACGACCTTAAAATCCTTCTTTCTCATCTTATACCACCTTATGATAGCAGTTGAATTTAATCATGCAGATTCATAATAAGATATATAGTTTATCCACCCAAAAGAGATGGGGCACACCCTTCATCGATCTAACCTCTCCATGGTTTTAACACTTGCATCTCGAACCAAAGATTTATTTATAGATTCAACTTTCATGTGAATGTAAGATGAAAAAGGAAGTCAAGGTAGTGAGAGATCCTGAACACGTAAAACTCGCCATCGAAGATACCAGGAGCGACATACTTTCTCTGCTCAGGGTCAATGACATGACGCTGGCTCAGATGGCGGAGTCCTTGGGCAAAGACCACTCCACAATATACCGGCACGTTAAAAAATTGGAAGAAGCCGGCTACTTGGAGGAAGTGGGTGAAAAAAAAGACTACCATATACCCAAAAAAGTGTATTCTCGTACAGCGAAGGTCTTCCTACTGAACCCCAGTTCTCTAGACAGCGGAGACACCGCCGACCTGACGATGGATTGGGAGCGGAGGAACGCAGAAAAGATACTGGACCTGTTAGATATCATGGGGTATTCGGTAGATTGTGAAGATCGGGAAGAACTGATAGACGAGCTGTCGGAACTATTCATAGATCTGAAAGAGAAAGTGATGGACCCGATAGAGGAAGCTGAGGACGAGATAGGAGAGATCAGTTATCCCCTCCTCCTAAGATTCGAAGTCATGATGTATCTCCTGGAGAAGAGGAAGGACGAAGAGTTGGAGGATAGGTTCGAAGGCTTCATCTCCAAACTGAGCTGTGACTGATCTTTTTTTGAAGCTCATTCACCAACTTATTAATAAGGCCCAAAATATATCGCTCCCATGGCAGCAGGATTCATCATCTGGACAGTGGTATTAGCTGTCGGCGTTATATTCCTAGTCAAGGGCGCGGATCTTCTCGTGGATGGAGGCAGCAAGACGGCAGCCTATCTTGGAGTTCCTGCCTTGGTTATCGGGCTGACCCTGATCTCTTTTGGGACTTCACTTCCCGAACTGGCCTCCAGTTTGAACGCAGTTTTCAAAGGGCGGAGCGGGATCTCCATCGGAAACGTCATAGGTTCTAATGTGGCTAATATCCTTTTGGTGCTCGGTATCAGCTCCATCATCAAACCCATCTCTATAGACACGGGGGTGATCAAAAGAGAGATCCCCATAATGTTCGGAGCTATGGCCTTACTGGTGATCGTTTCAACAGGATTATCAATAAACCGGTTGGAAGGGGTCGTACTGCTGATAGGTTTCGTAGCATATCTGGCCTTCTTCAGATGGGTCGCTAAGGTCGAGGGTGAGAAAGAAGTACTAGAAGTGTTAGAAGCTGATCTTGAACCGGAAGAACGTATCGAGGCGGAGAAAAGAAGGTCCAAAGAGCTGAAGATCAACGTGGCAAAACTGATCTTGGGTCTGGGAGGCGTCGTCTTGGGTGCTGAACTCATGATAAGGGCCGCGGTATTTTACATACAAGAATTTCAGCTGTCAGAGGGTTTGGTGGGATTGACCATAATCGCCCTAGCTACCTCACTCCCCGAACTTGCCGCATCTTCCGTAGCGGCCTACAAAGAGGAATCGGACATATCTATAGGGAACGTGTTAGGGTCCAACACTTTCAATATACTGATGGTGCTGGGTGTATGTGCTCTTTTCCTCCCTATAACCTTCACTAAGGAGATAATACCCAACATGATGATAATGATAGCTGTGAGCATAGCGTTCACCGTCTTCGTCTATACTGGAAGAAAACTCGGCCGGTTGGAAGGCATACTCATGACCGCGGGATATTTCCTCTATCTCTTCTATCTGTATGCGGGCAGATGAGCAAAGATGATCAAGATCCAGTTCGGGCACTACTCTTTCACTTTCACTCTACAAAGTCAACGTCGACGTAGTGAGTAGAACAGGAGATGCACGGATCGTACGCCCTGACCAACATCTCCAGCGTCAGTTCGATCTCGTCTTCCGGTTTTTGGCCTATCATCCCCGGCACCATATCCTCCATGTCCTTCTGTATGTTGCCGTGGTTCTGGTTGGTGGGGATTATACAGTTCGCCTCGGTACATTCACCGTCTTCATTGTAAGTATAATCGTGGAACAGTATGCCCCTCGGGACCTCGACCGCACCAATACCTCTTCCTGCTTTCGGTTCGATATCTGGAGAATGATAATCGCTCTGTTCTTCCAATCCTCTCTGCAGCAGTCTCTCGATGATACCTATGGAGTCTTCGACGCTGTGCACGACTTCGACCAGCTGAGCTACGTTATTCATGAAGGGGTTGTGACACACCGGCTTTAGATCGAACATGTCCGCGATGTCTTTAGCCGTGGGTGTCAGCTTTTCGTAATTGTTGTTCACCCTGGCCAGTGCCCCAACCATGTAGGACTCCCTGTTGTTCTTCGTGTATTTTGCCGTGGATTGAGGCACCACGTATTCGTTGGTCACGCTCTCGTATTCCTCTACTGCCGTTGTACCGGTGTCTGTTGAACAGATTTCGCCGTCATAGAGCGCATATCCCTTATCAGAAGTCAACGAGATGAATTCGGTCTCTCTAGTAAAGTCAGGCAGTTTCGGGGAAAGATCCTTCAATAATTGTGCCGCAGCCTTCAAATCATCAAAACTCCCTTCGAGCCTTCCTTTCAGGTCTCTCAATTCTCCTTCTGTGGGTATCTTTGAAAAACCTCCCGGTATCAGTCTTTGTGGATGGGTCGTCCTTCCGGTAACCATATCAGACATCTCGTTGGCCAACCGATGCAGCCTGATGACTGTCTTCACTTCCTCGGTATGTGTTTCCGTCAGCGGAATGACCGATTTCGCATCCATCAGGTCTGGGAGGGCAAGATAACCCACGTGCAGAACATGACTCTGCATGTTCTCGGCGTGAAGGGCAAACCTTCTCAACAGCTTGTCCTGCCTCGATACCTCTATATCCATCGCACTCTCCGTTGCTTTCAACGATGTCAGTGTATGACCTATTGAGCAGATACCGCAGATCCTTGAGGTTACATGGTGTAGCTCTTTCCAGTTCCTACCCACCACTAGAGATTCGAAGAAACGCGGGGCCTCGATCACCTGCCACTCGCACTTTTCTATCTCTCCATCTTTCGCATCAACGGCAATATTACCGTGACCTTCTACTCTTGTAAGATACTCCACGTTTACGTCTAAATCTTCACTCATCTTCTCTCGCCTCCTTTTGCCAGCTGAAATAAAGGTTGAACTTCTTTATCACTTCTTCCGCAGTAAGACCATACTCCTCGAGCACTTCCTCGTGGGCCTCTTCGTTCGGATTATCGATCATCCCTCTGCAGCCCCAGCAGATGGTACCTTCGTTGACACAGCAGGAATCGCATCCAGCTCTCGTTACGGGGCCAACACAGAATTCATCTCTCTCGAATGCGCACACGTTCTCGTTCATCTTGCACTCCACGCATACGGGATGATCGGGGATGTTAGGTTCTCTCCCGATGACGAGGGATTGGACCACGTGCAGAAATTCCTCTCTATCTATGGGGCAGCCGTGGACTTCGTAATCAACATCGACTATCGCCTTGACGGGCTTGGCCTTCTCCCATGCCTCGTAATGCTCTCTTTCATCACCGTAGACTCTCTCCTGGACCTTCTCGAAGTCCTGCACGTTCCTTATGGAATTTATACCTCCTATCGTTGCGCAGGCTCCTATAGCTACTAGAACGTCGGCGTTGTCTCTTATATTTTTCAATCTCTCTTCGTCGTGTGAGTTCGTTATCGAGCCTTCAACGAAAGCGACATCATAATCGTCGCTGTGTTCGGTCATCACTTCTCTGAAGCTCACGACTTCGACGATATTCAAAAGGTCGAGTATCTTCTCTTCCAGGTTCGCGACTTGAAGCTGATCTCCTTCGCACCCTGCAAAATCGAAGAATGCCGCTTTGGGTTTCTCTTCAGGTTTCATCATAACGCCTCCTCGAAATCTTGGATGACTTCATAATTGAAAACGGGTCCGTCCTGGCATACGTAGAATTCCCCTTCTTTTCCGTTTATCTGGCAGTGGCCGCACTTACCGACGCCGCACTTCATCCGCCTTTCCAGGGAAAGGTAGATCTTCTCCTCCGGAATCTCTTTATCGGCCAGTTCTTTAAGGACGAACTTGTACATGATGGGAGGCCCGCAGACCACCGTGTAGGTGTTTTCGAGATCTATATCCACACCAGGTATGAGCGTTGTTATCACACCCACGTTTCCTTCCCAGCAGACATCGTCCGGACACTCGTCCACCGTTTCCCTGTAATCGAGGTCGTCCATCTCTCTCCATCCTTCCACTTCATCCTCGTATAACAGTTCGCAGGGTCTCCTGCATCCATAGAGTATCTTGACATCTTCAAATTCTTCTCTCCTGTCCAAGGTATAATTTATAAGGGACCGCAGCGGAGCAATCCCGAGACCGCCGGCGATGAAGAGCAGGTCTTTACCCCTGAATTCGTCTATAGGGAAGCCTTCTCCATAGGGTCCTCTTATCCCAAGTTTGTCGCCCTCCTCTAGGGTATGGATCACTTTGGTAACGTTGCCCACTTTTCTTATACATAACTCAAAACTGTGGCCTTCTTTCGTCGGCGAGGAACTTATAGAGATGGGAGCTTCGCCGACGCCCGGGACCGAGACCTCGACGAACTGGCCAGGTTCATGACTTAACGGTTCTTTGCTGTCCAATTCTATCTCGAACAATTTCTCCCTCTCGGTCATCTCCTTCACGTTCAATATGGTGGCGTTCTCCGGCTCGTACGGCGACTCTTCCTTCATATTTTCCCCTCCATCAGTTTATTGAAGATCTCAGTTGGGTCCGCTATATCGGGAACACACTGCGACGAACACCTTCCACAGCCTACACAGGCTATATCTCCGAACATATTGTATAGGTACCTGCCTTTTCTCATGTATCTATGTCTGTACCGTTCTGCTCTCTCTTCTCTGAAATTTTCGCCCCCAGCTACCTCTGCGAAGGCTTCCAGCATGCAGCCGTCCCACTGTCTGATCCTTTCGCCCTCATCAAGCGTTATCTCGTTGAGATCCTGGACGTCGAAGCAGTAACAGGTGGGGCACACCAGGTTGCAGGTTCCACAGCTGTAGCAATCTTCGGCGTTCTTCTCCCAGAATTCATCGTTATCGTAATTTTCGGCCAACAGCCAAGGTAATTTTTCCGGAGAAAAGTTCAGTTCCTTTTCGAATCTATCCTGCAGCTCTTCTTCGGCCTTTTCTACCTCTTCTACCTCTTCGGGTTCAGCTTCTCTTACCTCAGCATTTCCTTTATCCAGAAATTCGTTGCCCTTCGAAGAGCCGATCTCCACGGCGTATTTGCCCCCTAAATCTGTCAGCATGAGGTCGTAACCGTCTTCGATCGTAGCGGTGCCCATGCTTCCCGCGAAGCACCTTTCAGAGGTCCGCTGCATGTTTACTCCGATCAGCACCGAATTCTTCCTCTTCTCCAGGTAATTATGATCCTCCGGAGTGTCCGCGAAGACCTTGTCCATCTGTTTTATGGCTTCCAGATCGTACGGATGGATACCGATTATCACCCTCGGGATGACTTCGTTCACCGCTTCCATCTTTACCTCGTTTCCCGTTTTGTATTCTACCAGAGTTTCCCTCTGGGGCATGAAGTATTTCTTCGGTGGGAGGATAGTAACATCGTAGTCCAACCTCAAGTCTTCTGCTTTTTCCAATCGATCAAAAACGAACTTTTCTCCCTTCTCCTGGACACCTACGATCTCCTTGTCACCTTTCTCTATCAACCGGTCCACAAAATTTTCGAATTCTTTTTTATCTATGATCTTCATATTTTCACTCTTTTCTAAGGCTGTGATTGCCGGATAATACAGTACTTATTAAACCTTTTCGAATTTTTTCGAAGAGTGGTGATAATATCACAGCGCAATATCACCCCTAAACTCATCAAAGGGCGAAAATCCCTTATATTCCTCTCGTTTTCATTTTGTCGATATAGATGAAAATGCTGAGGGATAAGAAAACTCTGACAAGATTTTTGATCCTGTACAACTCGGCTGTCGAAGCCCCCGGAAGACTGGCAGATATAGCATCTGAATTAGATATGAGCGAACAGGCCGCATCGAACTACATCTCCAAGATGGAAGAAGAAGACCTGATAGACAAGTCCAGCGGTACATACCATCCCACGTCTAAAGGCATGGAACTGGTGAGGGAGGTCCTGGAAAACTTGGGTACCATCCTGAGCGAAGCCAGCGGTAAGATAGATCTCATATCCACCACCACAGCTATAGCTTCTGAGTCCATCAGAGAGGGCGATGAAGTCGGTCTTTCCATGAAAGACGGGTTGCTCCACGCTTCTTTAAAAAAGACTTCCAGCAGGGGAACGGCTTTACACGACGCGGAGGGGGGACAGCCCCTGAGAGTTGGGGGGCTGAAGGGCATAACCGAGATGGAAATCGGGGAAATCTATCTGCTTAAATCGGACCTCGACAGTGGAGCGGATATAGAAAATGTGGTGGAACGTTTGAAGAGCAGGATCAGCGGATTGGAGTACGACAAAATGGCGGTGATGGAGGAAACTCAGTTCGGTCTCTGCACCACCATGGGAGTAGCGCCAGACTTGATCTTCGCCCCTATAGAAGCTTCGATAAACGCGGCAGAGAAAGGACTAGATGTCCTCTTCATGCTTTCTGAAGACGATCTTGACAGGTTCATAGAAAAGCTTAGCAGAAGGAATAAAGGACTGGATGAAGAGTACAGTATAGAATACGAAGTGATCTGACCTTCGATTCACTGTATGATAGGTATATCTCTCCCGCACTCGGGACACTTCCCATCTTTCAGATTTGGACCTCCAGATGAGAAGTAAGATCTTGAAAGCACCACCGTTCCGCAGTCGGGACATCTCGTATCGTTATCCGCGGGCAGGTTTCCGAGGTAAACAAAATTCAGCCCTTCATCTTTGGCTATCTTCCTGGCCTCTTTCATCTTTTTCGCAGGGGTCCGCGAAACATCCCTCATCTTGTGATCCGGATGGAACCTCGAGAAGTGGACCACGTTATCTACACCCAGATTTTCAGCGACCCACTTACAGAACCTCTGCAGCTCCTCTCGAGAGTCGTTGTGCCCCGGTATGATGAGATAAGTGACTTCCACGTGGATATTCTTTTCTACAGCCCTTTTCGCCGTCTTTAGAACCGGTTCGAGTGTACCGCCAACGATGTTCTTGTAAAAATCCTCGCTGAAGGCCTTTATATCTATATTCATGGCATCCAGATAAGGTGCGATCTGGTCCAAAGGTTCTTTCTCTATGTATCCGTTGGTCACGTAGACCGTATACTTGTCTTCTCTTTCTTTCACCCCTTTGAAAACGTCATAGCTGAATTCATAGGATATGGTAGGCTCGTTGTAGGTCCATGCTATCCCTGCATAGTTCATGGTCTCTTTGATTAGGTCTTCAGCCGAGTAATCTCGCAGATAGGAACTCTCCGGATCTCCGTTAGATAGCGACTGGTTCTGACAGAACATGCAGCTTAAATTACATCCCATGGTACCGTATGAAAGCACCTGTGTGCCGGGATGAAAATGATACAACGGCTTCTTCTCGATCGGATCTCTAGCCAAAGATGCAACTTTGCCGTAGACCAGCGAATACAGCACACCGCCTTGGTTCTCTCGAACGTTGCATAACCCTCTTCCTCCTTCTTTTATCGTACAGTGGTGAGGACAGAGGTTACACTTTACTTTCTCACCTTCCATCTCCTCCCAGAACTTTGCTCTTTTCATATCATCATAAACAAAGTAGGTCTCATTACAAATATATTGCCCTTTTATCGCGCTTCATCTAGGCGGTACCGGGGCCCTGTGATAGGAAGAGACCGTTTTATATCTAGTTCACGACTCGAAACTGCACGAGTCCTCCGATATGCACGGTCAGAACGACGGAAGCTAGATCGATCACTACCGATGACTCGGTGATTTGTGATCTAAAATTTTGTTTTTTCGACTCTGACGTCCGCAACGGCGTGAAAAACGTGCGGAGCGTAAGATTTTATCTTCTTTATCGTGAGTATCTCGAAATCTTCATCTAGATCATCTTCCAGCTCTTCCTTCACACCCTCTGGAAAATCCGAGTCGAGGCACGTGGTATGGTAATGGATCGTGCCTTCGTCCTCGATGAACCCTACCGCCTTGTCAAGATACTTCCAGGTCTCGTGAAGATAACCCATCACAACCCTATCGGCGCCTTTGAAAGAAAAATCGCGGTTATCACCGTGCCAAGCTTCTACGATTTTTTCAACGCCGTTGAGCTTTATGTTATCCCGAAGATAATGGAAGGCGGTGGGATTGATCTCCAGGGCGTAGACCTTATCGGGATCGCCGTGGACCGCCATGGGCAGAGAAAAATAACCGATACCGGCGAACATATCTATGATCACTTCACCTTCTTCCACCACTTCAGCCATCCTGATACGTTCGTCTATATTGCCGCTGGAGAACATGATGTCTGCGGTGTCCAGCTTGTATGATATACCGTTTTCGAGGTGCACCGTTTCTGTTTCTTTCCCATATATCTTTTCTACCTTCGGCTCCCTTTTCCTCCCTTCGATCCCGCCCTGCAGCATGACGGTTTTAGCTCCCAATACTTCCGCGTACGCTCCCCCGATCTCCTCCTTTTTACCGTGAAGTTCTTCCGGGAGTTTGATGAGAAGAACCTCACCTATCATCTCCCATCTATTCGGCAGAATCTCTTTCTCTTTTTCCGGCAGGTCGAGCCGCCGCTGTATCTTTCGAAAAGGAGGATCATCGTCTGAAGTCCTCTCCTCCAGGTCGCTTCTCTCTTCCGTACCTCCTTCCTTTACGGGTATGAGAAGGTGGTCGTTTTCCTCCTGGATCTGCCTACTGGGATCTAGATCGTTTTCTTCCTTCAACCTTTCGAGGACCCGTTGCCCTTCTTCTTTAGGCACCCGCATCACAGGCTTCTTACTTTCTTCCATATTCAACCCATCTATCACCCCTTCTCACATAAGTATTTTATACTCAGACCGGGTTAATCACCATCCGATGAACCACGGACCGAACTGGTCAACGGTGATCGTACTCGTACTCGTTCTACTCATGGGAGGTCAGATGCAGGTGGGAGCCGCTGATCCCTACATCTCCGATCCTGGTAGAGTGAACAGGATCATAGACGACGTCGACACACCAAAGATAGAGCCCGGAGAGTCTGATGAGATGGTCTTCAACTTACACAATCCCTATGATGAAGTGATACAAGATGTTAGGTTGAACGTCAGCATATACCTATACGCTCATCTCGGGGAGGAGAAGAACATATCTGAAGTGGAAAACCACCCCATATTCTCCGCCGGCGGAGAGGTCGAAAAGAGATTGGGATTCGAAGCCCTGGGAAGCCAGGAAGAGGAAGATATCGAACTGAAGATCAGCTCCGATGAAGATACTGAAGAGGGGGTCTATCTCTTAAGATTCTGGCTGGAGTTCGATTATGAAGAAGAAGCGCACGTGATGAAATCCATGGGTTACTTCTCCGAGGAAGAGCTCGTTGAAGCTGGAGCTTCGAACAACGAGAGCTATGAGGATACCGGTGGGTTGGATCTTGAGATTCTGGGTATCAGCGGCCTTCTCGCGGATAGCTCTTTTTCGGTGAAAAAGTCCCTTCCCCGCTGGCCCCAGTACCTCCTGGGTATCTTATCCGTACTGTTCGGTGTCTTGGCCGTCGTTTTTTACTTCCATGAAAGATACGACTTGTTCCCGGGCTTAGAAAAAACTTTTGAGGACTGGACCCGTAAGTTTGAGGAGTTCGGGCGCCGCCTTGAGAAGAGGTCTGACAAGCCTTGATGGCCTGTCTATGTCTCCTTCATCTTCTATAACACGTCTGGCCTTTTCCTTCTGGAGAGTCTCTATCACACTGTCTAGATCCTCGTCGGAGAGACCTTTGAATATTTTTCTAGCTCTAAGACCTTTCCGGATGTTCTTGCCTATCTCATCCTGCCACCGTTCGTGGTATCCGTTCAACCTCTTTTTCGAAGTGTCGTCTTCATCTAGAGCCTCTACAGCCACCTCGGAGCATATATCGGCCGCTTTCATCCCGAAGTAAAGTCCTCCGCCGGACATGGGTTTGACCTGGCAGGCGGAATCGCCGACGAGCATCAGGCCGTCCTCAACGCTCTCCACCATATCTCCTATCGGTATGGTCCCAGAAAGAAATCCGATGACCTTTTTATCTAGGCCTTTTGAACGGAGAAAATCCATCAGGTGTTGATAGGTCCTTCCATCGGTGCTGGCTAAACCCACCAGCTTACCGGTCCTGTAGGGTACTTCCCAAAGGAAAAAACCCGGTGCAATATTTTCTCCTACGTGTATATGCACGTTTCTTTCCTCTTCCGCCACCACGGCCTGAACCGCGGGGAGTATCTCTTCCGGTGAAGGGAAGTCCTCCGAAGCTCTGACCACGGATGCGGGTCCGTCTGCCCCTATGACCACTTTTGATTTGATGGTATTGGTCTCTCCATCTCGAGTGAAGTGCAATTCTCTTCTGCCGTCAGCGTAACTTTTCACTCTCTTCACCGCGGCACCGAGCTTTATATCGGCGCCAGCTCTGATAGCTCTTTCCGCCATTTCCCTGTCGAACTGGGCTCTGTCTATGATTACCGCCTGATCATGCTTCGCTTCGATGGTCAATTCTTCTCCATCAGGAGGATGTATGATCGCCTTGTTCGGTCTTGAGAGCACGCTCTCGGTGTCAGCGAGAGATACAAATCTAGGACTCACTATGCCGGCACATTGGACCGGTTTTCCGATCACTTTTTTCTTCTCCAACACCACGGTCTCATGGCCCGCTGAAGCGGTACGTTCTGCGACTCTCAGGCCTGCTGGCCCTCCACCTACGACTGCTATTTCACTCACTGTAGAATCGGAAAAAGGCACTACATTTTTAACCTTTCGTTTTTTTCGAGCGGACAAAGCAAAATGCTTTTAAGAGCGGCTCCATAGAGAACCGAAACAATGGAGATGAACGGCGAAAGATTCCCCGTATTAGACAATCACATACATTTACAGGAACAGGGCGACAATGTAGAAGCTGTAAAGAGATTCGAGAGAGCCGGAGGTACTCACCTGATCCTCTCTCACCTACCTTACCATGACCTTCGTGAATGGGACAAAAAGGGTTATGAACCGATCTATGAGAGGACAGTGAACTTGGCGGAGCGGTGCATGAAAAAAACTTCAGTCGAGATATTCGTCACCCTTGGGCCTTACCCCGTGGACCTTGTTCATCTAGAAGAAAAAGTAGGTCTGAAAAAAGCTGAAGAGATATTGGTAAAGGGTATGGACCTGGCCGCAGAATACGTGAAGCGGGATAATGCAATAGCGCTGGGAGAGATAGGGCGCCCCCATTTCGATGTTTCCGAGGACGTGTTGGAAGCTTCTAACAGGATCATGCGATACGGGATGGAGCGGGCCGCTGACCTCGGCTGCCCAGTGGTACTCCACACCGAAAGCACGACCCCTGAAGTTTGCGAAGAGATAGGGAAGATGGCTGACGACGTCGGTCTAGAAAGAGAGAAGGTGGTCAAACATTACTCACCTCCTTTGGTGAACGAGGAGGAGAACCACGGCCTTTTTCCTTCAATACTCGCTGGGGAAGACAACATCGAAAAGGCGATAGGCAAGGGGAGTCGATTCCTGCTGGAGACGGATTATCTGGACGATCCGGAAAGGCCCGGTGCCGTTCTGGGTATAAAAAACGTGCCTAAAAAGACCAGACTGCTCTATGAAAGAGGAGTTCTAAAAGAAGAAGATATCTGGAAGATACACAAAGAAAATCCTGAAGAAGTTTATGGAGTAGAGATAGAACTTTGACTGGAGAGCGAACTGATCATCTCTCTATTCGCTTTTTTCTAGTTCATCCCGTATGAGTTCCATAAGATCATTCACACAGTCCCTGCAGAAGCTCTTGTCACCCACTTTTCTATATTCTTTCGTCCAATTGCCACAGAAGTGGCATCTTTGCGAGTCGAGCGGCATATTTTTTTCCTCCTTCTGTCAACCAATAAACTACCTGTAGGATTATAAATCTTTGTCTATCGTCCTCCCTGTTTGGAGTAAGGACGTCAAAATGGTCTTTCCGGTTCAGTCTCTGTTAGATCTCTCTGACGATCTTTTCGACTTCTCTTTTAATTCTCTTTCCTTCTTTTTGGCCTTTTCGATCTTTTTCTCATACTCATCTATCTTGTTCTGGTATTTTTCGATCTTCTGCTCGTACCCCCCTCTTTTCTTCTCCTGTTTGGCGATCTTTTTGTCCTGCTTCGCTTTTTTCTTCATCTGTTTTGCACTTTTTCTCCTATCTTTGCCCGTACCTTGGGACTTCCTAGCCTTCTCCGCAGCTTTACCGGATTCCTTCTGCGATTTGCTCTCCTTCGCTTCCAGGTTTTCTAGCTTCTTGTTGTATTTCTCTATCTTTCTCTTCAATTTGTCTATATTTTCCTCGTACTTCCCTATCTTGTTCTCCTGCTGAGCTATCTTTTTGTCATATCCCGATCTTTTCTCCATCTCTTCGGCTCTTTTTTTCCTGTCTTTCCCTTTACCTTCTTTAGAGTTGGACATATTTTTCACCTCTCATCTCAGCATTATAGTGCATGATGTATAAGAATGTTTCATCCGCTCAAACTTAATCTTCACTTATCGGCTCGCCGCAGAAGAACTCTTCGCTTTCGGGGCAGGGACCTCTCACGCAGGGGGCTCCAGCACCTTCGAAGATCAGAGGCGCCTTTTCCTTCACAAGTTCAAGCATCCGGTTGGCCATCTCCCTTATCTCCCACTGGGCCCTTTTACAGCACCGCAGCGAAAAGAAGTGCCACAGCTCTCTAGCGTTCATCGTCACTATGATGTTGCTCCTGGTGGCGTTGGGGAGCACGTATCTAGCGTCTTCTAGAGGTACGTCATCCTTCTCTTTGAGTTCTATGTAGGTTTGCTGGATCTGCTCCATCAATTCATCGAAGATCTCCTCAGCTTCTTCATCTTCCTTTATAGAATCAGGAACAACAGGATCGAAGTCCTCTATATCCACGTACCTCTGACTCTGCTGGCTGTAAGAAGCCAACCTGTGCCTCACCAGCTGATGTGTGAGAGAACGTGAGACCTCGTGTATGGCAAAAGTGAAGGATGCGTGCTCTATCACGCTGTGGTGGCCGCTCTCCCTTATCTTCTCTAGTATATCCTCTATCTGCTCTCGACTCATCTCACCCTTTTCAGGTACCTTCTCGCTGTAGCAGGTCAGAGCTGCGTGTGCCGCACTCCTGTCCGGCTCCGGCGTATGGTTGATCAATTCCACTCTCATATTATCACTCAGAACAGCCCCGTTATGTTTCCATCTTCATCTATATCTATATCTAAGGCGGCGGGTCTTTTCGGCAGGCCAGGCATCGTGGTTATATCTCCCGCCATCGGTATCAAGAAGCCCGCGCCGGAGTTGACCCTGACGTTCCTTATCTTGATCTTGAAACCCGTGGGGCGCCCTCTCAAAGACCTGTCGTCAGAGAGTGAGTAGTGCGTTTTGGAAACGCATATAGGTAAATCGTCGAAGCCCATCCTGCTTATCCTTCTCAGGTCTCTTTCAGCTTCCGGAGTATAAACAACGTCCTTCGCACCGTATATCTTGGTAGCTATATCGTGGATCTTGTCCTTCGGCGGTTCGCTCAACGAGTAAAGAGGACTGAACTTGCTTTCCTTCTCCTCGCAGAGTTCGATCACCTCTTCGGCGAGTTCTACACCGCCTTCTCCGCCTTTTTGGTGTACTTCCACCACTGCGTGAGGCACCTCGACACTCCCGCAGAGTTCTTTGAGATACTCGATCTCCTCATCCGTATCCTCTTCGAATCTGTTTATAGCCACGACCACGGGCACACCGAACATCTGGATATTCCTGAGGTGCTTATCCAGGTTAGAGAGACCCTTTCTCATTGCTCCGAGGTCCTTTTTATCCAAATTTTTTCTAGATACACCGCCCTGCCGCTTCAAAGCCCTAACCGTGGCCACCATAACCGCCACATCCGGTTCGAGGTCACCTTCGCGGCAGACGATGTTGAAGAACTTTTCCGCACCGAGATCGGAACCGAAGCCAGCTTCAGTTATGAAATAATCGGAGAGACCCATACCTATCTTGGTGGAGATCAGACTGCTGGTACCGTGCGCTATATTGGCGAAGGGTCCGCCGTGTATGAACGCCGGCACTCCTTCTATGGTCTGGACTAGATTCGGTTTTATAGCGTGCTTCAACAGAGACGCCATGGCACCCACGCAGCCGAAGTCTTCGAGGAAAACGGGTTCGTTGTCGTGGGTATAAGCAACCACCGCTTTGGAGAGCCGCTGCTTCAGTTCTGGTATGCTCTCGGCCAAACACAGGATAGCCATGACTTCTGAAGAGGCGGTTATGCCGAAAGAACCCTCGTGGGGCATCCCATCGCTTCTCCCTCCTAAACCAACAACGGTATTTCTCAGCGCCCGGTCGTTCATATCCATGACCCGGGGCCAGACTATCTTTCTAGGGTCTATGTTGAGCTCATTACCCCTGTGCATGTGGTTGTTCACCACGGCCCCCACAAGATTATGAGCTATGGTGATGGCATGAAGATCTCCAGTGAAATGAAGGTTGATGTCTTCCATGGGCAGGACCTGAGAGTAACCGCCGCCGGCGGCTCCACCTTTTATACCCATGGTCGGCCCAATGGAAGGTTCTCTTATGCCGAGCATCGTTTTTTTGTTCAGATGCCAGAGTGCCTGTGCAAGCCCTATCGTGATGGTCGTCTTTCCCTCGCCGGCCCTTGTAGGGGTCATGGTGGTGACCAGTATAAGATTGCTGTCGTTATCTTCTCCTTTCTCTTTGTATCTTTTCACCGCCTCGAGGCTCAATTTTGCCTCGTGATCTCCCCTCGGCTCGATCTCATCTTCACTCAAACCCACCTTCTCGGCAACTTCTTCAATAGGTTCGAGTTCTGCCTCCTGAGCTATCTCGACGTCGGACTTCATGCTCTTAGTTAAACGGGAGGAGATTTAAAATTATATCGATTGGTTCGCTCTTGACAAAAAGGTTTCCTACTCATCGTTTGATAAAATCTCTCAAACTGATTATTTTGATACCCTCTACATCTAAAGAAGCCCCGTTCTTAACTATCATTACTCTATCTTTTACGTCGTCTGCCTCAATGGAAACAAGATTATCTACGTCATCAGCGGTTATATCTTCTTTGAACTTTACTTCATAGGCTTTACCATCAACAAAGAAATCGATCTCATTGGAATTTTCCATTATGTATCGTGGAGTTCCAAATTTTTTTAATTTTTGATATGCTAGATTTTCAGCCAAAGCTCCTTTCTCCACTTTTCCTCTCATCACGTTCAGAACGCCGACATCACATATATACGCTTTTTTTGGTGCATAGGTCCTCTCGTTCAACGTACCTTTCTTTTCCACCAGGTCGATAAGATAAGTTTCTTTGAAGTAATTGAGATATGATGTGACTGTATCATGAGATAATTTCAATACCCTAGCCAATTTTGAGGACGTAACCCTTTTGCCGACCCGCTCACACAACAAAAAGAAAAGTTTTTTCAGGAGTAAAGGGTCTTTGACCTTATATCTGCTGACTATATCTTTATAGATGATATCTTCGATCATGTCTTCTATATACTCTGGATCCTCTGTGAGCACATATTCTGGCATCCCTCCCAGTGACATATATTCCTCAAAGGCTTTTTCCTCTATGAACATTTCAGACGGTTTAACTGAGATATCCCTAAATTCAAGATATTCTTCAAAAGAAAGGGGTTCGACCTGTACTCTCGCGTGTCTCCCGGTCAGTGCACCGCTTTTATGTTTGATCATAAGGCTGTTAGATCCAGCCCCTATGAGATATACATTATCCTCCAGATCATATATACTCTTCAACTCCTTTTCGAAATCTTCCCGCTTTTGAACCTCGTCCAGTAGTACGTATACTTTTTCGTCACGGGATAACATGAACCTCTTTCTGTAATCATCTAAAAGGTCCTGCAAAGAAACGTCTTCCACCGCGGGGTGATCCATTGATATGTAAAATATATTCTCGGGAGCTATATCCTTCAACATCTCACCTATGAACTGCTTCATTATGTAAGTCTTACCCACCCTCCTCAGGCCATATATCAACACCATCCTTCTCTGTTCTAGCTTCCTCTCGACTTCTTTGATATATGACTTCCGCTTTATCCCTGGCGAACCAAAACTACCTTCCCACCACGGATTATACCTTGCCATTATCTCATCTAAATCCATACCATAGTAAGTCATCACCTCATATTAATAACTTGCGAATGTCAATCGCAGTTTTTCTCCGATCTTGCAAATAGTATCTTCAGGTTTTCATCACATCATCTCACATCCACAGGCATAGCACTGCTCTCCCGGCCCTCTAAGAGTAAAACTTATCAAATAGCTTCATCTTAGGACTGTCCGGTGTTTCGATTGTCTAGAAAGGCACTGATAAGCGTTCACGATAAAAGAGAGGTAGTAGATTTCGCCGAAGGGCTGATAGAGAACGGCTTCGAGATAGTCTCTTCCGGCGGCACGGCCGCGGTCCTGGAAGATAACGGATTGGAAGTGCAGAGGGTGAGCGAGATAACCGGTTTTCCAGAGATACTCGATGGAAGAGTTAAGACGTTACATCCCAAGATCCACGGCGGACTTTTGTACCAGAGCGGAAAACACGAGGAGGAAGTGGAAGAGCACGCTCTGCCGGAGATCGATCTAGTCGCTGTCAACCTTTATCCGTTCGAGAAGGTGGTCGAAAAGGAACACACACTTGAAGAGGCCATAGAGAACATCGATATCGGTGGTGTGGCTCTGTTGAGGGCGGGAGCCAAAAACCACGAAAGGGTCACCGTTGTAACGGAACCCGAAGATTATCAACGCGTTCTTGACGAGCTGGAAGAGGACGGAGAAGTGGATCTTCAGACAAAGATAGACCTGGCCCTGAAAGCGTTCCAGAAGACAGCAAGTTATGACGTCGCCATATCACAGTACATACACGAAAGGTTCAACGAAGGGAGCCTCCCGCAATACTATCACGTCACGGCTGAAAAAGTTCGAGACTTAAGATATGGTGAAAACCCGAACCAGAAAGCCGCTTTCTACAGGACGAAAAAAGTGGATGAGAGTTCTGTCCTCAAAGCGGAACAGCATCACGGCAAGCAGCTCTCTTACAACAACATAGTGGACCTGGAAGCCGCCCTGGACATAGTGAAAGATTTCAAGGAGCCGGCGGTGGCGGCGATAAAACACACCAACCCCACCGGAGTGGCTTCTAAAGAAGACCTCACCGAGGCCTACGAGCTCGCTCACGACTGCGATCCCATGTCCATATACGGAGGCATAATTGGAGCCAACCGGCCGATACCGGTGGAGATGGCCGAGGAGATAGACAAGATCTTCGTCGAGGCTGTCATAGCCCCCGGCTACGAGGAGGGCGCTATAGACGTATTGAAGAATAAAAAGAACATACGCATAATGGAACTGCCTGACTGGGTGAAGGAAGGTGGAGGCTACACGGCTCAATGGGTCACCGAAGGTTTGCTGGTGCAGGAAAAAAATACCGAGACCGTCACCCGCGAAGATTTTGAAGTTAAGAGCGAGAGGGAACCGGATGAAGACGAGCTAAAGGCGATGGAATTCGGCTGGAAAGTGATAAAACACGTCAAATCCAACTCCATATTGTTCTCAAGAGAAGACCACGTCATCGGGATCGGTGCGGGCCAGATGAGTCGGGTGGACGCCGTTAAGATAGCCAAGATGAAAGCGAGAAGCGAGACCAAAGGGGCCACCATGGCTTCCGACGCTTTCTTCCCATTCAGGGATGCGATAGATAAGGCGGAGGAAGCCGGTATAAAGAGCGTGATCCAGCCAGGAGGCTCCATAAGAGACGACGAGGTCATAGAAGCCGTCGACGAACACGATATGAGTATGGTCTTTACAGGCCAGAGAGTATTCAAGCACTGAATCGGCAGAGGGTTCTGATGGGAAAAAAAGGTGATGAGAAAGCGGCGAGGACCATCGAAGATCCAAGAGAGGAGTTCGACCATCCGGAGCAGTATTTCTACTCTTTAAAACGTGTAGGCGTGAAGCTCGGACTGGACAAGATAGAAGATTTTCTCTCCCGGTTCGATAAACCCCAGGAGGATTTTGATTCCGTGCTCGTCGGAGGGACCAACGCTAAAGGTTCCGTCTGCACCGTCCTGATGAACATACTGGATGAAGCAGGTTATAGGACCGGCCTCTACCTCTCCCCGCACCTCATGGACTTCGAAGAGAGGATACAGATAAACGGCGAGAAGATCTCAGAGGATGAACTCTGGCACCTGATCGATAAGATACATCCGGTGGTGAAAGAGATAGAGGAGGAAGACCCTGAGAAGAGACCGAGTTTCTTCGAAGTACTTACCGCTATTGCTTTCCTCTATTTCTCGGAACGGAATGTGGACCTCGCGGTACTCGAAGTGGGGATGGGCGGCCGTTTAGATGCGACCAACGTTGCTCCCCACGATCTTTCAGTCGTGACTTACGTCGGGTTCGACCATGCGGAACACCTGGGGAACACCAAAAAGAAGATCGCCCGAGAGAAAGCTGGTATAATCGCCGAGAACAACCGTTTCGTCACCGGAGAGAAAGATAAGGAGATAAGAGATTACTTTGAAAAAGTTTGTAAGGAGAGAAAAGCGAAGTTCAACTACGCCTTCGATAGAGAGCACGAGATACTCTTCAGTCCGCTGCGGTTGAAGACCGAGCCCTACGGGGAGCTCAGGATAAACGGCGTGGCTCCCTGGCTCGCCGAGAACGTTCTGCTGAGCTTGGAAGCGGCGGAAGGTCTTCAGAGTGATGGCTATGATGTTAGCCAGGGAGACATCGAAAGAGGTATAGAGAAGAGTATATTCCCTGGGAAGATGGAGACCGTTAAAGAGGAACCGTGGGTGGTGATGGATTCCGCCCACAACAAGACCGGATTCGAAGCCCTGAAGAAGGGGCTAGAACACCTAGAGCACAACAGATTGCTGGCGGTGGTGGGGATATTAGAAGACAAGGACCACGAAAGCATGGTTGAAGTTTTGGGACCTATCACTGACATAGCTTATACCGCCGAGCCGGTTAGCGAAAGGAAGTTGGACAGCGAAGAGTTGGCCGAAGAGTTCCAGCACTACTGTCCCGCGGAGCCTTCTGAACACGGCATCGAGGCGCTGCGTAAAGCTGAAAGAGGATGGAGGAAAGGCGATCTTATAGTTATCACGGGCTCTCTTTACCTTTTGGGGGACATAAGAAAGGAGGCGGATGAATTGATCAAGCCCGTTCTGTCCAAAAGCGAAAAGGACGGTCCGAGAGGTTGATATGGTGGTACAGTACGATTTCGACGAGATGATGGAGCTCCTGAGAGATGAATTCCAAGTCGGGGCGTTCCCGGGCAAGGACCCCGAAGAGGATGAAAGGCCGGATAGAGATCCTTTCCAGGTGTTGATATCCACCGTGCTGTCACAGAGGACCAAAGACGTGAACACGCACAAGGCTTCTGAAGCTCTGTTCGAGAAGTATCCCACTCCAGAGGCTATCGCTACAGCACCCCTAGACGAGATCAAAGAATTGATAAGGCCCAGCGGATTTTACAACGTGAAGGCCGGAAGGGTCAAAAGGATAGCGAAAAGGATCCACGAGGAGTTCGACGACCAGGTCCCGGAGGAGTTAGAAGTTCTCTTAGATCTTAAAGGCGTGGGTAGAAAAACAGCCAACTGCGTCCTTGTCTACGGCTTCGGCGAGCCCGCGGTCCCGGTCGATACGCACGTTCACAGGATAAGCAACAGGTTGGGTATAGCGGACACTGACGATCCCGAGGAGACCGAAAAAGTACTGGAAGAGAAGACACCTAGAAGATACTGGATCGAGATAAATAAACTGATGGTCCAATTCGGGAAAAATATATGTAAACCCAGAGAGCCGAGATGTGAGATCTGTCCTTTGACTCACATGTGCGAGTATTATGAAGAGGTGTATGAAGATGGGAATCGAGATCGATGTGGAAAGTGTTGAAACGTATCCTATAGCCATAGATAGAGACGAGGTATTCAAGATATCCACTGGTTCATCTCTCACCGCGGAGAACGTTCTGGTGAAGATAAGCTCGAAGGGCGAAGAAGGCTGGGGGAACTCAAGCGCCAACAGCGTGACACAGGAGAGCGTAGAATCCATGCTGAAAGCAGTGAAGGTGATGCGGTCGGAGATGGAGGGCAAAAAGGTCGATTTAGAAGAGAACTGGAGTGCGATGAGAGAAAAACTTCCAAAAGATCCCTCCGCTCTAGCAGGCGTCGACATAGCTCTCTACGACCTTGCGGGTAAATCGAGCGGAGAGAGGGTCTACGAGATGTTCGACGGAGTTCACGAGGGCATAATGACCGACAGGACCATAGGTTTGATGACCGATAAGGAGACGAGAGAACACGCTAGAAAGTTCATCGACCAGGGATTCAAGGCGATAAAGGTGAAGATAGGGCTGGGGCTGATGGAGGACGTCAGAAGGATAAAAGCCGTGCGCGAAGAGGGCGGACCCGAATTGAAGATATGGGTGGATGCGAACCAGGCTTTCACACCGGAAGAGTCCATAACCCTGTGTCAGAAGATTGCGGACCTTGACGTAAAGTTCGTGGAACAGCCCGTCCGTGTTGACGACCTCGAAGGTCTGAAAAAAGTTACTTCTGAGACCAGCATCCCGATGATGGCCGATGAAACGGTCAAAGATCCGGAGATGGCCGAGAGGATCTGTACGGAAGGTCTGGCTGACATGATCAACATAAAATTGGCCAAGTGCGGCGGCTTGACCGGCGGAAGGAAGATCGTTGAGATAATGGAAGATCACGGTGTGACCGGGATGGTGGGCTGCATGGGAGAGACAAGCGTATCTATCGCCGCCGGTGCGCACCTGTTCAACAGCACACCCAATTTGAAATACGCGGACCTGGACAGCCACTTCATGCTCTCCGATAATATAGCTAGTGGATTAGATTTCAAAGGAGGCGAGCTCTGGATCTCCGATGAAAACGGTCTGGGCATGAGAGTCCACGAGGACAAGGTGAAAAAGTATCTCATGGACCTGGAAGGTGAACTATGATAGTAAGAACACCCAGCAGACTGCATTTCGGGATAATCGATCTCAGCAGGAACTTCCGGAGAGAATACGGTGCCTTGGGACTATGTTTAGAAGACGGTTACGAGATAGAGATCAACGTTGAAGACGAAGAGGGCGTGGAAGTGAAAGGAGACGAGCGTGAGAGGGATATAGTGCAGGAAGTCTATTCAAAGCTGAAAAAAGGATTCGATCTCGGGCGCGGTTTCGAGGTGGTGATAAACGAAAGGGTCCCGAACCACGTGGGCCTGGGATCAACTACTCAGATCACACTGGGAAGCGGCTACGGCATGCTCAAGGCCGTGAGGAAAGAAATAAGTTCCCGGGATCTGGCCCGGTTGTTGGGTAGGGGTCGTTATTCCGCAATAGGCACCTACAGTTTCGAATCGGGAGGATTCATACTAGAAGGGGGTAAGAGGAATAAAGAGGATATCCCTCCTTTACTTTTCAGATGTGACGTCCCCGAAAGCTGGAGATTTCTCATCATCTGTCCCGAGGAGAAGAAGGGTTACGATGAGCAGGAAGAGAAGCCAATAATGGACGACCTTCAAGTGGACAAGCGGTATCCAGAGGAGATATGCCACAACATAGTCATGGGTCTGCTGCCTGCATTGAAAGAGAAAGACATCCATACCTTCGGTCATCACCTGACCGAGATCCAAAAAGTTGTGGGTGAGTCTTTCTCAGACTACCAGGAGGGTATCTACCATCCCGCTGTATCCGACGTGGTGGAGAACATGAAAGAGAACACCTACGGCGCTGGACAGAGTTCATGGGGTCCAACGGCTTACGGACTGGTGAAAAAAGATGAGCTCCAGGAGGTCAAAAAAGAAGTCATCCCGGATGACGGCAGAAACTATCGGATATGGATCGGTAAGCCGAACAACCACGGCGTCTGTATAGAATAGTTTAGCTTTGATCTTTCAACTCTCTCTGCATCTCTATCCTTTGGGCTATCTTCTCCACATCTCCCAAAGCATCGGCCACCGGCAGATTGTATCTCTGTTCGTACTCGATCCTGTACTTCTCCGTTTCTTTCTCATCCATATCTTTAGTGTTCAAAGTTATAGCTATGACGTCGGCTCCCGAGAACTTTCTGATCAGTTCGATCTCTTCACCCACCTCCGGCATCGGCCACTCGAGGTTTTCTTCCTGATAATGCCTGTAGCGTCGAACGGGATCGTGCTGAAGCACCACGCCGTCCGGCTGACTTCCCGCGAGTACGGCTCTAGAACCACAGACGTAGGCGGGGTGTGAGATACTGCCCTGACCCTCTATCAATATAAAATCCGGCTTCTTCTCTTTCCAGGCTTTCCATATCTGATGCTCGAGTTCACCGACCATGTAGTCCCCTTTTATGGAGTCCAGAGGTAGGCCGTAGTCCGATCCCTGCAAAAGTCCGGTCTGGCCGGTGGCCACCCATTCAACTCTGTCCCCCCTCTCTTTTAAACTTTCGTAGACCTCTAGAAGTGCGGTCCTTTTCCCCACGGAACTGTCCGTCCCCAGAAAAGGTATCGTCAGGGCTCCGATCTCTTTTTTTCTGTTCTGGAAGTAATGCAGTTCTTCCAAGGGTGGTGATCTTCTTATATCTCTCAACGTGACGTTGTACTCACCCGCTAAACCGCTCAATTCTTCGTCCTCGTTCAGGTAGTGATGCAGACCCGCGATTATGTCTATTCCGTTCCTGATGGCTGTTTTTATATGCTCCCTGAAGTTCTCTGGTAAATAGCCTCCTACGGTAGCGACGCCGACTATCAGCGTCTCCACCTTTTCTTCTTCCAGAAGCGAAGGAACATCGGGATATATCTTCACGGATTTACTCCTTCTCAGTATATCGTCAGTAGTTTCACCCGCGAACTCGGAGTCCACAACACCCACGATCTCGTATCTCTCGGAGTGCCTCAACAGACCGTGTGCAGTTTTGGCCGTACCTTCATCAAGGAATCCGTCGGTGAGTATAACGGTTTTAGGCATAGATATGGAGAAAGAAAAGATGCTTTGATAAATCTTTTGTCGTTTCTCTTATCCCTCTTCAGAAAGATCAGCACCACAGGCCCAGCACTCTTCCGCACTGGACTTCACTTCGTGATTACAGACGGGGCAGTTGATGATCTCTTCCATCTCTCCCTCTTCACCCGTCCATACACTCTCTTCAGACTCAGTTCCATCGCCTGACGGGGAACTCACCACCGCGTAATCCTTTCCACACTTTGGACAGCTCCCTTCCTTCATCAGACAGTCGTTGTGGTAAACCCTACCGCACTCACATCTCAGGCTGCTTTTCGGGTCGGTTGGACTCTGACAAATACCGCACCTCTCTACGGAGGAGGAGCGAGAAGAAGAGATGACGGCGGCCGCAGCCTTCTTTCCGTCCTTAGGTGGAGGGGACTGAGAGCTAGGCTCCTGTCTAGAAGAAAAATCAGACCTTCGCTCGTCTCTCCTCCTCTCCAGTTCTTCCAATTTTTCGCTCCTCTTCTTCTTTATCTTGGATAGCTTTGAGTCCTTCATGGGAAGAACTTTTTCGTGCTCTTCCCTCCTCTTCTTCCAATAGAAGGCTAAAATCAAGAAGATCACTAGCAATATGAATATGTAACCCCACCACGGAAGGAGTGGGCTCTGATCCACCACGGAGATCTTCACCACGTCTGTATCTTCCCCTAGAGGTTCATTTTCCGCCCTGATCTCGAGTTCAAATTCTCCCTCATCTTCAGGTTCCCAACTGAACTCTTTCGTCGTGGACTCTTCAGACCCTAAAGTCAGGTTGAAATCATTTCCAGTAGGCTCTCCATCAACGTAGAATTCGATCACTCCTTCCCCCTCCACACCACCAGGGTTCGTGACCCTGAATTCAACTATTATCTCATCCTGCAAAGCAAACTCCTCTTCAGATCCTGGTGAGAGTATCTCACATTCGAAGACCGGTTCCTTTAGGAAGTTAGCCGTCAGGTCCTTGTCGCTGTCCATCAAGATTATGATCTCACTTTCCTCGGCTTCATGATCGCCGGACCACTTATCGAAGAACCAATCTTCATACGATATAGCCTGGAGAAATACCTCCGTTCCATGGTCGTATTCGAACGTGCCTTCTCCAGGGTCTGTAACGTTACCCCCCTCGGTAGAGGATATATCCAATGTATAAGTGTTTATCTCAAATTCCGCCGTGAGGGTACAATTACCCAACATCTCTATGGTGGTCCGTTTTGCAGTAGTATCTTCTATGGTTTCGTTGTCGCCTCTCCATTCTACGAAGTGATAGCCTTCCTCTGCTACGGCCTCTAAATCGACCTTTATCTCGGGATCGTACTCAAACGTGGCTTCTCCTGGAGTGATCTCATCAACTCCTTCTGTAGTGTCTATGGTCAACGTGTAAGTTTTCACATCGAATACAGCCATGATCGTGTAACCATCCAACATCTCTATGGTGGTCTGATTTGTCCTGGTATCCTCTATCGTTTCATTCTCACCCGCCCATTTTACAAAGGATCGATGTTCTTCAGCGACGGCTTCAAGATCAACTATCGTTCCGTGTTCATATTCGAGGGTGTCCTCTCCTGGTTCTATCACTCCGCCTCCTTTGGTCGATGATATGTCCAATTCGTAAATGTTGATCTCGAATTCCGCCGTTATCGTGTAATCGTCCAGCATCTCTATCGTCGTCTTGTTATCTGTCTCATCGTCTATCGCCTCATTATCGCCGCCCCACTCATCGAGGTGGTGGCCTTCGTCCGGCTGGGCTTCGAGTTCCACCACATCTCCGTGCTCCCAGGTGAAAGTCCCTTCGCCCGGCTCTGTAACGTTGCCCCCGTCAGTAGAGTCTATGGTAAGTTCGTAGGTATTTTTTGCGAACCTCGCCGATATATTATGATCGCCCACCATCTGTATGGTCGTTGACCTAGATGTGAAATCTTCGATGGTTCCGGTATCGCCGGTCCATTCGATGAAACTGTAACCCTCTTCCTCGTTGGGAACCGCTTCTATCTCCACGACTTCATCGTACTCATAACCAAATTCACCCTCGCCAGGCTGAACGACTTCACCGCCTTCTGTCGAGTTCACGGTCAATCTGTGGTGATCCACTATCTCCTCCGTCAATTTTATCAATTCTGGCGTCGATGATCCATCGGCGGTGGAGAATACCTGTCTCGTCCATAGGTATTCACCTGTGAGATCATCGCCCTGGTTTATCCCAGGGATGGAGCCGCCGTTTGTGGCTTCGTTCCAGGCATCCGGTGGGGAGGTTTCATCCTCGGTCACAGCCGTATACACCTTAATATCGGTATTTCCAGGGATGTTCGCGTCCCATTCTATAGAACTCTCACCAGCATTATCGACCTGGTCAAGTTTGAGAGGTGGTGAGATCCTTTCCCCCCCTGCTTTATGAGCGTAATAATCGATAGAGGCTGATCCGTCTTCACCATCATCTTCCGGGTCTTCTCCACCTCTGCCCCCGCCTCCTTTTTCCCAACCCGGGCCGCCCAGCCAATAGGCGTTATCGTATTCGCCGCTGCCGTCACCCCCGTCTTCTTCCGAGTCGTCGGCTCCGTCTCCTCCCGTCCCGGTACCTTCAGCGTTTTCACCGGGATTGTCGGCGTTGCCTCCCTGTCCACCTCTCGCTCCACCCCCTCCTCCATAAGTGGTATAACCTACGCCATAATCCCACCAGGCTCCTCCTCCGCCACCTGCATCCGCCGCAGCCAAAAAGGTGCCGTCGGCTAATATCTCTGTAGAACCTCCTCCACCCCCTGCATAATCTCCTCCGTCCCCTCCACTGTGTCTCCCCCATCCTCCCGGTCCGCCGTTATCTGAATATTCGCCTCCTTCACCCACCCATATCTCTAATTCATCGAAGTTGGAGACGTCGAACCATCCCTCAAGGGCGCCTCCATCACCACCGGGAGAGTACCACGTCGCAGTGCCCTCGTACGCCGCGGCACCACCACCGCCTTCCAATTCTACATAGATAGAGGTGTACTCGGAAACATCCACCGATGTATAGCCGGAATAGGTCTCGGATCTCTCTTTGATCTCTTCGAGAACGAGGTCATCATCTTTCACCTCTAGGCCTTCCATACTGTGGTGATCCTCCCATTCCAGCTGTGTCTCCGTGGTCCTTGAGACCGTGCCCCCGTTAAAGGTATCTTCTTCGGATAAATCATCCTTCTCAACAACGTCATCTGAAGTCGATGGAATAGCACTAAAACTCACGGAAAAGATCAAAATAGAGGATACCAACAATGCTAATATCCAACGATCTCTCCGGGGGGCCTCCGACATCCGATCGCCTTGTTATGCATATATTCATAGCGGTATAAAAAACTTATCAGGTTTCTCCTCATCTAGAAATCTGTCAAAGACCTCTGCTTGTCCTGCTTCTCCGTGCCTCCACCGCTCACTATCTCACCGTACTCGCCTCCACCGCCCGGCTTCATCTTTATGTCGCCCTTTCTAAAATCCTCTATCAGGCGAGCTACGTCTTTTCCCGCCGCCTCTTTTATCTCTCCAACAGGGGCCTCGCACAGCACCTCGACTTCGTCTCCTATCCTGTTTATCAAGCTCTCCCATATCTCCGTCACCCTTTTGGTTGTCGGACTGGAATGACCTACGGCCTCGGCTATTATCTCCTGAAGAGGTATGATGGCCAGATAAGGTGGAACGTCTTTAGAGTCCTCCTCCACATCTGCCAATTCTTCCACCCTGTCCTTCACGCCCTTCTTTATCCGTCCCCCGCACCTGCACTTCCAGTCCCTCGAAACGGCTTCTTCAAAGGAATAGTGCGTGTAGCAGCTGCTGCAGGCGCTTTCGTTGTATTTCCCTTCCTCAGGAGGCAAACCTACGTTGCGGACGATTTCTCCTTTTCTCCCTCTGAATAGGTCTTTCAACCCGTCGAAGCTGATCTCATCCAACCTCAGGGTGTTGAACTCCCTAGCCAGGCGGTGAGGAAAAGGGGAATGCGCGTCGGAGTTGGAAAGGTAAATAGTGCCACGCAATTCGGATATCTTCGCGGCATAACCGCTGTCCGCGCTCAGCCCCAGCTCTAGAAAGTCTATCTCGCCGCCGAACCTGCCGTAGGCTGAAGTCAAAGAATCGTGTCTGCCGTAAAGACCCGTGTAAGGTGTGAAGGCGTGAGCCGGACCGAAAAGACATCCACTCTCCAGCGCCATGAGAGCCAGCTCTTCACCGGAAAGTTCAAGCCTGGGTCTGCCGTTTGAATCTATATCCGAAGAAAAACGTTGAAGCCTCTCATACATCTCTTCGACCTTGGAGAGCGACGGGAATATCAAAAGATGGTGGACCCTGTCGGCCGTCTCCACCTCGGCGGTGAGCATGAACTTCATATCTTCATGAGTGTAGACCGAACCCCTTTCTTTCTCCAGCTTCTCTATCTCCCCCCTCCAGCGAGGACATAAACAGTCGCCAGTACCTAAAAGCCCTATGCCCTTCCTTTCGCTCTGCCTGCTGAGTGTCTTGAACTCCATCCTTTCGGAGACTCCTTTCGAATATCTCCCGTGGATATGAAGGTCCGCATTTATGCGACGTTTTTGGGTACTCATCGTTTCCCTCAACATCTTCTTTTATTTTAAAGGTTGCCGGAGGTGAGAAAGTTTTAAGAAAGGGTCCTTCATAGCCGTAAGAGAAAAGCGAGGGTTCATCATGAAAAAAGGTGGTTTTTCGACAAGATGCATACACGAAGCCGAAGACCCGGAGGAAACGAAAGATGGTGATGTGGTCACTCCCATACACCCGTCGAGCACGTTCGCCAAGAAGAGCATAGATCGGCTGGAAGAAGGATACTCTTACTCCAGGACTAGCAATCCAACGAGATATAGATTGGAAAGAAAACTCGCTTCCCTAGAGAACGGGGATTTCGGTCTAGCTTTCGCTTCAGGTTTGGCAGCCGAGACCGCGGTGCTCTCATCCCTTCTTGAAGAGGGCGATCATATAGTGGCGTTCGAACAGCTCTACGGAGGGACCAAAAGGCTTTTCGACGAAGTCATGAAAGATTTTGGATTGGACACCGATTACGTGGATGCTACGGATCCAAAGAAGGTGGAGGAAAAGGTGACAGAAGAAACAAAGATCATCTGGTTAGAATCACCCACCAATCCTTTGATGAAGATCGCGGATATCGGTGAGATCTCAGAGATAGCTCACAACGTAGGGGCCAAAGTGGTGGTGGACAACACTTTCGCCACGCCTTACTTTCAGAGGCCGCTCGAGCTGGGTGCCGACGTGGTGGTGCACAGCTTGACCAAATACTTGGGCGGTCATTCAGATCTCATCGGCGGAGGCGTGATAACCCGTGATGAGGAGCTCCACGAAAAGATAAAGTTTCATCAGAAGGCCGCGGGAGCCATACTCTCTCCTTTCGATTCTTGGCTCGCCATCAGGGGTATAAAATCTTTGAAGCCGAGGATGGAGCTGCACTTCAGGAACGCATACAAGACCGCGGAGTATCTTGAAGAGCATGAAAAAGTTGAGGATGTGTATTATCCTGGGCTGAGATCGCATCCGCAGCACGTCCTTGCAAAGGCACAGATGGACGGCTACGGCGGTATGCTGTCTTTCGAAGTCCAAGGCGGTCTTAAAGAAGCTAAAAAGTTCGTCGAAGAACTCGATCTCTTCACCCTGGCGGGCAGCTTAGGGGGTGTCGAATCTTTGGTCCAGATACCTTCGCTGATGACCCATTCACACCTTAGTGAAGAAGAGAGAGAAAAGGTCGGCATAAAAGATAATCTAGTGCGGCTCTCCGTGGGCATCGAAGAAGTCGAGGACCTGCTGAACGATCTGGAAAGAGCACTTGAGGAGATGTAAGAACAAAGATTTTTATCCTAGCATCTCTCATCTGAGAAAGGAGGAATGAACATGGCTGGAAAAAAGACCGATATAGATGGCTCAACATTAGAACTTGTGCAGGGCGATATAACCGCTCAGAACACCGATGCGGTGGTGAACGCCGCCAACAAAAGATTGGCCCCGGGAGGAGGTGTCGCAGGGGCCATACACCGTGCTGCGGGCCCAGAACTATACGAAGAGTGCAAAGAGCTAGGAAGATGCGAAACAGGAGAAGCGGTCATAACCGGCGGATACGAACTTCCGGCCGACCACGTGATCCATACCGTCGGACCCGTTTATTCGAGAGCACGGGAAAACGAGGCCCTTTTGAGGAAGAGCTACAGGAACAGTCTTAAAGTGGCCGTGGAGAATGACGTGAAGAGCGTTTCCTTCCCCGCCATAAGCACCGGCGCCTTCGGCTACCCCGCTGAAGAAGCAGCGGAGATAGCTCTGGACGAGATCAAAAAGTTCCTGGAAAAGAACGACGATATCGAACTGGTTAGGATGGTCTTGTACGGTGATGAGTCTTTCAGAGTTCATGCGGAAAAGTTCGAACAGATATTCAGCTAGCCACTATGGGATGATCATCGACTCCTGAGAGTTCCCTTTGACTTCAAAAAACTTTTTATCAAACCATCACACTGATATTGATAAGGAGGTTGATAGGGTGAGAAAAAGCACCATGATAGAGGGGGCTAAACTCGAGCTTGTCCAAGGAGATTTGACTTCTCAAAACACGGACGCAGTGGTGAACTCCGCAAATAGAAGATTGGCTCCGGGTGTGGGTGTCACTGGAGAGATACACGATGCCGCAGGGCCAGAGCTTTATGAGGAATGTAAGAGATTGGGGAAGATAGACATCGGTGAGGCTGTGGTTACAAACGGATATAGGCTTCCAGTAAACCATATTATACATACCGTCGCTCCGATATACTCAGGATACGAAAAGGATGAAGGAGAACTCAGGAAGAGCTTCAGGAACAGTTTGAAAGTGGCTGTAGAGAACGGGGTTAAAAGTGTTTCTTTCCCCGCAATAAATACAGTCGCCTATAGATACCCTGTTGAAAAAGCAGCGGATATAGCTTTGGACGAGATCAAACGATTCTTGGAAGAGAACGACGACATAGATGTAGTGAGGATCGTGTTAAGCGGTGAAGAAGATTTCATGATCCATGCGGAAAAATTCGAAGAAATCTTAGAGCCTTCGGATATGATCGAATGAGCCGTATAAGATGAAAATGGATCAACTTCGGTCTGTGATAGTTTAGGGTTTTTTGAAAAGATATTTATAATGATGATCCTTTTTACTTAAAAAGGTGAATGTTTTGGATGAAGAAACTGTAGAAGAACAAAATATAGATGAGGAAATACCACCCGCTCCTGAAGATCAACAACAAAGCACACAGGGAGAACAACAACCGGCACAACAACAAGGCTATCAGTATCAATCTTACCAACAATACTCTACCTCGTCCATGTTCTCCGCCGATAGGATCTACCAGACGTTAGGTATGGCGTTGGTCCTTGCGGTGGTGGTCATGGTGGTCGGCGGTGTGATGGTCTCCATAGGAGGCTACATCGAAGCTGATGACGGCGACGATGTCAACCTTAAAGAGAACCTGCGGGCTACGGGTGTTCTTCTCGGGTCGATAGCCGTATTTTTCCCGGCTTTTGTTGCCAGTTTCGCTCTTTTCACCGCCAAAGACCTGTCCGATCAACAGAAACGGGATATGATACTCTTGGCGGGTTTATCTCTGCTCGCCTTCGCGATGTTGATCACCACTGCCTTCGGCGGTGTGGCTTCCCCTTGGTGAGAACGAAGCTGTCCTGATAGGGATATGACGCGTGTCGGTCCATCATAACGATCGTCTGTAAAAGGCGAAATCCATCTCTAGATCGTTTTACTATAGTACCTTCAGTCTTTAGATCGCTCTAAAAAACGTCACAGCAGTTCAATCTTCCTCACTGATATCCCTGACACCGCCGAATATCTTTTTACTTTCACCTTCGCCGCTTATCTCCTTGATCGTACCAGAATCTTTCTTACTTTTTCTCCTCCCCTCTATCCTGTTCAACTCCCTGATCCTGTTTTCTTTTTGCTCTATTTTCTTTGTCATCCTCTCGATCTCTTCTTCTCTCTCCGAGATCGTTTCCTCTTTTTCCTGCTCGAGCCGCTCTTTTTCTTTCGCGACCTCTTCTTTCTCCTCCATCCTTTTCTTTTTTTCCTCTTTTAATCCCTTGATCTCCTCCTCTAGACCTGCCTTGACCTCTTTTTTTTCCTCTATCTCAACCCTCATATCTTCGAGTTTTTCCTCCAGTTCTTCCATCTTCTCTCTTTTATATTTCAATGCCTGAACTTCACCTTCTAGTTCTTCTATCTCTTTTTTCCTTTGCTCCAATTTTCTATTTTTCTCTTTCAGCTTTCTTTCCTTCTCCTTTTCTAAATTTTTGATTTTTTTTTCTAGCTCTTCCTTCACGTCCCTCTTTTCCTCGATCTTGTTCTCGATATATTTTAGGTCGCCCTTTACCTCCACCATCTCCTCTTTTTTATCTTCCAATGTTTTAACTTCCCCTTCTAGTTCTTTTATCTCTTTTTCCATCTGCTTCAATTTCTCATTTTTTTTCTTCAGTTCCTTTTCTTTTTCCTCCTCCAATTCTTTGATCCTCTTTTCCAATCTGAATTTTATATCCTTCTTTTTTTCTATCTCCTTCTCCATATCCTCGAGCTCGTCTTCCAACCCCTGCATCTTCCTTTTTCTATATTTCAATGCTTTTACTTCCCTCTGAAGAGCTTTTTTCTCCTTAGAGAGTAGATCATCTGCGATATCGAGGCCTTCATCTATCATCACCAGAGATTCCTCGTATTCTTCCGCCTCTATCGCCTGCTTGGCACCGTACGTAAAGTTCTTCAACTCATCCAGCTCCAGATCCGTACCTCTAAGGATGAACAACTTCTGCTTCAATTCATCGAATTTTTCTTTCACCTCTATTTCCAATCCCTCTAGCTCCGGCACCTCTTCTTCTTCAAAAATGATACCGCAGTTGGGACACTCAGGATCGTCTGGACCTACGTCACTACCGCACTCCGGGCATTCGAAGACTATGATCTCCCCTATTTCATCTTCCCCCGCTAGTTCATCATACAACATCTCCGTCTGGATAGTGTCCACGACTTCCTCCAATTCTTCTATATCATCATCGATCTCCGATTCAGCGATGGTTTGTTTGATCTTCTCGAGCCCTCCTAATAATTTTTCTTGATCTTCAGTGGATCCTTTCTTTTCCTTTTCATCTCTTAATCGTTCTTTTATCTCTTTTGCTTCGTTCGATATCTTGACGGCGTCCTCCTCGTCGAGTTGATATGCATCTTTCAATTTTTCTAACTCTTGGTCGACGATATCATCCAGAGACTCACAACCCAACTCATACAGTCTTTCAGCTCTTTTGGTATCGATATCGGATATCCGGGTGAGTTCTTCTACGACCTCGGATTTCTTTCTTTTTTGGCTGCTAGCCTTCATATTAACATCCTTTGATCATATTATGGGATTAGATTCATTACTCGTCTACTTTTTTATGATCGGACTTTTCATCACTCACATCTTTGATCCCATTAGACTTTTTAATTCTGCCCTTCAATTTTTTGACCTTCTTGGGCTTTTTTTTCCTGTTATATGTTGCGCTCACGTCCTTTATGCCGCCGCCCCTTCTTTTTCTTTTATTCTCTTCACTGACGTCTTTGACCTTATTGGATAATTTTGTACCGTGTTTATTATAGATTATATCTCTCTCTTTTTCATGAAGCTCGTCCTGCCACTCCTGCAGGTCGGCCTTCTTCTGACGCAGCTCTTCTCTCATCTCTTCCAGTTCTTCTCTTTCCTCTCTCAGATCCTTCTCTTTTTCTGAGAGCTCCTGTTCCTTTCTTTCCAGCTCTTTTTCCTTCTCTTCAAATTCTTTTCGGGCCTTCTTCAGCTCCTTAGTTTTTTTTCTTATCTCCGCTCTCTTTTTTTCCAGCTTCTCCTCCCTCTCCTGAAGGCCGTGCTTGGAGTCAATTTTTTCCTTCCCTTGGCTAGGGGGTCCTTCAAATCCCGCCTCGCCGGGTTCTTTCTCCCCCTGGACCATCTCTCCGGACCGTTGACTCCTTTCTTTCAGTCGCTGTTCTTTCTGTTCCAGCTCTTCTCTTTCTTTCTCCAGCTCTTCTTCCATCCCTTCCAATTCAACCTCTCTTCGCTCTAATCGCCGCTTTTTTTGCCTCAGCTCTTCTTCCATCCCTTCCAATTCACTTTCTCTCTGCTCTATCTCTTCTCTCTTTTCCTCAAAAGCCTCCTCTTGTTCCTCCATCTCTTCTCTTTTTTCTCCCAATTCATCTGATTCGGCCCCACAGTAAGGGCAGTTAGGTTCACCTTCTGGGATATCTTTTCCGCAGATAGAACATTCCCTCTCTATCTCTAGGTCCCTAGACATCTCTTCCGCTGCGGCACCGTTCTTTTCGGTCTCCTCTAATTCACTTTTTCTCTGCTCTATCTCCTCTCTTTTCCTCTCTATCTCTTCTTCTCTCTCCTCTATCTCCTTTTCCCTCTCCACGAGTTCCCTCTCGATATCTCTCGCCTTGTCCAGTTTATCTCTCAACTGATCTTCTTGTCTATCAACCTCTTTTTTCCTCCCTTCAAGCTCAGCTCTTAGATCTTCAAAGGATTCTTCTCTCTCCTCCAATTCTTCCTCCCTTATAGCCAATCTCCGCTCTTTATCGTCGAGTTCTGCCTTCTTTTCTTCCAATCTCTCCTTCATCTCTTGGAGCTCTTCTCTTTCCTCTGCGAAATCCTTCTTCGTGGATAAGAGATCAGCTTTTTTTTTCACACCATCTAATGAGTGAAAACCGGGTGTAAGGTTTCCTTCTTTCAGGTGAGACTTAGACACTTCTAGTGCATTTTGGAGCTCTTCAAGCTCATCCTCTTCGAGCTTTTCTTCCATCTCTTCAAGCTCTGCTTCGAACTCATCTATCTCTTCTGATAACTCTTCTTTACACTCGGAGCAGCCGGATTCAGGGTCGGCTAATTCACCACACCGCTCACATTCTTTGGCCCATACCTCCGTGTTCTTCAGTATCTTCTTTGCTCTTTTGGGACCAAAACCTTTCACTCCCTCCAGATCATCTGGAGTGAGCTTTAAAAGTTGGTTCGTGTCTTGGATATCCAGTTCTTCCACTAAGGTCTGTGCGGTCGACTTTCCCACACCCGGTATCTTACTGAGATTCTTTATGGCTCCATTGCTCATAAAAATCTACTATATCTACTACCTTAGGACCTAATAATGTTTACGGTGATTTTGAAAACAACGCCTCCCTTAGCACATATCCACTGTCAGGCCTAGAGCCCTCGATCCCGGTTCTTCCTCCTTTTCCTCTCCATCCATTCACCTAATATTATGCTCATGAGTATCCCTAGGAGAGGCAAAAGAAGCCACCATCTCGAGATCGTGGATACTCCGTAATCTTTTTCCTCTAGGGTATCATCGTTCAGTTCGCTCTCTGTTTCCGGTTCTGTCCTTTCGAAGTTAGCGGTTATATCCTTCTCCTCATCGATCATCACCCTTATCTCCTCGGAATGATCTTCGTTATTCTCCAGTCCCTGCCACTGGTCGAACTCCCAGCCCGGGTCCGGCCGAGCTTCTATCACCGCCTCTTCTCCAGGTTGATAAAAGTGGGTTCCCGGCTCAGGATCGGTCGTGCCGTTCCCCTCCACCTCTATGATCACTTCTAACAGTTCGTCGAAATGAGCCGTTACCTGCTCATCACCGTCCATCGTGATGGTGATCCTTTCTCCCGGTCCCTGGTGATCTCCAGACCATCTTTCAAGATACCATCCTTCGTCAGGGAACGCCCAGATAACCACCTCGGCCCCCTCTTTGTACGTATGGGTCCCGGGTTCGGGGTCCGTGGTACCTTCTCCCTCAACATCTATCGTCAGCTCGTGTTCGTTCGTCTCAAAGTGGGCGGTTATGGATCTGTTAGCGTCCATCGTTATGGTGATGGAGTCTTCACTGCTTTGCTGATCTCCGGTCCATCCTTCAAATATCCAACCTTCCTCAGGTAAGGCTTCGAGGGCCACTTCTTCACCTTCGGAAAAGGTGTGTACGCCCGGTTCAGGTTCCGTCGTGCCTTCTCCCTTCACATCGATGGTGAGTTCGTACTCTTTTACGAAGTGAGCAGTCAACTGCTTATCCTCATCCATGATGATGGTGATCTCTTCCAAATCACGCTCCTTCTCCATATCCCCAGTCCATCGGCTGAGAGTCCAGCCCTCGACGGGTACCGCCTGCAGCTCCACTTCCGCACCATCCACGTACTTTTCTTTCTCGGGATCCACTTCGACCGTTCCTTCACCCTCGACCATGACGGTAAGTACATACTCTTCTAGTACCGTCACGCTCCTCTCTTCCCTGTCATCTTCACTCTTGACCGCCAGCTGATGAGAGCCCGCATCTCCTATCTCGGTCCTCCATGTGAAATTTCCCTCGTACTCTTCATCCCCTTCAAGAGTTATATCCAGGCTGTCTTCCACAGCTCCGTCCACTTCGAACTCGATGTTCTGCGTTTCTTCATCATATCCTGTATTAGTGACCCTGTAATCAATGCTTACCTCCTCTCCCTCGACCACTTCTTGATCATGGTCGATTATCTCCACTTCAAAGATAAAAGAATCTTCAGGGTGGACGGTGATATTTTCTTGTACAGTCTCACTGGCGTTGCAGAGCGTTGTAGCGGTCAGATCCACTCGATAGGTGCCCGGTGCATCATAGATATGTTCGATGGTAGAGTTCTCCTTTTCGGTCCCGTCGCCGAGTTCCCACTGGTAGCGGTCGATCTCACAGTCCCCGGGCCAATCACTCTTCTCCTCTCCATCCCAAGTCATGTTCTTGAACGTCACAGTTTCTCCCACCATCACCTTTTCCCACCGAGAAGCTCCTATCACTGGTTGTGGTCTACCGTGTACGTCCAGTTTTGGGCCTTCCATGGGAACCACTTCTATCTCTTCTGAACTGATATTTTCATATGCTACCCTAGACAGAGCGTCACCCCCTCCATCGTAGGCAGTTATGGGTAGGTCGTGAGCGTATTCGTTAGCTCGGATATCGTACTTCAACTCCCAGGTCTCGTTGACATCCATCTTCTCCCTATCCCATTCTAGTATTGTGTTCTCGTTCTCTTCGCGGACGGTAAAATTATCTTGGGGATCGGCGCTCCCCTCGACATATTCGAGATGGGAAGGTAGAACTTCCCGGACCATGGGCTCGTCGGGAGGGGAAAGAACCGCGGTCCTGTCTTTCCTAGCGATCTCTTCATATATGCTCTCGAAGACGTCCTCTAGGTCCTCCGCATCTTCTGCGAAATTATATTCGCCGCCGGTCCGAATGGCCATCTCATTTAAGGTATCCTTATCGGCTTCTCCAAATCCTATGGTGTAAATCGGTATACCTAGGTCCGCGTGCTCGTCCACTAGATCCCAGAAACCACCGGATTCGCTCTCCCCATCGGTCAAAAATAAGTTGAACCACGGCCGCGACGTATTACCGTGATTTTGGAATTCATCCAAGGCCAGATCTAGAGGCGGAGCATACTCGGTGCCTCCGTTCGCATCTATCGTATCTAGATCACTTTTGATAGCATCATAATCATCGGTGAGATGTCGATCGTTGACCAGATGGGCACTACTATCGAAATCTATTGTGGCTCCCCTTGAGCCCGACGCGTTCTCCTCCACAAGATCAACGAAACGCTGCGCCCCCGCTATCCGCTGATCGTTGGGATCGCTCCAGTCCATGCTTCCGGAGGAGTCCATACAGAATACCCAGTCGAAAGGCTGAACCCTGATCATCTCTTCGCCGTAGGCCGTGAGTTCCAATGATAACGTGGTGGTGTTGGTCCCGAAGGGGCCTTCTGAAGGATCCCTCTCCTCGACATGCCATATGCCTTCATCTTCGATCCTTTTGATCCCCTCCATACTGCTCTTCACCCCGCAATCCTGAGTGTTATCTGAGAGCGCTTCTTCACCAGTGGTATATGAGGGTAAAAATGGGGAAGACAAGAGAAAGAAGATGATCACGTAGATCACAACACTAGAGGAAATATTACAAGAGCGGTCTTCATCCTCTCCCATGCCGCCTACCATGCTCTTTCAATCATAAGATGTGTATTGGAATATATAATGATTAGGGTGATCTCTCCATCTTCTTCAACCGAGATATCAGTTGCCTTCCGATAGAAGGGTAAGATTTATCATTAATAAAATCCAATTAAGGTTAAATGAGACCTACGTCGAGGGACCAGAATAACGATCGTCATCGATTCGTAGATCGAAAAGAGGTCTTGACTGAATTGGATCACTACAAAGATAGAGTCTCATCGGGCGAGGGAAGATGCATCTTCCTGAAGGGAGAGACCGGTGTTGGAAAGACCCGCGTCGCTGAGGCATTCCTAGAAGAGTGCGAGAGCAGCGGTTTTGAGGTTCTGAAAAGTCGGTGTCTCTATTACGAAAGCAGCCAGCCCTATCTCCCATTTTACGAAGCTTTGGGTGAGTATATCGAAAGGGATGAGAGAAAAAAAGAAGAGGTAGAGGAGGACGTTGGACCTGGTTTTATCGGGCAGGCTGCGGCTACAAGTACGGAGGATGCCACTCCAATGAGCTTTATCGGCGGTGGTGGGGAGGAGGATGAGATCGAAGAAACGTCTTTTTCTGATCGACAGAACATGATGTTCCACCGGGTCACGGACTTGATCATCGATCTCTCCAAAGAGCGGCCGGTGGTCTTCTTCATGGACGACCTCCACTGGATAGATGATTCGTCCGCTCAACTGCTCCATCATCTAGCTCGGAACATCTCGGATGAAAGAGTAATGCTTTTCGGAGCCTATCGACCGGAGGAACTGCGCTATGAGGAGGAAAGACCTCCTCTAAAGGACACTCTAGATAGGCTGAAGGAGGAGAAAGTGTTAGATATCGTAGAATTATCGAGGCTGGATCAGCACGCGCTGTCAGAGCTGGTGAAAGAGTATTTGGGACGGGAAGATCTCTCGGATGATTTCTTCTGGACCCTATATCGAGAAAGCGAGGGCAATCCTTTCTATGCCATAGAGATAGTGGAGTCGTTGATGCAGGAAGGCGTTATAGACCCTCAATCGTTCATTTGGGACCCTGAAGAGGCTCTCTCCGAGATGAGCATCCCTTCATCCATCAAAGAGATGACCAGCAGGAAGATAGAGGACTTGGAGAAAGACGAGAAAAAAGTTTTGATGTACGCCTCTCTGCTCGGCACCGAGTTCGATTTCCAGATACTGGAAAGAGTCGTAGATATGGACGTGATAGAGCTCCTAGACGTGGTAGATAGTTTGGAGACGAGGGGGCTGATAGAAGAGGTAGAACGGCCTGGGCAGAAAGAGGTATATCGATTCCATCACACCCAGACCAAGACCATCATCAACGAGGATATGGGCAAGAGCAGGAAGAGGGTCTCTCACAAGAAGATCGGAGAGATCTTGGAGGACTTCTATGAGAACGAACTAGAAAGGCATTATTTCGAACTGAGCCGACACTTCTTCGAAGGCAGAGATTATGAGAAGGCTTACGGGTACTCAAAGAAAGCCGCTGAAAATGCTTTACAAGGCCTAGATATCGCTACAGCTATCGACCTCTTTGAGAGAGCCTTGAAGTCTCTCCGTAAGACCGGAAGTTTGGGAGCGCAGGATGATGAAGAGTACGAGGTCTTGAGAAGGTTGGGCGGACTCTATTCCGACCGCAACGATTGGGACTCGGCAAAAAGGATATATGATGAGATGGTCAAAAGGGGCAAAAAAGAAGGTAACGATGAGATGCGTACTCGTGGTCTGATCGGACTGGGTGAGTTGAGCAACGACACTGGAGAGTACGAGAAAGCGGAAGAGTACTTTGAGAAAGCACTGAAGATGTGTGAAGACATGAAAGATCTGGAGGGTATAGCCCGGAGCTACAGAGGCATCGGTTACGTGTACTGGAGAGCGGGTGAATTCGAGAAGGCTAAAGCTCATTATCAGCAAGCTTTAGAGAAGGCGAGGGAAGCGGACAGCGACAAAGAATTGGCGCTCAATTACCTCCATCTGGCTATCGTCTACGGCCAGATGGGAGAACACGACCGGTCTATCGACCACTTCAAGATGAGCCTGCCGCCTCTGAAGGCAAGGGATTCCTACCGCCAGTTGGCCAGGGCTCATAACAACCTCGGCGATCAATACATGAAAAAAGAAGAACTAGACAAGGCCATAGAATTCTTCGATAAGTGCGTGGAGTATGCCGAAAAGATAGACAACAAGAGGTTCATGGGATGGGGTTCTTTCAACGCTGCGGAAGCTTACACCAGGATGGGTGAAATCGAGAAAGCTGCAGAATACCTCGAAGGAGTGAGGGAGCTGATGAAGGAGATAGACGACGAGATAGGTCTAGCGGCGGTCCACCATATCAAAGGGATGATAGCCCAGAAGGAGGGGAGAGTAGATGAAGCGATCCAGCGGTACAAGAACTCTTTGGATATCATGGAAGACCTGGAAGTCCCCTTCAACAAAGCCGAATACAGGGTGGACCTCGGTATAGCTTATAAAGAGAAAGATGAGTTCGAGAAAGCGAGAGAACACCTCGAAGGGGCTAAACAAACACTGGAAGAGATAGATGCAGCTGGTAAGTTCCTGGACAAGGCCGAGGAGGCTCTAGAGGATCTACCGGGGAGTTGAAGAACACCCTTTATTCCGCCGGCGTCACCTATGTATCTTCGCCCTCGGAGATGACAGGTCGGATGGTGGCTAGCGCTTCCTTCGAACCCGAAGTGGCGCGGTTCATAGAGGACATAACGACTTCTGGATATGATGCACAGCAGTATCTGATCTCTTCCGATTCCTTCGCGGAAGGTATCACCGTGAGTCGATTCCAAAAAAAGATGCGATCCATCGAGGGACCTCTTCTGGTAGCTCTCGGTAAATACGAACCGAAAGAGGAGGAAAAGAAAGGGAGCCCTAAAAATTGGGAGCTCATAACCAATCCTTCTCCAAAGGTGAAGATAGAAGAGAACGACGTCATCGTGACCTTCGGCAGCGCCGAAGAGAGCGAAAAACTGTCAAGGGCCTTGAAGGCGGGACAGGGTCGATGAAGGTGAACTGGTTCGATCATCCCTAACATGAAACAAAAATTCTTTTAATCAGTGGTAATCTCCCGTTAAGGATGGATCTGATCGGTATACTGACGAGTCTAGCTACCGACCCGTTTGCCTACTCCATAGTTTTTCTAGCGTATTCTATCTTGGCTGCGGTGATACTTCCGATACCGGTCGAGATAGGTCTTTTCAACTATCATATCAATCCACTGATCCTGATAACAATACTGGCTGTCGGAAAGGGGATCGGAGGTTTTATCGTTTTTGAGATAAGCACCAATGCGAGAAAAAGGCTCAAAAAGTACTCATCCACGGATAACCGATTCATAAAGAAGATAATAGATTACTCTGAACTATTCGTGAAGAAGTACGGCTACTACGGCCTTTTGGTAATACTGAGCACTCCTCTGATGATAGACTCGGTATCTTTGTATCTTTTCTCCTTACTGAATCCGGAGGAGGAGGGCGAAGGGATGGAGAGAGAATGGTTCACCTTCATCAACATCATTGGGGGGGCGATCAGAGGTATAATCACCCTGGCAGTCTTCTACATGGTGGGGCTCAAACTGGTGTGAAGGTAACTCTCGAGAAACCGATCGGGGAGGTGGATCTCTGGGTAAAAGATGAACTGGAAAAAGGTTTCGATATCAAAGCGAGAAGGGAGTCGACGAAGTCGGGGGCCAAAGATAGAGAAGTTCGCCGATGAGCTGCAGGCTGAGAGCACATGAAGATCCTGTGTGAAGAGTCTCGTTCAGTTAGTAGAAGGTGTGCTAACCAGTATAAAAAGTAGTACTTTAGACCCTTAAAGTGAGGGGTTTAAATACAACACTTTTTTAGTAAATGATTTGAAAGTATGGAAAAAGGATGCTGTGAAAAAGAGGATAGACTCGTGATCGATCTCCTCTACGTGGACATCTCGGAGTGCGAAAGGTGTCGATCCAGTGATGAGACTTTGGACAGAACGGTGAGAGAGTTGAGAGATCAGATCCACGGCGGCGGAGTTTCGACTATCACCGTGAACAAAACAAAGATCACCAGTGATGAAGAGGCTGAGAGCCGTGGCGTGAAGAGATCCCCCACATTGAGGATCAACGGTAAAGATATCGAGGAGATAGTGAACGAGGAGTATGAGGTGAAAGACAGTTATTGTCCTTCCTGTGAAGATGTTACAGATCCGGAGTGCTCAGAAGTCACTAGAGGGGGCAACGACTGCAGGGTCTTTGGATATGAAGGAGAGACCTATGAAACGATCCCTGAAGAGATGATAGAAGAAGCTGTTGCGAAAACCATAGGGATAGAGTTCACCGGGAGCTCTAGCTGCTGTGAAGCGAAAAAAAGTTGCTGTTGATATCGGTGGACCCTAAGAAACAGCTTTTTTATGAGCCGGTAGCCTAGCTGCCGCCTTACTGGAAGGGTTTCTCTCACACGGTTATCTGCTCATAGGGAGGTACGTCTATCCTTTGGGGGTCCTCCTCTAAAGGATCGTAGATGAGTTCAGAGGCGGTTTCGTTCTCCTGGATCTCGAAGCCTAACCAGAAATTTTCCTCTTCACTCGCATTCGGGAAAAACGGGAATTCGTCGTGGTTATAATCGGCGTACTCGTATTCTTCCCTCTCCTCGGTCTCAAGGGTGAAGTACGAGGGATCAAGACCTACAGGGTCTCCCTCCTCCGACATGTTGGCACTTATGTTCAGGAATAAAAATATGTTTCCCTCTTCAGGGGGATCTCCCTCCATATCCTCAGACCTGATTTCAGCCTCGACGACCTCGACCTCGACATCTGCGGTGTCGTCCTCGTAGACACACCCTGTGAAACCAGCGAAAAGGATCAGGGTTATAGCAACTATCACGACATACCTCTTCTTCATCCTTATCAGGCCAATATAGGGGGTCTATGATATTTATGAGTTTGGTCTCATATCCAAAGCATGATGGAGATGCTTTTAGGTCTAATAGATGGGTATCGTTTATCCGTATCTCGTCCCTGCCCAGTCTATTATCACGCCGTAAACTATCCCGACGAAGAAACTGGGCCAGTCGAGGAAACCGCTTGTCAGCGTTATCGCGGAGGTGACGAGAAGCCCTAAAAGTGCTCCACGGACGATAAAATTTTTGTCCGATCCTATCAACTTGATGTCGGAAGCTAGACCTATCAGAAGGCCCATGATCACGCGGTTGTACCACATCGCGATAAGGAAGAGTTCGTTCCCTGCATAGCCGATCCTGGCGCCGACGCCTATTATGCAGAGTATGCCCAGAACGGCTCCCGCTGTTACCGCTATCGTCACTCTGCGCTTTTCCATATCTATAGATAGTTTAACGGTATTAAAAGGTGATGTGGTTAACTCGTTTTCATTATCATCCACCGACTAGAAAGATCGTTCAGAGAAAAACTCGAAAGATTCCCATTATATACATATCATGGATCGACTCCCTCTCATAGGAATATATTTACAATCTTAATTTAAAATTCTCCCATATAAAAATTTTTTAACACTCACTCTCTGTTATACTTCTGATTTTGGAGGAACCGAAAATATGTCGATCAAAAAAAGCATGAGTCTATTGGTGATCATCTTGTTAGTCGTGAGTGTTTCTAGCGTAGCCTTTGGTTCTGTCGCCGGAACA
>JBKHKA010000012.1:0-47000 GCA_046537845.1 Candidatus Aenigmatarchaeota archaeon
AATAAATAAAAAACTTGATAGGATAAAAGTATGAGAAAGAAGAAAGCTAGATTCTTCCTCTCAGCGATAAAAAACAATAAATAAACAGAAAACATCCCGGCAGTGAGAGGTATCAATATGGAATGTACCGAAGAGAAAAACCTGGATAACTGCAACTGCACTTATCCGGGATGTTCGAGGAAAGGCAAATGCTGTGATTGTATCCAGTATCATCTGAGTAGGAACGAACTGCCGGCCTGCGCTTTTCCCGACGATGTGGAAGAAACGTACGACCGTTCGTTCGAAAAGTTCATCGAGGTATACAGCTGATGTCTGAAGTCAAGGTTCACAGCGTGATGGGCAGAGGCTACTCTTCAAACGTCTTTTTGGTAGAGTCGGAAAAGAACTTTCTGGTGGATACTGGAATGGGTCTCTACAACCAAGTTCTGGATCTGGTGAAAGAGATCGAACGAGGTCTCGACATCATAATACTCACTCACCGGCACGTGGATCACGTTAGAGATGCCGAAAGATTGTCTGAAGAGCTAAAAGTTCCTCTGTACGCCGCGGAAAAGGAAGCGGAAGCTCTGAGAGAAGGCGACGATCGTACCGTTCTGGGCAGTGATTTCGGCAGAAAGATACCTCCTCTCGAGGTCAAAACTCTGGAGGAGAAGGAATATTCCGATTTCAAGGTATTACACACCCCGGGTCACACCGAAGACAGCATATCTCTTTATCATCCCGAGGAGAAGATACTTTTATCTGGGGATACGGTGTTCTCTCATGGGAGCGTCGGGAGGACGGACCTGCCCACTGGAGATATGAGAGCGCTCCAAGAGTCCGTGGGAAGATTGGCTGAATTGGAAGTGAACTCTCTTTACCCGGGTCACATGTCGCCGGTCGAAAAAGGAGCTCACGAACACATAAAGAGGGCACTGAATAACTTGAGATATCTCTGAGGTGAAAGCATGATGGAATTCAGGTGTGAAAAAAAGGAATGCGACGGGGACTGCTCCCCTTACCTGCTCTCGACGGTTAACGAAGTCTTGAGCAACGGCGAACTGATAGTATATCCCACTGAGACCCTGTATGGAATAGGGGCCGATCCATCCATGGATGGGATCGAAGAGAAGATAATAACGGCCAAAGAAGCCCCCTCCGACAAGAAGATATCCACAGCCTACCTGGATCTGAACCACGCTTCGGAATACGTGGAGATACCGGATCCGACCTGGGACCTCGGCGAAGAGTTTCTACCGGGTCCTCTCTGCATCGTTGTAGAGACCTCCGAGGGTACCGAAGGCATAAGGGTGCCCGATCATCCTTTAGCTCAAAGGATAATCGAAGATTATGGACCCATCACGTCCACCAGCGCAAATATCCACGGGCGGCCTGAGCCCGTAGAGGTGGAGACCGTGAAGATCCAGTTGAGGGGTAGGATAAAACTGTACCTAGACTGCGGACCGTGTGAGTACGGCCGGGGAAGCACGGTGGTGAAAGTGACTGAAAAAGATTTTGAGATATTGAGAGAGGGCCCCATATCGAAAGAAGAGATCGGTGATGTACTTGGATTCTGAAGAGATAAAGAAGTACAGAAAGGCCGGTATCATCGCTCGAAAGGCGCTTTTGAAGGCCGAGGATGTGTGCGCCGAGGGCGTATCTTATCTGGAAGTGGCCGAAGAGGCCGAAAAGGTCATCTTCGATCACGGTGCCGAGCCCGCCTTTCCCATGAACATAAGTGTGAATTCAGTCGGAGCCCACTATACTCCGGTGGAAGACGATGAAAAGCGATTCAAAAAGGGCGACCTCGTGAAGCTTGATATCGGCTGCCATGTCGATGGATACATAGCGGATAACGCTCTCACGGTGGAGATAGGTACTTCCCGCCACACCTCTTTGATAAAGGCGGCCGAGGAAGCTTTGGGGGTCGCAATAAAATCTATACGACCGGGTGTCCGCACACGAGACGTCGGGAAGAACATACAGAATATAATCAACAGCAGAGGTTTCAATCCGATCTCGAATCTCACCGGTCATGAATTGAAGCGCCACGTTCTTCATGCCGGCACATCCATACCCAACGTGCCTAAGGGCTGGACCAAGATAGAGAAGGGCATGGTGCTGGCGATAGAACCGTTCGCTACAGACGGTAAGGGGAAGGTGAAAGAGGACTCGCCGGGAGACATCTATAAGTTGGAAAAACAGCGGAACTTGAAAGGTGAAGACCTTAAATTTTACAAGTGGATAGAAAAGAATTTTGGCAGTCTTCCCTTCGCCGCCAGATGGTGTAAAAGATATGAGGGAGATCACGTGGAGCTGTTGGAACGTCTGAGACGTTTCGGCGCCGTGATGAACTATCCCGTGCTAGTGGAGAGGAAGAAAGGATTGATCAGCCAGAGTGAACACACCGTTATCGTCACCTCGAAAGGATGTAAAGTCACCACCGAACGCTAGGTATATATTTTAAAAGAGCTAACAAAAAACGTAACATTTGTATAAAATGAACTCTATTATCTTTTATACCCCCGCGAGGGAAGGAGGTTTGTCGTGGAAGCCGAGGAAGATATATTTGACGAGATGGGTAACCGCCTGAAAGGCTTGAAGAAGAAAGAGAAAAAACTCAGAGAGGAAAGGGAAAAGGTTGAAGAGAAGAAAGAGGAACTGAAGGAGTGGAAAAAGGAGCTGGAAGAAGAGGAAGCTCATCTTTCCGAGATGTCTGAGATATTGGATAAACGAGAACAGAAACTGGAAAAAAGGAAGAAAAACATCGAAGGCCTCAGGGAAGAGATAGAGGAGAGTGACCGATTACTGGAAAGACGGGAAGAAAAGCTGAAGAGGAAAAAAGAAGATTTCAAGGAGAGGGTTGAAGAGCTGGAAGATAAAGAGAAGAGGTTGGAGGAGAAAGAGAAGGAACTGAAGAAAAAAGAGGAAGAGTTGGAAGAATGTACCGAAGACCTATCGGACAAGGTCCAAAGATTGAACAAAGAAGAAGCTGAATTGAGGGAGATGAAAGAGGAGCTGGAGCCCAAGAAAAAAGAGCTTGACAAGAAAGAAAAAAAATTGAAGCAGAAGAAGAAAAAATTAGATAAAAAAGAGTCCGAGCTGGAAGAGTTAGAAAAAGACCTCGCCTCGAAAGAGGAAGACGTAAAAGAAAGGGAAGAGAAAATAGAGAAGATGAAAAATAAGATAAAATCTAGGAGAGAGACCCTTTCTCAAAAAGGAAAGGATATCCAGAAAGAAAGAAAGGACCTGGAGAAACAGGAAGAACAGATCAAAGAAAAGGAATCTGAGATAAAATCTAAAAGGAAGGATCTGGCGAAGAGAGAGGATAGATTGAACGAGAGAGCAAAGGAATTGGATGGGTTGAGGGAAGAGATAGACGGGGAAAGAAAAGAGTTGGAGAAGAAAGAGGAAAGGCTAGATGTGAGAGAAAGAGAGCTGAAAGAGTTGGAGAAAGAGATAGACGGGGAAAGAAAAGAGTTGGACCGAAGAAAGGAAAGGTTGGATGAGAGGGAAAAGGAACTGCAGGAGTTGAAGGAAGAGATAGATCAGGAAAGCGAAGACAGGAGCAGCAGAGAAGAGCGGTTTAACGAAAGAGAAAGAGAGCTGAAGGAATTGAAAGAAGAGATAGACCGGGAAAGAAGAGAGTTGGACCGAAGAGAGGAAGAGCTGGATGAGAGAGAAATAGAGTTAAAAAAGATGAAAGAAGATATAGACCGGGAAAGAAGAGACTTGAGCAGTAGAGAAGAGACACTTGACAAGAGGGAAAAGGAGTTAGAAGAGTCGGAGGAAGAGATAACCCAGGAAAAAAAAGAACCTCCTCAGCGCGAAGAGGATATATTTACAGAGGAAGAAAGCAAAAAGGAAAGAGAGGTGAGAGAGGCTGAGGGATCTACGGCTGTGATCACGGAGGCACTGGAATGCCTGATCGATCTAGACTTGTGTTCTGAATTAGAGGACGTATTGGAAAAAGAGGTTAGTGAAACTTCGGGCCACGTCGACCTAGAGCTGTATCCCGAAAAATCGTTCGGAGAGATTCAACCTTTCGAAAAAGAAGTGGAAGAGGGCGAAGTTGAATACTATTATCTTCCCGTAGATCCTTCCGATTTTGATGAAAAAAACGTTGAGAGTAAATTGAGAGAGTTCGAGGATAATTATAAAAAGAGGTTGGAGATGGAGAAAGAAAAAGAGAGATGGTCTTCGAAAAAACGTAGATGAGTTAAGACGGCGCTTTAGTACATTTTTGTACACTCATCCACGATGCTGGAGTATTTGTATTTAGATACAAAAAAAATTTTTTATACACCCTAGTCTTAGCCGTCTTTAGGAGGAACTAAAAATGTCAACAAAAAAATTGCTCATGGCGACGGCTGTGGTACTGCTACTAGCCTCCGGAGCTGTAGTGAATGCACCGATCCAGGCTCAAACAGGAGAAGAAGAACAGAGTACAGAGGAATCTAGCTTTTGGTTCGAGATGGGAATGATAGACCTCGAGACGGAGATAGTACTCGAAGATCCTTACCACCATGTGAGCGTGAACTATACCAGGATATTATCTTCAGGGGAACTCCCCGAGTGCTATGTATTCTCCTGGGAAACGACGCTCGACGGCGAAGATCTTTACTCAGAAGAACTTGAATCGGAACCAGTGAGTGAAGAAAAGTCCGAGTATACCGTTTCTACAGTACATATGAAAGTGGTTCCAGACCATATACCCGAAGGGGAGTATACCACCGAATTAACGGTATATGCGCGGTTCGACGATGGCACGGAAGTTGAGATGACCACTATTTCCGACACTATCTATTTCCAGGGCTACGCCGGTACTAGTGAATGATCTCCTGGAGCGAAGGGGCCAGTGTGAGAAATCCCACACCCCTTTTTTAAAACCCTTTACCTTCAAACCACTTCTTACCTGTTCACTTCCACAAAAACGTTAAATCCACCTAGTACATTTTTACCGATATGATGAATAAAAAAGTAGCTAAAACTTTCAACGAGATAGCGGACCTCTTGGAAGTGAAGGGAGTGGATTTCAAACCAAGGGCATACCGTAAAGCCGCTAGGAAGATAGACTCGATGAAGGACGATATCAGGAAGTATTACGAGGATGAAAGTTTAAGAGAGATAGAGGGAGTCGGGAAGGCCATGGAGGTGAAGATAGAAGAGATAATAGAGACCGGTTCACTGGAATATCTAGAGGAGTTGAAAGAAGAACTCCCCCCGGGCTTGATAGATGTGATGAAAGTCCCGGATATAGGGCCCAAAAGTGCAAAAAAGTTGTACGAAGAATTGAACGTGAAGGACCTGGAAACTCTGAAAAAAGAGGCGGAAGCAGGGAATATAAAAGAGTTGAAAGGGTTCGGGGAGAAGACCCAGAATAAGATCTTACAAGGTATTGAGATGCTAGAGGAGACCTCCGGCCGGCACCTACTCAACGAGGTCATCCCCGTGGCGGAAGATATCATAGATCATCTAGAACCGAAAGCGGATAGGATAGAGAAGGCCGGGAGTCTGAGGAGATGGAAGGAGACCGTAGGGGACGTAGATATCTTGGCTACGGGAGAGACCAGTGAGTTGATGGACGCTTTTGCGGACTATGAAAAAGTCGAAGAAGTTTTGGTAAAAGGGGAAACCAAGACCAGCGTCAGGCTCAAGAGCGGAATACAGGCTGACCTGAGGGTGGTGGAAGGAGACAGTTTCGGATCTGCACTTCAATACTTCACCGGGGCGAAAGAACACAACGTTCCGCTGAGACAGGTGGCCATCGACCAGGGATATAAATTGAATGAATACGGTCTTTTCAAAAAAGAGAGCGATGAAAAGGTCGCCGGTAAAACTGAAAAGGAGATATACGAAAAGCTGGGGATGAGATGGATACCACCAGAGCTGAGGGAGAACCGCGGTGAGATAGAGGCCGCAAAAGAAGACCGCCTGCCCGAATTGGTGGGATGGGACGAGATAAAGGGTGATCTTCAAGCACACAGCGATTGGAGCGACGGACATAACACCGTCTTCGAGGTCGCTGAAGAAGCTCAGCGGAAGGGATACGAGTACATCGCTTTGACCGACCATTCCGAAGGCCTTAGAGTTGCGGACGGTCTCACCAGCGAGGACATAAAGGAGAGGGAGAAAGAGATAAAAGAGGCCAACGAAGAACTCGATATAAACGTGATATCGGGCATAGAGGTGGATATAAAGAAAGACGGTTCTTTGGATATGGACCACCAGACTTTGAAAGAATTGGACATCGTTCTGGGGGCGATACATTCTAACTTCAAGATGGAGGGGGAAAAACAGACCGAGAGGATAAAAAAGGCCTTCGAAACTAGCCTCATAGATATCTTCGCTCATCCCACCGGTAGGAAGATAGGCGAGAGAGAAAGTTATGATGTAGACATCATGGAGCTGATAAAGAGCGCGAAAGAGAACGACGTGATCTTGGAGATAAACGCTTTTCCAAACCGTCTGGATCTCGATTCGTTGAACGCTAGGGAGGCGAAGGAGGAGGGCGTCATGCTCTCTCTCGGGACGGACGCCCACGGCCTTAACCACCTAGAATTCATGAGGTACGGCATCGCCACCGCCAGGAGAGCCTGGTTGGGATCCGAAGACGTGGTCAACACCCGGTCCTACGATGAGTTGATGAAGATACTCGGAGGTGATTGAGTTGGTAGAAAAAGACTTCAAAGTTCCGGATTCAAAGAGCGAAGCCGAATCAAAAGCTGAGCAACTGAGAGAGGAGATACGGTATCACGACAGGAAATACTATATCGAAAACGATCCGGAGATAAGCGATCACGAGTACGACATGCTGGTGAAAGAATTAGAGGCTATCGAGGCAAAATTTCCCGGGCTCGTAACCCCCGATTCTCCCACCCAGAGAGTGATCTCCACCGAGATAGACGAATTCGAGACCGTCGAGCACATGAGCGCTATGCTCAGTTTGGACAACACCTATAATCACGACGAGCTGAGAGACTTTGACAGAAGGGTCAGAGAAGGGATAGGCGAAGAAGAGAAAGAGGTCGAGTACGTCATCGAGCCCAAGATCGACGGTCTGGGTGCGGCTTTATTCTACGAAGATAAGGTATTCCAGAGAGGTTCTACAAGGGGCGACGGGGTGAGGGGCGAAGACATAACCCCTAATCTGAAGACCGTACCGACCATACCGCTCCGGTTGAGAGACAGGACCGTGTTGAACACCGTGGAGGTTAGAGGAGAGGTGTACATGCCCCGCGATGAATTCGAAGAGATGAACCAGAGGAGGATCGAAGAGGGAAAAGATCCCTTCGCCAATCCTAGGAACGCAGCCGCGGGAACCGTGAGGAACAAAGATCCATCGGTGGCGGCTGAGCGCCCTCTTGATATATTCATTTACACTTTGAGCTATCACGAAGAAGGTGGATTCGATACCCACTGGGAATGTTTGAAGGAGATGAAAAAGGCCGGCTTCAAAGTGAACGAGAACATAGTTAAAAAAACGGGTATCGAAGACGTCATCGATTATATCGACGAGTGGCAAGATAAGAAGGAGGATCTCAACTACGAGATAGACGGCATGGTAGTGAAAGTGAACAGGTTGGACCACCATGAGGTGTTGGGAGCTACATCTAAACATCCTCGATGGGCCATAGCTTACAAGTACCCGGCCATGAGGAAAACATCCACGGTGAAAGATATCGAGGTGCAAGTGGGGAGGACGGGGAAATTGACACCCATAGCTATTCTAGACCCCGTCCAGCTTTCCGGGACCACCGTGGAGAGAGCGTCTCTCCACAACGAAGACGAGCTGGATAGGAAACAGGTGAATATAGGCGATAAAGTCCTTGTAGAGAAGGCTGGAGAGATCATCCCACAGGTGGTGAAGGTGACTGAAAAAAAGAGCGAAGGAGTCTTCCAACTGCCCGACACCTGTCCCGTGTGCGGCAGCGAAGCGAAGAGGCTCGGTGACGAAGTCGCAAGAAGATGTATCAACGCCAACTGCCCAGCGCAGGTAAAACAACGGTTGGAGCACTGGGGTAGCAGAGATGCTTTGGATATAGAAGGGCTTGGTCCCAAAGTGATCGACAAACTGGTGGAGAACGGTCTGGTAGAGAGCATCCCCGACCTGTACAGGCTGAAAAAGATCGAACTGATAGGTATGGAAAGGATGGCAGCGAAGTCTGCCCAGAATCTGCTCGACCAGATAGACGAGAGCAGAGATCGCGGTCTGGGACGAGTGCTCTACGGCCTAGGGATCAGGTTCGTAGGGGGCCACATGGCCGATGTATTGGCTCATCATTTCGATACTGTAGATGAGTTGATGGTGGTCGACGAGGAAGAGCTGTTGGAGATAGACGAGGTAGGTCCTGAGACGGCAGAGAGCGTGGTTAGATTCTTCCAGGACGAGCAGAACAGGGATATGATAGAGCAGTTGAAGGATCTTGAAGTCAAGATGGAGACGGAGAGGGGAGAAGAGGCAGAACAGTTCTTGGAAGGCAAGAAGTTCGTCTTCACGGGTGCTTTGAACGAGTACACTAGAAGCGAAGCTTCGGAGTTGGTGGAAAAGTTCGGCGGTAGGGTCACTTCCAGCGTGAGCGGAGCTACGGACTTCCTGGTAGTCGGCGAAAATCCCGGGTCGAAGTTGGACGATGCTAGAGAAGAGGGCACGACTATACTGGAGGAAGAAGATCTCCTAGAGCTGTTGGAGAGTAAAGAGGTCCCTAGATGATGTTTTGAGCCTTGGATTCAGAGGTTAGAACTGCTCCCTCCGCCGTCAACTGGGATAGCGGTACCGTTGATATAACTCGCTCTTTTCGAGCAGAGGAACGCCACGAGATCACCCAGTTCCGACGGCTTTCCTATCCTTTTCAGCGGTATATCTTCACTCCAGGAATCGAGACCCTCCTGGTAAGAGTCGAACTGACCTTCTTCCATCCCCGAGTATATCAGTTCCTGTATCCTGGCCGTTTCATGGGGACCGGGTAGAACAGCGTTCACCCTCACATCTGGACCCAACTCTTTGGAGAGCGTTTTCATCAGTCCTATCACGCTCATACGGACAGAGTTTGAGAGGACCAATCCTTCTATGGCCTCTTTCACGCTTATAGAAGTTATGTTGACGATGCTGCCTTCCCCTTTTTCTAAGTGGTCTAAAGACTCTCTTACCAATCTTACCACGCTCATCACTAGTAGATCGAAGGAACGGTACCAATCTTCGTCCGTACTCTTTCTGAACGGCATGCTGGGTGGTCCACCCACACAGGTGATCAGATGATCTATGCCTCCAAATTCCTGATGGGCCCTTTCGACCATCTTCACTATGTCCTCTTTTTCCATGAGATCACCGGGTTGACCGATGACTGCGCCACCATTCATTTTTCTCAACTCGTCGACGGTCTCGTTCAATCGATCCTCATCTCTTCCGTTTATGACGACGTTCACTCCTTCTTTTACCAGGGCCTCGGCGGAAGCCCTTCCCAATCCTCTGCTTGATGCGGTTACAAGTGCCGAATTACCTTCCATATCGAGATCCATCTTTGACACCTTTTTAAGCTACCAATCAACTCGCACAACTTTAAGTTTTGCTTTCATAACAAAAAAAGTATATCCTGTAATTCACCTTTAAGACAGTGTTATGGATGATGATAATGAGGAAAGTTATCTTTCGTTGGCTATAGTCTTGATAGGAGTAGCGAGTCTGATCATGTCTGGTCTCAGGTTAGATATACTCTGGATGATCGTGTCTGTTTTTTACCTGGGGCTGATGTATGGAGTATACAAGATAGAGGTGCTGGAAAAAGACAGGTATAAGTTTTACCTTCTTAAGAAAAATCTTTTTCTCTGGACTTTTTTACCGCTTCTGTTAGGAGCCAGTGGATTCGCAAGAGTGATCGATTTTTACTTCATATTCAGGAGTATATTTTTTGCTATAGTGGTGTCGATCCTCAGCTTCATGGTGATTTTGAATCTAGACCATCACACAAGCTTCCGCCCTAACTTCTCCTTCACCATAATATTCATGGTTCTGTTCACCATCGCCTCAGCGATAATCCTGGAGATAAGCAGATTCATTAGCGATCAACTTTTAGGGACCGAGATGCTGGAAGGCAACCTCCATTTCATGTCTGACCTGGTGTGGATCACCATCTTTAGTACCTGCATAGTTCGTTTTTTTAAGCAATATATAAAGAAAGCCTATTCCCCAGGGTTGGAAAGGATCAAGATCGATTTTAGAACTACGGTCAAAAAAAGGGATCACAGGGGAGATTTTGTCAAGCTGTTGAATTCGGCCTTCGCTGAGTACGATAGACCCTGGCTTCTCACGGTATCGAGAGGATTGCAGGCGGGTATTGCAGGGGTGGCGGTCTATGGAGTCATGATCGGCAATTCTATCATCGCTGGCTGGTCCCTGTTTTCATTGATGGTTACCCTCTTTCCCGATATCATCAGCAGAGATAGGGAGCAGGATTTTTCCACGCTCTATTATTTTTGGATCTCGCTAGTCCTCTTTCTGTATTCCTTCGGGAGACCGATCGGGTTTTATGGTTTGTTCGACCTGTGGCCTGAGATCACTCACTTCCTGTCCGGGAGCATAGTCGCTATGTTGGTGTTTTTCGTACTCATCCAGCTAACTAAGGTCTCCGAAACACTCTATATTCAATCATGGATCATACCTCTCCTGGTGGTCATATTCATGTTTCCAGTAGGAGCTGTATGGGAGATCGGTGAATTCTTTTTCGATCTGAGCTTCGGCACGTCGCTTCAAGCCAGCCTGGACGATACCGTCGCTGATCTGATATCCAACGTTTTCGGAGCTCTGTTCTCCATGGGCATCGCATATCGTTTCTTCCCCGACTGGATATGGGACCCATCTGAAAATATCGAAGATCTCTAGGGGAAAAGCAGAGGATGCCCGATCGGGGATTCGAACCCCGGTAGAAGGCTCCGCAAGCCTTCATGATATCCAAACTACATCAATCGGGCGTGTTCTTTCCAATGAAATGATGCTATTAATATTATTTTTCTTCTCTGTACCGCCTTTCCACTTCTCTGTAGACTTCCTGTAGAGGCACGTCGTTCTCTTCCGCTATCTTCCTACAGCTTTCATATTCCGGGTTCATCCTTCCTTTCTCTGCGATCTTGACCTTCGCTTCACCCCATTTTGTCTCGATGGTTTCCACTTCTCGCCCGCTGACGAACCTCCTCACGTCTTCGATACGAAGGCCGAGTGTGGAGGTCTCTTCCATCACCTTATCGATGACTTTTTCGACTGAACTTTTCTCCGTTATCACCACCACTTCCCAACCCGGTCTGCTTTTTTTACCAGATGCTGGAACGGAATAGGCATCTAATGCGTGTTTTCTTATCTTTTCCAGACCGTATCCCAAGACCTCAGGTGTCATGTCGTCTACGTAAAAACGTATGGTATGAACGTTCTCGCCGATGTTGCTCTCGGTGCCCATGAAAACCCGAAGGGCGTTGGGAGTTTTCATCTTCCGGCTGCCGAAGCCCACCCCAACTTTCTCTAACTCCATGTCGGGCGGTTTTTTTTGCTCGGTCAGCACTCTCAAAAGGACTGCCCCGGTCGGCGTGATCAATTCCCCTTCTTTTTGGCTGAACCCCACCTTCCATCCCTCCAACAATTTTTCAACGGCCGGAACAGGGACCGGTAACTTTCCATGTTCACATTCGGTATAACCGCTGCCGAAGGTCACGGTAGAACAGTAGGCTTTGTCGAAGTTGAGGTCGTGAAAGAGAGCGATACTTCCTATGATATCGATTATGGAATCCACCATCCCCACTTCGTGGAGTTCCAGGTCCTCTATAGGTTCGTCATGGATTTCGCTTTCCACTTCACCCAGCTTCTTGAACGCCTCGGAAGCTAGCGCCCTCACTTCGTCATCGAGTTCAGCGTCATCGATCATATCTAAGATATCGGCCAGGGTTCTGTGAGGCTGGTCCTTGGATTTTATCGTCACGTCTTTTCCTTTTACACCTTCGCACCTCTCTTCAATCTCGACGTGAACGTTTTTCAGATCGAGCTCTTCTATGATGTCATCCAATAGTTTTACGTCTCCACCCAGATCTATAAGACTGCCCAGCAGCATGTCGCCGCTTATCCCCGATTCCAGATCGAAATAGGCGGTCTTCCTCATCTCTAATCCTCCTTCAGCATGTGGTGAACAAAAGCCGCGGCTCCATAACCGTTATCTATGTTGACCAGAGCCAGCCCTGTTGCGCAGCTGTTCAGCATCGTTTCGAGAGCGGACCGTCCTTCCCTTGCGGTCCCATAGCCCACGGAGGTGGGTACCCCGATTACGGGAGCCCCGATCATACCGGCGACTATCCCCGGTAAAGTACCGTCCATACCGGCCGCCACTATCACAGCGTCGGAATTTCTGAGTCCTTCGAGGTGAGGCAGCAGCCGATGTATGCCGGCCACACCCACGTCGTACAACCTTTCGACGGAATAACCCATGCTCTCTAAAGTGACCGCTGCCTCTTCTGCCACGGGAACATCGCTCGATCCTCCGGTCACCACGGTTATCTTACCTTCAACATCCAAACTAACGTCTCCCACCACTATCATCCTCGCTTTCTCCTTGTACTCTACATCGTCCCTCACTGACCTGACAGCTTCAAAGTCCTCTTTCGTTGCTCTCGTAAAAAACCGATCTCCCACCCCGGCGATATTTTTCAACTGCTCTTCTGATTTACCCGGGCAGAACACCGCTTCGGGCAGCCCTTTCCTTACCTCTCTGAAAGTGTCAACTTTGGCCTCTCCAAAATCCGTGTAGGGTAGATCGAGTATCTTCTCTCTGATCTTTTCCTTAGATATATCACCTTTTTTGTAATCATCCAGCAGTTTTTCCAATTCATCCATGTTATCGTCCCCCTTCATGAGATATCGATCCAGTTATATAACCTTCTAGGTCTAAAAACATTTTATCGTAACCTTCCTTTTTCAGCCATCTCACGATCTTTTTTCTGTTATCGATCACGATCTTCATATCCTCCGGCCAGACTTCTATCCTGGCGGTGTCTCCAAAGTGTCTGATACGGAGTTGTTTTATGCCGAGATCGAACAATCTATTTTCGATCCTTTCTACCTTCTTCAGTTCCTCCTCGGTGAGTTCTCTCCCGGGAGGGAACCTGCTGGCTAGACAAGCAAAAGAGGGCCTGTCCCAGACCTTTCTTCCTCTCCACTTCAAGATCTCCCTGACTTCATCCTCCGTTATACCACTCTCTAGAAGCGGGGCCCTAGCGCACTCTTCAACGCCTTTCAACCCGGGTCTGTGACCTTCCACCTCCGTTGCGTTGGTGCCTTCGAGGATCACCCCGTCACCGTCGATGGATTCGAACAGTTCTTTTTTGCAGTAGTAGCACCGGTCGGGCGGGTTCGCTCTGAAATTTTCATTGGAGAGTTTATCGGTCCGTAGGATTTCATGCTCAGCCCCCATCTCTTCAGCCCTCTCCTTCGCTTCCGTGGTCTCTTTTTCCGGATAGATCACATCATCCACGATGACGGCTTTCACGTCTTCGAGAGCTTCGAGAGCGGAGTCGAGTACCAGGGTGCTGTCCTTCCCGCCTGAGAAAGCCACCAACGCTTTTGTTACATCGTTCTCTTCGTACCAGTCTAACAGTTCTCTCCACCGCCGTTCGATCTCTGTTTCGTCCATACCTACACTAAATCCTGGGGATTATAAAAAGTGATTGTTCTCTATCGATCCAAGGGCCATCTCTCAACTTCAAGCCCGTCGGCTGTCGGGTAGATCTCGACTCCGAAGCATTTTTCTTCTAGACTTTCGTGTATCTCTCTCAGAAGAGTCAGGGAGCACTCTATACGGTCCTTTTCTTCATCGTACCACAATAACTCTTCAGAGATACCGAATATTCCTCTGAGTTCTTGAGCTACTTTTTTTCCTTCTTCGCTTTCTATCATGCCTCGGATTATGGTCCCCTCTTCCGTTATCAGGTCTTCTTTTTTAGACACGTTCTTAGCCCTCCTTTTGATCCTGTTGGTCAATTGAACGCCGTCTTTGAAAGCTAGGGAGCAGTAATGTAAAGGAGTGCTGAAATCCTTTTTCAGGAGTCTCAAAGCCATCTCTTCGCTCCCCTTCACCGCACTAGAGACGTCGCTCTTGTGTTCGTAGCCTCTTTTCTTCAACTGCTCAGTGTTCGTACTGGAGAATTCGAGTTCGTTTATATTCACGAAGTCGACGAACTCTCCCGATTCCTTTAGAAGATGGATCGTTTCTTCTTCCTTTTCAGGTATGCTGGGGATCTCTATCCCCAACGAGATATCCACCTCTTCCTTTATCTCTTTCAAGAGTAATGGGTACTCGGTCTCCTCGATCCGGTGCCATTTTTTTGCATCAGGGTGGAACCTGATCTCATCCAACCCGGCATCATAGGCTCGTCTCACCGCGTCTATATCTGTAGTTCGTGTGTAAAGATGGATATGATGGTCTTTCCCGAATTCGCTTTTCAACATCTGGATGTACATAACGGTCCTTTCTACCTGAGATATAACGAAATCGGGGTCACCCTCTTTGTCCAGCGTATAGTCCTCCTCACACAGTGGATCGCCCCCGGTTATCCCTGTACCGGTAGCATCGATGCTCCTTGCCTCCTCGATAACCTCTTTGTCGCCGCTGACTTTCTTCTCATCGGCGTAGACCACCGCCTTTCCCTTTTTCTTCTCTGAGAGGGGGCAGTACCAGCACGCTCCTTCGCACTTTCCAGTGACCAGAAGGACCATCTTCCCTCCTTCAGCACATCTTCTGCATCCTTCTGGCAGCGAACCGGTATGGGCTGATCCTTTCTGCATCTTTGTTATATTCATCTTCTTGGCTTTCGGTGGTTCATGGGTATATTAGTTTATTATTCTTTCTATGGATGCAAAACTACTTTAAATCACAAAAAGATGCCGATACATGATATATCTAGGTCCAGGAGGCACCCCCCACGGTGTGAGTGGAACCAAAAACAGTATGGAATACCTGGCAGAAGAAGGACTGAACGCTATGGAAGTACAGTTCGTGAGAGGGGCACGGATGAAAGAGTCCACTGCCGAGGCGATAGGCGAAGAGGCGGAAAAACACGATATCCTTTTGAGCATCCACGCTCCCTATTACGTCAATCTCAACTCCGAGAAAGAGGAGACCATAGAGAAGAGCAAGGAGCGCATAATGAAGAGCGCCCGGTTGGGAGACAAGATGAACGCCTGGGTGATCACGGTTCACGCTGGCTATTACTCCGGCATGTCCAGTGATGAGGCGACAGAGATAATAGGTGACAATGTGATAGAATGCGCCGAGAAGATCGAAGATGAGGGCTTAGATCTCAACATTGGTTTGGAACAGATGGGGAAAGAAAAGAGTTGGGGGACACTAGAAGAGATAGAGAAGGTGATGGAACGGACCGATGTGGTCGTTCCAGTGCTAGACTTCGCCCATTACCATGCCAGGTACGGAGGGAGACTGAATACTGAGGAAGATTTCAGGGAGCTGCTGAGAAAGTATGAATCCATCCACAACGGCCCGCTTCACTCTCACTTTTCTTCGATAAAGTACGGCGAAAAAGGAGAAAAAGAACATCTCAACCTGAACGAGTACGAGCCGGACTTTAGGAAACTCGCTCCCCTGCTGAAAGAAAAAGATTACGACATCACGGTGATATGCGAAACGCCGGAGCTTGATAGAGACAGTCTGAAGATGAAAGAGATTTTGGGTATTTGAGCTAGCTCCCTATCTTATCTACGCTTGAAATACCGTCTATCTTTTTCACCAAGTATTCCACATCGGCTATGTTGGCGATCTCGTTCTCGTGGGAGACTATTATCACCTGATCTGCCGTGACCTTTTCCATAACATCTTTCAACCGGGTGAGCTGTTCTCTACTGAAACCGGTCGTCGGCTCGTCCAGCACCAAAAGGTTGCTTTGAAGACCCAATTCTTTTTTGATCATGGTGTTAAAGGCCAGTCGGTAAGCCAACGCTACCGAAGTCCTTTCTCCACCGCTGAGATCACTGACAGGGGTTTCGTTGTTCTGGACGGTGATGACGGGGGCGAAATTCTCGTCCAGTCTCGCATTCACTTCCGGATCGTCGAGTATCTGGTCGAACCACTCTTTGAAGTAGCCGGCAAAGTCCTGTCTCACCTGCGCTAACCGATGCTCCTCTATGGCCTTGACGGTCTCTTTGAATTGGTTGTTTATCCAGGAGTTTAACCTTCTCAATTCCTTCGCTTCATCCCTGCTCTCTTTTTTTTCTTCGAGCTCCTTTTTTCTTTCTTTGATCTCGTCCTCAAGCCTGCTCACATCTTCTTTCAGGTGCGCCTTCTTCTCTTTCAGCTGGCTGATCTTTGCGATCATCTTTTCGTGCTTTTCTTTGATCTCTTTCAACTCTCCCTCCGAGAATCTTTCTTCCAACTCACCCAATTCTTTTTCTACCTCTTGGAGCTCGTCTTTTTTTTCTTCTAGCTCTTCCTCCCTTTCTTCTTTCTTTTTCAGATGTCCGCCTTTTTTCTTCAACCGTTCCTTTATCTTGGTGAATTCATCCTTGTACTCCTGGAGTTCACTTTCTTTTTTCTTCAACTCTTGAAAATCATTTTTGTTCACATCTATATCTTTTATCTTTTCTTTCACTCCTTGTATGTTTTCTTCAAGCTCTTCGCTCTCTTCTTCCAGCTCTTCTTTTTTTTCCAGTTCATCTTCTAACCTCTCGATTTCCTTTTTGTTGTAGCTGAGTTTCCTTTCTTTCTTCTCTAATTTTTTTATCTTTTTCTTCAGTTGTTTTAGTTCTTCCTCCAATCCCGCCTTTTCTTCCTCCAGCTCTTCTTTTTTGCCCTCCATCACCTGGCTTTTTTCTTCTAGCTCCCGCAGTATTTCCTCTAGATGTTCTTCATCCAGAATCTGCTGACATTTTGGACATCTCTTTTCACCTTCAAGGTCGCTCAATTCTTCTAGTTCCTTTTTTGCCTCTTTCAGATTATTTCCAACGGATCTTTTATCAGCTTTTATATCGCTGATCTTCTCTCTCATCTCCTTTCTTTTTTCCTGCAGTTCTTCCAGTTCTTCGACTTCCTCTTTCAACTCTTCCACGCTTTCCTCTAACCTCTCTTTTTCTTCTCGTTTCTCTTCCAGCTCTTCCAATCTTTCCTGTTTGTTTTTCTTCCTCACTTCCAGTTTCTCCTTTTTGCTCTTCAACTCGTTCTTCTTATCCAGCTTTTCTCTCGCCTCTTCCAACTTTTCTTCGATCTTTTCGTGTTCTTCCTTTTTTTCTCGCACTGGAGACAGCCTTTTTTCGTCCTCTTCTATCTTTTCCAACTCTTTCTTCGTCTCCTCAAGGCTTTCCTTTATGGTCTCGAGTCGGTCTTTCAACCTTTTCTTTTCGTTTTCGACCTTCCTCTTTTTCTCTTCCAGCTCTTTCAACCTCTCTTTTTCCTCTTCAATTTTCTTACTTTCTTCTATGGATGTTTCCAACTCTCCGCTCACTTTTCTTCTTTCTTCCTTTTTATTTTCGACTTCTTCTTTCTTCTCGTCCAATTTCTCTTCCACTTCTTCCATGTCTTCGGCTTTCGCTTCTAGCTTTCCTATCTCGCTATCCAGACCGCTCTTCACAATGCTGACGTTCTCGGCGGCCCTTTCATATTCCTGTATGTTGAATATCCTCCTTATGGATTCCAAACGGTCGTCATCGTTCATCGAAAGGATGCTTTTCATACGTTCCTGGGGAGTGTATATACTCATGTGGAAAGTTTCCACTTTCCCTCTGGTAGATTCCCGGAGCCCCAGCAGATCTATTATCTTCTCTCTCATCTCCTCCCATGACAGTTCCATCTTTTTACCCTCTGTTTCCAGGTAGCACTTCTTTGCCCAGTCGCTGCTCCTCTTCCTTATGGAGCGGTAGGCCAGGAAATCGTTGCCCTCGACCTCGAATTTTAATTCAACGCTCGCCTTTTCGGCATCATGCCTCAATATCTTATCGTAAAAGTTCCGTTCAGTAGCTCCGAAAAGAACGAATTCTATAGCATAGAGTATGGAGGATTTTCCAGAGCCAATATCGCCCTGGAATAGCAACACGCCTTCATCGAAATCGATCTTTTCTTCTTTGTAGCTCCTTATGTTCTCGATCTTCATCCCGTCGAGCTTCATCTTTCCCCTCCGAAATCCGCCAAACTTATCTGTCCACCTTTTTCGCTAGTGCGCTTTTCATCTTTTCTTTCCTGGTCTTTTTCATCCTCCTCTCCATCTTCACTTTCATACTCCTCTCTTTTCCGTATCAGGTGCCACACTTCCTCCCATATATGCTCCTCGTAATCGTGGTCCGTTTCGTCCTCGTCCTTTTCCATCTTCAACACGTTGAGCAGGTCATGGCCGAATCCAGACCCCCATTTTTCGTGGTCTATATGCTCCTGCAACAGCCTCTGCTCCATCTTTTCTTCATCTTCTTCTTTTTCCTTCAGCTTGACTCTTTCCAGTTCTCTCCCTTCTAGTTCTCTCCTGTTCAGGAAAACGGTCTTAAAACCTTTTTCTTCTTTCAACCTCCTCTTGAGCTCGTTGAAATCTATATCGGCGGGAGTGCCCTGGGAAAGGACTCCTTTCACTTTTAGCAATAGTATTTCTCCCTCAATCTCTTTACTGTAAAGCTCTTCCAGCTTCTCTTCAAGCTCTTCTACCTTCGATCCCTCCGCATCTATCCGCTCTACGACTATTTTCGGCTCCTCGAAGCTCACATGTTCAGGTTTCCAGTCCTCCACGATGAAGAACCCCCTCTCGTCCCTTTCGAGGTCCGTGTAAGAGGCGCCGAAGGTCGGGCCCGGGTAGTATACCTTGTTCTCATCGTCTTCTATCCGAACGTGTATGTGGCCGCCGGCGTAATAATCGAAACCTTTCGGCAGAGATGAGAGCGGTACGCTCCTCTCCTCGTGTATATAGGCGGGTTTCAACTCAGCTATGGGCGTGTGAAATACGAAGACGCTGTCTCCTTTCGGCAGAGAGAAGTCGATGCGTTCAAAGTAGCTCACGTCGGCTCTGTTCTTCCTCCCGCTCAGCCCCGCTATGGACACGCCGGAAGGATCTTCCTGCAGGGCCAACCTGTTCTCTTCTTCCATATAGTTGACCACTTTTTTGAACACTTCAGCGCTCTCCAGCACATCTATCAGAGAGGCTCTAGCTATGTTGAAGTCGTGGGAACCGTAAACGGAGTAGATCCTTATGTTTTCCTTTCTGGCTTTCATCAGAACCTGCACGGCCCTGTTCACCACATCTAGATCCGGATGTGGGTTGTGAAAAAGGTCTCCGGCGATGATGATGAAGTCCACGCCTCTATCTATGCTGATGTTGACAGCTTTTTCGAACGCCTCAAGGTTGTACTCTCTTAGCTTTGGATAGCGGCCGAAAGCGCCTAGATGACAATCCGCGATATGGGCGAACTTCACCATCGTCTTCCGTATGGTCAATGCTGGTTTATAATTTTTCCTGGGAGAGGTAGCTGAAAGTAGATCATCTACATTCTCCCGCGGCGAAAATTAGTTAAAGTCGTCCTCGATTTCAACGCAGAGAGCATGGGCTTCGCAGAGGTAGAAGAGCTCATAAACGATACAGAGAGAGGAGCTTCCGAGCTCGCTGCGGATGCAGCTCAGGCTCTGCACCATTTGGACAGAGAAGAGGCGGAGATGTACCTCGTGGAACTTCTCAAAGAGAGGAGAGCCATGGCTCCCTTTATAAACCTGGCCAACGAGTTCTTTCTGGCGGTGGAAAAAGGAAAAGATCATCGTCCCGCCTGCAAGAGTTTTTATGAGCGCCTCAGTACTTCTAAGAAGAAGATCGTTGAAAAGTCAGCGGAACTGATGGAGCGAGAAGAGTATTCCCATGTCTCTACGCTGAGCTACAGCTCTACGGTTGTAAAGGCGCTCGAAAGATCCGAAGAAGTGACGGTCTTCGAATCAAGACCGAAAAAAGAGGGCAGAAAGACAGCTGAACAGCTCGCATCTGAGACCACGGTAAATTACTGGATCGACGCCGGTATGAACAAGGCGCTGAAAGAAGTGGAAGCGGTTTTCGTCGGAGCCGATTCCGTTTCAGCTCACTCCTTCACCAACAAGATCGGCACTTATCTTTTAGTTCTGAGCGCCCACAGGAACAACATACCTGTTCACGTTCTAGCGGACACCACCAAGTACCTACCTGAAGGTTTCACGACCGCTGTAGAAGAGCTCCATCCTTCCGAGGAAGTGTGGCCACATCAGAATGAAAACATCCGGGTCCACAACGATTACTTTGAACCCGTACCGTTAGATGCCCACGACGGACTCTATTTTGTCACTGAGCGGGGCATTTTTGACAGGGAAGGAGCGGCCGAAGAGATAGAGAAGAAAAAAGTTTCGAATGGCTTGAAAAAGCATCACCCGGAGAACGGTGTCGAGGGATAATACTAAATCTCAAAAGACTAGATTACTTAGCGATGTTAGCACTCTCGCTCCTGTTAGTGGTCCTGCTCATAATAATCGGGGGCCTGATCTACGCCTGGAAGACCGAGATGCTTCTCGTCCAGGTGATATTGATCCAGAACCTCATCGTATTCATAATAGTCAACCCTTATTACGGCTGGCGGATATATGAGCTAGCGGTGTACCGCGCCCTTCTAGCCGGTAGGGCAATAGACATCTCAAGCTTCGGGCTTCTGATCAGTAGAGCCTATACATTTCTCACCATGATGTACGTCCACGGAGGCATAATGCACATCTTCGGGAATCTGATAATACTGTTCTTCATAGGTATGGCTCTGGAAGAGAGAGTGGGAAAGAAGTGGACCTTCGTATTTTACTTCTTTACAGGCTTCATAGCCACTATCGGACAGTATTCCTTTAACTGGCTTCAACTGATCGTGGGTGCTTCGAGCACCGACGTTCTTTTCATCCCCAACATCGGCGCCTCAGGGGCGGTCTTCGGCATCATGGGCGTTTTGGTGTTCCTCTACCCTAAAGACAGGATCACGATGCTTTTAGGTCCCATCCTGATGCCGAGAGTTAGAGTGGACCTTGCCGTAGGAGTCTTCATAGTGATGCAGACGGGGATCGCCTTCTTGTCTCCCGGAGTTTCAAACGTGGCGCACGCGGCCCATTTCACCGGTTTCGCGGCAGGCATCGTTCTGGCGGTCTACGCCAAAAAAGAAGGCGTCCTCGAACTCAAAGAGGGCCCGAAGAGGGATTACACAAAATTGGAAAGTCTGGTGGAGACTGAGGAGCAGGACGAACTTTACAGAAAGATCATAGAAAGTGACGAAAGGGAGGTGGCGGAGGCATGGGCCGAGTACCTCATAGAGAAATCATCCTGTCCGCAGTGCGGTAAAGACCTTTCCAGCAGCGAATGCGAGTGCGGTTTTGATGTATGGGAAGATTGATATATAGGCACGCTTAAAGTAAAGACGATAGTGAACGAGAAGGTGAAGAGCGATGAAAGTTCCGAATTCATACTATCTGGAATGTTCGGTGTGCGGGGAAGAAACCCTGCACGAGATATTGAAAGGTGAAGTCGGCACCAAAGGAGAAGAGGTCACGATCGACGGTGTCGTCAAATGTGAAGAGTGCGGCGCCACTGAGCACAGAACTATACGGGAAAAGAAAGCCGTTGAAGTCCCGATAGTGGTGAGTTGGAAGGACGAATCCAACAAAGAAAAGATATCACTCTACCCGGAAGAATGGATACACAAGGGAGACGAACTGCTTTTGGATGAATCCACGGTAAAAGTTACTTCTATAGTACAAGAAAAAGAAGGCGGCACCGCTAGAACCGAATCATCTAAAGTCGAAGATATAAAGACCATATGGGCCAAGAAGCACGACAAGGTCCGTGTGAAGGTCACGGTCCATAAGGGCAGGAGCAGCTCCTCAGAGGTCATGGAGGTGGTTCCTGAAGAAGAATTTTTCGTCAACGATATGCTGGAATTCGACAACGAAGAGGCGGTGATCCACAAGATAATGACCAATGACGGTGTGAGGAAAGAGGGGCGCGTGAAGGCGGAAGATATCAAAAGGGTGTATGCCAAAAGGATACGCTGAAACCTGTTTCACATCAGTCCCATCTGTCCGAGTTTTTCCGGTAAGTAAGTGTCTGTAACATAGTCCAGCCCGTACTTAGCTAGAGCCTGCTGCTCCGCCTTCTTATTGATATCGAGCATAGTTTCTATCTCTTCTTTCCAGAAATCAGTATCGAACCTCGGGTCTTCCAGTTCCTGTTCTAATGCCTTCCTATCGTTCTTCGAAAGCTTGTCGGTGGGCAGATCATAGGTCATTATGTCGCTCGCGGTTATACCGATATATTCCGCAGTAGGGGTAGCTAAATAATCAGAGAGGTAAGCGGTGTTTATGGCCCCGTAGGCCACGGAAGCGAAGATCCTGAAGCTCCACGGGTCGGCGTCGGTGAAAACCACCACAGGGATATCTTCCTCTTCACTCAATCTTTTTATCAACCTTCTAGTGGCCCTCGCGGGCTGTCCCTTCAAGTGCACCAGTAGAGCGTTGGCTTCCTCGTCGAAGCCGTTCTCCACCAGTCTGTCGAACATACCACCGGTCTCTATGGCTATCATGAAGTCCACGTTGATATCGCTGAAAGATACCTTATCGGATTCCACGTTGTAGGGTATGGTATAACCGGAATCCCCGACGTCATCTCTACAATTTATCTCCCTGACATCTCCCTTCCTGTTGACTTCTTCCACGGTTATGTCGCCTATCAGACGGGCACCGTCCTCTTCGGGCCGGAGCTTGAAATCCTCCCTAAGGGCGCCTGTGACCAGCTCCATGTCCTCCGCAAGACTGTCAGATTCGTTCTGCTTGCTGAATTCAGCTTTATCCCAACCCTCTGAGATGTAGTACATCTCTCTCAGGGTTGAAGATTTGCCCTCTTCGATCATGTCCTGTATGAGCTCCAGCATGTATAGAGTTCTTAACAACATCCTGGCACTCTTCAGTTTTTTAGCCGACCTTTTAGTCTTGGAATCGCCGAGTTTCCAGACCCCCTTTCTTCTATCCAATTCTATGTTAGATTTTGACCGGGTCGGGATCTTCATGTTGGGGATCTCCCCGTTCTCCAACTGCTCGTAGAACTGCTCCGCTATATCTTTCAACTCGTCTAGAGCTTTCTCGTACCTGTCCTCTTTTTTTGCCATGTTCAATCCTCCTCTATCTCGGCCAGCTCGATATCCCAGTCGTCAGGTAGCGGTTCGGCTCCGATGAGTTTCGTTTCCGTGATACCTTCGATGTAGACGTCCGTGCCGTCCAGGTCGTCCTTTTCCAGCCCACCGTCGAACTCTAAGGATATGTTCTTTTTCTCTGAAGGTCGCAACCCCTTCAGTTTCCATTCAAGGTGGTCCCCTTCGTGATCGGGCTCCAGATTTGAAGACAACAGCTTGGTCTCAGGGTACGGCTTTTCGAAGAAGACGTTCATATCTCTCTCTTTGGGGGTGTAATTCATTATATCTATCTTCACTTTACACTCGCCGTCATCCCATTCATAGTCCTTTTCTACATACACCACGCCCATTATCTTGGTCATCGCCGCGTTCAGTTCAGGGGTTTCCTTCCCAACTATGGCGGCGGACTTCGAAGCTATCATGGGAAGGATGTCGTTCACCACGGTGAATTTTTTCTTCACTTTCCTGCGCTTCTTTTCTTTGTTAAGGTGCGTTCTTAAACTCCGAGCACACTCCCTAAGTCCCTTTTCGATCTCATCCAACACCGCGGGTATATCCGCTATGGCCTCTTTCGCCTCGGAAGTGAAAGGTACTCTCGTCGAGGCTACATGCACCAGTATGACCGCGGGACCCGAGGGCATGCCTTTCCCCCCTTTCTGATCCAGGTCGTATATCCTCCAATCTATGTTCTTTATGGCGGTGGTGACGGCACATCCACCTTTTTTGTAGAGTAAAGGTACTCTGTTGGCGTACCGTAAAACTTTGACGGGCCCTTCTTTGGCCAGATCACCGCCGTAAACGAGCCCCACCTCCACCTGGAACGGGTTGCCGGAGTACACCTCTGGATCTCTTGTAGTGGGAGGAGCGTAATACTCTGGGTGCTGTCCTTTTAGAACGTTCTTCAGCCCCTTCTTGATCAGCATACCTTTTATCGGCGATAGGCAGTCAGTCTTCGGCGCCATCAGCTTCACTTTTTCGGCGGCCTTCAATATCTTTTTACAGTCTTCCACTTCAAGTTCGTCTGGATTAGTTTTTTCCTCGATCCCCGCAGTCTCGCATATCTCTTCGGCCTTGCTGTAGCTTATGCGGCTGAATTCGTGCTTCAAAAAGGACTTCAAGGTGCGCCTCTTCGTGTTCTTGACCATCTTTGCCAGAGTTCCGAGTTCTATACCTTTAAGGTGGGGTTGGACCGCCTCTGTCGGCTCGGGCAGTTGGTCCGTGGCACGTTTGAAGACGGTCTTTTCTCCATCCCTATCGAACTCTATCCTGGCGTGGGGGTTCACTATCGCCGTGTTTTTAAGATACTCGAAAACCGAGTGCTTCCCCCGCCTCAGCAGACCCTTTATAGTGGTTTCGAACCTCATCCCGTGCTCCTTTCCCTCCCACAGTACCACCTCCTCGCTAAGCACTTCAGGTTCGTTCTTCTTGGTATCCATGGTGATCTTCATCTCGTTGGCGTAATCTTTTTCCTTCACCTTGGATCGGACCGTGGTGGCTTTCCCCGTGGTTAGCTGGCCGTACATCACCACGGCGGAGACCCCGATACCCTGCTGTCCCCTACTCTGGCTTATCTCATGAAATCTAGAACCGTAAAGGAGCTTACCGAATACTTCGGGAACTTTCCTTTTCACTATACCTGGGCCGTTGTCCTCCACCGCTACTTTGTACTCTCTATGGCCGACTTCCTCTATCTCGATCTTGATATGGGGCAGTATCTCGGCTTCTTCGCAGGCGTCGAGAGAGTTATCCACCCCTTCTTTTACGGCCGTGACCAACGCTTTGGTCAGTGAATCGAAGCCCAAAATGTGTTTGTTCCTTTCAAAAAATTCTCCTACCGATATCTCCTGCTGTTTTTCCGCTAGTTCCTCGGCGATGGATGCCATATGCTCTCGTCCATTCTTTAACCCTGCGGGGGTTGATAAACTTTCTGGGGAGGGGTGGACGAAAGTTGAGTCTTTTCACCGGCTAGACTCTCTGTCCTGCAGCCTCTCTTCTTCCGGGAGGCTTTCAACGTCTTTTCCGTGCATCGCCTTACCCAGTCCTTCCGATATCTCGGCTATCTTCTCGGGATCGTCGTGGTTGTGGACCGCTTCCACAATGGCTTCCCCCATCTTTTCCGGGTTCTCCGATTTGAATATACCGCTGCCGACGAAGACTCCATCCGTCCCCACCTGCATCATCAGGGCTGCATCAGAAGGGGTTGCTATACCTCCGGCGGCGAAATTTACGACGGGCAAACGCTGTCTCTCGGCAACTTCTTTCACCAGCTCTAGGGTGACGCCGTGTTTTTTAGCCACATCGGCCAATTCATGTCGGTCTTTCTCCTTGAGTTCTCTGATCTCGCCCATGACGGACCTCTGGTGTCTGACAGCTTCGACTATGTTTCCAGTCCCGGCTTCACCTTTCGTCCTTATCATAGCGGCGCCCTCTTCTATCCTCCGTAAGGCTTCTCCTAGATCTCTACAGCCGCATACAAATGGGATATCAAAATCAGTCTTGTCAACGTGATAAAAGGGATCTGCCGGAGTCAAAACTTCCGATTCATCCACCATATCTACGCCCAACGACTCCAAAACCCGCCCCTCAGCTATGTGACCTATCCTGCACTTCGCCATCACGGGGATGTCAACAGCTTCCATGATCTCTTTTATCTTAGCGGGATCTGCCATCCGTGCCACTCCACCAGCATCTCTTATATCTGCCGGGACCCTTTCAAGCGCCATCACGGAGACCGCTCCAGCATCTTCTGCTATCCCGGCCTCTTCCGCATCGGTCACGTCCATTATAACCCCGCCCTTTTGCATCTGGGCAAAACCTCTCTTCACGAGTTCAGAACCATACCTCAAATCATCCATCTCTAAATCAACGGGCATATAGATACACCAGATCGGGATAAACAAGCGGACTATTTTAAGGTTACTCCCACCACGTTCATTTGCTCACCTGCTTTTTAGTATCTTCTTTATAAAATAATTATGGACACTCAGGTCGGATGTCAGTTCGGGATGGAAAACCACAGCTAGGAGGTTGGACTGTTCCGCTGCGATGGTTAACCCTTCTAATTCTCCGATGGATGTACATTTCCCCCAACATTCCGTGATGATAGGTGCTCTTATGAAGACTCCTGGAAAGTTCTCTCCGATGTTCTTGATATCTACATAACTCTCAAAGGATCTTTTTTGCCTCCCAAACCCGTTTCTTTTGACCTTCATGTCCATCATTTCTAACAATCTTGTGTCCGAGCTCCCAACTGCAGTTCCGCCTTGCCTTGCCAGCAATATGGCCCCCGCGCAGGTCCCCATGATGTGCATGCCCTCGTTGGCCTTAGAGATCATGTTTTCTCTCATCTTTTTTTGATCCAAGATCCTAGAGATAGTGCTGCTTTCCCCGCCCGGGATCACGAGTCCGTCCAACCCTTTCAGATGATCTTTAGCCGTGATGGTCTTTACATCTCCCTCCACCCCCAGCTCTTTCAAGCTCGCTCTCAAAGACCTTTCGTGTTCAAGGACGGCTCCTTGTACCCCTAATACGCCTAATCTCATAGCAATGAAAAATCGGTCTTTTTATTTTAATGTGATTACTCTTGGAGGCCAATGTTCGTAAAATGAGCACCTCATCTTTCTATCCGGAATCCACTCTTCTCCATCTTGATCCTCGCTCTATTATCTTCTAAAAATCTGTAAACGGTAGCGTGTTCCTTGCCCTCCAACAGCATCCCGATCGCCTTTCTTGCGATGCTGAGCTGGAATCTCGGTCCGATTATACCCACGGTATTTCCCATGACCGAGATGTAGGTATCCGTGAGTTCTTCTATCAGTTCTCTTGTCCTGCCGTCCCTCCCTATGACTCTGCCTCTCATCCTCCGGACCGCGTTGGAATTTTTACCCACCCAGTCTCGTATATCTAAAAGGGCGAAGTCCACCTCGTCCTTCAAGATATGTATGGCCTTATCGGGGTTGAAACCTCTTCCGACGGCTTTGACCACGTCTTCGACTTTCAACGAAAGGATAGGATCGTCGATGTCTCTCACATCTATATCCACTTCTCCGCTGTTGGAATCGATGTCGAGTTCTGCACCGCTTTCCTCTTCTATCTTATCCTTCACTTCTCCGTCCTTGCCTATGAGGACACCTATCCTTTTCTTTGGAATCTTTATGCTTGGCATGATATCACTCCTTGAGACTATATCTCTTCCTCTATCCCGACCTGACTGATGACATCTTCTTTGGTTATGTCGACCCCGTTGGTCTGGAAGTATCTAACAAAGTTGTTTACGTCCCTCCCCAATAAATCTATCGCTTCAGGATGGCTGAGGAATACGGCCTGGGAAACGTCTATCAGGTAAGGATAATCTTTTGAGATCAGTATATTGAACTCGCTGAGGTCTCCGTGAACCATCTCGACCTCGTTGTAAAGGGTCTTCATGTAGCCCAAAACGATCTCACAGAGGTATTCCATATCCTCCTGGTCAACATCTATATCTTTTATCATCGGTGCGGGGTGTTCTCTGTGATCGAGATATTCCATGACAAGTATGTTCTTTGAAAATGATACCGGCTCTGGAACCCTTACCCCTGCTTCGTGCATGACCCTCAGGTTGGAGAATTCCTTCTTGGTCCATGCATGGATAAGCTTGACCCCCCTAGGGACGTCCTTGAACCTGTAATCACCTTCTATGTACTGCCTATATTTTTTGAACACGGCGGTGTTGATCCTCATGATCTTAACAGCGACGGGGGTGCCGTCTTTCTGCAATCCTTTGAAGACCTTGGCCTCCTTACCTGTAGATATAGGGTATTCTAGGGTATCGATGACGCCGTCTTTCATCAGGTTGTAGAGCTCCATCAAGGTCCTTTTATCGAAGACCTCTTCGTAGGTCTTCCTTCCAGGTATGTGGATACGCTCTTTGAGCAGGTCTTCCCGCTCTTTTTTTTCCGCTTTGCTGCCCATCGTCTTTCCATCCTCTGGCCAGTGATAAAAATCTTTCTGTTATCGTTTTCCAAAATGTTGTTTTCCCGCCGGGTACTTCTTTTCGTTCTTCTCTAGTTTATCTTTTACCGCCTCTCCAAGGTCGATATCGGCAGTTTCCGAGAGAGCTAAAAGATAGATCATCACGTCCGCCATCTCTTCCTTCAATCGTTCTTTTTCAACGGACGAAAGAGAATTCTCCTTCCACTGGAACAGCTCTAAAAGCTCTGAGGCCTCTATAGAGATCGAAAGGCTCAGGTCTTTTGGTGTGTGATATCTCTTCCAATTACGCTCGTCCCTGAATTCTTTCACCATCTTCTGTAATTCATTTATCTCCGCCATGATGCTCACATGTAGTGAGAAGAGATACTTAGAGGTTTGCAAAAAATATTAAAAATTTAACGGGAGGGGGATACCCCTTGAGGAAGCGTTTTTACTTCCAAAATCAAGATGAGTTTTATCTCACAACCGCAGAGTTATCTCCATCGATGACACGTTGGTGGTCGTATCTTCTTCGTCATCCACGGGTATCTCTTCCGTATCGGTCTTGATATCTGCTATCTCGGCGTCCGGTACGAAGCGGTTCCTGGTTATCTCGGCGACATCTACAGCTTTGCTTATCGCCCGTCCGCGCGCCTTGATAACGACCTCGTCTGAACCGTTATTGAACTGCGTCACAACGGCCATCACATAGTTCATGGTTTCCTTCTTTCCGATAAACACTGTGTTTTCATCTCCATTCATATGTTCTTCCTCCTTTGGTAGTTATTCAGGGGTCGATGGATTTTAGCGGTGATATTTAAAATTTCGGTTTTAGGTCCAGAGATGAGTTTCTTCGCAAAGAAGGTGGGGATAATGCGAGAAACTTGTCGGAAATCAAAGATTTCCAACTGCCCGTTAAAAATCAAAGATTTATTAGCGGACTCCAAAGAAAGCTAACGCTTTCTTCTTGCCCGTTAAAAATCAAAGATTTATTAACGGACTCGCCGGGAATTTCGGTCGACCTGGTGGTGCCAGATCGATTTTCGAACCCGGGTTTGGGGCTCCGGAAGCCCCGGTGATATCCTTTGCAGCCCGATTTTAGGTCAAACCGGGTAGCTACACCACGAGCCCGAAAAGAACCTTATTCATTATCCTTGAATTCGGTATATCCACATTTACCGCATGAGATCCGATTCTCGTGCTCTGCTAAAAAGACACCTTCTCCGCATTTAGGACAGTTCCTTCTCTTCCTTTTGAGCTCGCCGTTTTCGACCTCATACATATCCGCTTTAGCCATCCATATCACCTCGTCAGTTCCTTTTCTTAAAATAATCTCGCTCATACTCCTGCAGTGATGCCTCGTCTTCGTAAACTCTCACCTCGACCATCGATTTCTCCTTACCGTACTCCGTATCTATCTTGTCTATCACCACCTCGTTTTTCGAAGCGTTTACCAGGTTCGCTATCTGGACCTGCAGATCTTTTCTCGAAGGCGTTCCTTCGCCTCCATGGTCCACGCTGAGGCTGAGTTCGCGTCTACTCATCAGTTTGTTTTCCTTTTCCTGTTCTATCTCGATTTCGACCATGCTATCTACCTTCGTCCACTTCAATCATGTTATTTATTACTTCCCAAGCTTTTTCCTTTAAATCTTTCGAAACTTCATTGATCACCATCCCTTCCGAAGGTACGCCGTACAAAACGACCCCTCCGGGAGGACAAAGAGCTATGGCGACCAAGGAAAGCAGGTCCTCTTCGCCTTCTACCTCGATGAGCGTCGGCTCATCATTTTCTAATGCCTGCTGCACCACATCCCAGGCTTCTCTGGTTATGGTTTCCGGCGGGTTTTTGAGCTCGAATATTGGATCGAAAGCCTCATGCTCTTCCCGTCCCTCGTATCTTCCTCTCCTTGTCTTGTGATCTATCACACTCAAGTCGGGTCTGATCCCCTGCTCGAGTAGAGTGTCGGTGACAACGTCTCCAACGGTGATCATCGGCCTTCTCTCAGTGTATTCGATCGGTAGTTTTCCCTCAACCACCTTCCCCAGAGTCCTTTTCAATCCCTCTCTCTGCTCTTCTTTAAGTCTCAAATCCTCTTGAGGGATCTTTTTTTCTGACATCTATCCTCTGACCTTTAATGCAAATTTTCCGTTCGCCTTTATCCCCATCTTCTTGGCTAACGTGGAATGTTCATGATCTATTATCACCAGGTACCCCTGCCATTCTCTGGAAACTTCGCCTCCACAGAGAGGACACACGTTTTCCTCTGTCAGGTAGTTACATTCTTTACAAGCTTTCAGCTTTGCCATGGTCATTCCTCCTCTTCTTCCTCTTCTCTTTCTATCCATTCGAGTTTATCCAAGCCGGTCTGTCTCATGGTAAGGCCTATCTTGCTTTCTCTTGGATTCCTCTCGTTGACGCTGACGGTCACTATCCTCGCCCTTATACCGTCGTCGATCTCTAAAGCGTCTCCTGTCTCTTTTCCCACCAGTCTTTGGTTGCCCTGGTTGACCTCGACCTTGTCGTTCATTATCTGGCTGATGTGAAGCAGGCCGTCAAGAGGACCGAACCGGACGAAAGCTCCGAATTTCAGCACCTCGCAGATATAACCCAATATCAATTCCTGTTCCACCAATTCGAATTCCAAGGCTTCATATTCAATATCCTGTAAGACCCCGCTGTCGCCGTGGACGACCCTTCCGTCACCGACTCTTTCGATATTGGTGATGAGTATGATCAGCTTGTTCTCTTCCTCGATCTCACCTTCTAATTCCTCTTTAGCTATCTCTTTAGCCGCTTGATCTATGTTCTCATCCAACCTGTGTGGAGGGATCCTTATGGTGTCTGTTTTCGTCTCCATTATGTACATGATCTGTTCACCTTGAATTTAGATGATCGCATGAGTTGCTATGGCGGTCGCGAAGACCAGTGAAACTATGGACATCAGCTTGATCAGGATATTCAGTGAGGGCCCGGAAGTGTCCTTGAATGGATCACCGACCGTATCGCCTATCACGCCCGCTTTGTGTGCGTCGGAGCCCTTCCCTCCATGATGTCCTGCCTCGATATATTTCTTTGCGTTGTCCCAAGCTCCGCCCGAGTTAGCCATCATTATAGCCAAGACGAAGCCGGTTCCTACAGCAGCGAGAAGGAAACCGACCAATGCAGCAGGGCCCAGCAAGAAGCCGACCAAAAGCGGCACGATGATGGCCATCAATCCTGGTATGACCATCTCTCTCAGGGCGGCCGAAGTACTCAGATTTATGGGCCTCTGGTAATCGGGTTCCGCTTCCCCTTCCAGGAGGCCGGTCACCTCTTCAAACTGCCTTCGAGCTTCCTTCACGATCTCGAAAGCGGACCTGCCCACGGCTTTCATGGTTATGGCACAGAAAAGGAAAGGCACCATAGCACCCAAGAAGATGCCCACGACCATCGGGGGCTCCATCACGCTGAAATCTGCTATCCCTTCCAGCCCGTTCTCGACTTCGAATACTCGTGAGGCGTAAGCCGCGGTGAGAGTCAGTGCGGTCAGCGCGGCGGAACCGATTGCGAAACCTTTACCTGTAGCGGCGTTTGTATTACCCAAAGCGTCTAAAGCGTCCGTTCTTTCTCTGACTTTCGGGTCCAAGCCGCTCATCTCCGCCAGCCCGCCGGCGTTGTCCGCCACGGGCCCGTATGCGTCCGAAGACAAAGTGACGCCGAGCGTGGAAAGCATGCCTATCGCGGCTATAGCTATACCATAAAGCCCTGCTAGATAGAATGAAGTCAAGATTGCGCCAGAAACTATCACCACAGGGAATGTGGTGCTCTCCATGCCGGTGGCGAACCCTTGGATGATGAATGTGGCAGGACCGGTTTCGGTAGACTCTGCCATCTTCTTTGTAGGTGGATATCTTTCGGAAGTATAATATTCTGTGATATAACCTATGATCACCCCAGCGACCAGGCCGGCTACCACGGCACCGAAAATTCGGTAAGATAGATTGCCGAAGTGCTCAGGCGAAAGTATGAGGTTAAGGGCTATGAACGATAATATCAAGACCACGACCGCAGCACCCCAAGTCCCTTTTCTAAGAGCTTTGAGCAGTGTCTCCTGGCTCGCTTTTGCGCCTTCTTCGGTCCTCACCAAGAATATACCTATTATAGATGCGATTATGCCCGCACCAGCTATGAGGAAGGGGATCGCGAATATGTGCATCCCCAATGCGTGATCTGTCACTGCCTCCTCGATCGGGCTGTGGTCCAGAAGGGCGTTCTCTCTAAAAGCCATCCAGCCAAGTGTCAAAGCAGCTATGATAGTGTTAGTATAAGATTCAAAAAGGTCTGCGCCCATCCCTGCAACGTCACCCACGTTGTCACCGACGTTATCGGCTATCACGCCGGGATTTCTTGGATCGTCCTCGGGTATCTCGGCTTCTACCTTACCTGCGAGGTCAGCGCCGACATCGGCAGCTTTAGTGTAGATCCCTCCGCCGACCCTAGCAAATAGTGCTATAGAGCTAGCTCCGAAGCCGAAGCCCGCTATGTACGTCACGGCGGCTTCAAGGCCAGCTTCATCTCCTCCGAATCCATACTGCATCAACAATAAACTGCCAGCCAACCCTATTATGCTCAGGCTTACCACGGAGAGGCCCATGACGGACCCACCACGGAAAGCTATCTTGAGGGCCTTGTTTAAGCTCTTTCTAGCCGCCTGCGTGGTAGGTGCACTAGAATTCGTGGCGGTTATCATACCGATGTACCCTGCTGTAGCTGAAAGACCAGCACCTACTATGAATGGGAACCACGTCATAAGGCTAACGTCCTCGAGATAGTCTTTTACGATAAGACCAACAGCAACTACCACAACGAATATCGCTATGTATTTGTATTCCGTGTGAAGATATGTTTTTGCGCCCTTTTGAACTTCGCCGGACAGTTTTTTCATCTTGTCCGTACCTACGTCCTGCTTTGAGATAAATTTCCAAAAGTAGGCTGCCAGTATGAGTGCTAATACAGCTGTCCCTATCGCTCCTAACGCAGCTAGAATCTCATGTGATAATCCGAACATGGATAAACACCTATCTTGGGAATGTAAAACTGTTTATATAGTTTTTCATCTCCCTCTCTGACTCCCTATATATCATAAATCGCAAGATTTATATCATCTATATCTTTTGCAATCTCAGAGGTATAATATCATGAAAACGACCATCGGCCAGTTACTGGAAGATAGAGCTGAGGAATATCCCGATAAAGAAGCTGTGATATTTGAAGATAGACGGATAACTTACGAAGAATTGAACGAGAAAGCCGAGAGATTGGCTCATTTTCTGATGAAGAGAGGTATAGGCAGGGATGACAAGGTCGCTATCTGGCTGCCCAACGTCTCTGAGTGGATAATCGCCTGGTTCGCCGTCCCGAAGATAGGGGCCGTGGTTGTACCCACCGATCCTTGGTATAAGGGTGGAGAGATCGAATACATGTTCAACGATTCAGACACTAGGGCGGTCATCACCACCGAAGAATACGGCAAATACGACTTTTTGGATATATTGGAAGATAAGCGCCCTTCGCTTGATAGATTGGAAACCTTGGTGATGGTCGACGGTGAAAGCGACAAGTACGAATCTTTCTCGTTCGACGAAGCCTACGAGATGGGGAAGGGTTGGCAAGAGAACGAAGAGTACCTCGAAAGGAAAGAGGAGACGGAGCCTGACGACGTGACTTTCATCCTTTACACTTCCGGCACCACCGGAAGACCGAAAGGGGTCATGCTCTCCCATCACCAGATCGTTAAGAACGCCCATGATCAGGGGGAGATATTACAGGCGGGCGAAGAAGATAAGCTGGTGATACCGGTCCCCTTCAGCCACTGCTTCGGCAACGTCATGAGCATAACACTGATGGTGGTGTTCGGAGGCACCATGATCCCGCTGGTGGACTTCGAACCCCACAAAGCCCTCGATTTGGTCGAGAGGGAAGAAGCCACCATGGTACACGGCGTACCGACGATGTTCATAAGAGAATTAGAAGTGCTGAAGGAAGAAGATTACGATACCAGCAGTTTGAGGACCGGTATAATGGCCGGCTCCTCATGCCCCGTAGAGACCATGAAATCGGTGATCAACGACATGGGCTGCAACGTATCTATAACCTACGGTCTTACGGAGGCCTCTCCAGGGGTGACGATGACGAGGTTCGACGATTCCGTGGAAGACAGGGTTCAGACCGTCGGGAGAGTCATGCCCGACCAGGAGATAAAGGTCGTTGATGACGAAGGAAATGAAGTGCCGCCGGGAGAGACCGGCGAGTTGTTGGTCAAAGGCTACAACGTGATGAAAGGTTACTACAACAAGCCCGAGGCCACGGAGGAGACCATCGAGGACGGCTGGCTTCATACCGGTGACTTGGCCGAGATGGATGAGAGAGGTTACGTAAGGATAGTCGGCAGGAAAAAAGACATGGTCATCGTCGGCGGCCTGAACGTTTATCCCAGAGAGATAGAAGAGTACCTGATAGAGCATCCGGAGATCCAAGAAGTTGCTGTGGTAGGAGTGCCAGACGAAGACCTCGGCGAAGTGATAGCTGCCGCTGTGGTGCCTACACAGGATGCTGATCTAAAGCCGCAGGAAGTCGTGGACTTCTTGTACGGCGAAGTCGCTAGTGCGAAAGTCCCCCGATACGTTTCCGTGACCGACAGTTTACCTGTTTCTGGAAGAGGAAAGGTACAGAAATTCAGGCTCCGAGATCAGTTGGAGGATATGCTGGAAGAGGGCGAACTACAAAAGATAGTCCCCACCGAGGTCAAAAAGAAGAAGTAAAACGGACTTCTTCCCTTTGCCTTTTTCTATTTTTAGGGCGAAACAATTAATACGGTAATCAAAAATGGTCTTAGCGATGAAATGTCCACGCTGCGGACTGGAGATGAAGAACGGCAGGTGCCCTACCTGTGGATATATGGACCCTGAGATGGCCGATTCTTCTCCTTCTCCCGACGTCTCTAGTTTAGCCCCGATCATACATATCTCCACCATAACGGCCGTTGTGATATTTTTAGGTCTCCTCATATTGAATACCGCCTTGACGATCTGGTCGGTTGATATGGTACTTCCCGAGGTGTTAGGAAGTTCCGATGTTATATTCATCGTCGTCGGGATACCCATCGGTCTCGTTAGGATCAGCGGGTATTCTCTTTCTGCATTTTACCTTTTCCTGGTCTTTGCCATCATACTTTCTCTCGTGGCCATCTTTTACACCGGGATAGGGGATCTTTTCGATTACTTAAAAGAGGTTGTGAGGGGAGAATTCCAAAAGGTGAAGGAGAACGACAGGTTGGGTTCGCCTTTTCTGAGGCTCGTATGCATTTTCACTTCTCTGCTCTTCATATCCTATGTTTACCTCATTGTTTTGGAGCTGATAGGCGCCTCACCCGCAGGATCCGGTCTTGAGGAACTCCCTCTATGGAGACAGATGTATTCGTTGACCAGAGCCGTGGTCTGGGAAGAGATAGTGGTCAGAGTGGTGTTCATCGGTCTACCGATGCTGATCTATGCGGCGGTCAAGGGTAAAAGGAGATTGAGGGGCTACTTGTTAGGAGGGTTCGGTTTCAAGAATCGAATACCGGCGCTATTTATCCTTTTTTCCTCAGTTATGTTCGCTTTAGCTCATCTGCCCGGATGGGACCTCTACAAGATGTTTCCAACGTTCGTGGCGGGTCTCGCCTTCGGATATCTTTTTGTGAAAGACGGGCTTCACTCCGCCATACTCCTGCATTTCTTCTGGAATTTCATGTCGGTACCCGACAAATTGATGGATATAAGCCGCTTCGACGTTTACCTTTCTTTGATGGTGCTCTTCTGGATGCTGGTCGGAGTTTATTACACCTACTACTACATCAAAAAACTGGGCGCATGGCTGCAGAAGACCCCCCACGAGGAGAAAAAAGCCGGCCCTGAACATCTAGCTGGTGAAGAAGGATCGAGCAGGCATACCGCGGGGGTCACCATCGGATACGTGTGTCCGAACTGCGCCTTCGATAAAGCCATCTACACTGACGAAGGGAAGTTGAAGTGCAAAAGGTGTGGAAAGGAGAGCGACCCAAGTTCAGATTATGCTCAGCAGCACACCGGCACGATCTCGGTGGATAGGAAGTGGCCGCCTTCTTGAGTCGACGTTCAAAAGCTTTATATCACCTCGGCTTCTCCAACGGTCCGATAGGATGTCCGCGAAGATAAAGATCGACCGGGAACTATGCAAGGGCTGCGGTATTTGTATTAAATATTGCCCGAAAGATGTTTTAGCTGAATCAGATGATCTTAATCAGTATGATAATCACTTTCCCGAGGTCGTGAGCGCCAAAGAGTGTATAGTGTGCAGGAGATGTGAGCTCTACTGCCCTGATTTTGCCATCGAAGTCGAAGAGGAGGAAGAAGGATGATGGACGCAGGAGAGTACTTTTTGGAAGGCAACATAGCTTGTGCGGAGGCCGCGATGAAGGCCGGATGTGAATTTTATGCCGGTTATCCTATCACACCGGCTTCAGAGGTGATGAACCATCTTTCCAAAGAACTTCCGAAGGTGGGAGGCCGCTTCGTTCAGATGGAGGACGAGATCGCGAGCATCGCCTCAGTTATAGGTTCCTCATGGGCCGGTTTAAAATCAATGACCGCCACTTCCGGACCAGGCTTTTCTTTGATGCAGGAGAATTTGGGGTACGCGGTCATGACGGAGACGCCCTGCGTGGTGGTGAACGTTCAAAGGGCCGGGCCTTCTACGGGCCAGGCTACCAAGCCCGGCACCGGAGACGTGATGCAGTCCCGGTTCGGAAGCCAGGGCGACTACGAGATCATAGCTTTATCTCCCAATTCGGTGCAGGAGATGTTCGATCTAACCGTAAGAGCTTTCAACCTCTCTGAAAGGTACAGGGTGCCCGCTGTTCTTTTGGCCGACGCCGGGGTTGGACACATGAGAGAAAAGGTGAAGATACCTGAAGAGGTAGAGGTCGAGGGAAGGAAAAGGCCTGAGAAAGGTGAAGAAGAATTCTTCGACACCGATGAAGAAGATCACATCCCACCCATGCCTGATTTTGGCGAAGGTCACGAGTTGTTAGTGACGGGTTCGACCCATCTTGGTGACGGTACGAGAGACACCGCGAGCTTTTCCGCCCAGGACAGATTGGTGAGAAGACTCGTGGCGAAGATAGAAGATAACAGAGGCGATATAGAAGAATGGGAGGAACAGAATGTGGAAGACGCCGAACTGGTGGTGGTCTCTTACGGGTCCATATCCAGACCGGCGAGAGGAGCGGTGAAAAAAGCTAGAGAGGAAGGTCATGACGTAGGATTTTTCAGACCCAAAACGATGTGGCCCAGTCCTGAAAAAAGGCTGAAAGAGATCGCTGAAGATTCAAAAGTTATGTTGGTAGAGCTCTCATTGAGAGGCTATAGGATGGAAGTCGAAAGGTGTGTAGGGTCAGATGATTTTTACGTCTATGACAGGTTGAATTCCCTGCCGACCGTCGACATGGTTCACCGAAAGATAGAGGAGGTGATGAGATGATAACAGCTAAAGAGATAAAAGAGAAATACGTTAGAAACCACCCTTCTCCTTTCTGCCCAGGGTGTGGAGGAGGGATGGTTTTGAACGCGATGTCCAGGGCTGTGGAAAATTCTTCTTTGGAAAAGAAAGATATCGTGGCGGTCAGCGGAATCGGCTGTGCCGCGTGGATACCTTCGCCGCACTGGAGAGTCGATACACTGCACACGACCCATGGCAGGGCGGTAGCTTTCGCTTCTGGGGTTAAGATAGCCAATAGGGATCTGGAGGTGATGGTGGTCTCGGGAGACGGTGACTGCGCCGGGATAGGCGGCAACCATCTTCTGCACGGCGCACGGAACAACATCGACCTGAACGTTTTGATGATCAACAACGGGCTTTACGCGATGACCGGAGGTCAGGTGGCACCCACCACGGAGCACGGCGAGAAGACCTTGACCACTCCTCACGGGAACCCGGCTTCAGGTTTCGAGGTCGCTGAAGTTGTCAAAGCTGCGGGAGCTTCACACGTTGCCCGCTGGACCACTTATCATATGAAAGAATTGATAGCAGAGGTCGAGAAGGCGATAAACACCGAAGGGTTTTCCTTCATCGAAGTGATGACTCAATGCCCCACCAGGAAGGGCAAGAAGGAAGGCATGGACGGCGTAGAGATGCTAGAGTGGTATAAACAGAACACGAGCAAGGACGAGGAGAGCGACAAGATGTTCGTCGGGAGGTTGACAGACGTGGAGAAACCGGAACTGACAGAAGAGATCTACAGGCAGATAGAGGAGCTGGGAGGTGAGTGAGATGATGAAGATACGCATCGGTGGATGGGCCGGGCAGGGAACGGTTCGAGCTGGAACGATATTGGGTAGATCCCTGGCCCTGGAACAGAACTATAACGTGGTACAGCAGAGGTCTTATTCCGCGGCGGTGCGGAGCGGGATCGCTTACTCCGACGTGGTGGCCGATGAGGATGAATTGGATGAGCTGGTGATCGAAGTACCCGATTATCTTTTAGTGCTCTATCAAGACACGCTGGACGAGTGGGAGGAGATGGCTTCCATCGTGGACCATCTTATAGTGGACAGTTCTCGAGTCGAACGGATCCCTGAAACGTCCGGCGAGCTTTACGAAGTCCCAGCGGGGCAGATCGCTGAAGATATAGCCACGTCCAAGGCCGCGAACGTGGTGCTGTTGGGTGCTTTAGCAAGTGTGACCGAGGAGATCGAACTGAAGGGGTTGGAGAAGACCGTTCGGAAGGAATTCCCCGAGAAATACGTGGATCTCAACGTGGAGGCGCTGGCAAAAGGGTATGAAGCGGTGGACCGCTGAGCGATAGATTAAAAAATAAGGACTTCCTTACAGTATACATGGATCTGGAAGATTTGATGGTGCAGGACAGCAAAAATTGGCACTTCCGAGAGAAAGCCCATACTCCCAACTTCAAGGCCCTTTGGAAGCACGTCAGTACCAAGGGAAATCCTTCCGGTTTTTACCTTTTCATGGTCGAGAGGGAGAACGCTGTCAGGAAGGATGATCAGGAGGAGCAGACGAAACTGGCTGTTGGAGATGATAGGAACATAGAGCTGATCCTGATACGCTCAAAACCGAAAGAGAAAAGTGAAGAGCGGCTCATCGAAGAACTTAAAGACAGGAACGAGGCCCTGGAGAAGGCGAAAGATTGGATGGACGAGTACATCTATATCAAAAATCTAGAAGAGAGCCTATAATGGAAATCCGGGTAAAGTATATATAGGGGGAAAGGGTTTTTTATACCACGGGTAAAATTTATATATTTTATCGATTCTGATTTTTTCTACATTACTTCTCTCTGTGAGAGGGAGAGTTGGTAAGGATGGTTGAAGAAGCTGTAATATCGAAGGATGTTGAAAAAACTGATTTGGAAGCAGGGGACAAGATCAAGATGACCTGTCCACAGTGTGGAAAAAGGACATTACACGAGAAAAAGAGAGGAGCGGCCAAAACCGTTTGGAAATGTCAGGAGTGCTACACCGTCAGGATGGGTTGAAATGGAGGTTTTGAATCATGGATGATACGGATAAAACTGCGATAAAAACTGAAAGTGGTCTAAAGCTCGGGAAGGAAAAGCTAAAAAAAGCGGTCATGATGGAGATCGAGCACACCACTAACATAGCCTGCAGAGCTTTCGAGGAGATGGAAGAGGCGGTAGAGATGGCTGACAATGAGAAGATCTGGTTTTCAGTGCATTCCTTCCTATCAGCGGTATACCAGTTATCGAAGCTGGTGAGGAGCGGCAGAGAACGTCTGATGGAAGGAGACGGTTTAGAATATTTGGGTTCTCTTCTCGATGAAGATTACTCTTTCCTGAAAACCGAATCTAAAGGGGTCTTCAACGATTTCAGAAGTAACTTCGAAGATTGGGTCCTCGACGAAGAGAGAACTCAGATACTCGAAAAGAATGTTATCCCGAAGGGTCTTGTTTTTGGGATGAACGAAGAGGACATGCTCCGCCATCTGGACCCGGAGACCTACGAACTGACTATGAGAGGCGAGACCTACGATCTTTTAGAATATCAAAAAGATATACTCCAGATGAAAAAGAAGATGGACCATCTGGTGGAAAAGTCTTTCTGGGAACTTTGATGCTTCGTAAAAGGATTCACTGCCCTTCCATGACGGACTTGAAATGATCGAGGGCTTTTTGGACGTATTCTTCGTTCACCGGTCCTCTCGCACTTTCAGTTTCATACACCCTTTCAGGTATCCTCAGGTCATCCATATCGAATCCCAGCTCTTTCTTCAGACCGAGCTTTTCGAAGTAGATTTCTTCGCCGAGGTCCCGGAGTTCCTTTTCTTTTATTTTTATACCGAGGGGTTCTAGAGCCCTGACTATCAGGTCGTCATCGTAGACACCTCTGGCGAAGTAGCAGACAACCAGACTCGAAAGCACCTGCCGCCACTGCTCCTCTTCAACGAGCTGATCTACTAGTTCTTCAGGGGGCGGTATCTCCTCTATCTTCTGATCGGTGGAGTAGCCCGCGTTGTCGAGGTGACTGTGTCTCTGAGCTATGGAACGGCCGATGATCGCTGCGGGACCGGTGTGGTAACCAGGCATCTCGTTCCCGCCGAAAGCCAGTGCGAATCCCTTTCCCCCGTATACATCTGAAGCGTGCTCCACGCCTTTTCCGAGATGCTCGTAAAATTCATTCGGCCGTCCGATCAGGTGATCGACAGCCTTCAGGTAAGGTCCTCTTTCACCGAATTCCAGGGGCTCTAAAGTCTCTTCTGTTGATATCAGTCCTTTTTCCAGCGCTTCCGTCGCCCAGGCGAGAGAAACTCCCGTGCTCATGGCGTCCAACCCGTGTATCTCCACCTTGTGTATCATCCTCAGGAAGTCCTCTTTGGATCTCAGATCCAGCATTGATCCGAGGGCGTATATCAGTTCATAATCGTAGGAGATCATGTACGTCTTGTAGAAATAAGGTTGGTTTCTGTAGGGCTCTCTCAAATTAGCTATGTGGATACACGCTATGGGGCAGTGATTGCACGCAACTCTTCTTCCGATGCTCTCTGCTAGGTTTTCGCCGCTCAGTTCACTAACGCTGTCAGAACTGGTCCTCTGCAGGTTCTTGGTTGGGAGGGCGCCTATTTCGTCCAAGGAAGCCACGTTCACAGCTGTTCCCAGAAGATGATACTTGTCCATGGCGTCGGATTCCACAGCCCTTTCATAGATCTCGTCGTACATTTTTCTGTACTTCTTTGCTTCGCCGACCTCTTCGCTCCGATCGCCGATTATCACCAGACCTTTCAGTTTCTTGGAACCGAAGACGGCTCCGAGTCCGAGCCTACCGAAGTGTCTGAAAGTCTCCGCGGTGACGTCGGCGTAGCTGACCATCTTCTCTCCAGCCCCTCCTATCCTGAGCACGGCTCGTCTCCCCCTCTTCTTTTCTCTTTCTGCCAGTATCCTGCCAACTATGAGGGAATTGCCTATGCCCCATATCGCTGAAGCGTCTCGGAAGTAGACCTCGTCGTTGTCCACCACTATATAGATGGGGTTATCGCTTTTCCCCCGTAAGACAAGGGCGTCATGACCGGCGTTGCTTATGCTCGTACCCACTCTTCCGCCGGCGTGGCTCTCGCCTAGATTACCGGTCAGAGGGCTTTTGAACATGGCTACACATTTGGAAGCTACCGGATAAGCCGAATTGAAAGGACCGGAGGCGAAGACAATCACGTTTTCCTTCTCCAGCGGGTCACACTCCTTATCTTCCATCTTTTCTTTCATCAACTGGGTAGCTAGTCCCGAACCTCCCAACCACTTCTTCAGGTCCTCTTTCTCTTCGATACTGTAATCATAGCTGGAAAGGTCAATATCCAATATCTTCATCCTCTCACCTCTACTTTGCTCTTGTCCACTTCTTTGTAGCTCAAGACGTCGTGGGGGCAGTAGTCCACGCAGTAACCGCAGTGCACGCAGACGGCTATCTTACCGTTGCTCTTTTTGAATATGGCATCTAACGAGCAAGCGTAGATACAGTTATCGCATCCGATACATTTTTCTTCGTCGTAGTTGATACCTCCGCTCTGTCTAGGAGTCAAAGCCTCGGTGGGACAGACTTGGGCACAAGGAGGATCCTCACATGCCCTGCAGACTATCAATTTGCCTCCCCTCTCAAACCCGCTCCTGCTTGTTGCTAGTATACCGGAAGATTCTATCCCCACTTCACCGAACCTTCTTGAGCACGCGTACATGCAGAGAGCACAACCCACACAGTTCTCATCGTCCTCGATTATCAGCTGTTTCATGGTTGCACACCTAAGACATCATCCTATGGTGAACACATTTTAAAACCTTGTGGGTAAAATGGAAAATATAATAGGAGAGAAGCCCTCTAGTTGACCGAGAGTATGTCCGATGAGAAGATAAGAGGTATAATTACTCCGATGCTGACACCCTTCGACAGTTCGGAGGAGCTGGACGAAAAGCGAGTCCTAAGATTGATAGATCACCTTTTGGATGGAGGAGTCTACGGGCTTTTCCCCTCCGCCTCTATAGGTGAATTCTCCAGTATGACCGTCGACGAGAGGAAAAGACTGATCGAAGTCGTCATGGATAAAGTCGAGGGGGAAGTACCGGTGATGCCCGGGACTGGTTCAAGTTCACTCCGCGATACCCTCGAACTGACGACATTCGCTGAAAAACTCGACTGTAGAGCCGCGATAGTCATAACTCCGTATTATTTGAAGCCGGGCCAGGAAGGGTTGAAGAAGTACTATGAAAGGATCGCTGTAAAAGTGGATCTAGACCTGATACTGTATCAACTGCCCCGAGCTACTGGTGTCCGATTCGAACCGGAGACCGTTGCGGACCTAGCATCGGAACACGATAATATCGTAGGTATAAAGGATAGCTCTGGAGATCTTGCCGGCCTTCTGAAGATCCATAGAGAGACGGGAGACGACTTCGTGATACTTCAGGGCAAAGACGACCTGCTTCTCTCCAGCTTGACGGCCGGGATGGACGGCGGTGTCCCCGGCACGTCCAACATAGTACCCGAACTGGCAGTCGAAGTATACGAAAGTTTCATCGAGGGCGAAGTAGAGAGAGCTATGAGCTTGCAGAGAGAAAAGTTATCTGTTCTCTCTGACTTCTGTACCGAACAAGGCGAATTCCCGGCGGGCTACAAGGCCTTGGCGAGAAGAGTCGGATTGGATCTTGGGGTACCTAGAACTCCGATAACCGAAGTGGATCAGGAACTGCTGGAGGGGATCTCTCTCTCCGAATTTTACCCATAAGAAAGCGTAAAAAGAGTCCCGAGCTTAAAAAGATTCATATATCTTTCTCCGCTTCGGAACTTGGTAGGGCGTTGAAGTGATAGTTATGGATGAAGGTGAAGGTTTCCGGGTCCGCAGGAAACATGATAGAAGGATACGCAGAGTATTTTATATTCTATTGCTGCTTTTTCTATTTTGGATCCTGTTTTCCGGAGCTGTGTTCAGGGGAAGAGACCTGTTCACCTTTCTCGGCTCGATCTTGAGCGGTCTGTTGACAGTTTTTCTCTTGACTGGTTTTGTTTCTTTCTATCTTTACAGGAAGGAAGGGCTGATAAAAACTAAAGAAATGTTGAAGGCACTTTTGGTCCTTTCGTTCCTGTTGAGTTTCATAACTCTACTGGCAGGCTTCGTTTTCTTCAGACCGTTCTTGATCCTCACATTGGCCCAGTACATGCCTGGATTCAGCGCGATCCCGAGACTTTTGACCATATTCCTTTTGCTTTTCTTTTCCTATTTCTTGGTATTCATCTTCGTCCTGCTGCAGGGTTTCGGTCTGGCCAGCGTGATGGTCCTGTTTCAGAGGATGTATTTTTCGGGCCTTTTAGAGGATGTAAGAAAGATAACCCCGGCATCTAAAGGGGAAATAGACGAAGGTTTATCCAAGGAGATATACTACAAGTTCCTCAGATGGATATTTGACATACCTTCGGTCCTCGACACCCGGGGGACAAAGATCGAAAAAAGTGTCTTTCAAAAAGGATTTCCATGGAAGAAGTTCAAGAGTGCTTTCTTTCTCGAGTCCATAGTCGCTCTGCTTCTAGCGGTATATATAAGTTTAAATCCCCTCTTGCTGCAGGAAAGGTCTTTGAGTGAACTCTTCGCCTTCGCTTCTTCCGCCTCTTATTTCATACCGGTGATGGTCCTGCCCATCTTCATATATCTGAGGTTAGAGGTCAAGCTCCCCGGTCCGGCGGAAGATTTTTACCTTTTCAACGGCGTCAGATCGAGGTTGATGAGCCTCATCATCGCCCTGGGGACTGTACTGCTCTTCGTCAGGCTCGCTCTTGAGACCATCGATGTCGAGATGCTGGTGTTATCTTTCACCTTCTATTTCATGGGATTCATCGTTAACACCTTTTTCGTCACGTTCGTTTACTTCAATTATTTCGAGCTTCATTTGGCTGAAGACATACTTCAGGACCAAAACTCCGGATGAGGAGCTCTCACGGGTCCTATTTATAGTAAAAACTTTATAAACCTCTACACATAACATTTACCATATGAGATCAAGATCTCTCATCCTCTTGATGATTTTCATCTGTGTGATGATGATAACATCGAACGCTTTGATATTTTTTTCCAGTGGTTCTGAAGAGGAGGAGTTAAGTCCGGGCTCAAGTGCCGGATCATCTCATTCGGAAAGGGCGGCCGCTTATGAAGGGACGGAGCTAGGATGGTACGATGTTCAGCTTCACAGCCATTCCGATTACAGCGACGGGTGGAGCACACCGGGCGAGCTGATGGATAAAGCCTCTTATGCCAACCTCGATGGTCTCGCTTTGACCGATCATAATACGGCGGAAGGTTGCTGGGACCCAGAGTTCGTAGAGACTGACGGGGTCATCCCTATCTTTGCCGAGGAATGGGGTGAGAATAAAGGACACGCCCTGGTGTGGGGTGTGAACGAGAGCATACCGCCTGACCCGGAAGTCAACGCAACGGAGATGGTCCAGATGGCGAAAGAGCAGGGTGCATTGGTGGCTCCGGCTCACCCTCGGCATGAAGACTACCCGTGGGAGTGGGGTTACGACCTCGACATAGATGCTTTCGAAGTCTGGAATTACATATGGGAGGCGTCTTGGCCGTATCCTGACGGGAGGAATGAAGAGGCCGTTCAAACTTGGCACGATCTACTGGTCGAGGGTAGAAAGATAACCGCCGTTGCTGGAAGTGACTTTCACGCGGAAGCGCAGGGCGACCTCGAATCACCCTGTGTGGCGGTGGCGGCAGAAAATCACAGTCAGGAGGCTATACTGGAAGGGATAGAGTCGGGCAGGGTTATGGTGAAGTACAGGCCTTCAGACCATCCTGATTTTACGAACGATGAGATCTATTTTGAGGCGGATGGTGACGCTGACGGAGTTTATGAAAGCATCGTGGGTGATGAGATAGGATTGTACGATAGGCATCTTCCCGCCGAGATCCCGTTCAAACTCACCGTTAGAAACAGGAGCGGTAGCTTCGTGCACCTTCATACGAAAGAAGGCCATACTGGAGTCGTTGAAGAAGTGACCAGCGATGATTGGGTCTACGAATTCAATAAAACTTTTGAAGATATCGATGATTTCGATTTTCTGAGAGCGGAGGTCCGGGGCGGAGCCGAAAGATACAGTGATATGTACTGCCTGACGAACCCGATCTGGCTCGACGTGACTGAATTCGCCGCTGTAGAAACAATGCCCCCGAAAGAGATAGGTATGAGTCACGCCACATTGGAGGGAGATCTGACCACGCTGGAAAAAGAGGTGGAAGCAGATGTATTTTTCAGGTATAGACAAGCTGGGGAAACAGGATGGTCAGAAACCTCCCGGTCCGTGAAGAACAGCACGGGTACCTTCACGGAAGGATCAACGGACCTCGATCCTTTACAGGAGTATGAATTCAAAGCCTGTGCGGAAGTCGAAGGAGAGGAAGTAGTTGGAGACATATTGACCTTCGTACCGGCGGACCTTTCTAGGACCATCCAGCTCGCAGAAGGATGGATCACCAACGAGAGCATGCAGGATCTTCGGACCGAAGGAGATGACCTGATGCTCGATATAGTGGGGAAGGGTTCAGAGACCTACACTTCCACTATCACCGTGGATGTTTCGAACCACAGCAGGATGAAAGTGGAGATGTACGGTGCTGGCGGTGGAGGTCCGTGCGGAAACTGGGCCGATGATGCGGGTAAAGGAGGTGACGGCGGATATGTAGGGGGTGTTTTTGACCTTTCCGAGATCGATGAGATCGAGATATGGGTCGCGGAGGGAGGAGAAGGAGCTCCGGTGAGTGACGGACCTGGAAAGGGAGGACACGGCAGATCTGTTGGTGGGGACGGAGCAGGTGATGAAAGTCCAGGCGGTGGAGGGTCTACCGAACTCGTAGGTATGAGCAACGGGACAGAAGTCTTTTTGGCCGCCGCCGACGGCGGTGGAGGAGGCGGTCTTTCTCAGAGCGGAACCGGTTGGAGTAATCATAGAGGCGGGGGTGGTGGAGGAGCTGATGGAGAGGGAGGTGACGGTGAGGATGCTGGTGAAGATGGCGAAGGTGTAAAAACTCCTCGAAAGACGCCGGGCCATGGTGGAGACGGAGGAGATGCCGGCGATGGTTGGGCTGAAGATGGGGGAGATGGAGGTTGGGAAGTGAACGGGACTTATCTGTTGACTAATCCTACAGGCTTGGTCGGCGGAGGAGGAGAAGGAGGCCTTCCATCTGGAGAGGGTGAAGAGGAGCCCGGGGAAGACGGCGAAGATGGCTTCGTGAACCTCACTTATGAGGGATATAGAGAAGATGGCGAGAGGATCTCCGAACCTTTGGTCCTGGGTGATCTAGAGCGCATAGAGGAGA
>JBKHKA010000031.1:0-13185 GCA_046537845.1 Candidatus Aenigmatarchaeota archaeon
TCATCCTTTTTGAAAAAAGACCTTCTATCTTTCACTCGGGCCTAGCCCTCGTGATTCGTAAGGAATCAAAGATTCCTTCTCTCTTTCGAGCAAAGCTCTCGTGATCTTCAGGAACATGCTTTTTTGTGTTAAGGGCTATCATAGATAGCCCTACATAGTTTTTAATGCATTTTTTTATCAAAAAAATGCGTAGGAACTCGCTGGCGCTCGCTCCTCCAATTTCCAAATTTTTCATTTCATTCAAAAATGTTGAAAATGCGAGGGATGGGATTTGAACCCACGGACCCCTACGGGACAGGATATCCTATCAATCTTTTTTGACCCTTTTCCGATCGATCTTAAGTCCTGCGCCTTTGGCCATGCTTGGCTACCCTCGCATTTTGAGTGCCAACGATAAATTGAGGGGAAATGAGGAACAAGGTTCCTGAGGAACCCTCGCTTTGTGAAGGAGTGTGTGACTGAATCGAGTCGTTTTTCCCTTACTCTCTAAACGTATAAAAATCTGACTATTCTAGTCTGACCACAAAGCATAATACTTTCCCTCTCGTATCGGGAAGACATGAAGTTATCGACGGGCTGTAGTTCGCTCGACTCTTTACTCGGAGGGGGTATCGAGTCGGGCATAATCACCGAATTTTTTGGGGAAGGAGGTAGTGGAAAGACAAATATCTGTCTTCAATTGGCCAAGAATAATGCGTTGGATGGAAAAAAATCCATCTACATCGATACGGAGGGCGTATCGATACAAAGGTTAAAGCAGATATCAGGAGAACGGTCGGAAGATGTGATGAAGAACACTCTTTTCTTCCGGGCGCATTCCTTTTCCGAGCAGAAGGACTTCATAAAAAAGAGTGCAAAGTTAATATCTGAGAACAGAGAGGATATGGATCTTGTCATGGTGGATTCTTTCACTATCTTTTACAGGGCTCTGCGAAACAAGGACGGTGAAAAAAATCTTTCACCTCGTCTGGGAAGACAACTTGTAGAATTGATGAGGATAGCTAGGAAAGAAGACATCCCGATTGTGATCACCACACAGGTTTACGAAAGCGATAGCACACAAAAACCAGTGGGCGGCCATATACTTTACCACAATGCGAAGACTATAGTGATGCTGGAGACCTTAAATTCCTACCTTAGAAAGGGGATATTGAAAAAACACCGTTCCCAGCCCGAAGGAAAGAGTGTCAAATTCAGCATCACCGACGAAGGGATAGTCACGCCAGGTTGAAAAGATTCAAAAGGATTAAATATCCAGCCTGACTTCCTCAAATATGAAGCAAGTCAGACCCGCCGATATAAGGGAGATCTACGCGTTACGTGCTCAAACGATAGACTATTTTTTTCCTGATAGGGAGGAGGAGATCGAATTTTGGCAGGATCTGGCGGAAGAGTACGGGGAAGACGTTCTCCACCTGATGTGCGGCACTGCGGAGCTTTCCATAGGTCTGGCTAAGAGAGGATTTGATGTGACCGCACTCGATCTGACTGAAGAGATGATCTACGTCGCTGAAGACGAGCTAGAGCAAGAAAAAGATGATCTCCCGCTTGAGCTGGTGAATGACGACGCTCGATATTTCAACCTGGACAAAAGGTTCGACTTCGCGTTCGTATCAACGGGGGATTTTCATCACTTTGCGGATAGAGAGGATATCGATTCATTTTTGGCAAAATCATACGCTCATTTGAAATCTGGGGGTGCATTAGCGCTCGAACTTTTCCCACTACCCGATGAAGATTTTCATAGGGATCAAAAGAAATTCGATCCTCTCCGAGCCCCACCAAAAGGTATCGATGTTTGGAAAAAAAATCAAACTAGTTATCATTCCGATTCAAGGATACTAGAGATAAAAGAGGAATTGGCGGTGGACGAACGGGACGAGGGAAAGGTGAAAACCGTGGAGTACGAGATACAGTTGAGACTCTTCTCTAAAGAAGAGATAGAGGAGATATTCAAAGAAGCCGGTTTTGAGAAGATACATTTTATAGAGAACAGGGAATTCACACCGTACTTGAAAGATTCAGACACGTGGGTGATCGTGGGTGAAAGGTGAACCTGACTATTCACATGAAATCCTCTAGAGTCACATTTTCTTGTTTCTTCGTCTTCTCGGTATTTTCATCGTTCTCATGCTTTTCTATATATCTATCTCCGTCATCGAATTTATCTGAAAATAGGTCGGACTGCTTGTTACCCGAAAGGAGTGCTTTTTTGTCCCATCCGAAGACCTCTGTTACCCTGGCCAAGGTTTTAGCTATCCTCCTCGCATAATATTCCCAATCGGGCTCCTTTTCGAATCTTAGATCAGGTAGCCAGGGCTCGACTTTTTGTGGAGTTTCATAGGCATCTACCACCACCCACGAGACTTTCATCCCGGGGGTGAACTTGTAATCCTTTTCGATCATCTTTTTTGCCGCCTGCACGTTAGGCATACTGTCGGGGTTTTTATACGAGCTGAACTTTTTACAGGACCTGGAGATGACCAGCTTTTCGACCTCTACATCCCCTCTTCGAACTTCACTGATCCACTCCTTCGCTCTTTCGACCGCACCTTCGATATCGTCATCCAATATATGGTCGAATATCTCTTCAAGGGCTTCATCCTGTGCTTCGAAAGAGTCGCTCCTCCTGAGCTCGTAGCCCCTCACCAGCATATCTTCCTCCGGCCAGATGACCCTCCCTACATACCTTTTCTTCATGCCGTGGGTGAAGAAGGGATTCAACACCTTTTCGAATTCAAGTATTATTTCCTCCCGGCTGTATTCATCGGCGATCTCCTCGCTGATCTCGATGGTATCTTCTAGTTCGTCGTGTGGCGAGCGGAAAAAAACGCTGTCAGTGTCGGAGTAGATCACCTTCAAACTCTCTTCCTGAAGTTCTTCGATGAGTTCTTTTATATTCTCTCTCGCAAAGGCGGTAATACTTTCACCTATATCTCTATCTGTAAAACGATAAAAGGAGGAAGCGAAGACGCCGTAAAAAGAGTTCATCAGGACCTTGATAGCGTTCTGCAGCCCTCGATAATATATTTCTTCCTTCCCTTCCGCTTTTTTCATCTTTTCCTTCACTTCGTCTCTCTCATCCATCAGCTCTTCTAAAATATCTGGCAGGATCCCTTTCTTCTGGTCCGGGCCGAGAAACTTCGTACCGGTAGGGCTCTCTATTTTGCCTTTCTTGGAGAGTGTAGTGAAGCATATATTGTTCTGTATTATTATGCTGGGATACATGCTTTTGAAGTCCAAAACACTCACCCAGTGATAGAGTCCGGGCTCGACGGAGTGGACGTAACCGCCTTTGATCTTCCCCCGCTTTCCGCCGTGGGATGTCAATGGAACCCCTATATCTTGTCTATCGGCCTTCCTTATCAATATGGAGTCCACGAGAGTAGAGGTCCTGGAGTTGAGCCCTTCTTCCACCGGTAATTTTGCCACAGTCCCCATATCCATAGCTTTGTCTATAACTTCCAGCTCCATCAATATATCGAGAGCGAGCTCAGCATCTTTGATACAGTACTCTTTCACCTTTTCAGCGTCTTCTTTCCACTCTCTGTCGATCTCCGAGGGGTCGACATCTTGTTTTTTCTCATCTAAAAGTTCTTTTGCAACATGGTTGAGCGTCTCACGTTTAAGGTTCAATTCTGACTTAACGCTCCACCATGCGTCGGCGATGATCCTTCCCTCTATCGACCAATACCGATTACCTTTTTTCCTCATCTTGCCTTTGTCTCGGCCCAGACATACCTCTTCCAAACCAACCTCTTCCGCCCGCTCCTCGAGGAGTGGAAGGTCGTAACCATTTATATTGTAGCCTGTTATGATATCTGGATCCTTCTCTAAAACGTAGTTTTGAAATTCCTCTATTATCTCCTTTTCATCCCCATCGAAGCTGATCCTCTCTCTTTCTCCTCCTGATTCTAAAACACACCCCATAGTCAATATCCTGTCATCTTTCAAGCTGTTCTCGATATCGAAACTGAGTATGCTTAGCTCCGGTTTTTGGGGATCGCTCTCTTTGAACTCCTCCACTTTCATGACGGCATCGGTGGTGAATTCCGTACTTTGGATGATCTCGCCAACAGCCGATACCGTAGAAGCCAAATCAAGATCGTAGGTAAAACGCTGTACGAAGGGTATATCAGCAGCTAGAACTTCACACCGTTTCCTGAATTTTTTACGGTATCCTGGGACTTTCCAGGGGTAGGAACATACCACTTCTTTACATTCTTTGAACTCTCCATCGACCCAAAGTTCCCGGTCCACGATATCTTGAATCTCGTCATCCTCTTCAAGCTCTTCTATCACGTCTATTGGAGGTTCTACCAGCTGGAAGTAAGGATCGAACTCGTCGTAAAGCAGTGTTATCGATTCATTTCTGCTCTTCCCGTACAGCTCGATCTCCACCCCTTCTTTATCTTCACATCTGCGGTAGGAGCCCGATAGGATCCTCACGTTTCTTTCTTCCATATTCGACCCTTCACTCCGATACTATCTTTATTATGTCGCCGTCTTCAAGTTCGTGGTCTCTTCCTATGACTCTGTCCGTTCTAGCGTCTATGGCTCTAATAAAGCCTTCCCCTATATCGGTGTGGACCTTGTAGGCTAGGTCCTCCGCGGTGCTGCCTTTTCTCACCAGGTAAGCGTCTGGAAGCACCCTCCCTTCCTTGTCGGTATAATCGTTCTCGTTTTCGACGGGGTAAACCACGATCATATCCAATAGGTCGTAAACGGCCTTTTCTAACGTTTTCTGAACACCTGACCCGCCATTTTCTTTTATAAAATCATTTATCTTTTGAAGGGCCTCTTTTTGTTCTTTAGATATATCTTCCTTCAATATCTCGAAATCGTCTTGTCCGGGGATGTAGTCAACGATGCTGGATTCTGCCGCTTTCCTGAGAGCCAACTCGTATTCCGCCGAAATCGGCATGACGAACTGGTCAGTCTCTCTCAGAGATTCTATCATCTCTTTCGATGCTATATCCATCTTGTTGGCCGCTATGATTATGGGTTTGCTCTTCTTTCTGATGACTTGGGCCAGCTCGAAAAGCTCTTCATCGTCCCACTTGGTGGTCTCACTGGGCAGGTCTACCTCTCTCAAAGCACTGACCACTTCAGCCTCAGAGATGCCCAAGCCTGAGAGTCGCTCGTAAAGCACCTTGTCTAGTTTTTCACCGCTCACTTCTATCTTTCGGGATATTTTATCCCAATTTTCTTGGAGTATACCCTTCAGCCAGTGGTCTATTTCCTTCTCTAAGAATTCTATGTCTTTCCGTGGATCGTGCTTTCCGGGTTCACAGGGATTTCCTTCCCCGTCCGTGGAACCACTGGCATCCACGATATGTATGAGAGTGGAAGCCTGCCTGAGATCATCTAAAAATTGATTGCCCAATCCTCTTCCAGAATGAGCGTCTTTCACAAGACCGGCCACATCTATAAGCTGTATGGGCACCATCCTGGTCCCGTCCTTACAGGGTGAATTGTTAGGATTGCACTCCATCCCTAAAGAAGTATGCGGGCATTCATGCGTGACATAACCCACACCGCGGTTGGCATCGATGGTGGTGAAAGGGTAAGATGCAACATCGGCTTCCGCCATTGTAGCGGCGGAGAAAAAGGTACTCTTTCCAACGTTTGGTTTTCCTACTAGACCTACTTCCATCTTCTCTACCTACTTAAAAGCTAGAATCACCTTTTAACTATTTGTAGCGTTGGAGATGAGACGTTCTACTGGTTCAATTTATTATATCATACTTCTGAGCCGCAGGCATAACACATCTCGGCGTCGGGGCTCAGTTTGGTTCCGCAAACGGGGCAGACCGTACCTTCTTCCCCCTCTTCTTCTCCTTTCCCCAGGTCAGCTCCGCAGGCATAGCATATTTCCGCGTCGGGGCTCAGTTCGGTTCCACACTCTGGACATTCAACACTTTTTCCCTCAGGTTCCTCTTCCTCTTCTTCCTCTTCTTTTTCCCCTTCTTCGGCGAGTTCAGCTCCGCACGAATAACATATCTCGGCATTTGGACTCAGTTCGGTTCCGCACTCTGGACATTCGACACTTTCACCTTCGGGCTTGGGTTCAGGTTCTTCAGCCTCGCCCTCTTCTTCAGGTTCGACTTCCTCTTCTTCAACTTCTTCGGCACCGATATCTGCGAGGTCGGCTCCGCATGAATAGCACACTTCTATATCTGGGTCGACCATGGTCCCGCACTCTGGACATTTGATCTTTTCTCCTTCAGGTTCTTCAGGCTCAACTTCTTCTTCGGGTTCGACTTCCTCTTCTTCGCCCTCTTCAGGTTCCATTTCTTCCTCGGGCTCGGTTTCAGTCTCAGCTTCAACTTCTTCTTCGGATTCGACTTCCTCTTCTTCGCCCTCTTCAGGTTCCATTTCTTCCTCGGGCTCGGTTTCAGTCTCAGCTTCAACTTCTTCGCCTTCTTCAACGGAGATATCAGATGTTTCTTCTATTTCTTCTTCAGGGATTTCCACTCGTTCTGGGATTTCCACTTCCACGCTCGGTATTTCGATCTCCTCTTCGACTACTTGGTCCTGCTTTTCCAACATCTCCTGATGGGTTTGCAACAGTTCCCCTCTTTTTTCTGCAAGGTCTTGATCCAGATCCAACAATTTTCTTTCTTTTTTCACTACTTCTCTACTGTTCGCTAGACTGTCCTCTAGAGTAGACTGAAGCTCAGATAAGGTATGGAGCGTTTCTCTCCTGCCTTTCAATATCTTCTCTTCTTCTTCGACGATCTCGTTCTCCCTTTTATCCAATTCATTCTCCTTCTCGATGATGGCCTCTTCCCTCTCTATGAGGCTTTCTCTTTTTTCGCTGACCTCTTGTTTTATCTCTTTGACTTCATCCATTTGATTCGATAGGTTTTCTTCAAGGCTCTTCACTTCCTCCCTTTCGGAATCGATCTCATCCCTGACTTCTTTGATCTTATTCCTTTGAGAGGTTAATTTACCTTTAAGTTCATCAAGTTTATCGGCTTTTTTAGATAATTCCTGTTCCTCTTTCTGTATATCCTCTTTTTTCTCTTCAAGTTCTCTCTCTCTCTTTTCAAGTTTCTCTTCTCTATCATCTAGTCTTTCTTCTCTCTTTTTCAACTTTTGAACGTAACCTTCCATCTCGGATAGGACTGAGTCGCCTTCTTCATTTTCTGCCACAGTGATACCTCCTTAAATTTGATGTATGTTTATCTTGGTAATAGGAATTATATACTGATTTAAGTAACTTACGGGTAGATTTTATTCGAAGAGCGGGCCCAAAACCTTGAGACCTTTCTTACCCACTTCTAAAGCATGTTTTTCCATCCTGTGCTTGCAGGCTCTCATCTTTTCTACCTGGATATAACGGGTCAGTTTTCCACTTTTCCTGTCGATGCCCAGATTGATAACTCCGTCCACCAAAAAACCTTCATCCCCCAGGAGGTTGGCTTCAGATCCAGGATTCCTCTCCATGACCACGAAACAGTAAAGATCGAGGTCACGGAGCAGTTTGAAAAAGGAAAACATCCTCTTCCTCATATTTTCTGTATCTTCCATCAAAGAATAGAGAGCCCCTAGGGAATCCAGAGCGAAGATGGTGAAATCGTCTCCCTTTTCCTCTCGGAAACTCCTCAAAAGGTCCTCGATGAATTCGACATAGTCTGTACCTTCTTCTTCTATTATCTCGTCGATCTCCCTGAGATCGGTTATGTCTGAGATATGCATGTTGTTCGCTAGATCAACACCCAAGTCTTCCATGTTTTTGACCTGGCTCTCCTTTTCCTCTTCCAAGGTCAGATAGACTCCGAACTCGTCCCTTCTCTCTAAAAATTTGGACATTATGTCATAACAAAAACTCGTTTTCAACGATCCGGGCGGTCCGGTAACCAGTACCACTTTTGGAGATTCGGTGTCCGTTTTGAATATCCTGTTCAGACCAGGTATCGTGTCCTTAAACATGTTAGATCATTTAATCCATAATTATGCGGTGCATTTAATTCTATCGTTCGTTTATGGAACCAAAACATTATTTTCATCCTCTCGATTGTGGTATCGATGATAAAACTCAGCTCTAACTTGTTTGGATCGGAATTCGACCCTCCACTCATCCTCGCCTCTGGTATCCTAGATCAGACTTCAGACTCCATGGCACGCATTATAAAGAATGGTATGGGCGGTGTAGTGACCAAATCTATCGGCATGGAACCTCGCGAGGGGCATCCCAACCCCACCGTTGTGGAATTGGAAACGGGGCTTTTGAACGCCATGGGTCTTCCAAATCCCGGGATAGAAGCTTTTACCGAAGAGCTCGAAGAGTTGGATTCTACCGTCGGAAACACACCGATAATAGGCAGTATCTTTGCATCCAACACCGATGATTTCGTTTATCTAGCAGAGAAGATGGTCCACCACGGGGCTGACGCTGTAGAGTTGAACCTAAGCTGTCCACACGCCGAAGGCTATGGGGCCTCCATCGCCTCTGATCTAGGAGTGATGGAAGAAGTTATAAAAGGGGTCAAACGATCGATAGAGGAGCCGGTCCTGGCAAAGTTGCCTCCATCTACTGAGATCGCGGGAAAAGCAGAGACCGCCGAAGAGAGCGGTGCCGACGGGATCGTGTGTATAAATACAGTGAGAGCTATGGCCGTAAATTTTGAGACCCTGAGGCCTATTTTAGGGAATAAAATAGGAGGATACAGCGGGAAAGGGATAAAACCTATAGGATTGAGATGTGTGTTCGAAGTATACGAAGCTGTGGACATCCCGATAATAGGTTGCGGCGGCGTCACCACTGGGAGGGACGCCCTGGAATACATATTGGCGGGTGCATCTGCGGTTCAATTGGGAACCGCTATAAAATACAGAGGTAAAGAGTCCCCACAAAAGATAGAGGAAGAGATGCGAGGTCTGATGAGGGACGAAAATACATCGGATATCGTGGAAATAGTGGGGAAGGCACACAAATAATATAAGAGAGTAGCGGGTAAATTACAATATATAGCAAACTTGGCTGGGAGAGATACTCCTGGTTATAAAAGAGCCGGATCCTGAGGAGTTCGTAGAAAAGCAGACATCGGCGGACTTCACCACCATATTGACCCACATGTACAGGGGAGAGGTCCAGAGAGCCTATAACTGGAGGAAAAGGCTGGACAGGACCACGGAATGGTCCATAGTGATTCTGTCTGCTATAACCACTTGGACTTTTTCTGAGATAGGAAGGAGGCATGAGTTACTGCTCAGCGTTCTGATCTTCATGGGGACCCTCCTATGGATCGAGTCGAGAAGGTACAGATTTTACAACGTGTGGTTGGGCAGGATCAAAGCCTTGGAAGAAAATTTTCTCGCTAGAACTCTTTATCCCTGCGAGGAAGTCAGTACTAGAAAATGGATGAAAACATTAGCTGAGGATTTGAGGAATCCCCGCTTCAAGATACCTCTCTGGATAGCGATAGCCCACAGGTTGAGAAGGGTTTACTTTTGGCTTTTCTCACTGACCAGTATACTATGGATGGGTAAACTCACTGTCCATCCAACTCCTGCAGGGAGTGTTGGTGAGGTGGTGCGCAGAGCCTCTATACACACCTTACCAGGATATTGCACCTTCATCCTGATAGGGGCATTTTTAATTGCGACAGCTTTGACAGCGTTCATTGGTACCCGCCACGAAGAGAAAGGAGTGAAGCTCGTCGAAGGGGCCGAGGTCAGCGATGGATGGGACAAGATGACCTGACCCTTCCCGAAAGAATTAAGAAAGGCTTCTTAGATAGAGGATTATGACTTTCCGAGGATTCATATCGATAGATGTAGAGCCGACGGATGAGATACATGAGTTTCTAGATGAACTGGAAAGAACGGGCGCCCCGCTGAATATGGTGGATCCCGATAAGCTACACATGACCGTAAAATTCTTGGGAGACACGGAAGATGAAGATATAGATGATATCGTTGAGAAGACAGAATTTGCACTCCAGGACTTCGAACCCTTCACTCTGAAAGTGAGCGGAACGGGAGCTTTTCCACATTTGGGGTACATGAAAGTCGTTTGGATGGATTCACAAGCCGTCCCCGATGCCCCTCATGCCGGGACAACTGAAGACGATGACATACCTTTCTTGACGGACATGGCCCATAGAGTGGAAGAGGAATTGGTCCCATTGGGGTTTGAAAGAGACGATAGAGAGTTCTCCCCACATATCACGGTGGCGAGAGTCAAAGGGGGCAAGAATAAGGAACAGTTGAGAGACGTGATAGAGAATTACGACGATACGGATTTCACCACCTTTGAAGTAACAGAGTTGGCTCTAAAAAAGAGCGTACTGAAAAAGAGCGGCCCAGAATATCATACGTTAGAGAAGATCCCTCTCTGATGTACGATAACTTATAATCAGATTCATGGATACCTTCACGGTATTAGGACTCGTGAGCTTTATACCTGCAGTCATTATCCTTTATTTCGTTCTTGGGGAGTTCGAACATTACTTCAAAGATAACAAGGCTTTTTTCATGATAATTGTAGGATTGGGGCTCGGCATGGCACTGGGTTTTACTTCTCTATTTTTTGACCTGTCAGACTTCTTGATGATCCTCAGCGTCGTAGCCCTCATAGAGGTGGTGAAGTTCTTTATCTTGATGCAGAAACCTTTCAGATTGAACCATGATACCACATTTTACGGTTTGGCTTTAGGGGCCGGTATAGGAGCTATGATGGTATTCGTTTATTCTTACGCAGTAGGGATGGCATTTTTAGAAGAAGGCACTACCTTGGATCTCAAAACGGTTTTATTCGTTTTTCTGATATCTTATAACTACACTTTCGTCAATGCTGGAACCGGAGCTATAATAGGATACGGGAGCTACCTGGGAGAATTCTGGAAATATCTCGTTAGAGGATTCATGGTCAGCGGTCTCCATGGTTTACTCATGAGTTTGGTATGGTCTTTCCAGTTCGGCAGATTTGGATCCTTTGTTGTCTTAGGGATCGGAGCGATATACTGCACGGGGCTGATATTCTATATCTACAATGAAGTGATACCGGCTAGTATCCCCGATGAAATGAGAAAAAGGGTGGAAAAATTAAAGGAGGAAGATCAGAAAGGTTAGGACAGACCCCCTAATTTAATATATTGGCATAAGAATATGTATTGATAGATGGCACGGGAAAAAATTGTTGAATATGGTAGAGAGGAAATGAATATGGAGGAGGGACGATGAGTCACTTTATCGAAAAAAAAGTTGCTGGTAAAAGGGCTTCTACCCCTAAAAGCCGATACTCTAACGGCGGTAAAGCTAAAAAAACCACCAAGTACAAGACGAAAAGCGGAAAGAAAAAAGGTGGTTCCGGTCTAAGGATAGCTGCGGCATTGCTCATCGTGTTTATGCTGATAGTCATGGTCCTCTTCACTCCTCTTTCCAGCCGACTTCCTCTCCCCTGGGAAGGTGGTGGAAGGGTCTATCCCAAAGAAGCTGAATTCGTACTCCAGCGTGAGATAACTTTGACAACGCGAGATCAGGTGGACTATACCATAGATATACCTCTTCCCGAATCTATAGGGAATGATATACAGGCCGTCCGGGAAGTAAACGGCGATCCGGATCCTCAGCAAATAGAAAAGTACGGCCATGATTGGATGATATGGGAAGGGAGTATCGCTTCTAGGGGCTCAGAAAGAAGTGAAAAGGTATCTGTAACTTACAGCGCTACTACTAGAACGATAGATTGGGGCTACTCTTCAGACAGATCCGGAAATGTTGAAGATTTCGATGAGAGCACGAAAGAGAAGTACAATAAGAATCAATGGCAGCTGGATGTTGACAGGAACGGAGACGGTGAAGATGATTGGATGATACAGCCGGACCACCCCGTTATACAGCAGAAAGCAGAAGAGATCGTAGAAGGAGAGACCAACATATACGATAAGGCTCGAGCCCTATATGATTGGTTGAACGATAACATAGCCTACAGACTAGAGGGGGATAACAGACCTAAACACGCGATATGGACCTACAACGAAAGAGCAGGGGACTGTGACGAACAATCCTTCCTCTACATATCGATGGCTAGATCACTGGGGATACCCGCATGGATAGAGTTCGGTATGCTTTATGACAGGATGAGGGATGATTGGGGTAACCACGGATGGATCCGATTGAAGTTCGTGACGGTTGAAGGAGAAACAGGTTGGGTGAACATCGATCCGGTCAACCAGCAGTTCTTTGCGAGGGATGCTTTGAGGCTAACGGTCTGGGCCGATGATGCCGGTGAAACAGACGGAGAACCTCATCTGCAGGATTTTTACACATTTCTCACCTATTCTGGAGGGACGCTGCAGAGTTGGGAAGAAGAATTCACCACCCCTGAGATGGAGAAGAGCGGCACGACATATTTGGACGATACTGATTATAGATTCATAAGTGGTTTTCAGTTGTATCATCTCGCTGTATCTGGGGCTATAACCACGTTCATATATGCATGGAGAAAAAAGAAAAAAAGACCATAATACCACCATAATTACCCATGGTTTTATACCCTTCATTAATAAAGGTTTAAATAAGATTTAACCTATGCTGTTTTGGTGTCTATATGGAAGGTCAAGAAAGAATAGATCCATCCGAACCTACTGGTGGGTATCAAGGGGGACCGCAGTCCTCTCAGAGCTCGCCTGGACAAGGTCCGTCACCAGGTCAACAACCGGGTCCTGGACAGCAACAGCCCCGATATCAACCACAGAGCGATTTAAAACGCACTCTAGGGATGATATTGATATTTGGGATAATAATACTGTTGGTAGGAGCTATATTGATCTCTGTATCGGGCTTTATCGATCCGGATCCAGATGATCCGGAGGACAGGCAGGATGCGATGGACAACATCCGATACCTGCGTACTGCGGGGTCGCTTTTGATATCCATAGGAGTATTTTTACCCGCGATAGGCTCGGCCTATCTGCTCTATAGCAAGTACGGGCTGTCCGACCAAGAAAAATTGATCTTGGTCATAGTAGCGAGTGCATCTATGATCGCATTCGCACTGGTGATAAACACGGCTCCGTTCGGATTGTCTTGGTGACAACTAAAAGCCGTGTTGAGCTGTTTTCCCAAAAATCTCTTTTTTCTTTTTATATCTATTGGATAGTAAGAGTCCCGACTTTCGGATTCTATTCGGAATCCAAGATTCCAACAACTCGTAAAATTTTAACAAATTTT
>JBKHKA010000032.1:0-12655 GCA_046537845.1 Candidatus Aenigmatarchaeota archaeon
CCCCTTCGATGGTCACGGTCTCATCCGGCTCTACCGTGCTAGGTGAGACAGACCATCCGGAAAGTTCGAATTGAGGTTCATCCGCTTCAACGACTTCCAACGTGCTGCTCCACCGTTGATGCCAAGCGCCCACGACGCCGCCGTCGTAATAGAACACGTACAGATCCACATCGTAAGTCCCCGCGGTATCTTCCGTCCTCTGGAAGCTGAAAGACTCCGTCTCGTTCCACCCCAACTCATTGGTGACATGTGAGTCCACTTCAGTTCCATCTATATACAGGCTTATACAGGCTTTAGAGTACGCTTGGCCGTTATAATGCTGCACTTCACCGGATATCGTTACGGTCTCGCCCACTTCGGCCGGATTGGGAGAGATGTCCTCATTCTCGTTGTGGTCGAATCTAAACCAGCAGTTGGGATCATCTCCACAGCAGTTATCGTTCTCTATACCCGAGTAACCCATCAGATCTTCTTCCGGTTCTCCTTCCGGCTTTGGCTGTGTTTTATGTGCCGGACCGCAGCATCCACAGTCGCAGTCTTCGGGCATGGGATGATCGCACCCATCTTCCGAATCATCCGAGCTGAAAGCTGCAGTAGAGATACCGAGTGAAAAAACATGTACAATCAGAACAATCACTGATAGCACCAAAATCATACTCCTCAATTTTTGAGGCATGGTTTCAATTATATTAAAGCTCGTTTTGTATATTTATATGTTCTGTTTCTTGCAGGGATAATGCTTCATCTAGGAGTTTTCTTTATCAATGGGTGTATCTTCACTGATCTCTTCGTCACCACTGGCTTCCTCTTCATGGTCGCTTCCTCTTTTAGCCCACAGTACCGCTCCTATGACCGCTATGATAACGATCACCGCCAGCAGGATCAACCACCAGGAGAAAATACTATCATCTTCAACTCCTGGGTCCTTTTCATATATGGAAACCGTGACGTCCACCGTACTTTCTACTTCTTCATCCACATTCCTTATCATCAGTTCCGCTTCACCCTCGTTCTCTGGCTCCCAGACGAATTCTCCTTCATATGACTCCTCCGGTCCCAGACTCAACTGTTCTTCGGTTTCGATCAGTTCGCCGTCGGCGTAGAACTCTATATCCCGTTCTCCTTCTACATCTCCCGTGTTCTCGACTCTGTACTCGACAACTACATCTTCGCCTTTCTCGAACTCTTTCCCGTCTTCCGGCGAGATGATGGTTATCTCGAACTGCGCTTCCCCAGGTTCTTCGTCCTCCGCAAAGTGCGCCGTTATCTCCTTGTCACTGTCCATGGTGATCGTGGTTTCATTAGAGCTCACTTCTTCGATGGTCCCGTTGTCGCCGACCCATCTGATGAATCGATAACCTTTTTCGGAGACAGCTTCGAGGTCTATCTCTGTACCGTTCGGGTGTTCAAACGTTCCCTCTCCCGGGACAGTCACGTTACCACCTTCAGTCGAACCGATGGTCAATTCGTGATCTTCCTGCTGGTCCTTCTCTTGTTCAAACTGCGCCTCGATAGTGTGATCGTCGTTCATAGTTAGAGCGGTCATGTTCCTCTTCGTATCCTCTACACTTTCGTTATCTCCAGTCCACTCGACGAAATGATAACTCTCTTCGGGTACCGCTTCTAGATCCACGGCGGTGCCTTCTTCATACGTAAATGTACCTTCACCCGGCTCGACAACCTCTCCACCTTCCGTGCTACCCACCGTTAACTCGTACTCCACAACGGGCTCTTCGTCCTGGAAATGAGCCGTGAGCGTCTTGTTGCCGTCCATGGTTAGATCTATCTCTGCGTGTTCTTCCTCACCTTCAGGGGCGTCGCCTTCCCAGTGGCTGAATGTCCAGTTCTCATCAGGAAGAGCGGTCACCGTGACGTTATCTCCTTCCTCGTAAGTGTAGTTCCCGGGCTCCGGATCGGTGGTCCCTCCTTCTTCCGCACTTATAGTCAGCGTGTATTCCTCGACCCGTTCAAGCACGGTCACATTTACTTCGTCTTCGCTGTCCTCGCTTGATACTCCTACAATGTACTCCCCCGGCGCTCCAGATGTCCATTCGAAACTCACCCCCTGTTCTTCGCCTCCAGCTAGAGTTACTTCCGCACTATCTTTTACTTCCTGATCAACGGTGAATTCGATGGTCTGAGTCGCCTCCTGCCCTCCTGTATTGCTCACCGTAGCGTCGAGAACGACGGACTCGCCTTCTACTACTTCTTCATCATACTCGACTATCTCGACCTCGAGATACGCGGGTTCGCTTATAACGAAATCATCTTCTAGATCGCTCATATTTCCATTGAAGACGTCTAGATCGCAGTCACCACTGACTCCTGGAACTGAGCCCTCGTTGCTGTACTGCCAGAAAGACCAATCGGGCCATACGCCGGTATCCGGAGAGGCCGTAGGATCATAGGTCCAATGGGCTATCCAGAGGTCGTATTCGGTCACCGAGGATTCCAGCTCGTTGTTGGCGTAATTTGAACTCGTGTATATAAGGGGCTCATAACCGGTCTCTGCTTCTACGGTATCCATGAACTCATGCACCCAATTCGTGAGCTCAGATTTACTCATAGATGAGCCGTTTTCTAGATCCAAGACTGGACGCATATATCCATCTGTCATGTACGGGGCTATAACACTCGAAAAGTGCTGTGCCTCGTCTTCCGCCGAATTATCCAATGGACGTGCAAAATGATAGGGGCCCATGTATAGACCTGCGTCGGTCCCCTGGTCCATGTTGGTGGTGAAGGTATCGTCGACAGAAGATGTATCTTCTGTAGCTTTACAAAACGCGAACCTGTATCCACCATCGTAAACGCTGTTCCAATCGATATCTCCCTGCCAGTGAGAAACATCGATACCGTCCACCATGTCGTCCTCCTCCGAGGAGTAATTCACCACGGTCATGTAGCTGCCCGAGGCCCATACATCTCTCCCGTGCCAGTAAAACCTATACCATCCAGACTCATCGTCAAATGGATAAAATCTCATGTCGTTGTAGACTTCCCCCAGATCGGTATATTCCGTACCGGGTCCCGTTCTCACGTTTAGATACCACCCCACGTCGATATCCAAGTAGGTCTCTTCCCCGGTCGGCTGAGCGTAGGTGTTCCCGTCGTATTCTGCAGCGCACCACGCAGCTCTATCGTCGAACCAGAATTGATACCACGTGTTCCCGGAAGAATCTGTCTCCGTATCCAAAGCTATGTATTTTTCACCCTGATGTATATCTCCGATATCTTGGTACAGGTCTCCCAGGTCGTTGACTCCAGGCCCTGCCCGGACGTTCAGATTCGAAGTCGTGACTTCGAAAACGAAATCATCACCCTCATAATCTTTCTCGTTGATATGATAGAGGTCTACGGATTCAAAGTAAGAGAGCTCTTCTTCGAGGGTGATATTCCATCTATCGGTGGTGTGGCCCGCCAACCCTATCGAATCGGGGCCGTCCCAGACCACTATCATCGCGTGCTGGTGACGATCACTGCTGTCACCGAAGATCACGGGATCACCCACGGTGAGCCAGTCTGGTGCTTCGCCGGCGGAATAGATCCTATCGTAGTCCACAGGCTGGTACTCCCTGAAGTGTGTATCCATATAATCACAGTAGGGTATCGTCCCGTTGCTGTAGACAGAAGGTCTGTCAGAATCGGGATATACTCCGTAACCGTCTCCGTTGGTACCTTCATGGAGCGAGAGACCGCCGGCGATGAGCGCCTGAGAAACGAAATTGGCACAGTCTCCACCGGAGTCTGAAAAATCGTTGTAATGTGGATTGCGGTCGTCCCACCACCTGTACGCGTATCCTTTAGCCGCATCCCTGTCGTAGTAAACTTCCGTCTGGTTCGGTCTGTCATCAGAATTTCCCTCGGCTCTTTCAACAGCGTAGAGAACCGGGATAGAACCGACCAGCAAACAGATCACGGCTAAAATTACCCAAAATCTTTTTCTCTTCAGGACCATCCTTATCATTCCTCCGATATGTTCTCTTCATCTTTTAATCTTTCTTCTTCGCTCGTTTCCTCTTCTTCCTGACTCTTTTTTGTAAACATCAAAGCCGCTATCACTACCGCTGACACGATCAAGAGGAGCAAGATCGGCCACCAAAAAGATCCGCTACCACTCTCTTTTACTGAGACATTCACTTTCTCCGTATTCTCCACGACTTCTTCGTCATCAACGCTTCGCACAGCCAAGGTGACTTCACCTTCTTCATCCGCTTTCCACTCGAATTCCCCTTCATAGCTCTCGTTCGGGCCAAGAGTGAGGCCCTTTTTGCTGTCTACAAGCTCATCGTTAACGTATAATTCTATATCCTGCGTATCTTTCACGCCGCCAGTGTTTTCCACTCGGTACTTTACCGTGACCTTCTCTCCCTTCTCGAACTCCTCTCCGTCTTCAGGCGAGATTATCTCGACTTCGAAGGTTGGTTTCTTTACGAAGTGAGCCGTGATCTCCTTGTCTTCGTCCACGGTTATTGTAGGTTCATTGTCTTCTCCTTCGTGATCCCCACTCCATCCGACAAAAATCCAGCCCTCGTCAGGTTCCGCCGTCAGCCTCACTTCAGTTCCATCTTCGTATCCGTCTTGGTCAGGATCGACTTCTACAGAACCTTCTCCTTCAACCTCTACCATCAGAGAGTACGTCCCAGACTCTTCGAACTCTGCCGTGACGGTATGGTTGTCGTTCATCTCTATAGTTGTTGTGTTCGCCTTGTTCTCTTTTATGGTTCCGTTGTCGCCGCTCCATCCTATAAAGTCGTAACCTTCATCGGGTACGGCTTCCAGGTCGACTGTTTCACCCTTCCCGTACTCGAAAGACCCTTCTCCCGGCTCGACCGCTTCGCCTCCTTCGGTCGTCTCCACGTTCAGTTCGTATACCGCAGGCTCACCTTCTTCGAAGTGAGCCGTCAATGTTTTATCTTCGTCCATCACCACCGTTATCTTCTCTTCGCCCTCCTGATCTTCGAGCACATCACCTTCCCATTTCACGAAAGTCCAGCCCTCCTGCGGCGAAGCTTCCACTTCCAACTCGGTTCCCTCTTCATAGACATGTACGCCCTGACCGGGTTCCGTGGTTCCCTCCCCCTCGATGTAGATACTCAAAACACATTCATCTTCTTCTAACTGGTTGAAATGAGCGGTCAACGTTTTTTCGCGGTCCATGAGCACGGTTATATCTTTTTCTAGGCCTTCGTGATCTCCAGTCCATCCGTCAAAATACCAGCCTCCGTCCGAAAAAGCCCCCACATCCACTTTTTCTCCTTCACTATAGGTGTGAGTTCCAGGCTCTGGATCTGTCGTGCCGTTCCCTTCAGTCTCTATCGTGAGTTCGTACTCCTCTCTCTCAAAATGAGCGATCACCGTTTTGTTCGTGTCCATCACCACCGTGATGTTTTCCTCCTGGGATTCCACGTCTCCCGTCCACCCCACGAAGGTCCAATTTTCGGCAGCATCGGCTCTAACATCTACTTGTTCGCTCTCGTAATAGGTGTGCGTACCTTCCTCGGGTTCAGTGCTCCCTTCTCCCTCTACGGATATGTTCAATCCGTACTGTTCCAACTCTTCAAAATGCGCCGTTACCGTTTTGTTGCGGTCCATAGTTATGTTCAGCTCGTCCCCGCGGCTCAAAAGACTCGTGTTCCCGGAAAAAACCTCCGCCAGTGTATCCCATGTCTCCGGTGTTTCGTAGCCCACGGCCCAGAATCCGGTGCCTCCGAACCCTTCGTCTCTCACGTATTCCCACTTCAATTCCAAAGACTCTTCGTCGTCGTACCAGCCCTGATACCACTGCCCGTCCTCCTGGTAAGCGTACCACGGCACACTTCCATCATCATCCCAATTCCTGCCGTACTGGTCGGCGTTATCCTTGGCGCTCGTCATGAAGACTGAATCCCCGCTTCCTTCCGTGGCGGCTCCTGGTTCGCCGCTCTCCGCGGGCCATTCGTACCCATAGAAGGGAACGCCCAAGACCAGCTGTTCGTCCGGATAATAACCTCTCAGGGTCTCCATAGAATCGGTGACATCGAACTCCTCAGAATCGTAAGGTGAAACAGGACCGGTGGTGGGCGCACCGCTCCAGTGATAATCATAGCCCATCAGGAAGACGTTGTCGGCATAACTGGAGAGCTGTGAATTCCTGTAGACTTCCTCCACTCCTCCGGCGGTGCAGAAACTTATATGGTGACTTTGGTTCACGGCTTTCACTTCGTCGTGTAAAACGTTCAAAAATTCCTCCATCAGATCGACGTTGGATTCACCCGTGAGGCTGTTCGTCTCCCGCACGAATTCGAGATCTATATTCACTCCCTCGGCCCCGTAATCCTGTATAGCGGCGGCGATATTATCGGCTAGAGCCTGTTTGTTATAGGCCAGTATCTCATCTTGTACGTCCTTATCGAACTGCGCAACCGTGATCGTCACGTCCGTCTCCGTTCCCTCCGCTTCGGCCTTCACCTGATCGTAATGGTCCATGTCCCCTTCGTAAAGAGAGCCGTCCGATTGTGCCGTCATGGAGAAGACCGAAACATGAGACAACTGATCCCAATCCGGATCGTAGTCGGCGGGATCCGTCCAGTAGGGCCAGAAACCGTATATAACGTGGTCTTCCCCTTCTTCACTCTCGTTCTCTTCCTCTACGGTCCATCCGCTGAACTCCCATCCCTCGTCAGGGAGAGCTTCTACCGTGACCTCGGTGCCTTCTTCATAAGTATGGTTACCGGGCTCCGGTACCGTAGTGCCTCCACCATCGGTCTTCACGGTCAATCGGTATTCTTCGGATGTCTTCGGAGCTTCTTCCCAACTCAGGTAAGGATACGTAGAGCCGTCAACGATATTCCATATATATCCTTCATCGGTCTCTCCCCAGTTGAGGGACTCTATGTCCCAACCAGCGTCGTCAAAGGTAGAAAATTGCTGCATCTCCGCTGTTTCCAATCCACTGCCGCACCCGCTGTCGTCTTCGGCTTCGCTCACTCCCGAAGCATCCACGTCCCAGAAAGAAGCAGTAACATTTTGTGGGTCGCCGTAGCCGACAAGACCTCCGATATCCTCGTCTCCGTTGACCTGGCCGTAAGAATAAGAACGTTTTATCTCGGCTCCTCCGAGTGTACCTATAAGGCCGCCGGCGCGTGGACCGGCCGCGGTGACCTCTGCAGAGGAGTAGGAATCGAGCAATGAACCGGCGTCAAGTTTACCCACGAGACCTCCTGCATGGGTGCTGTCACCGTACTCGTGTATACCGTCACCCTGGACAGTCCCAGTAACGTAAGAAGAGGATATCTCACCGCCGTAGGCCGCGCCGACCAGTCCGCCGACGTGATCGTTTCCTATCACGTTCACGTCTTCTAGACCTATGTCTTTTATCTCAGCGCCTTGGCCTATGCGCTCGAAAAGGCCGACTACGGCCTCTGTAGACCTGTTTATCTGCAGATCTTTTATCATATGGCCCTGGCCCTGGAGGGTCCCAACGAATTCACCGCTGCCGTTCTCATCGTAATATCCTATCGGGTCCCAGCCGTTCTCAGCCGCCACGAGTTCGTCATATCCCGCAGTGGTGGAATCTAGATCGTTGGCCAAGTAATAATCTTCGGCCAATCCGTTCCTTATCTCGTCGAGATCGTACCAGTCCTCGATAGCCGTGGTTTCTTCGACACGTACCTCCAACGCCCAGCTGAAGTCCTCTCCTATCCCTTCCAAGGTCTGCCAGCTGCCGTCGAGATTGATCCAACCCGCATCCTCAACGTATGGTTGTATGTACCCGAAGGGCCAGTCACCGGTGTCTTCCACTTCGAGAACTATCCAGTGATGACCTCCTTCGGTAGTGACGGGCTCGGTGAGCGGTATCTCCACCCATTCCGTGGTACCGGGCTCTGTTATAGTTTCGGTTTCGGCTATTTGGGTCCCAGGTTCTTGTCCTCCCGCTCCGTCGGTGTGAACGCGGCCCTTAACGTATGCCGGTGTGGAATGAGCGTAGAAAGCTATATCTGTCATCTCACCCGGAGGTACATCGATGCGCATCGCTCCCTCCCACACGCTCTCTTCTCCACCGTACCCGTACTCGATGTTCGTTCTGTGATCGGCGTCGTACATCCAGTGCCATTCTCCCGTACCAGCGCCGCTGGAGTACTGCTCGTAGTAATATTGTAGTGTATCGGGATCGAAATATTCTCCCGGACAGCCTTGAACTTGCCAATCGTCGTGGGGAGTGACTTCATTGAAACCTTCTATGTCCAAGTCGATAGAACCAGACCTTTCATCCTCTATGTTGGTGATGCTCGCAAGGTAAGCGATAAGGTGACCTCCTTTCTCGTACTGTATCTCGTTGGGCTCGTAATCGTTGAATTGACCCTCGAAACATATCGCGATATTATCCACGTTCCTGTAGTCTCCCGCGTGCCATCCCAAACTGTCTAGGGGGCCTCCGTGATAGATCGTGCCGTTCTGACCGATTATGAAGTCGTAAGCCGCACCGGGCCAATCCCTGTTCTTATGTACTTGGTTGACACCGTCGGCTGGATCTTCAGCCCACTCGTACGTCCCTGCAGAGTGATGTACGGTTATGCCTTGGATCGGACCCTCTAGATCAGAATAATCACTCACCCTGGATGCGTCTTCTCTGAACTCCCAAAATGGACTGTCGGGTCTCGAAGCCGACTCCCATTGGAAATCGTCTTCAAAGATGGTATAATGCGTCTCGGGAGGTGTAACATCTATCTCTTCCGCATCATCCCGCTCTTCTACGTCTTTATCAGTGGAAAGAACGGCTTCTGCAGAGAACGCTACACCACTTGTGACCAAAAACAGCACGACCAAGACCGATAAAAATTTAGTTTTCTTCATCTTTTTCCTCCGAAAAGTAAAAATCTGCGGCCATTACATCTGTATATTGGATATAGATATTCCTCTACTTATAGTTATTCCTGACCAGATTCTTCTATATGCCGTTTTACAGTCAAGTTTTCTCGTCCTTGCCCGTCAGTTCGTCTTTCACGTAGGTCCACATCTCCATCGGGTTTATGGCGTCCATGATGTAGTTCCATTCTTTCTTGGTGAATTCGCCGACGAGGTACAAGATGGCGGTATAGATGGCAAGCATAGCGGCGCCGTAGAAAAGTAGATGGTAGAAGCGGTCTATCGGCAGGAACTGATTTTCACTAATGAAAAGGATGGTACCGGAGAGAGCGGCGGCGGCGATGTGATACAGGGTGCTCCAGGAGAAGGAAACGTCGGCCAAACGCTTGGAGACCACATACTTTGCTAGGGCTATACTTATCCCTGCGGTCAAAGTTGCCATAGCTGCGCCGACTTCTTTTAAGCCAAAGAGCGGGATTCCGAAGAGTGAATCCGGGATGAGGAGGATATTAAGAGCTACATTGGCCACGTTGCCAGCTATGGAAATCTTGGCGCTCAATTTCGGACGATCCATGCCGGGGATCACCTGTTGAAACGGCCTGAAGTAAAGGACGAAAAATGAATTGATCGCTAGGATCCTAACAATAGGTGCTGCTTGAAGAAAATTACCGCTGATCATAATGTAGATGATCCTTCTTGGGAAGATTATCAAAAATGCGATTATGGGAGTTATGAAAAGGCTGGTGTATCGAGCAGCTCCTTCAACGGATCTCTTTAAACTTTCCCAATCTTTTTTTGCATGGTATTCGGAGATGGTCGGGAAGATCACGGTCCCTATGCCTCCCACTAGACCGTTCACTATCAGGGCAAGTTGTCTGCCGGCGGCATAAAAACCCACGTTTGAAGATCCCCAAAAAAGCTGTACCATCAGTACATCGACTCGATTGCCGAATTTTGCGACAATGCCGCTGAAGAAACTAGGGAGACCGAAGTCCCAGTAACTCTTTATCGATCCCCGATCCGGTTTTTTCACTTGGATATCTTTCAGGTAAAAGATCGTTAGGAGAGCCGCTAGTGCACCTCCGGTTACATAGGTCAAAGCGAGCTCGAGCGCCTGTCCACCCGTCAAAGCGACGTAGATTATGAAGATCGTTGGGATAGAATGGTCCATGAACCGGATAGTTTCCCTTTTCGCTATCTGTATTTTAGCTTCAAAAGTTTTCGTTCCTATGTTTCCAATACTTCTCAAGATGAAAAATCCAAGTATTATATAGATAACTGTTTCATGCGTCGGGCTTTCAAACCCTCTACCTAGGAGGTATTTCCAGAATAAAAGTCCTCCGAAGATTACAACCACGGTAACAAAAGTGGCTAAAGTTTTAAGGCTGATATAGGTCCCCATACATCTGTCATCTTCTATCTCTCCTCCAGAAAGCCGTTTGACATGGGCCCCGCCGAAAAACCCGCCTATAAAACCAAAAAGAGAGACCGTCCCTAAAGCGAATTGGACCATCCCGTAATTATACTCTGGGCTGACCATGAACCTAGCTATGAAGAAGAGCCCTAACCAGCCAGTTAGATACTGGATGAAGTGGTTGATCGCTACAAGGAAAGACTTTCTGCCTAGCATGGATATCTAGAAAGATAGCAGTTGTTTTATTTAAATTATTGTGGAGAAGGTCACCGTTTGAGTCGAGTATTTAGAGATTTCTAGATCTTTTAGAGAATATATCTGTAGTTCTTTAGATCCACATCTCTTTTGGGTTTATGGCGTTCATGATGTAGTTCCATTCTTTCTTGGTGAATTCGCCTGTTAAATAGAGAATAGCGTTTTAAAAGCCTAAGTATCTATATTGAGGCTTAGTGAAGTAGAAAGTGACTGAACAAAAATTGAATGTTACAAAAATCATCTTAAACGTGATTATCGTGAACAAAAGTATGAATCTAAGATCCCTGGGTTAAACGACTTTTCATTACTCGAGTTTTAACCATCTTTTCATAATTTATTCAAACCCGTTTAGAAGTAAACAAAATATAAATAACTTCGATTTCCTATCTTACTTTGATGAGTGAAACAAATGCAAAACTGAAAAAATCAAAGTCTTACAGTTTAGAAGAACGGATAGCCCTAGGTCTGTATCGAAATAGGAAGGAGAAGATCATGAAAACGATAGAAGAGATCACGGAAAAACATGATGGAGAAGAAAAATCGATCAAAGAATTGAGAAAGAAGACTTCCAAGATAGATGGATCAATGTCCGATTATGTGATCGCGGAAAGGGAATGATCTATGGTCTATTTTTTCGATACCTCTGCTCTTGTCAAAAGATATCATGAAGAGAAGGGAACTGAGTTTGTGGATGAGCTGTTCGAAGATGTAAAAGGTAAAGATGAAGAAGCCTTTGTTTCATCGTTGACTTTATTGGAAATGACATCTGCTTTCAAAAGAAAACAGAAAGGAAATATAATCGATGAAAAAGAGTTCAACGATATATTGAAGACCTCTTTTAGGGAGTTGAAGGAATGTTTTACGATAGTACCCGTAACAGAAGAAACCATAAATGAGAGTATCTTCAATGTAACTGAATATGCGCTTAAATCTTTAGATTCTATACATTATCAGACAGTCAAAGAAGTTGAAGAAATGGTGGAAGAAGATATAATCGTCATCACATCCGATGAAGAACTTTTCGACGCATTTGTGGAAGGAGGATATGAGAGTATCGATCCTGAAAAGAAATCGGGATGAAATAGTGATTTTATCTAGTTGTTACAGTTTCCAAAGAGTATAAATACTTATACTTAGTATAATTGGGTACACATGACAACGACAAAAACGATAAAAATAGACGAAGAGACTCATCAAGAGATCAAGAAGTTCATGGAGAAAAGAGGTATTTCCACTTTTGGTGAGGCCGTCAAAGAGGCTATAGAGAGAGTGGAAGGGGTTGTAGACGAGACGGGTTGGATAGTCTCTACCAGGGACACGCTCGGGGGACAGCCCAGGATCAAAGATACCCGGATCAGCGTGCTGAATATCCATCGGTGGTTTTTTGAGGAAGGATTGTCCGTCGAAGAGATCAGCGAACATTATCACGTTGAAGAGGACGGGGTTGAAGCCGCATTGAAATACATCGAAGAGAATGAAGAAGAGATCGAATTGATGAAAAAGGAGCAGGAGTTGGCCGAAAAAGCCTCACAGGAAAAGGCTAGAGAAAGACTACAGGAGTTAGATCTATGAGGATCTGTCTCGACGAGAACGTTCCTGATCACGTCAAACTCAGACTCGAAGCCGAGGGTCATAATGTCGAATTTGCTAGAGATGTCGCGGGTCAGGGCGCCCCTGATGAAGAACTGTTGAAATTTTTTGCCCAAGCTCAATGCGTGTTCCTGACTAACGATAGAGATTTCGATAGGCTGTACGAGTTTCGATATCATGAAAGTAAATTGGGACACAGCTTGAATCAGCAGACAAAAGAAGGATGGAAAAAGATCGTAGATGGAATAGGTCTTATAGACGAGCATTTGAACATGAGAAACGAACTGCAGTGGCCGAAACAGTGGGCGGAAAAATTCGGTTGAACTCGAGGTTTCAATATTTACATCTGGGTGATCTACGCTTTTATTTAAATTATTGTGGAGAAGGTCACCGTTTGAGTCGAGTATTTAGAGATTTCGAATTACGATCATATAATCGTATTTAGAACTCCATTTCTAGATCTTTTAGAGAATATATCTGTAGTTCTTTAGATTCTGATGCTTCTTGTCTTAGATCTTCGGTAAATCCCGATTTTGAGAACAAAGCATA
>JBKHKA010000013.1:0-41206 GCA_046537845.1 Candidatus Aenigmatarchaeota archaeon
ACAGCTAGAAGCTGTGGGTATATGACCTCCCTACGGTCGGTCGAGTGTAATCAAAACCTATTGCATTTCTACCAGTTTTTTACCTTGATCACCGAAAATATGATGATCTCCGCTATAAGAACCGCTAGAAGGGCCCATCCCCACCAAGGAAAAGTTTCTTCCTTCAAAACGGTCACAACATCCTCTTCAACTTCTTTGTCATCTTCGCTCTCTACAGTGATATTGTAAGTGCCCTCATCACCCTCCTTAGATGTCCACGTGAAATCACCTGTAAATGTCTCGCCCGGTTCTAGAGTTAGATTGTTTTGTTCATCCACCTTTTCACCAGATACCAATAAAAGGATATCTTGGTTTCCCTCAACCCCGCCGGTATTGGTCACGTTATATTTCACTGTGAGGCTTTCACCTTGTTTAACTTCTTCCTCTTCAACCGCGAAGTCCACTTCAAAAAATGCAGGGGACAAAACCGTGACCGCTTTTTCAACGAGCTGTTCGTCGTCTTCGCTTCTAACAGTGATGTCGTAAACGCCTGCATCTCCCTCTTCCGTGTGCCACGTGACAGCTCTACTAAAAGTCTCCTCGGGACCGAGTCTCACCCTCTCTTCTATAACGGACTCATCTTCACCTATGATTATCACTATATCCTGGATGCCCTCAACCTCACCGTTATTGACGACGGTATACTCTACGGTGACTTCTCCGCCCTCTTTCACTTCGTCCTCATGAACCACGAAATCCACTTCAAAGAATGTTGGTTCTAAAACCACAACAGCATCCTCAATCACCTCTTCATCGTCTTCGCTTTCAACTGCTATGTCGTAAACGCCCGCATCTCCTTCTCCCGTCTGCTCTGTGAATTCTCCATTGTACTCCTCGTCAGACCGAAGGGTGAGCTGTTCTTCCGCCAAAAATTCTTCATCACCTATAGTGACGAGTATATCTTGAGTCTCTTCGGCGCCGCCCGAATTGGTTATGGCGTACTCCACTGAAAGTTCTTCCCCCTCCACAATTTTCTCCTCGTAGTCTATTATATCGACTTGAAAATAGGGGGGTTCAACTACCTTGACAGGTGTTCTCTCGAAAGTATGGTCACTGACGATCTTCAGCTCGTTTTCCCCTAGATCTTCTTCTTGAGTACGCCAGATGAGTTCACCTTCATGAGCCTCTCCTTCACCAAGAGTGACTTCTTCGCTATCTTCCGTTTCTCCTTCCACATTGAGTTCGATGGTCTGTGTCTCCACCGCTTCACCATTATTCGATACACTGTATTCAACTGTAAGCTCCTCCCCCATCGCCACTTCTCTCACACAATCGAGTATTTCTACTTCAAAATGGGCCGGTTCTTTGACCAAAAAATCTTCTTGCCTTTCATCATCTTCAGAGGATACCGTCAGATTGTAATGCCCGCTGTCTCCTCGCGAAGTCGGGGTGGAGAATGTCTCGGTGGTACTTTCACCACTAGCCAAGGAGATCATCTTGCCTTCGCCGCCTATGTCGGGTTGGGTCGTCATCTCGATGTACTGACTGCTCTGGGTGTCCCCAGTGTTCCGCACGGTGACGTTCACCTCCAACATCTCGCCTTCTACCACATCTGGAGCGCTAATATCGTCTATCTCGAAATATGAGTATCCTATCGCATACAAATTCCCATCGTTGGAGCCCACATATATCGTGCCATCTTCTCCGATAGCCGGGGAAGAAAACACGTTGTTACCTGTTTCAAAACGCCATTTCCGCGTTCCGTTCGGGTTCAACGCATGGAGGTACCGATCGTGAGAGCCTACGTATATGGTGCCGTCTGAACCTACCGCGGGCGAGGACATAACACTTTCTCCCGTCTCAAAACTCCATTTCTCCGTGCCGTCTGCATCTAGAGCATATACACGGCCGTCAAAAGAGCCGACGTATATCGTGCCGTCGGGACCTATAGCTGGTGAAGAGTCCACTATATCCCCTGTCTCAAATCTCCATCTTTGCGTACCATCAGGGTTCAGAGCATATGTGTGGTTATCTTCAGAGCCCACATATATGGTTCCGTCTGATCCCAGCGCTGGAGAGGATAACACGTTTCCGTCGGTCTCAGATCTCCACTTCTCCGTACCGTTTGGATATAATGCATATGTCTTGTTATCGTGAGATCCAAAATATATCGTGCCATTGCTCCCTATGGCAGGTGATGACCAGACTTCGCTATACGTTCCAAAGGCCCATCTCTCCGTTCCATTGGGATTCAATGCATAAAGATGGTTATCCTTAGATCCAACATATATCGTGCCGTCAGGACCGATAGCGGGTGAGGACAAAACGTTGCCTCCAGTTTCGAATCTCCATTTCTCACCGCCGTCAGGGTTCAAGGCGTAGACATGATCGTCTGTACACCCAACATATATCGTTCCGTTAGAATCCACGGTGGGAGATGAAAACACCTGCCCTCCCAACTCCACGCTCCACTTTTCAGTACCATCGGGGTTTAGAGCATAAGTATGGTTATCATAGGAACCCACATATATCGTCCCGTTAGGGCCGATGGTCGGTGAGGATAAAATATCTCTTCCCGTGTCGAACCTCCATTTCTCCGTACCATCTATAAGGGAGGTGTTGTAGATGCTTCGACCTCGATTTTTTCCGCCGCCTCTAAATTTGGGCCAAGGTGAATCCGCCAGATCGTCGGGATCGGGTTCAGAAAATTCTGCCATACCCTCTCTTTCTACAGACCCCGCCTGAGAAGTAAAGAGGGGCAAAAAAATACTCACCACAAGTATCAGTACCGTCCCGAGAACAAATCCTTCCCTTATATTTCTCGCCATCATCTTTTTCCTCCTCTTCTACTATGACATCATACTATATAGGTCAAAATTTATTTAAAGGTTACCCGCTTGAGACCCTATGCGAAGGAAGGTCAGATGTTACCCTCTTTTCGGTACTGGACCATCTGTGAGTTCGCTTCTCTCCAGTCCTCTCCGGCCCTTTGGTAAAGTTTTTTGGCCCGTTCTTCGGCCTCTTCGATAACGCTTTCTTCATCGATATCAGTAAATTCACCTTCTCTCAACACTCTCTTCCCGTCTATTATCACGTTGTCCACCTCAAGACCCGTGGTTGAGTAGACCAGATTTGGTATGAAGTTCCTGAACGGTTCGTACACAGTGGGAGTCATGTTAAGCTTTTTCAAATCGAGGGTGATCACGTCCGCCCTCTTACCCTCTTCCAAGGTGCCTATCTTTTCATCCAATCCTAAAACTTCACTGCCGCCTTTCGTCCCCAACTTCAAGGCTTTCCAGGCAGGAAGCGCCGTCGGATCTTTATTCTCACATTTGCTCAACAAACTGATGGTGCGCATCTCTCTAAAGATGTTATGAGCTCCACTTCCGGGTGTTTGATCGGATCCCAATGCGGCCTTTCCCCCGTGATCCAAAAAACTCTTGACCGGGGGAACCACCCCGTCGATCATACCTATGGAACTGGGACATCCGACCATCTTAACGCCTTTATCGGCCATGAGTTCCATTTCCTCTTGGCTCGCCCCATGGCAGTGTGCGGCTATCAGGTTTTCTCCCAACAGACCCATCTCGTCCAATTTTTTGACCGTTGAAGTATCGTATTTATCCCTTATCTGTTCCCTTTCTCTTCCTCCCTGGGCCACATGCATGTGGATCTTCCTGTTCTCGCTCTCGGCCCGCCTTTTTATCTCCTTCAAAGTCTCCGAGGTGACCATGTCCAATGCCTGTGGTCCATACAGCGGTTCGACCAAACTCACTTCCTCATAGTCCTCGAAAAGCTGTTCGTTTTCCTGCAGTTTTTCCTTTGAGCTTTCCAGCTCGTAAAGTTCATTTCTACTTCCTGCCACTTCGTTGATGGTTTCCGCTACCGCTACCCTCACACTGTAAGGAAGATAGACATCGTCTATCAGCTCCTTCACACCTTCAGAGAACTCGGCAAAAGTGGTGGTTCCACACCTCAAGGCTTCTAGAACGGTCAAACGAGATGACGCGATCTTATCTTCTTCATCCATGTGCCGCGCTATGGGGCCCAAAGCTTGGTTCATCCACTCTTTTTCAGGTACGTCTTGGGCGGCCCCACGAAGAAGGGATAGCCCGGTGTGGATGTGAGCATCGACGAGTCCGGGCATGGTTATGTGGTTAGAGCCGTCGATGATCTCTTCGTAATCCTTCTCGTTGAGCTCTCGACTCTTCCCTACAAAAACTAACTCGTTTTCTTCGATCCCTACCGCTCCGTTCTTTATCGCTCCCACTGAGCTCCCCTCAAAGGTCAGGAGTTCAGTGTCTATTATCGCTAGACTCATATTTCGACCCTCTTCAGGCGGTAAAAGTTCATCCTCCCGTCACCGGAGGCATGACAGCGACTTCATCCCCTTCTTTCAATATATAATCATCGCTGGCTTTGTCTTTGTTAACGGAAACGATCAGGATATCTTCTATCTCTTTCAGGTCAGGATACTCGTCGATCAATCTCTGCACCATATCTTCCACTCTGGTCCCTCTCTTGAGTTCCATCTTCATATCCTTTTTACCAACGGTCTGGCGGACCGTGGCGAAAAATTTTACCAGCACCTCTATCTTTTTAGACATCGTTAATTCATTGAAGTGCTGGTTTATATAAATTTTACTTCGCAGATCGAGAATAGCGATACGTAAGTTTTTTATGGGAGTTAAAGCTATCATGGATTGTTCTTATCGGGCCAGTAGATGGTTTCGGAGCAAAGCTCCAAATATCTACGTGACCCTTCACGCGCAAAAAACTCATACAGGGCCAGTAGATCAGACTGGCAGATCGCCACCTTGGCAACGCGAACATCTCGCTGAAATGGTGGAGGCCCGGGGTTCAAATCCCCGCTGGTCCACTAACCTATGATTAGTGGTAAGTTAGAACCTCTGGTTCTGACGAGTCCACTATAAAATCTCTGATTTTTAGTGGGCAGTTAGAATCTTTGATCCTGACGAGTCCACTATTTAAACAAAAATAGAATGCCATAGATCGTCTATTCTTTCAACAGCTGTATCTTCACTTTCCTGTTCCTCCCGCCGTCCAATTCTATGAACAGTATCCTCTGCCACGTTCCTAAAGCCATCTTCCCCCTCTCTATGGGTACAGATACAAAGGGTTTGATCAAGCTGCTCAGTATGTGAGCGTGTGCGTTCTGCTCTCCCGACATACCGGAGTACTGGGCGTTGTGCTCGTAATCATCTTCGAGCGGTACCAGTTTCCTGTAGGTTTTTAAAAGATCTTCCCAGAGCGCTTTATCGCCTTCTTGGATAGTTACAGCCGCGGTGGTGTGGGGAACGTAGAGGGTCAAAAGCCCTTGTTCAACTCCTTCCACTTTTTTCTCTAATTCTGAAGTTATATCTACGACCTGCAGATGCTTTTTAGTCCTGACTTCTATCTCTTCCATCTATACCACCCTGTTCTTCCAGCACTAAAGATCTTGCTTTCTCCAATGCTTTTTCTTTTCCTTCCGGCTTACTGCCCCCGCCCTGGGCCGTCTTCGGTGAGCCACCACCTCCACCTTTGACTTCCCTCGCAGCTTTGTTCAATATCTCTATCATGTTCATCTCAAGGTCGTCGCTGCGGGAAAACACCAGTTTTACATCATCGCCCTCGGAAGCCAAGAGAACCACTCTTCCTTCCTCCGAGGTTATGCGTTCGGCGGTTGAAAGCATCCCTTTGGTCCCCATATCGACCGTGTCGACGATCAGTTCCACGCCGTTGACTTCTTCTCCCGGCAGCAGTTCTTCAGCGACCGCTAGAGATCTGTACTCTTTCAATTCCTCCAACTCCTTTCCGCGCTCTTTCCACTCCTTGAAAAAGCGTTCTGAAGTTTCGGGAAGTTTCTCAGGGTCAACGTTGAACTCAGAAGCCGATTCTTTCAAAATATCCTCCTGGTGCTGCACGTGTTCTATGGTGGCCATCCCCGCAGAATACACCAGTCTCTCAACACCGTCCTGTTTGCGCTGGGTGTTCAGAACCTTTATCGCCCCTATCTCGGCCGTGCTGTCCACATGGGTGCCGCCGCAGGCCTGGGCGTCGTAATCTTCGACGTCCGAGATGTGGACCACGCGGATCATTTCACTCTCCGGTACACCGCCCTGGTAGAGCTGGAAACCAAAGCGTTGTTCGGCCTCGTCCCTGGTCAACTCCTCCTTCTTCACCGGTACGTCTCTCAACACAATCTGGTTCGCTATCTTCTCTATCTCTTTGATCTCTTCACGAGTCATCCTCTTGTAATGGGAGAGGTCCAGCCTGGCGTTCTTCACACCCTTCTGGGCGCCCCTCTGCCATATGTGGTCGCCTAAAACTTCCCTGGCGGCGCTGATTATCACGTGGGTCGCGGTGTGATGCCTCGAAAGAGCACTCCTCCGCTCCCAATCGATCCTCCCTTCGACCACTTCTCCTTTGGGTATCTTACCTTCGATCTCGTGGATTATCATGCCGTTCTCTCTCCACACGTAATTTACGGGATAACTAGCATCGTCGGTTATCAGAACTCCGTGATCGGCGGGCTGTCCACCGCCTTCCGGGTAGAACAAACTCTGATCGAGTATCACCCTGCCTTCTTCAGAGTGTAAGACCACGGCTTCAAAAGTTTCAGCCACCGGATTGTCGTAATAGAGGGGTTGCGTCTCGGGAAGGTCCAGTTTTTCCTCCATCATCTTTTTTTCCGGCTCCTTTTCGACCTCTTTCTTCTCTCTCTCCACTTTCTCGTGGCGCTGGGCGAGCCGGGCGTTGAAATCCTCAGGTATATCTATCTCTATCTCGAACTCTTCCGCAAGGTCTTTCACGATGGTGGGATGTATCCCGTGGGTATCGTAAAAGTCGATGAGTCTCTCCAGAGATAACTCTTCTCCACTTTCACACTCTTCGAGTTCTCTTCTCACCATGCGTTTGCCCTTCTCCAGGGTGTTGCGATATTTTTCTATCTCGTTCTCCAGTATGTCAAAGACCAGGTCTTTCTTCTTCCTATCTATTATGTCGGGATGCAGGTCCATCTGTTTCTCCACCAGTTCATTCAAAGAAAGGCCGCATTTCAGCCTGTCAATCTGTCTCAAGGCTCTGCGGATCATCATCCTGACAAGGTATCCTTCCTCAACGTTCGAAGGCACCACGCCGTCAGAGAGCATCAAAGCCACTGCATAGCTGTGATCGGCCAGAGTATAGACCGATCTCAATCTTGACAGCCTCTCCACCATCTCCTCCCTATCCATATTTAATTCATGCCCAGAAAGCCTATCCATCAGCTCATCGATCAGCTCGGGGTCCTCGAAATCCTTCTCGGAGGTGCCGGCAAGGTTCGTGTATTCCTGCAGCATCTTCCTGTAATCTTCATCATCCAGGGGGTGATCCATCTTCAAATCATCAACGATGAACTCTATCATGTCGGGATAAACGGAATCGTATATGGTGGGGGCACCCTCGGTTATCCACGCCAATCTTTCGAGCCCGTAACCGGTGTCTACAACGTTCAGATCCAGAGGGGAATAACGCTCCCCGTCCAGCTCCGTTTCGCCGTCTGGGTCCCTCTCCAGATTCATGAATACCAGTGTCGCCACTTCCAGCCCCAAAACGTTGACTTCGAGAGAAGGACCGGCATTGCCCCCTCCTATCCAGGGATGTTCTTTGTAGGCTATCATCTCTTCGGGAACGCCCATCTTTTTGAGCATCTCATGGCAGTATTCCACGGTCTCCTCCTTCCAGTAAACCATGTTTTCCTTCGAATTGAAAGAATGATGCCCCATCATCTCGAAGGCGGTCTGGTGCTTGCCCGTCCTGCCGACCTCGTCCACGTCCGGCAACCTTATACAGGGCTGTGACACAACTAGGGGGTTGGCCGGCGGCTTCACCCTGCCCGAGGTCACGTGAGGTTGAAAATCGTAGATGCTGGCATGCACCAAAAAGACGTCGTCCCTCCACCTCGCCACCACGGGATACCTGTCCAGAGCGGTATGCCCCCTTTCGGTGAAAAAATCGACGAAGAACTCCCTCATCTCCTCCACCGAGAAAGTTCTCTCCGTCGGTGGAGCGGAGATGAAGCCGAATTCCGTACAGGGCGCATCTTGACAGGTCTCCATCTCCTCGTTCAAAGTCCAGAAATGGGAACCGCATTCGCTGCACTCTTTGCGAACGAACCCGTTGTCTTCAAAGTATTGTAGTCTGTACTCTTCTTCGAACATGATATCTAATCGATTTGACACGAGATAAATAAATTGTTCGGCCCGGATGGTAGGAAAACGTATAATAGCCCTCCTTCAGCTTTATAGATGTGATGGACCTAAAAGATGAGAAGATAGTGATATTGTCCGTATTCATAGTGCTTATCGCATCGTGGTTCATAGGCAATCTAATGGACATGCGGGGGGTAGAAGATAGCGAGCCCGTTCTAGCCAGACCACCTGGGAGTTTGTTCGCCGCTGGGATCTTGATTCTGATAGCCGTCCCTTTCCTTTACTTTTTATACATATACTTCCGCTCTGAAAGCGATAAAGGCGTCACTCTCAGCGGTTTCCTGCTGTTGGGATTTTGGATCTTCGCATTTCTCGGAGGGGTCATATTCGTGGTTTTCGCAGTATTTCCTCTCGGTATGCAGACCAAGATAAGGCTGCCTTTCGACCCGGGATTTTCAAGTGCACCCCTCTTGCTGGATCTGGGATTCATCCTACTTCTCTTACCTATCGGTTTCCTACTCTCTTCCTACCTTTATCTTCACATCAGAGGTCTAAGCAAAAAAGAAGAATATGGGGGCGAAGACGTGTTGAAAAGAGAGGAACTGTTGGGGGAAGAGGCAGGGGGCAAAGAAAAGAAGATCGAAGACTCCCTTTCATCCACACTTGATGAAACCATAACCGATCTGCAACGGGGAGGAGAGATCAGGTCAGCTATCATTAAATGCTACCAGGAGATGAGTCAGGTCCTTGAGGAAAGGGGTGCAAAGAACGACGATTCGATGACACCAAGGGAGTTCAAGGAGCACGCCGTTGAGGAGATCCCGTCAGTGGAGAAAATGATCTCCAACATAACCTTCTTATTCGAAGAGGCACGCTACAGTCCACACGAGCTGGATGAAAGGGCAAGAGATAAAGTGCTCAAACAGCTAGAAGAGCTCAAGGAGGGGTTGAAATGACAAAGGGAGATGTCACCATCGAAAGGCTGGAGCTGAAGCCGGAGTGGGTACAGAGGATCGGTCCAGAGCGAGAGGACATATTGGGCCCCTACCTTGTTTTCATCGTATTGGGCGTTATTCTTCTGACGCTTCTGCTCTTCTCGGGCGGCGCTCAGATCAAATTTTTAGCGATGCTCTTGATCGTTTTGGTAGGGTTCTCCGTTATATTCGCAGCCAAGCGGAACACCAAAAGTATATCTCTATGGCGGAGGGGAGCGAGAGGGAAGGAGAGAGAAAATCTCCCTCTGAAGAGGAGGAGCGAACTGTTAGAAAGGGGCGTTAGAGGATTGAAATTGAGCCAAGCACTGCTGGAAAGACGACTCAGAAAGAGCCTAATGGAAAAAGTGAAAGATGAAGAAGATCTCTCTGATAGGGAGATGAAAGGTCTATTGAAGGATCATCTCAGATTGAGAAAGATGGTGGAAGACGATACTTTGGTCGATTTCCTGCTCAACAGCAAAAGGCTCAAAGACGTTATCGATGAGGAGAACGATTCTTCAAAGTTCCTCGAGGTCCTGAGAACTTTTAGACCCTCGAGATACGAGGAAAGGAGCAAAGACGAATCATATGAAGATCATATAGAAGAAGTGATGGAAAAGATCACGGACTGGAGGAGATGATATATGAAATCCAATACCAGTTTCGGCCTTTTCGTGATCACCGTCCTTTCTTTGATAAGCGGATTGGTACTCGAAAGTTGGATCTTCTTGATCCTCGCTATAGCCATTTTATCCATCCTGGCGGTAGGAAATAAAGGGGCCATAAAGGGAGATGTCAACCTCAAGGTGGAAAGAAAATCTGAAAAGATGAGTATCTATGAAAAAGATGACGTATGGATCGAGCTGTCCATCAAGAATCAGGGCAGGGCTTTGAACTACTTAGAGGTCTATGACTCGATTCCGTCCGAAGCGGAGGTGATCCAGGGCTCAAATCACCAGATCCTGAAGCTGGAGGAAGGCGAGGAGAAAACTATCCGGTACAAGATATTCTGTCCCCTGCGGGGAGAGATCGAGGTCGGCCCTGTAGACCTGAGGTATAGAGATCCTTTGGACTTCCACGTGGAAGGATGGACGAGTTATGAATTGATGAAACTTTTCGTCCTACCATCCGTCCAGGACATGGAAAGCGTGAACGTGAGGCCCTTTTACACCAGGAATTGGATAGGCAATATCAAATCCCAGGCCATGGGGATCGGCAGCGATTTTTTCTCTCTGAGAGAGTACATGCCTGAAGACGAGATGAATAAGATAAACTGGAAGGCCATGGCAAGATTTCTGGAACCCATGACCAACGAGTTCGTTGGGGAAAGGGCCGGAGACGTCATCATTGTGGTGGACGGCCACCGGTTCAGCAAGATCGGCAACATGGAAGAGAATACTCTCAACGCCACAGTCAAAGCGGCCGGGACCCTGGCATCTTCTATCCTCGCGGACAGGAACAGGGTCGGCTTGATAATACTCGGAGACTATCTGAGCTGGCTTTACCCTGACTCCGGAAGAGAGCATTTCTACAAGATATTGGAAAAGTTGAGCGGGGTGGAAGAAGGCGGAATGTGGGAGTTAAAAGATACCAAGTGGCTCTTAAAGCGTTTCTTTCCAAATCGAAGTATGGTGATATTCATCTCCCCTCTACTCTCTAAAAGTGTCAGTGAAACCATCATAGATATCTGCATGAAGGAGTACAACGTCATGGTTATCTCACCGAATCCACTCGTCATACAGAAAGGGATCTTGGACGATTACCACGTTCTAGCGGAAAAACTTTCAGAGGTCGAAAGAGACATAATGATGGACAGGCTTTGGAAGTACAGTGTGGTGGTGGACTGGGATCCGAACGAGCCGCTAGAAGCCGCGCTCCAAGGGGTGATAAGATACTGGAAAAGAAGCTGAGACGTCATGATAAGGTCCTGCTCGCCGTCAAGGTCATGACGATCTGTATACTGACCTCTATAACCATCTATGATACCTTCGGCTGGTGGTTTCCCGCAGCGACTGGGATAGCTGCTTTGGTGGGATCGTTTTCAGGCAAAGATCCCCTCATCGATGCGGGCATTCTACTCTCGGCATCTTCCTTCTTTTACTTCATCCGTTACATCTCGCTGAGCTTCTTCAATCTGTTTTTTGTGCTCGCTATGTTCTTCCTTTACTTTGGAACGTGGTCATTCATGAAGAGAGCGAGGCTGATAGAATATATAGAGAAGGACCTGGTCGGTGAAGGAGAAATGAATCTGATCGACGAATACAAAGCCCATTCGGCCCTTTATTCACTATGGTCTCTCTTACTGAGTTTCGTGGTCGCCTCTGCAGGAAGCCTCATAGCGGTATCTAGTTTCGTGGGGCCCTTTTCTGAAGAGATGAGCATTTTTTTACTGCTGCTGATCAGCTCCATCGTTCTAAGCTCCGTTTACGTGGTCGTTGTCCTTTTACCGAAATATTTTACCATGAAAAGTTAGGATATCTCGCTGTGAAAACATAGCAAAAGATTAAAATCCGGTATTTCGCCTTTCGCAAGTGCCTTGAAAAGAAACACCATGACGGGAGTGATACTGATCCTGTTCTTTTTCGCCGCCTGGAGTATAGGGAATGTGATGTACTTGACTCCTACACTGGGTGGAGGCACTGAAGCTCTCGACTTCACATTTTCGTGGATTTGGATACCTATACTTTTGATCATCCTCTCGGCGGCGCTTTACTCGCTTGGGAGGACGCCCACCTATCTAGCGATCCCCGCGGTCCTAGTTGCCATGATGATCTCGCCCTACATTTTACTGAAGTTCAGTTTCCTTTGGCCCGTACTGGTGATCGTCACAGCAGTCCTGATCGGTCTCTGGTACTTGAAAGGGTATAGAAAACGGCAGGGAGCGTCCGCCTACCTGGTTGTTATGTTGACGGCGGGCATCCTCCTCTTCATCGTGACTTATTTTGGAACCGGGGGTGAGATGCTCCCGATAGAAACCGGAGGTGATGGAGAGGCGCCTTCTCTCCCCTGGGACGATCCCGGCAGCTTTAACCCCATAGAGAGTACCTTCGGCAGTTTAGGGACTTTTGTTCTCGTCTTGTTCGTTGGGGCGGTACTGATCTTCTTACTTGTACAGAACATCAAACCTCTGCTCGAACACCGTGAAGAGAAAGAGGGCGAAGAAGAGATCGAAGAGGATCTTTCCTCCACGGTCGACAAGGCGATAAGTGAACTTTACCAAGGTAAAGATGTAGAGTCCACTGTGTTGGGATGCTATCAGAGGATGTGCAGGATCCTGGAAGAAAAAGGTGTTAAAGATACCGCCTTTACCACCCCTAGGGAATTCGAAAGAAGGGCGGTCAGAACTCTACACGTGCCGGAAAAGAACATCTCAGAGATCAGGGAAGTGTTCGAAGTGGCGAAATACAGCACTCACGAATTGGGTGGTGAAGAAAGAGAGCGAGCGGTAGAAGCTCTAAAAAAACTCAGAAAGGAGCTGGAGTGATACCATGGAAGGGTCTACTAACGTTTCCAGTTCGTCGTACTCGACCTCCCATACACGTGCTTCCGACGTCGAGGAAGGCGACAGATTATATTACATACTGATCACGATCTTAGTCGTGATCTTAACGGCCTTCATGCTCGCATGGGGTGGTCAACCGCAATTGACTCTAGCGATAATCATCTTATTCATCATAGGAGGAAATCTGGTGTATTGGATGTACGAGAGAACGGAGAGTTCGGTCGTGTGGGAACAGGAGGAAGAGCTCAGCGAAGAGCTGAACCTGAAGATGAAAGACGACTCCGATCTCATCCGAAGGGCCTTTCAGGGGATGGAGCTGAGCCAGAGCCTTCTGGAGAAGAAGATCAAAAACCTCTTTATCGAAAAATTGAAGGACAAAAGAAATCTTTCAAAGGAAGAGGTCAGAGAACTTCTTCAAAGACCGGAAAAATTTCGCCAGGTAGTTGATGACGAAGTCATATCAACTTTCATATTGTCAGAAGAAACAGAGAGGGGTCAGAAAGATTACCAGGAGAAGATCTACAGGTTGATAGTGAGGATAGAAAGATGGGAATGAAAAAAGAACGCACCTTCGTATATCTGGTCGGGTTCGCCGCTGCAGGTATAGTGCTGGGCAATCTCTTCGGTAGCCCGATCTTCTTCATCGCTGCAGTCTCGTCTCTAGCACTGTTGGTCATAGCGGTAAGATCCCTGCCGCCTGAAAATTTGGATTTCGAGGTGGAAAGGGTCTCAGAAGATCAGGTCAGAGAAGTTTATGTCGGTGATGAGTTCGAAGTGAAGATCAACATCAACAACGAAGGCGGTAAATTGCGTTTCTTGGAGATACACGACATACTTCCTTCACTTGTAGAGGTGGTCGAAGGGAGCAACCACCAGATGTTAGATGTGGGAGAAAAAGAGGAGGTGAAGCTGAAATACAAGATAACTTGTCCGATAACCGGGAAGTTCGAGATCGGACCTGTAAAGCTGAGATATAGAGACGCTCTGAATCTTTTTTCCAAAGAGTTTGGGTCTGAACAGAAGCTGGAATTGAGAGTCTTACCCAGGAGTGAAGACATGGAAAAAGTGGATCTGAACCCGAAATATACAAAACACTGGTTGGGCGAGATAAAGTCGAAGAGTATGGGTGTGGGAAGCGAATTCTTTGCACTGAGGGACTACCTTCCGGGAGACGAGCTGAGAGATATAAACTGGAAAGCCACCGCTAGATATCTGGATCCAAAGACCAACGAATATGAGGGGGAAAAATCAGGGGACGTCATCTTGGTGGTGGACGGCTATGAAGAAGGGTTGATCGGTACTAGAGAGAACAACACCGTCAGGGCCTCTATCGGCGCTGCAGCGAGCATAGCCTCAGTTCTGCTCTCGGCGCGGAATCGTGTCGGCCTGATCGTCTCCGGCGAATATCTGAATTGGGTCTACCCTGGTACTGGAAAAAATCAATACCACAAGATAATGGCGAACCTGACAAAATTCGAAAAAGGAGGGGCCTGGGGTCTGGAAGGGATCAGGTGGTTGTTGGAAGAATTCTTTCCCAGAAGGAGCATGATCATCTTCATCTCGCCCCTTACAGTTCCAAAGTTCAGTGAAACGATAATCGATCTCAGCATGAAAGAATATGACGTCATGGTCATATCTCCAGACCCGATAAAGATAGAAAAAGAGGTCTTAGAGGAGTATGAGGATACCGCAGAAAAGTTGTATCGGGTGGAAAGACAGCAACTTTTAGACAAATTGTGGTCATACGGGACCACGGTGGTGGACTGGGATCCTACCGAACCTTTAGAACCGACTCTAGAGGAGGTGTTACGATACAGAAGAAGGAAGGGATGAGTATAGAAAGAGCGTTGATTTCGGCCTCGCTATTTTTACCTCCAGTTATAGCTGGATTTCTTTCTCTGCACTCCGTCTACTGGTTCTTACCTTTCGTATTCGGCTTTGCGGCCGTTGTGGGTTACAACATGAAAAATTTCTTCATTCTAGACGTGGGCGTGTTTCTCTCTCTTGCATCCTATCTTTTCGTCAATCGGGGCATGAACCCTTCCGCTCCCCTCAATCTGTTGGTGGTGATCGGAATCCTCTTCATGCATATAACACTCTGGTTATACGTTAAAAATGTATTATTCATCAGCGGTATCGAAAAGATCTCAGCGGAAGGGGCCAGGAAAAATGTGGCGGCTTTCAAAAGGTCTGCCTTGAACGAGATAGTGAGCTGCGTTCTCTTGGGCGCCTTACTGGCTTTCGCAGGCTCGTTCATAGGGATGAACAGTTATCTGGGCTTGGAGGTGGGTGGTAGAGGGAAAATACTGCTCATGATGGTGCTTTCCACGTCCGTGTTCTTCGTAATATACGGCATAGTCAAGCTGCTGTCAGCGGAAAGTCCTGGTGAATGAGAATGACCTTTTCACTCGCCGCTGAACCAGTCAAAAGGACCTTTTTTAGATGTAGAGACGACTTTCGTGTCTGCGATCAGGTCGCCGGTCCTAGTGTTGTAGAAAAATAGAAGTAGGAACTCCGCTAGACCTAAAAAGACGCCGATGAGAGGGAGGCGGAGAGGATATTTCGTGATGTTCCTCAGGAAGGACTCTTTCAAAGAAATATCCTTTCCGTCCCGATTCAGGACTTTCATCTTCAGGATCTTCTTTCCTATGGTTTGACCCCATCCGTACTCAGATTCTAGAACTATGAAGTAAACTAAAAAAAGGGCGCTGTAAATCAGGTGGACCATCAGGTCCTGGATAGAGGTTATGATCATGATCTCATGGAGCGACATCGCTCCACCCCTAACAGGGGCTAGACCCTCCCTCAGATAACCAAAGATCACATCGCCCCATTCGCCTGAAATGAAACCTGCCTTTAGGAGCATAAAGGCCGAGAACTCGACGGCGAGACGGATCAGGACCACGTCTATAAAAAAAGCGACAACCCTCCAAAGAGGGTTCGCTCTGACGTTGGAGTCTTTAGACCCTAGATCAAGGGAGCGATACTTTCCTAACTTATTCATCTTCTCATATCACCGGTTTTCAGGTCAAAACTCAATTTTCATATCCAAGGTATTCTTCCTCTTCATCTTTTTTATCATCTTCATCTGAAGATCCCTCTTCCTCCGGAGGAGGCCTTTCCTCCGATACATCCTCTTCATTCTGAGTATATGAGCTCTCTTGAGGTCCTTCAGCCTTGGCTACACCTCCTTCTTTTTCCTTTCTATTTTTATACAGGTAAAATGCCACTACTGGCGCTGCGATCACCACGGCCGTGATCCCCACGAACTCAAAGTATCCTCCTAAACTGATTATCACCGATGACAGTAAGCCTCTGCCGATCAAAAGGTTGTAGACTGTGCTCCGCCCATCGACTGAACGGATCACCAGAACGTATTGCCCCTTTTCCGGTATCGTTGCATGAGCCGTGAAAGACCTAGTTTGTCTCTCTGAGGCCTCCTCCAATCTCTCTTCTTCGACATCGGAATAGTTGCTGTAGCTGTCCAATACATCGACCGGGATAAGAACGGCCTGAAATTCGGTCCCCCTCTCCGATGAGATATGGATATGAACATCGTCGCCTTTTTCAGCTTTGAAGTGATAAGTGTAGGGATCGTCACCCACATCTCTGTTCACGGATCTTGACTTGGGTACTGATGGGAGTGGATCGATATTTTGGCTCTCTGGTGCAGAAGGATGACCTATCACGGCAGGAGTGAGCAAAAGGATCACGAGGATGATCACGAGTTTTGACCTATAATGTGGTCTCATATCGAGCCCATAATCATCGTAGGGGTAAATTAATTTTTCACTAAAGGCGGAATAGATACTATAGCAAAAGATTGATATGGTACACCTTTTTATAGCGGATTAGAAAAAAAGATCAAAGAAGGTGGCCGGAGTTTGGATAAGAAAACTGCCGTGGGAAGTATGTTCGTCCTCTTCCTTTTAGCCGCTTGGCTGATAGGAAATCTGATGAACTTTGAGTACGGAGGGGCTGCAAAGCCTTTAGACCTCTCCCACTTTGCCGTCATCGTGACTTTGATCCCTTTCGTGATGGTGGGCGTGATATTCTATAAAGGGAGGACCAAGATGTTTCTGTTTTTGTTCAGCTTTGCACTATTCTGGATCATCACTCCTATCTTCTTCCATGCCATAGGTTCTTTGTACATCGGCCTCGCCTTTTTGGGTCTGATCCTACTGATGGTCGCCTTCAAGAAGGGTTACATAAGCTCGAAAAAAGTCGCACTGATGACCGGCGTGTTCATCGCTCTAGGAGCCTTCCTGTTTTACGTATACAGCGAAGTTTTAGGCAGGGCCCTCTACAATCCAGTCCCTTCTTCACCTATAACATGGAAGGAGTTTGACGAGGGGGTAACGTTCATTTGGGACAAAACCGGAGGTGCAACAATTGATCAAGTGGGAGCTGGCGGGTTGATGTTAGTGATGATCTTGGTTCTAGGTGGAGGGTTCTTCCTCTATCAAAAATTGGGCTTATCCTGGCTCTCCAGCGAGGAGGAAAAGGCAGAAAAGAAGGAAAAGATGGAAAGCGATATCAGCTCCACCGTTGATAAGACCATAACCGAGCTTCACGAGGGGAAAGATATCAAGTCCAGCATCCTACGATGTTATCAGCGCATGTGTATTATCCTGGAAGAGAAGGGGGTAGATAACGAAGACTTCATGACTCCGAGGGAATTCGAAAGAACCGCGACCGAAAAATTGGCGGTACCTAGGTCTAAAATCTCCAATATCAGGGAGATCTTCGAAGTGGCTAAATACAGCTCTCATCAGCTGGAAGAAAAAGAGAAGGAAAGGGCCGTGAATGGGCTCAAAGAACTTAGAGACGAGCTGGAGTGAAAACATGGAGAACTTAAAAGAAGTGGTCTCAAAAACAAAAAAGGATCTCTTCGACAGTAGAGAAAATTCAACCCTTTATTACTTCGCATTAGCTTTTCTAACATTGCTGTTTTTTATCTTCATGTTGAGTGAGGGCACGGGAATAGTGGGTGTACTCGGAAGGACTTTAGGATTTTTGATCTTGGTGATCCTGGCCTACAGCATGATCGACTGGGTTTCCAGCTCTACGAAAGACCCCGAATACTGGGAGGATAAAAGAGAGTTAGATGAAGAAGTCAATCTCAGGATACAGGAGGCTTCAGAACTGCTGGAAAGGGTCTCCAAAGGAGGGAAGATAAGCAAAAAGAACCTCTCGAAAAAGATACGGGAGGTGTTCTACATAAAATTGAAAGAAAAAAAGGATCTCTCCAACGAGGAGGTCCGCGAGCTTTTAAAGGACGAAGAGAGATTCCGTGAAGTTGTAAAAGATAGTGTTATCTCGGATTTTATCCTGTCCAGTAATGAAGACAAAGAAACGACCAACGGTAAAAAAGGAAGTATTGAAAAGCTGATAGGTTCTAACTCTTCCAACGAGCGAGGCGAAGAACACAAAAAAGAGATAGAGCGGGTCATAAGGAGGATCAGCACATGGGACTGAAAACCTACATAGGAGGAGGCGGCGATGAAAGGTAAGCTCTTCGTCTATCTGAGCGTGTTCGCCGTGGTTTGCGTGATACTTGGAAATCTGTTCAGGACATGGGTGTTCCTCGTCGGTACGCTCTCATCTCTAGCGCTCTTCGTCATCGCCGGAAGATCACTTCCACCTGATGATATCAATGTAAAGGTGGAGAGGAAGACCAGCAAGAGGGTGAAAGAGGTATATGTAGAAGATGAATTCGAGGTGACGATAAAATTGGAGAACAGGGGGGAAGAGCTACGATTCTTGGAGGTGCACGACATCCTTCCTTCATTGGTGGACGTGATCAAAGGTTCAAATCACCACATATTGAGCCTCGATATGGGAGAGGAAAAAGAATTGACCTATAAGATATCATGTCCAGTGACGGGGAAAATCGATATCGGGCCGGTCAAGATGAGATACAGGGACTCTTTCGGCTTTTTTAGCAAAGAATTGGAACCGAGAAAAAAATTGAGGGTGCAGGTGCTGCCGAGAACGCAAGACATGGATAAAGTGGACATAAATCCGACCTATACCAAACATTGGCTTGGAAACATCAAATCAAGGAGTATAGGTATCGGGAGCGACTTTTTCTCCCTCAGAGAGTATCATCCCGGGGACGAGATAAGAGACATCAATTGGAAAGCCACGGCAAGGTATCAAGAGCCGTTCACCAACGAATATGAGGGGGAAAAATCAGGGGACGTCATCTTGGTGGTGGATGGATATCAGGAAGGGGTGGTCGGGACAAGAAGGAACAGCACCTTGAGGGCATCTATCGATGCTGCGGCAACCCTAGCCTCTTCCGCCCTTTCAGCTAGAAACCGCGTAGGCCTCATAGTCGCAGGGGAATACCTAAATTGGGTCTATCCCGGTACGGGGAAAAACCAATATCATAAGATACTAGCTAATCTGACAAAATTTGAACGTGGGGGTACTTGGGGTTTGAAAGGGGTCAGATGGCTCTTGGAGGATTTTTTCCCAAACAGGAGCTTGATCATCTTCATCTCCCCTTTAACTGTTCCAAAGTTCAGTGAAACGATAGTCGATCTCTGCAGAAAGGAATATGACATCATGGTGATCTCACCAGATCCCATAAAGATAGAGAAAGATATAATAGATGATTACGAGGATGCCGTGGAAAGGCTGTATAGGACTGAGAGAAAGTACCTTTTGGACAAATTGTGGACATACGGAAGCATAGTGGTGGACTGGGATCCGAACGAGCCGTTGGAACCGACTCTAGAGGAGGTGTTACGATACAGACGGATAAAAAGTTGATGAGAAAAGTTTTGGGAACTAGTTTGCTACTGCTTACCGCTCTAGCAGCAAGCTTGATCTCTCTACCATCTCCTTTCTGGTTTTTGCCTCTAGCCCTCATCAGCGTATCGATCGTCGGCTTAAACCTTGGAAATAAATCCACACTCGATATAGGTGTGCTGCTCTCGCTCATCTCCTATCTTTTCGTCAATAGAGGTGAACCTCTAACGGTATCGAATTCACTTTTGATCATATTATTTTTCTTCCTTTTCATCGGTACTTGGCTTTACGCTAGAAATACTCTTCTAGTGGATACGATGGAAAGTCTTTCAGAGATGGACAAAGCCCCCGACGATCATCTAGCATCGTTCAGAAGGTCATCTTTGAAAGATATCTCGCAAAATCTTGTCATAGGTGGTTTTCTGACCATATTGGGGACTTTCATAGGGATGTATAGTTCGGTGGGCACAGGGTTAGGCTCCAACCTAGAGATCATACTCATGGTGATCTTCTCCGCCTCCATATTTTTTATAATATATCTGAAGCTCAACATCTTGTCTTCGGGATGAGATATGCCTTCGCAGTTTGCCCTCGGCAGGATATCAGGGCAAAACATTTTATATAAGGGTTTATTGATTGTGTTACGATACTTTAATTTATCTTTAAATGGAGTGTGTAGTGATGGAATCGATTGTTAATGAGGCTCTATCCAAATCCAAAAGTGGCGAATCAGGAAGGAAAGAGTCATTGAATCAGCAGAACGAAGAGCTGTCCACCGCCGACGAAGAGTTGAAAGAGGTCTTAAAAGACTTGAAAACGAACATCAAGATAGTCGGAGTCGGTGGCGCTGGATGCAATACGGTAGAGAGGATATCAGAAGAAGGCCTGCAGGGTGCCGAGCTCATAGCTAGCAACACCGATGCCCAGCACCTATTGACAGTCCTAGCCCAAAGGAAGATACTCTTGGGTCGGCGAAAGACTGGAGGATTAGGCGCTGGAGCTCGACCTCAAGTGGGTATGGAAGCCACAGAAGAAGCGAGAGATAAGATAAAGGACGTGTTGGAGGGAAGCGACCTAGTGTTCGTCACCTGCGGACTCGGAGGGGGCACAGGTACTGGTGGAGCGCCAGTAGTGGCTGAGATCGCCAAGGACGAGGGTGCTCTGACCGTGGCTGTGTGTACCACGCCCTTCAAGGCGGAAGGTGCCTCCAGGATGGAAAATGCCGAATGGGGCCTATCTAGGCTGAGAAAGGTAGCCGATACGGTGATCACCATTCCAAATGACAAGTTACTCGAATTATGCCCTCGTTTGTCTCTCAACAAGGCATTCAAAGTGGCCGATGAAGTCTTGATGCGCTCCATAAAAGGGATGACTGAACTGGTCACTAAACCGGGTCTGGTAAATCTGGACTTCAATGACTTGAAAACGGTCATGGAAGGTGCTGGCGTAGCGATGATAGGCATGGGTGAAGACGATTCAGAGAACAGGGCCGAGAAGGCCATAGAGGAGGCCATAAACTCTCCGCTGATAGAAGTGGATATCAGTGAGGCTAACGCCGCTCTGATAAACGTAGTCGGCGGAAATGATATGACCGTCTCAGAGGCTGAAAGGGCCGCAAAGATCGTGGAAAACCAGATAGGTAAAGATGCGAGGATCATATGGGGGGCCTCTGTAGAGCCGACCCAGGAAAAGAAACTCAAAGTCATGGTGGTCATAACCGGTGTCAAATCCAAACAGATCTTTGGCAGTACACCGTCGACCGATAAACAAAAGATTCAAACCGTTGGATGAGGGGAAGTAGATGGATATAGTGGAAGGCTCTTGGAAAGTCCAAGATAAGATCGAAGAAAAAGCAGGAAAGATCGGGAAAGGTAAATACGGCCGAATTTTGAAGATGGCTAGAAAGCCCGACAAAGAAGAATACAAAAAGACTTTACTCATAGTCGTTGGCGGCCTTCTTCTTATAGGCGGGTTGGGTTTTCTCATCTTTTGGCTCTGGGAAAATCTACCGAGTTATTTCGTGATCGGAGGGATATGATAGGGTGAAAAAATGGGATTATTAGATGACTTTACGGAAGAAGAAATACTCGAAAAGGAGAAAGAAGAAAAAACTGAGGAAGTGGAAGAGGAAGAAGGTAAAGGTATATTCTTAGAATGTGATGAAAATAAAAAATCCATCCCAACGAGAGAGAAGGCTACGTACAAAGTCAACTTGGTCAATACATCTTCATCATCAAGGAAAGTCGAACTGAGGATCCACCTCCTCTACAGCTCGGACAAAGAAGAACCTCTGCCTTGGCAGATAAGGGTCTTCAAAGTTGAAAAATTGACCGAACCGTCAGACACTTTCGAAAAAGTGATAGAACTTGAAGGGGGTGAAGAAAAGACCATACCCGTCGAGGTGAGTGCCCCCGAGGGGGCTAGCTATGGCGATAAAGCGGAGGTCATAATCGACGCCACCTCTACCAAAGATAAGATGCTGTCAGACTCTATAACATTGATCACCACCGCTAGACCCGCTGTGGTGGCGATGAAGACTCAGATCAACCAAGAAAAGAACGTGGCGGATTACATAGCCTCTTGGTCAGAAGACAAAGACCTGGGTGTGTTTTCCATCTTGGCTCCAAAACCCGTAAGAGGGTACATATTCATAGAAGCTATGAATCCCACGATGGTGGATGAGATCACTGACGGGACAAGAAAGGCTAAAGGTATAATCGGGGGAGAAACTAGTATAGAGGAGATAGAACATTTTCTCGCTCCAAAACTTGCCGTGGAAGGCATAGCCGAAGGAGACATCGTAGAATTGTCCGCAGGACCCTTCAAAGGTGAGAAGGCAAGGGTCGCACAGATCGATAGAGACAACGACGAGATCACCGTAGAACTCTTTGAAGCAACGGTACCCATCCCTGTGACGGTCAGAGGCGACCACGTGAGGGTCCTAGAAAAGGACTGAAGGATGAGAAGACAATATTAATATAGGACCTTGATAAAGAGATGATAATATGGCTACCGAAACGATAGAAGCCCTGATAGATGGCGGCGAAGCGAGTGCAGGACCTCCTTTAGGCCCCGAACTGGGACCTCTTGGAGTAGACATAATGTCCATAGTCAATGCGATCAACGATGAGACTGAAAAATTCAAAGGGATGAAGGTGCCCATCAAACTAACAGTGGACACGGAATCTGGAGACTTCGATATAGAAGTAGGGACCCCTCCATCCTCGGCACTGATCCTTGAAAAGGCCGGTATCGAGAAAGGGAGTGGAAATCCAAAGACCAACAAGGCCGGGAACATATCTATACAGGAGGCTAAGGAGATAGCGGAGATGAAAGAAGACGACCTGTTGGGGAAGAATTTGAAATTCAAAACTAAGGAGATCGTCGGCACCTGTGTTTCTATGGGAATCACGGTGGATGAGAAAGAGCCTAATGCGGTTCAAAAATTGATAGATGAAGGAGAGTACGACTCGGCATTTAAATAATATTTTTCACAGCTTTATCTTTCTCGCCTTGCCCCTTTCTATGAGGACTTTAGCTATGTCTTCGTTCAGCGTTACCACGTCCTCCTTGGTAAGATCGTAAGTGGCATCTAGATCCACGAAGGAAGGGACATCGTCTATTATGTGGATCAGAAGCTCTTCATGAGCCTCAGCCTCGTGTCGCATCGTTTTTTCTAGCTGTTCCGACATCTCTCCTTCATTTTCACCTTGAGCTTTTTTTTCTACCACCCCCTCTTCAGCGGTGCTCTCCTTTACTTCATCCTCTATCTTCTCGTCCTCCTCAACATTTTCTTTTTCATCTTTGGAACTTTTCTCGGTACTCTCATCCCGGGTCTCTTTCGGTTTGCGCTTGTACTCCCCCAAAAATACCATGTTCTTCAATTCCTTTAAAAGATTCGATACTTCGTTCAGAAGCTGAAGTTCCCTGTCTATCAGGTTTGAAGTGTTGACCGATTGGCCTAAAGATTGGTGGTAAGCTGCCAAGATTATCTTTTTCTGCCTCTTTTTGAAAAAAAGGTCCGCTATCTTTTTCACCTTAGCATACTGTTTCTGCAGCCGTTTTTCCCTTTTATCGCTGGGTGACAACCCTATATCTTCCGTCTTCTTTTCAAGGTCCTGGATATATTCTCTCAGCTTTTGGTAAAAATTCTCAGGCAAAGCACAGGGTTGTTCAGATCCTTTCTCTCTCTCCCATACATCTAGAACTTCTTCATAGGTGAGTTCATCATCTGCCATGGTTTGATAATCCGGGGGGACCATATATGTGTTTTTGGAAGGGACACTCGATGTTTTTTCCCTTCCCTCAGAATGTGAAACTAGCACCACACTCAGGGCACATTTCGGCCTCTTCATCGACTTCAGTTTGGCAGTTAGAGCAGACGAACTTCGTTCTACCATTCACCTCTGTCTCCAGGATCTCTTCCCCACACATGATGCAATCGAATTCGTTGGGAACGAAAGCCCCACAAAAAGGGCATTCTATCATCTCTTCTATATAACCTTCTTCCTGATCTTCTTCTGCCATCGGGAGAGTATAGGTATTAAAGATATTAATCCTTTTTCCCACGAGCCGAACAGGGGTTCACTCGACCACTTTGATCTCGCCCCATCTCCCTATACTTATCTGTTTGCCGTAACCTTTATCCTGGATGTAGCCGTTAGCTATCCGAATTTTAGTTCCCAATTCCAGGTCTTCCTCCACCATATCAGTTTCATCGTTCCACAGCACTATCTTTATCGAGCCGGTGCCGTCATCGATGCGGACGTTCCTTACTCTTCCGCGACCGTTTTTGTTTTCAAAAGTTCTCAGAGTGCCTAGATCGACCACCTCTCCTTCAACGGTACACTCCTCCCCGACTTTTATATCGTTTATATCGTCTATGGCCTCTTGGTTCCTTCCTTCTTCAGCCACGATAAGATGAGCCAAAGCCTCTTCATCGAGGAGGCTAGAGAAACCTGTTTTCTTTTCCTTGATCTTTTCCTTGAATTCTTCTTCGGTGTAAAGGTCAGAGACCATCTCGTAGAATTCCTCGATATCGTTCATCGTCCTTAGAAGGTGAAACGAGCTCAACGATTAAAATGTATCGCCCGAAGGAGATCGGTCTAGAGCATCAAAACATCCGTATCAACTCATCTAACAGGTCGAGATTTCTCGGAAGGTCTGAATCTATCACGGGTCTCAATTCCTTTCTCTCTCCAAACAGATCCTCGATGGTACCTTCTTTTTCGAGGAACGAGCGGACAGGGATCTGTAAGTCAGAGAGTTCCTTCAGTGTTTCATCACCTCTACTCGAAAGATGGACGCCTTTCCTGTTCTCGAGCATCTCTGTAGGAACATTTTCATCTCCGTAAACGAGCACTGTTCCCTTTTCTATATCTTCGTCATTTATCCCTAGAGCTGCGAGGCCACAGGAGTTAGCACCCGGTTGAACCACGATCCTTCTCTCGGCTCTTTCCGCTTCAGAAGGCTTTATCACTGCGAGGCCGTCCTTCAATCCTTCCAAATCTTCTGCTAGCTTTGCCCCTTCTTTCTCCGCCCGGTTGACGAATATCTTCAAGACAGGAGCGATTTCGTATAGCTCCTCATCCACGTACAATCTCTCCGCACTCAATAGCTCCTCAGGCCCCACTGTTGAGAGCCCTTTTTCTATATTCGAGGTTACCTTCGCATCAGTTCTCTCCGCCAAGTCTAACAGTTTCTTCGCTTCTTCGTTGGTCACTTCTGTTCCCAGAACTATATCAAAATCTTCGTCCCGCAGTATCTCCTTGACCTTTTCCCAATCTTCTTCGATGAAACGCTCCTTTTTACTTCCTCTCGGCAGGGTTTCAAATTTACCTATATCACATAGATGCCCCTGATATATCGGATCGTCGGCCGGTTTCATCATCACAGGTCTGCCGTTCACAGTATGGATCTCCGCAGGACAGGTGAGGCCACACCCAGTACAGTAAGTTTCTCCGGCTTTTTTCATCTCGTGAGGACCGGGCTTGACACCTTTTGGTACCTCTTCGAATGCACCTGTAGGGCACGCGTCGGCTAAATCTCCTATGAGCTCACTATCCACCTCGCCCAAAGGATCTCCATAGGCGGGTTCCACCACAGTTTTGAAGCCTCTCTCGACGAAGGCTACCGTTCCTTCACCGTGGACTTCGTCGGTGGTCCTCACACAGGAGCCGCACTGAACACATTTGTTTGGTTCTCTCACCACGTGAGGATGTGAGTCGTCTATTTCTCTCTCGTATTTGAAGCCTTCATAGGTATGTTGCTCCGCTCCGTACATATCCGAATAATCTCTAAGCAAACACTCGAACCTATCTAGACAGCCGCACTCCAAGCATCTTTCGGCTTCCTGTTCTGCATCTTCATCATCCCAACCTAACTCTATGGGTTCAAAGTCTTTGACCCTTTCATCAGGATCCCTCATCGGCATCCCTACTCTGGGTTTCTCAGTATAATCCAACAGGTCTTCTTCCGTGACTTCATCTTCATGTACATAGCCGTAAGGTATGGTGTATTCTTCAGGAACCTCATATGATTCCAGCTCGCCTTTCAAGTAAGCATGAAGAGCATATGCGGCCTCTCTAGCCTGACCAGTACATTCAACTATAGAGGAGGGGCCCATGACCGCGTCTCCCGCCGTGAACACGTCTTCAAGATTGGTCTGGAATTTTTCACCGATTTGGATGGTGTATTTTTCTTTTTCCAAACCTTCTTCCTCTAAGAGCTCAATGTCGGGCTGCTGACCTATCGCTAATATGACCGAGTCGGTCTCTATATCGACTTCCTCGTCAGGTATCTCTATTGGTTTCGGTCTGCCGGATTCATCCGGCTCTCCTAATTCCATGCAGGCGCAGGTCACTTTTTCGACCCCGTCTTCTTCACAGCCGCAGACTTTTTTCGGGCTGGCTAGGAACTTGAATTCTATCCCTTCTTCCTTGGCTTCCTCTATCTCTTCTTCATTTGCTGGTGCCTGTTCTTCAGTCCTTCTGTACGCTATAGTAACATCTTTACCAAGCCTATTAGCAACTCTAGCCACATCGATGGCGGTGTTTCCACATCCAACCACTACGACTTTTTCACCTATATCCAGTTCTTTTCCCAGACTGTGGTCTATAAGGAAGTCTATGCCGCCCATTACGCCGGGCAGTTCCTTCCCTTCGATCGGTATTATCCAGCTCTCCCAAGCTCCGGTGGAAACGAAAACTGCGTCGTTTTTCTCTCTCAGTTCCTCCAAACTTATATCTTCACCCAATTTAGTATCTGTTTCCGCTTCTATGCCAAGGTCTAAGATCCATTCTATCTCCTTATCCAACAATTCATCGGGAAGCCTGTAATTGGGGATACCGTACTTCATCATGCCCCCCAATTCAGGCATCATATCGTATATCTTGACGTCGTGACCTTCCAAGCGCAGGAAATAAGATGCAGTTAGACCTGCTGGGCCTCCTCCGACCACGGCGACTTTTTTGCCCGTACTTTCCGCTATTTCTGGCACCCAAGGATCTTCCATATCGACCTCGGCGGCGTACATCTTCAATTGCCTGATGGCCATCGGATCTTCGACCATCTCTCTCCTGCATTCATCCTCACAGGGTGCAAAACAGGCTCTTCCTAGAGCTATGGCGAGAGGCGTCTGCTGCTTGATCAGTTTAGCCGCCTCTTTAGGCCTTCCGTTGGCTATATGGGCTATGTAGCCCTGGCAGTCGGTACTGGCGGGACACTCGAGCGAACATGGGGCTACACAGTCGCCAGTGTGCTCTGAAAGGAGGAGTTCCAGAGCCATCTTTCTGCCCTTTTGGACCTCTTTAGTATCGGTAGTTATCTCCATCCCGTCCGAGATCGGGGTGTCGCAGGTAGTGGTTACCTCGGTACCTCTGTCGGTTTTCACCTCCGCGAGACAGACCCTGCAGCCTCCGAAGGGCTCTTCGATATATTCTATCTCGCACAATGTCGGTATAAATATATCGTTCTCTCTACACACGTCCAAAACCTTCTTTCCTGGTTTTGTTTCATATTCCTTACCGTTGATGGTTATGGTGATCTTATCTGACATCTATTCCACCTCTATGGCATCCACAGGGCAGACCTCTTGACAGGCCCCGCACTTGATGCATTCCTCTTGGGTGATGGTGTATCTATCTTCGCCTTCGGATATGGCATCGGAGGGACATTCCTCCGCACATCTACCGCAGGCCACACAATCTTCCGTGATGGTGTATGTGATAAGGGACCTGCAAACTGCCGCTTCACACTTCTGTTCTTCCAAGTGAGATTCGTACTCATCTTCAAAATACCTGAGAGTCGTCAAGACGGGGTTGGGAGCTGTCTGACCCAGTCCACATAATGAATGTTTTTTGATCTTGTCGGCCATCTCTTTCAACTTTTCGATCTCCTCGGCATCGCCTTGACCCTGGGAGAACCTTTCCAGCATCTCTAGGAGGCGTTTTGTGCCGACTCTGCAGAAAGTGCATTTTCCACAAGATTCCTCCTGCGTGAAGTCGAGGAAGTACTGAGCTACGTTGACCATGCAGTCGTCTTCGTTCATCACTATCATCCCCCCTGATCCCATGATAGCGCCGGCTTCTGTCAGTGTTTCGTAATCCACTGGTGTATCTAGGTATTCCTTGGGTAAACAACCGCCGGAGGGACCTCCTAACTGTACTGCCTTGAATTCTTTACCGCCTTCTATACCTCCGCCTATATCGAAGATCACTTCTCTCAAAGTCGTGCCTATCGGAACTTCGACCAGGCCGCCTCTCCTTATCTTCCCTGCTAAGGCGAAAACTTTCGTTCCGCCGCTCTCATCGGTACCCATGGAACTGAATTCTTCCGGTCCGTTTCTGATGATCCAAGGGATGTTGGCCCAGGTCTCTACGTTGTTTATGTTTGTCGGTTTATCGAACAAGCCTCGTTGTGCCGGGAAGGGAGGCCTCGGTCGGGGCATGCCTCTTTCTCCTTCTATGGAATGCATGAGCGCGGTCTCTTCCCCACAGACGAAGGCTCCCGCACCCTCTTTGATCTCTATATCAAATGAGAAACCACTGCCGAGGATATCTTCACCAAGGAAACCTTTCTCTCTAGCCTTGTCTATCGCTATCCTCAGCCTTTTCAACGCCACGGGATACTCGGCCCGGCAGTAGATGTAACCTTTGGTCGCTTCGATGGCGTAAGCTCCGATTATCATGCCCTCTAAAACGGCGTGAGGATCACCTTCCAATACGGAGCGGTCCATGAACGCACCGGGATCTCCTTCGTCAGCGTTGCATATTATATATTTCTCATCTCCCTTCGCATTTCTAGCGAACTCCCATTTTACACCCGTGGGAAAGCCGGCTCCCCCTCTTCCGCGAAGGTTGCTCTCTTTGATACTTTCGATTATCTCCTCCGGTTCCATCTGTAAAGCTTCCTTCAAGGCCTCGTAGCCATCTCTATCGATATACTCCCCTATACTTTCAGGATCTATCCTTCCGCTGTTCCTGAGCACCACTTTCTTCTGGTTGGAGAAGTAGTCGTACTCTTCTCCAGGAGCCTCGATCAATTTTTCCTCATAGGGCTCATCAGCCACAAGATGATCTTTAATCAGTTTTTCAATATCGTCTTCTTCTAGGTCTCCGTAAGTGTAGACTCCATTCTCATCTTCTATCTCCACTATAGGTTCGTTATGGCACATACCTATACATCCGACCTTCTTCGGCTCGATATCGATATCTTTATCTTCCAATTCATCTTTCAACGTTTGAAGTATCTTTTCGGCTCCGGCGGCTATACCGCACGAAGCGTATCCCACCCTGATATTTTTGACAGACATCATTCTCCCTCCTCACGGTACTCTTGGATTATATCTCTAGCTTTTTCCCTTGTCAGGTTGCCGTGGGCGGTATCGTCCACCATCATGACAGGGGCGAGGCTGCAGCATCCAAGGCAAGCGACCCTTTCCAACGTAAATAACCCATCCTCGGTGGTCTCGCCGGTTTCGACACCAAGATGGTTCTCAATAGTCTCTCCTATCTCCTCCGCACCTTTAACGTGGCAGGCGGTGCCGTGACACACCCGTATCATATGATCTCCAAGGGGCTCAAACCTGAACTGAGCGTAAAAAGTCGCGACCCCATAGACTTTGCTGGAAGGCATCTCGAGATAATCCGCTATCTCTTCGATCACGTCTCTGGGCAGGTAGCCGAATCTGTCCTGGCACTGCTGCAGTATCGGTATCAGGGAACTCGGAGTTACTGGATATTCCTTCAATACGCTTTTCACCTCCCTTCTAAGAGGTAATTCTTCGTTTTCCGACGTTTTTTTCCTTTTTTCTTCCGATTCTTCTTCCATATAGAGTCCTCCAAAACATCATGATTGGGTTTTTCTTATTAAAGAGATAAGAATGGGTTTTGTTTTTGTTGTTATTGTCCAAAGGTCTGTTCAGATCAATCCCTGGTCCAGCATCGCCTGTGCGACCTTGATGAAACCGCCTATATTGGCGCCCAGCATCAGATTACCTTCGTCACCGTATTTTTTCGATGTCTCGTAACATGTTTGATGGATGTTTTGCATTATCCCCTGTAATCTGTTATCGACTTTCTCGAAACTCCAGCTCTCTCTCTGTGAGTTCTGAGCCATCTCAAGGCCGGAGACCGCAACACCGCCGGCGTTAGCTGCCTTAGCCGGCCCGTAGAGCATTTCGTTCTGCTGATATCTCTCTATGGCTCCGGGTGTCGAAGGCATGTTTGCTCCTTCTCCTACCGCGATCACGTCGTTATCGGCCAACTTTTGAGCATCTTCCTCTTCGATCTCATTCTGGGTTGCAGAAGGCAGAGCTATGTCGGCGTCGAAACCCCAAGGATTACCTCCTTCTACATACTCTACGTCGTACTCCTCTGCATACTCTCTTATCCTTCCTCTTCTAACCTGCTTGAGGTCAAAAACGTAATCCTTTTTCTCCCCAGCGATACCTTCAGGATCATAGATCGTTCCGTCGGAATCGGAAAGTGTTACAACTTTTGCTCCCAGCTCGTTGCACTTCTCTAGTGCGTGCAGGGCTACGTTGCCGGAGCCCGAGATGAGCACTTCTTTACCTTTCAAGCCCTCGTTGGCGGAATCTAGCATCTCCTGAGTGAAGTAGACTAGGCCGTACCCTGTCGCTTCCGGCCTTACCAAAGAGCCGCCCCATTCTGGGGACTTTCCGGTGAAAACACCTTCGAACCTGTTGACCAGCTTCTTGTACTGGCCGAACATATAACCGACTTCTCTACCACCTACGCCGATATCTCCTGCGGGGACGTCGGTATCGGGGTTGATGTGTCGGTAAAGCTCGTTCATGAAGCTCTTACAGAAACGCATCACTTCGTCATCGGACTTCCCCTTGGGGTTGAAATCTGATCCGCCTTTTCCGCCTCCCATAGCTAAACCTGTCAAAGAGTTCTTGAATATCTGTTCAAATCCAAGGAATTTTATTATGCCTATATACACCGAGGGGTGGAATCTTATGCCTCCCTTGTAGGGGCCTATAGCGCTGTTGAATTGGACTCTGAAGCCGCGGTTGACATGGACTTCGCCGTTGTCGTCTCTCCAAGGGACCCTAAATATTATCTGTCTTTCGGGCTCCACAAGACGCTCCACTATCTTGGCCTCTGCAAACTCTGGATGTTTTTCCAATGCGGGCTCTATGGATTCTAAAACTTCTTTGACCGCCTGGTGGAACTCTTCCTCGCCTGGATTTCTATCTACAACCGTCTCATACACTCTATCCAAAACCATCATATCTCGCTCCATTTGCTTTTATTTTGAACATACATCAGGGTGAAGGGGCAAGCTTTCGGTAGGGATTTAAATATTTTGTGTGAGTCTTTGGAGGTTGAATTTGTATTTTTTAACCAAAGTATATAATGCTTGTAGGCTGTGCTCCATCGTACATGGGAGAAAAGCTTAAAACATCTTCACCAAATCTAAACGAAAATAGACTCATTCACAGGTGGCTATATTGAACTGCATATTCACATCAGATCTTCACGGAGACCGAAAAAAGTACAACGCACTATTCAAAGTTATCAAAGAAAAGGGCCCAGATGGTGTATTTTTGGGTGGGGATCTATTTCCGCCCGCCTTAGGAGGTAAACATGATATCGAGAGTTTTTTAAAGGTTTTTTTGAGAGAAAAATTAGAGGATGTCAACGAAACTTTGGGTGGAAATGTCGAGTTTTTTGTGATAATGGGTAATGATGATCCAAAAAAATATCAAACTATATTAGAAACGATGAGCGAATCCGATCTCATGAATTACATCCACATGCGTACAGTGAAGTTCGGTGATCTTCACGTGGCTGGATACAGTTACATCCCACCCTCCCCTTTCCGGCTCAAAGACTGGGAGCGATATGACGTTTCCAGGCACGTGGATGTGGGCGCTGTATCTCCAGAAGAAGGGATGAGAACCGCAGAGATGAACGAATACGATAAGAAGTACCAGACCATAAAGAAAGATCTAAAAGAAATGGTAAATATATCTCCTCCTGAAAAAACGATATACCTCTTTCACTCACCGCCCTACAACACCAATCTGGATAGAGCAGATCTGGATGATGAGATGATAGATCATGCCCCTTTGGACGTCCACGTCGGAAGCATAGCTATAAAACGATTCATAGAAGAAAAAAAGCCCTTCATCACCCTCCACGGACACGTTCATGAGACGGTCGAGATGACTGGAGAATGGAGCGAGAGGTTCCACAGCACTTTTTCTTTCACTGGTGTCCACAAAGGTCCTGAGCTCTGCTTTATCCAATTCGACACAGAAGAGCCGGAAAATGCGGAACGGAAACTCGTATCATCTGGATGAACCCTCTCTTCTCTCCTTCAAAATCCTATCCTATGGGTATCTTCCTCGCAGATTTGTATCTTGATGTTATGTGAGACGCCCAGGACGTTTCCTTTTCTATGTCTTCATCCGTGATGAAGTGCACGTCCAAGATGCTATTCAACCTTTTCCCTATCCGCTTTTCGTTCTCCTGGATCAGTTTTTTGTCCCACCTATCGAACCAATTCTTCAGCTTGTCCTTCTGTTCTTCATCTCCGTCAAAATGGATTATGAGATCTATGTCGCTCTCTGGGCCTGCATCGCCATCTTTCGTGCTGCCGACCACGTAAAGATCTTTTACATCATAGAGATCTGGGTCCAACTTCCTCCCCATCTGTTCGACTTTTTTCATCCGCCACTCTCGATGATCAGACGGTTCAAGATAAGCTAGAGCCCGATTGGCTTCACCGTCCATGGTCACGGTGAGAGTCCCGCCTCTGCTTATATCGCTCACATCTATGACCCGAACGACGTCTTGAAACTCCTCATACTCAGGGAGGAATTCAGTGAGCTTATTTTCAGACCTGAAGAACATCTCCTCGTTCCATATCACGTCTTCGTCTTCAGGATAGAGAGGGAGATATTTGATATTGGATTCCACAAGGTCCTGGAAAAAATGCGTACCGAAGGACAGCTCGGGTTCGTATCCACCTCTTTGTTTGGCAACCTCAACGAGGAGGGCGGTCCGGTGGATGTCCCTGTACTTCACCGGCACACCCAATTTTATATCGCCTCTGCTGCCCCACCTACCGGGGCCCATCAGGATGAATTTGGATGATGGCAGTTCCTTATTCAATTCTCCCACCACTGTAGCGACTTTCTGCATCTTTCCCCTGGATTGTAAAGCGGTGTACTCTTCTGGAACCACGTAAACTATGTATTCTAGACCATCTAGATGACCCGTGGTCACGTATTTGTCTGCGGAGAACAATTTTCTTTTTTCCTTGATATCCCGCGGTATCTTGACCCTTTCCTGATCGAGGCCCTGACTCTGTGGTCTACACTGGACTATGTAAAGACTATCGCCGTCATGGGCGAATTCTACATCTACTGGGAAGCCTATCTTATCCTCTAGGGTCTTCAATATCTTATTCAGGTTGTGGAGAAAATCGGTCTTTTCGAAAAGCCTCTCAAAAGTCACGACCATATCTTCCTTTTCCGGATCCAATATCAACCCTGAGGGGGTTTTGAGATCTCCTTCTTTGTAAAGAGAGACCACGTTCTCTAGTTCAGGATATTCATCGGGATGTTTTTTGAGGAAATCGATTATGTCTATGGTCTCTAATCTTTCCATTTCTAGATTGATAGCATCCATGTACCTAGGTGAGTATTTTACCCGCTCCTCGACGGTGGAATTGACCCTAAGATTGGGGCGATTCGGCGAAGCTAGGATCGGATAGTCATCTCCTATCCTATCGACAGCCCTTGTAGCAAGACCTGGGACGAGTCTGACCACACCGTCGTCTCTTCCGATCCTAGGAGACCACCTGAATTCATTTTTACTGAAGGCTACACCTCCGAAGGTGGGCATATAGTAATCCCCTATCTCGGTTCCTACAACTTCCTGGATCAATATGCCCATCTCCTCGCCGTAATCTAGAAGACCCCTCTCTTTTCTATACTCGATAGGATCCGCGCAGAAAGTAGATGCGTAGACCTCGGCGATAGCATTTGTTAGGTCGTTCAATCTCTCATCTTCACTTCCTTTATTCGGGAGGAAAAGGCTCTTGTATTTACCGGAAAAGGCGGCTCCAAAATTGTCTTCTAGAAGGCTGGAAGATCTGACTATTATCGGCTTTCCCTCCAAGTCCCTCAATATCTTCCTCAGTCCCTCTATTATCTCTGTTGGGAATTTAGCGTTCTTCATCAACTGTTCCAAAAACGGTTCCTCCTGCCTTATTTCTTCGGGATCTAGATATTTCACATGGATCAGTTCATCGAGGTCATTATAATGGAGGACGTCTATCATCGTATCCGAGGTTACATACCAGCTTCTCGGGAATTTGATATCCTCGGCAAGTTCTTTTTCGAGCTCCTCCTGGATTATGTGGTTCGCTAGATAAGCGCCTGAGGATTTACCTCCTAATTTTCCAGCTCCTCTCGCCGGCCCGACTATCCTTTCGATGAGCTCTTCATAATCTTCTACTTCGATGTAATTTTTAGCCACGTTCACATAATCCAGTCTGTCTGTGAAAAAACGCTGGATCAGGGCCGTTCTTATACTCATCTTATCTTCTTCAGCCAAGGCTTTCTCTGAGTCCGGTTTTCGAAAAAATCGGTTGAGTTCTTCAGTGATCTCGACCAAGGATATCCCTCTTTTCTGTGACGCCAAGAGAAGAGGGCGGGCTTTATCCTCTTTTAACCAGCGGTGGAAAAGGTCGGATATCTCGTCGGCATCCAACTCCTCCTTTGCCAGTTCAAAAACACTCTGCTGAACCTCCTTTAAGGATTCAATATCCTGCTTCGGATTAGGCATGTTGATGCCGCACCATTTGCCCTCTCCAGGATCATCGATCGGGCAAACATCATCCAATATATATTGTATCTTCTTGTTACCCTTCCTGTACAGATAATAAACCATCTTTCTGGTCATCCTGAGGAGCGTTCTAGGATCGGTCTTCATCAGCAGATCGATGATGACTTCCCAATCCTGCCTCTGAGCGGAGATGGGTCTTTCTTCTACGCTCCTTTCAGATCTTTTTTCCTTGACGAATTTGCCGAGAAGGTCAGCTAAAGAATCGATGAGTCGCCTCTCCTCTTTCAGGAAAACACCTTCATCTCTTTCCGGTCTCTCCTCATGATACGCTACCGTTATCTCGCCGAATTTCTCTCCGTTGACCTTTATATCGCTGCTCTGCATCCATTCTGTTTCCTCAAAATCCTCGGTGGTGTATTCTTTCTGCCCTATCTTTATCCTACCCGAGGTTATCTCCGGGTACTGCCAAGATGGAGGAAGGACTTCAGCCACCTCCTGCAGAGCCTCATCTAGGGTGAGTGAATCGTCGTTAACTATATTAGAAATCCTGTAAAAACAGTTCAGTTCCTTGATCCGTTCTTCTAACTCGTCTATATCTTCTATCTCGGGAGATACGGCTTTCTCTTCTATGCTGCCACCCCCGATCGAGACTTTTTCTACCTCGTCTTCATCCATATATTACACCTTTTAACTATTCTTTATCTCATCATTTGTTCCAGGTCCCTTTTGTACTTTTTTGATGACCAGGCCCCTCCTTTCTTTTCCATCGATACGCACCTCTACGGGCTCTTCCAGACGAACGTGCTTCACATCCTCTTTTTCTTCCTTGGATGGGTGAGATTCGAGCCATGCCCAATCCACCCTGTCCTCATCTTCCACTACCATGTAACATGTATCGGATGATATCATATCGTGGAAGAAATGCGATCCCTGAGAGGGTTCTATGGTCCGTCCTCCAGCAGGTGTTTCCACGATGAGTTTCGCGCCGGCTATGGCGCTCCATTCTACCGGGATACCCATCCACCGCTCGGTAGTGCCCCACCTGCCCGGGCCTATCAGCATATAATCTCTTCCTTCGTTCATGAGCTTGTCGTTCATCCCTCTTATCTGTTCCACCGCTCTTTGGCTGTTGCGCATCTCAAAATCCGGCTTCACATACACGATATCCTTTATCTCCCTGATCATGCCTCTCCCCAAGACTTTATCGCTGAAACAGATGAGCTTGTCTTCATCGCAGCTCTCTATATCAACATCTACAAAAGCCTCTTCGGAGACCATGTTCCTTATCTGCAGAACTGTTAGCTCCGCTGAGCCGTCATCCTCGTCGAATTCCACCGCAAACTCGATCTCTACGGGATAACCCAAAGCTATCTCAGTCACATCAAGAAGGAGTTTTAAAGCCTTTGCAAGAGGGATGATTTCATAATCGATTATCGGTGAAAAATCTATCACCCTAGGGCCCTCTCTATCCAACCCGGGATAAAGTCTATCGTTCTGATGGGAGTAAGTGGATGCCATATTGCTGAGAACGCCATGTTCTTCCGCCTTCGAAATATCCAATTCTACGATGGAGGAGTCTTCGCTTTTCCCGGCGCCCCTATAAACCGATTCTAGATCTATCGCATAAAATTTGGTTTGGGAATGTTCGATGAAATCTTTAGGGGTGCCGTACATTGGGGATCTGGGTCGCTCGGGGCAGAAGAAATACGATGAGCCTCCTTCGACTATCTCTTTACCAAGGCCTAAAGCTAGATAAACTATCCCGTCTTCGGGTTCGCAGTTTTCCGCAGGATAATAGTTGTATGACTTGGCAACACCGGATATAGCGGGGTAAAAGTAGTCCTCGTGTTTTCTACCGACCACTTCCTGAAGTATAACGGCCATCTTCTCGTCGCCGATGTTTTTAGGGGTGGACTTCAGATAATTTCTCGCTCCTTCGAAGAAGGTGGAAGCGTAAACGTGCTTGATTGCGTCGCACACCTCTCTGAACCTCAGGCTCGTTTCCCAAGACTCGTTGGGCAAGAGCACTGAAGAATACACCCCTGCAAAAGGCCGTGTCAACGAATCTTCAAGTAGTCCCGAAGACCTGACTATCAGAGGCGTCCTCGTTTCCCTGACGAAGGAACGCAGGTCGCCGATGACCGTAGGGGGCAAACTTCCATCGGTGAACTTTGAAGATATCCTCTCGTCGGATAGTTCAAAAAGGTAAGGTTCGATTAGGTCGTTCTCATCCAAGAACTTTTCGAAAACGTCGGTGGTGAGCACTATGGTCCTTGGAACGACGATCCGTAAATCCTCGAAGATGTCCTCGGCTATGTATTTTGAGAAGAGCTTTGAGATGAAGGCTAACCCGCGGGCTTTTCCGCCCAGGGCGCCGTTCCCTATCCTGTTTATCCGGCTCCTAGGCCTGCGGCTCCTTCTGGAGAAATCAGTAACCGTGGTATGGTATGAAGAATATCTGTAATCTTCTAATATATCTCTGAATCCCTCCCTGAGTTTTGCTAGAGATGGATTGTCTCTCTTGAGGTACTCGAGTTTTTCAGCGATCTCAAATTCAGTCAGCGCTCTTAACCAGTCGAAGAGGTCTTCATCCTCTATCAATCTATTCAAACCCTCATCGTCGAGATCTTCAACGGCCTCTTCGAGCTCCTCGATAGTTCGGAGTTCTCTCTGTTCGAAGGGGTGTTCTTGTTTCAATTCTAAAGTGGTGGGGCCGAGGTTTTTCTCTACGAACTCTTCTATCACCTGGTTCAAGTCCGGGGCGCTCTTTTTGACGAAAGATATCTCTTTGCCTATGTGTTCGTTCTTTACGGGTGCGGAAGATTGGATCAATACGGAAAGTCCCGGATTGTCTCGCTTCAGTTTCTTTGCGAATTCTAGTCCCGCATCCTCGATCACCTTATCTCTTGTTTCTAACCTGTTATCGGTTATCACGCAAAGGGGTTCTCTTTTCATATCAACACAGACTTTTTCCGCCTTCTCAACATCCTCAACCAGGATAACGAAGGGTCTCTTCAGATACCTCTCGAGTTTCTTTTCTCTGGAAAGTTGCTCATCGATTATCTCATCCAGGTAGGACCAAACTTTATCATATATTATAGAGATGTATGTGGAAAAATACTGCCTTGAATCCTCTACTAGTAGGATGGGGCGGGCTTCCTCTTCAAAATTTTGATCAAGATAGTTCAGTTTGTCTTCGATATACTGTATGATGGTGAGTATTATCTTCCCGTCGCCGTTCCATGCGAACGTCTCCTCCAGATATTCTCTCTCTTTCGATCTCTTCAAGGAGGAGTTTTCTTCATTGCTTATCCACACCACTGGAAGCCCTTTGTGATCCTCCTTTACACCCGAAAGAAAATCCTCTAGTGAGATCTCCGTGGGCTCACCGAAGATTATCAGGAGATCTATCTCCCTGTTCTTCAGTTCCTTTTCACAGTCTTCTTCGTCCTCTACATGGTCTATGGTAGGTGGATCCCCGACACCCCTTGAAGAAAATACTTCCTCTATCAAAGAATCTAATCGGCCTTCCTCCTGGATCAAGAAATTATCGTAAGATGATGAAAAAAGCAGGACATCTTCTATAAAAGATACCCCTGAATCGGGGGGAGGGGTTTCAACTTCTCTAAGTTCAACTCGTTTACCCGTAACTTCCTCTATCGCGCTCTCTATCCTCTCGACTTTGCTCTTCTCGTCCATAGATTTCTACTCGAGGGCGTGAAATACACACGAGTATCTCTTGAAAGAGTTTATACCCAACCTCTCGCTTCGCAGGCTTCGGCCACTCTCTGTATGGCTATCATATAAGCCGCATCTCTCATCCTGATATCTCGTTTTTGGGCTAGGTCCCAAACCTGGTAAAATGCGTCTGTCATCCCGTTGTCCAATTTTCCAAGCACCTCGTCTTTGGGCCAATAGTAATTTTGATTGCTCTGGACCTGCTCAAAGTAGCTGCACATCACCCCGCCCGCGTTCGCTAGAAAGTCGGGGACTACTATTATATTTCTGTCTTCTAATATCTCATCGGCCTCGGGTGTTATCGGACCGTTAGCGCCCGATATAATTATGTCCACCGCGGAAGGTATATCTTTTACATTGTCCTCTGTTATCGCGTTCTCCAGGGCCGCGGGTATCAAAACATCGACTTCATGTTTCAGCCAATCTTCACCTGACAATTGTTCATACCCCTTCTCCTGGGCTTTCTCGGCATCTATGTTGCCGAAACGATCGGTTATACCCCTGAGCTCTTCTAGATCGATACCGTCTTCTTTGTAATAGGAGTAGGGTCTTTTGTCGTCTTGATCCCAACATGAAACGGACTTCACGGTGCCCCCGTATTCGAGGAATAATTCAGCAGCATACTGGGCAACGTTTCCGAATCCCTGTATGGACGCAGTGGTCTCCTCCATATCGCGGTCCAACTCTTTCAAGAGCTCTCTCAACACGTAAATCACACCGTATCCCGTGGCCTCAGTCCTTCCTTTAGAGCCTCCCATGTTCTGGGGTTTCCCCGTGATCACGCCGGGATACCGAGCTCCCTCTATGGTCTCGTACTCGTCCATCATCCAGAGCATGTGTTGAGCTGTGGTCATCACATCAGGAGCGGGGATATCTTGAAGCGGACCTATGTTTTTGTTCACTGTCTTGATATATTCTCTACAGAGATTTTCCTGCTCTCTGTCGGAAAGATCGTGTGGATCACATATGACCCCTCCTTTTCCACCGCCGAGCGGAAGGTCCACAACGGCGGTCTTCCAAGTCATCCACATCGATAGAGCTCTCACGGTGTCGAGCGTCTCCTCCGGATGAAATCTGATCCCGCCTTTACATGGTCCCAAGGCATCGTTATGTTGAACTCTAAAAGCCTTGAAAACTTTAGTACTGTCGTCATCCATCCTTACCGGAAGGTTGAACCGATACTCCCTCAGTGGTTCTCTCAACAATTCTCTCAATGATTCATCCAAACCCAATTTGTCCGCGATCCTGTCGAACTGTTTTTGGGCCATCTTATATGGGTTGTAACCTTCTTCTGCCATTTTCTCACCTGGGATTCACGATGAAGAAAGGGGGTATAAAAAGCTTCTTTATAAAAAGGGTCCGAGTGAATGTGCAAAATGGGCAAATTAATAGCCATTCCTGTTCCACTTTTTAGATACTATTAAAAACGATATTTTTTATTTTGAAATAGTTGAACAGTATATTCTTGAAATCGGTCGCACACCTTAACTCCGAAGGTCCCATAATTTCCTCTCAACGAGTCCCAGAGAAACTTTTTGAGGTTCTATAAGGTGGATCATCTTGGAAGAGAGTATCGTTTTGGAGATAGCTCCCACACTCTCAGAGAATCGAGAATTGAGCTCCCTGCACCATTCGAAAAAACCCTCTATGCTTTTGAAAGCCGTGAATACCAAAAAATTGTACCTTTCCGTACTCGTCTCCACAGCTCTCGGAACGTTGTTATCTCTCCTCAAATACTCTTTGATCTCTTCTCTCTCCGATACAGCCTCGATCATGGTGATTATCATGTTGTAGCCCGGGGGGACTAACAATTTCGGGAAAAAACATCTGGGCGGTTCGATCACTTCGGCCTTCAACAGCGATCCTATCCTTCTCTTCACGGTCTTCCTGTTGACACCTATATTTCGAGCGATGTAAGAATGGTTTGTCCGGATGTGCTCTCCCCTCATCACGCCCTCTAATACCTGGAAAAGATCTTTTTCCAATCTTTCCCCCCCAAGTTCTATGAACCCTTTCTCTTCAAATTCGTCTTCGAGGTCATTTATAAAACAAGTGGGGTCGTATTTGAAGGTCAGTTTGTTGCTGAAAAAGTCCGCGTGGGCAGGGGTCCTTTCCCCTCTAGAGGGTATCTTGTTCTGTTTAACTATCTCCTGGCGCCAGGAGTGATAGTCTTCTAGCCCCTCGAAGAATTCGATGAGAAAAGTGTTGTAAAGACCTTCCATACATGTGAAGGCTGCGAAGATGTGGGAATCGTCCCGATAAAAATTCTTTACCCCCTGGGATCTCGGCATGTCCGCTTTGACCAGGACCAGAAGAGGATACTCGTCGAAGAGGTGGATGAATGGATATAGGGGAGGGTTGAGTAGTCCCTTATCGTAGAGACGGTTAAGTTTCTTCTTGGCCGTAGCCCAGTGAACGTCCATCTCCTGGGCCAATTCACTCACGTTCACGTGGACACCTTCACCCGAAAGGAGGAAGCGGAGTAAACGGAGGTCTAGTTCGTCCTCGCGGTAGGTCATATCGTAAGGGATACACATCTATGCATTTAGATTTTACCGTTTTTATGATGAGAAATAAAAAAGAACAGGTTTTACCCTCAAAGTTTTTCAAGACGTTCTAACAATGCAGAACTTCTCCTCTTCAACAAACCCTACTCCTTCGCAGATGTAGATACGAGGCCTTCATATCCAACTGACTATCACTGTTTAAACCCGTCAGAAGTCCTCTGAAGTA
>JBKHKA010000033.1:0-12155 GCA_046537845.1 Candidatus Aenigmatarchaeota archaeon
CATCTTGTTAGTCGTGAGTGTTTCTAGCGTAGCCTTTGGTTCTGTCGCCGGAACACCCGCAGATGAAGCTGGGTCCGTTACCTTTGCTGGTGGGAGCGGCACTGAAGATGATCCGTACCTGATCGAAAACGTGGACGAACTTCAGAACATGAACGCCAATCTGACCGCGCACTACGAACTGTTAAACGATATAGATGCGAGTGAGACCAGCGATTGGAACGGCGGGGCTGGATTCGACCCCGTAGGTAATAACACCGATCCATTCACTGGGAGTTTTGATGGAAAGGGATACAAAATAAATGGTCTGTACATCGATAGACCGGGAGAGATGTTGGTTGGCCTTTTCGGGTGCATCAGCCAGGGCGGCTCCGCGGGTAATGCAAGTTTAACGGATACCTCTATAAGCGGAGACTCCTACGTAGGGGGACTTGCCGGGTCTAACCGTGAAAATAGTCACGTTTTCGACTCCGATGTATCGGGAGAGGTGAGTGGAGCTAGCGGAGTCGGAGTACTCCTGGGGAGAAATCTAGGAACAGTCAACAATTCTTTCGCTAACGGGACCGCTATCGGGAGTAGCGATGTCATCGGCGGTCTCGTAGGATCTAACGCAGGCACTGTAGAAACGTCACAAGCCACGGTCTATGTTGATTCGACTGGAACCCAGAATGTCGGGGGGCTTATCGGGGCTAGCAATGGTCCGGTCAATAATTCATACGCCACTGGTGACGTCTCCAGCGGTGGAACGAGCGGTGGACTCCTAGGATCTCTTGGTGGTGGAGCTGCGGTGAACAATTCGTATTCGAGGGGGAACGTTAGCGCGAGTGATCCTGTAGGGTGTAGGGGGCCTTATAGGGGTGATAAGTGAGAGTAGTCTGGTAAAGAACTCATACTGAACAGGACAAGTAAATGGAGAGGGTATGTACGAAGCCGAGGCCGATGCAGATACCAGCCAGCATCGGGTAGATGGAATCCCGGTCGACCTTTATATTGAGATCCTTTTCAATGAACACATATATCAGCACGATGGGGAGAAAAGCAGCCGACCGTATGTGAAGGCCATGTTAAGTATTCTATAGAAGAGCAGATAAATATTAAATAGCGTAGAACTCCTTGAAGGTCAAGATGGTTTCTTTAATATCCGGGCTGTGGTCACCTTATATCGTGGGCGCGGGCATAGGCATCCTCGTCACTTTGGGTTTTATCCTTTCAAACAAGGCTATAGGGTGCTCCAACGCCTATGCGAGGACCTTCGGGATGATCGAGAAGTCCGTGAGAGGGGAGAAGGTGAAAGAGAAACCGTACTACAAGAAGTTCATACCGAAGATAGACTGGGAGTGGATGCTAATCTTGGGTGTGGTTTTCGGAGCGTTCCTTTCATCGGTGCTCTCCGGGAGCTTCACGATCGAGACGGTCCCTGCGGTCTGGGCGAACACCTTCGGAGCTGATCCAGTAGTTCGGTTGATCGGTGCTTTCATCGGAGGTCTGCTTCTTGGCTTCGGAGCCAGGATGGCCGGAGGGTGCACCAGCGGACACGGTATCAGCGGCACCATACAGCTGGCACTGAGCAGCTGGTCGGCACTGATCTTCTTCTTCATCGGGGGCATATTCACCGCTCTGCTTGTTCACGGGGGGATGTAGATGTTGGAGAGCCTTTATGAAGACAGGAGAAAACAGCTTTTGCTCGGCTTCCTGATCGGGGTCGCTTTTGGCTTCCTTTTGGACCGCGGAGGCGCTACGCAGTTCGATATCATCGTGAACCAGCTCCTGCTCAAGGACTTCACCGTTCTAAAGATCATATTCACCGCTATAATCACCGGGATGGTCGGAGTACATCTGACCGTCAGGTACCTGCCTTCAGAACTCCAGCCCAAGCCCTTCCGGTGGAAAGCCATAGTGATAGGTGGGCTAATCTTCGGTGCGGGCTTTGCGATACTGGGACTGTGTCCGGGTACGGCCGCCGGTGCGGTGGGCACGGGCTCCGTGCACGCCCTTTTCGGCGTGATCGGTATGCTGGTGGGGGCGGGTCTTTTCGCAGCGGCCTATCCACGGCTTCAAGATTTTCTGAAAAGAGACGACAAGGGTGAACTGACTTTGGCTGATGTTTGGGACGTGAACAGGTGGTTTTTCATACTAGCCATATCCCTCGTCCTAGCCGCCGTGATGTATCTGCTTGAGAGGAACGGCCTGTGACGAAGTGGTACGCTGCTTTGGCCAGCCAGGACTGATCATATGGGGACCATGTTGTGATCCAGCTCCAACGATACGGGTGTGTTCTCCTCGATATAATCTTCCATCGCCTCGATCGCCCTCTTGTGCAGGTCTCTTCTACCGGTGCCGTACTTTCCGGGTATCCCCTGGGAGGTGATAAAGGCAGCTTCGTACCTCTTTTCGCTCCTCACCTTTTCATCCCCGACGTAAAGTTCCTGTATCCTATCGCCGGGAGGATTCTCGACCTTGAAGTAAACATAGATCCCCTTACACCTCTTGAGATAACCGCCCATCTGTTCATACGGGTCGGAGGAAAAAGTGCTCTCCATGTCCTCCTCCAGCATCTCTTTCAGTTCCGAACCGGTGATCTGGCAGACCGAGATCGGGGGGTCTACAGGTACGATGTTCCAAAGGTCTTCCATGGTTATCGGACCGGGCGGGATAGGGGCCCCGTACCTCCACCCGTTGGAGAACGCCATCTCGGCTCCGGTCTCATGGAGTATAGACCTCAAAAGGAGATCATCCATCGTCGATCCCATGACCCTGTTCCTCGTTAGAGGTGTTTTTGTCCTTCCCACTGTTTTATCCAGCATCTCTCTGTAGGGTTCGAGGATGTTATCTACCATCTTTTTTACCTTCGGATCTTTATCCATCGAATCATCGATGGAGACGAGCTCGTGATGGTTATCCATCATCTCTCCATCTTTCACCTGCAGATCCAGTCTTCCCACGAAAGAGCCGTGACATCCGGATTGGATCACGATCGTGTCGTTAACATATACCGGCTCGTAGACGCGGTTGTGCGTGTGACCGCTGAGCAGTATATCTATACCGTCCACTTCCTCAGCCAACTCGAGTTCCTGCGGATAACCCAGGTGTGAAACCACTGTTATGATATCGACATCTTCTTCGCTCCTCAGTTCTTCTATATGGTAGGGCAGTTCCTCGTTACCTAAAGTGAAGTAGATACCCTCGCTGAAATGGTCCGGCATGGTCTTGTCGACTATGGTAGCTGCTATGCCTATGATGCCGATCTTTATACCTTTCTTTTCCATGATCTTGTAGGGCTCAAAAACGAGTTCATCGTCCTCCTCGCTGTAGCAGTTGATCGCCAACATGGGATAGTCCAACCTGTCGGTTATATAGCGAAGGTTGGCGGGTCCGTAGGCGAATTCCCAGTGAGCCGTCCATGCATCGAAATCCAGTTCATTCAATATGGGTATCATATCTCTGCCATCATCTTTCACGGCCGCGAAGGTCCCGTGTATGGTATCTCCGTTGTCCAGTGCGATGACACCGCCGGGGTCTTCTCTCCTCACTTTCTTGAAGTACTCGCTGAGCCTGGCAAAACCACCGGCCTCTCTATATACCTCCTCACCGTTTTTCCAGTAATATTCGGGATGCCCTTCTAAATACCCGTGGCTGTCGTTGAGCTGAAGTATCGTCAAGTGCTTTTTTTCACCCATCTTAGTTCCTCTCCTTTACTTACTCCGGCACACTTTATATAATTTGTTGAGCATATCTCTTGCATAAATAAAAAATTATATAGCTGGAGGAAGAGATGGTAGATATATGATGCTCACGGGGATGGAACTAGGCGTACTAGTTTACGCGCTCTTCCTGAGCACTCTCAATCTTTTCTGTGATAAGTTACCGCTCTGCATCTCCCGCTCGCACACCGTCCTTCTCAGCTACGGGGGAGGGAGCCTCCTGGCCATCATATTCCTGGTGTTCCTGTCCGAGGCCCTCCATTTGACCCCTACCATCGCCGTGTATCCCCTGTTGCTCTTTGGGTTCGTCGTTTTCTTCGCGTCAGAAAAGTACCTGTACCAGCATGTTAAAGATCCAGACACGCTGGACGAGGAACTGTACCATCTCCACGTCGGCGGATTCTTCATCGACCATTTCATCAAGGGGGTCATACTCGCCACCATCATACTGCTCAGACCGATCCTGGGTTTCCTCACGGCCATACCTTTCTTTATCCACACGCTTTCATCCACGATAGCGCTTCGGCAACCCCTGAATACAGCGGGAGAAAGATAGATAGAGTACTCCTCTCCAGCTCCCTGGTCCTCGGCACTTTGTTCGGGATCTTCTTCGAGATCAGCAGCCCTTTAGAGAGGAGCATGATAGCCTTCGTATCAGGTATGATGCTCTTCATGGTGAGCCGAGATATACTGCCGGAAAAGAAAGAGGGCCGTCCCCTGTTCTTTATACTGGGTGTGCTGACAGTCTTCATCATCTGGCTCGGTCTAGGGTTCCTGTTGGTTTGACCTTTCAGATGTGCAAGGCAACTTACTTATAGTATGCCATACTTGGATTGTGGGCAGGGATAAGGATGGATCTGATAATAGATGTCAAGACCAGGGAAGAGTATTATATGAACCATATAGAAGGGGCGTTGAACATACCCGTGTGGGACCTCGGTTTTTATCTAGACTTCCTGAAGGATAGATCGATCAGGGTCTACTGCGGTCCTAGGCGGAAAAGGACCGAGATGGCGCTGGACTTTTTGGAGGATAAGGAAGTAGATGCCGAGGAACTGCCGGTGGGTGAATTCGAAGAGCACGAATGGATCGGAAAACCGATGGTGAGCGCTCTGAATTACCTCTCGGTCAAGCCAGGGTTCGAGGAGGAAGTGGAGCAGATGATGGAAGATCTCTGCGAGTTCACCATGGACAAGGAGGGTTTTATCGGTACCAAGGTGGTGAAAGCCACCGACGTGGCGTATGGAGGATCGATGCTCCGGGGAGAACGAAAAGAGATAGAGATCAAACCGACCAAGTACATAATGATCACCTACTGGGACAGTCGGGAGAGCCACGAAAAGTTCCACGACATCGAAGAGATACAAGAGGGTTTCAAAGAGATGATGCCTCATCTCTCAGTGATGCCTTTCGAAGAGCATGCGGAGATAATACACTGAGATAAAAACCTTTTTTCTTTTATTCATATACCCGATCGATCTTCAGAATTAGCTTTCTCTGCACACTCGGGACATACGCCTCTGACCACCGTAGTACCGTCATCTCTTCTCTCCAGGGCGCTTTTCTTATCATCGGTACCGATAGTCCAGTCATCGGGAACGGTGTCCTCGATAGCTCTGTAGGATCTGACCTCTTTATCGCAATGTAGACAATGGAAATATTCCCTCTCCATCTCTCGATCCGTTCTCTCGGTTATATCCTGAACATCTTTTATCAAGACCGTCGAGCCGCGGGTGATGGTGAATTCTCCCTTTACCTTCTCTCCGTCAGCATACATATCTCCGTTTCCATAGACCTCTATCGTATCCACGTCCTTCCAATCGTCCCCGAAGCTTCCCACCAATCCGGAGTAGATACGTTTGGCCTTTCCGTCGACCCACTCTTTGACGAGATATTCGGAAGGATCGATCTCTGATGCAGCTTTTAGAGGATCATCTTTCATATCTTCTTTTATCTCTATCTCACCCGGTTTTTCCCTATCGGAAAGCTCGTCCGAGGGGATCAGTACCGAGGAAATCAACTCGCCCTCTTCTATCACGTTCCCGGGGATATTGCCGTCTTTGTCCTCAATGCCGTAGTATAATCTCTTCATGGATGATACCTGTTTGAGCAGAGGTGAAGTATGATTTGTAGATTTGGGTCGATACGGTCTTCCTCCAAATGTTTTTTGTGATACTGAATCCGGTCGACGGGGTAGGATCTTTGATTCCAATATATCATCCTCAAAAACCTGTCTGTAAACAATTGTTTTGTGACCCGTTATACCCCGTGTGAAAGTAGGATTCATGGGGTGAGAGATTTTTCATTTGACTTAATTATCTGACCAAATCTTTCAATATGCCATAGAAGTAAATTATTTAACTCGAAATGATGCCCGAAGCGAAGGTCAAGGTCCCGTAGGACTCTCTGAAAAGATTGCAAGATTCGAGGAGGAGAGGTGAGCTGCTGAAGGTGGGTCGGTCTGTAGATTATTCCGTTATGGCTTTCCATGGAGACTACGATCATCATCCGGCTGAAGGTGTTAAGAACACACTTTCCGATATATTGAAAGATTTCAGATTCATACTTCTAGATAGGTGCGGCCATTATCCGTGGTACGAGAGTGAAGCTAGAGATGATCTTTTCTGAGTTTTGAAAGAGAATCGGTAGGTATAACTCAGATCATCATCTTCGCTAGTCCTAGGAAGATAAAGAACCCCAGAACGTCCGTGGCGGTGGTTATGAATATCGTCGCCGAGGTGGCGGGATCGAGATCCAACTTTTTCAATATCAGAGGGATAGAAGCGCCGAAGAAGCCCGCTATGGCTAGATTGGTGATCATAGAGATGCCGAGGACAAGACCGAGCAGCGGACTCTTGTTTATGAATATAGCTATCAGAGCTACCAGGATACCGTTTATCGTCCCGTTTATACCTCCACTTATCATCTCGTTCAATATCACTCTTTTCCCCGTTTTAAAGTCCACTTCTCCAAGAGTGAGACCTCTGATCGTTACAGCGAGAGACTGAGTACCAGCGTTTCCACCCATCCCCGCGACTATAGGCATGTAAACAGCCAGAAGGACCAGAGCTTCGATGGTCTCCTGGAACAATCTGACTACGGAAGCCGCGAGGAAAGCTGTACCGAGATTTATTATCAACCATTTATACCTGTGTCTCACCTTTTGAAGGGGAGAGTCCCAGATACCTTCTTCCTCGGAAACTGATGCGAAATCATAGAGTGTTTCCCCCGCCTCTTCCTCGATAACTCGAAGCACATCTTCCGATCGTATTATCCCCATGACCGAGTCTTTTTCGTCGAGAACGACCACCTTGTCCCGTGCATTTTTTCTGAAAAAATCGGCGACATCTTCATCTTCTTCGTCGTATCTGAGGTGCGGTAAATGCATCACGTGATCCTTCATATCTTCCTCTGAAGTATCGGCCAAAGATAGTGCATATCCTGGCAGCTCTCCCAGCACGGTCCCCTCGTCGAGCACGAGTATGGTCGGGAATTTATCCCTCCTTTCTCAAACCTTCTCACCCTTTCCGCCACTTGAGCGAAGGAGGCGTCTTTGTCCACCGTGATATATGCCAGGTCCATCAGGCCGGCTGCGGTCTCCGGATCGAAATCCAAAAGGTAATCGATCCTTTTCCTACGGTCTGAGTGTATCTTTTCAAGGACCTTTTCCCTCCTGAATCTCTCTGTCCTTTCTCTTGGATCAGCCGAGGCCAACTCTACCAGGATATCGTCCTTTGGATCAAATACCGCATCTTCCATCTTTCGTCATTATAATAAGAACTACATTTGATTTTTTTATTTTCTACTCGAAGGGAAAAATCTATCGATAGATGAGATCTTAGATGTTTCACCGCAACAAGTCAACTTTTAGTTATCTTCACTCCCAGGAAATATACGCTTTCATTACCATGGAGCCGTCGTCCTTTTTTCTAGATGGCTGGGCTTGTTGCTCTCACCTGAACCTACCCTTCCCCGATCAATCGGGTAACGTTTCTTTTATAGCTCTGTAGGACCTCATCTCTTCATCGCAGTGTATACAGTGAAAGAATTCCTTATCGAGTTCCTAGTCTGTTCTTTTGGCGAGATGAACATATTTTATCTGAACCGTTGAGCTGTGAGTTATGGTGAAATCGCCCTTGGATGCGTAGAGTGTGGGTCGCTTGATAAGTCAAGTCGAAAGTATTTTATACCGTGTATGAAATTACGGCTTGTGATATATTTGGTGAGAAATCAGCCTCAAAACCCACCGCCGAATAGTCCACCGTCGAGTAATCCACAGCCGAGTAATCCACAGCCGAGTAATCCACAGCCGAGTAATCCACAGTCGAACTTACATCCTCCCCTGCCGAATCCACTGAAGGGGAATAACTTCAAGATCAGGCAAAAAGTGCTTTCTATAGGGAATAAATACTTCATAGAGGACGATATGGGGAATCTCGTCGGCTTCTGCAAACAAAAGGTCTTCAAGCTCAAAGAAGACATCAGGATCTACCAGACCCAGGATATGAATAAAGAACTTTTCAGGATAAAACAGCAAGAGATATTGGATTTCAGCGGGACCTTTGAGGTGATAGACTCTAAGACCAACCAGACCGTCGGTTTTCTGAAGAGAAAGGGGTTCAAATCACTCGCGAAAGATGAATGGATACTGATGGATCCTCAGCAGAGGGAGATCGGTCGGGTCAAAGAGGATTCCGCTCTCAAGGCTTTACTTCGAAGGACCATCCTGAAATTCCTCCCTTATAAGTACAAGATTTTCTTCCGGGGGAATCAAGTAGGCATCTTCAAGGAAAAGTTCACTTTAATACGAGATATTTACAACCTGAATATAACCAACGATCCAAATTTTCAGCTGGATAGGCGGATGCTGCTGGCCATATCTATATGTTTGGATGCGATAGAAAATGAGTAGGGCGAGATGAAAAGCAGGATACAGTGAACTTTTAGACCGGATCACGTCTCAGCTTTTCCTTCCAGAGATAAAAAGCTGTAGTGTCCAAGATGCCCCTAATCTATATAATGTTGCGTAAATCTCGAAAAACATGGATCATTTCACACTCATAGGACTGGCAGCGGCGGCCTGCACAACTACCTCGTTCCTACCGCAGGCTGTCAAGGTGATCAAGACCAAAGATGCTAGGAGTCTTTCCCTGCCGATGTATATCATACTCACGACCGGTGTGATATTGTGGCTGACCTACGGTATACTCGTGAGAGATATCCCTGTGATAGCAGCGAACGCTGTAACGTCTTTTTTCTCCATTGTCATCCTCGGTTCGATAATCTTCTACAGGTATAGATGAGGTCATACTTTTGACCTATCTATCGGACGAGTCGATCCCTGTAGAATTGTCCGTGGAGTATTCTGTTGTAGTTTTCCATGAAGACTACGATCATCATCCGGCTGAACTCGTCGAGACTCCACTCTCCGTAAGGTTGGGAAACCTCAAGTTCATACTCCTAGTCATCAGACCGATAGACGATTTTGATAGATGTGGGTTATTGGGTGCGGTAAAAGGGTGATGTGTAGGGATTTCAAGAGATGAAGTGTGTAAGGACCCAAAAATCGTCAGGTAGCATATTCTAAATGAGGTCAAGATCAAAACTTTGATAACGTAGTAGGTTTATCTCATGTTGCGGAAGGTGCATTTGAATAGAGGTGATGATAGATGAGTCAACAAAGATTTCCAAAGATAGAAGTTGAAACTCTATCCGGAAAAGAATTGGTACTACCGGATGATGCTGAAGGTGAAGTCGTGTTGATAGGCGTTGCTTTTGTCAGAGAGGCCCAGGGCATGTTGGATTCATGGATGAACTACTTCGAAGAACTCTGTCAGGGGAAGGAAGTTTACGAACTACCTATCATAGAGAGTAACTTCTGGAAGATCTTTTCGGGGTCATCGACGGAGGTATGAGATCCGGTATTCCAAAGGAAAAGCACGATCTCGTCGGCACTCATTACGGTGATGCCTCTGAATTCAAGGAAAAGTTAGGGATCTCCGATACTGATCACGGTTATGTTTTTCTCATCGACGAAGATGGATATATCAAATTCAAAGGGAAAGGTTATGCGGATGACGAGGGTAAAGAAGAGATGTTGAAGCACGTCAAGAAGGTCTGTGAAGATGGAGAGCGAAAAACTTACTTTTTCCTCAAGCATTAATTATTTATCCATTCGTGGAGTTAAAAAATCATGAGAGTGGTGATCCTAGGCGGGGGATTCTGTGGTTCCATGGTCGCCAAGAGATTGGACTGCAAAGATGACCTTGACGTGGTTTTGATAGATAAGGAACCTTATTTTGAGTATTACCCGTCCTTACCCAAATTGATCACCGATCCGGATCATCATGGGAAGATCATCAAACAGTATTCCAGGTTTTTAGAAGATGTTGAGATAATTACGGAAAGAGTGGTGAAGATCACTCCAGGTTATGTTTCCACTACCAAAAGAAAAGTTGATTTCGATATTTTAGTGATCTCTTTAGGAGCTGATTATCCGATCTATTTAGATGAGAAAAAGAACGTTTTTACAGTCAGTTCTGGAGAAGAAGTCAAAGAACTTTCTAAACGGATGGAGAAGTCGAGTGACGTTCTGATAGTCGGAGGGGGTTTGATAGGTACGGAAGTCGCGGCTGAAATAGCTTCTAAGACTGAAAAGAACGTTACTCTAGTCCATTCCCACGAAAGACTCATCGAGAGGAATCCAAAGATGGCCTCTTTCTTTGCTGAAAGTTTCCTTAGAAGTAAAGGTGTTCGACTGATATTCGATGAAAAAGTCGTAGATCGTGAAGGTGATGAATACATAACCCGTGAAGGTAGGGTGATCAGATCGGATGTTTGTATATGGAACACAGGATTGAGTTTCGATAGGAGTTTGTTTCAGGGGTTTGAAGATCCGTGTTTTACTGAAAGAAATACACTCAAAGTCAACGACCACCTCCAGTTGATCCATCATCCTAACATCTTCGTAGGTGGGGATATAGCGGGTGTAGATGAAGAGAAGACCGGTCACAATGCGGACTCACACTCTAGAGTTGTAGCGGATAACGTGTTCAGATTTAGCAAGAGTCTTAGTTTGAAATCTTACAGCAATGTCAAGATCCCACTCTTCATCGGTTTGGGAGATGTGAACGGTTTGATATCGTTCCCTCCGATAGGCATACCAGGTCCCGTGCCAGCATCGGTAAAACATCTATTAGAAAAAGGTGCTTTGTTAAGATTGTAGATGAAAGTTTAGAGTTCTACCAAAAGATGAAGAAGGAATCCGATCATAAGGGACAGAGAAAAAAGAAAGTACAGGGTGAAATTGAGTCTGGAGACTTCCTCGATCGATCCTCTATCTTTACATTCAAGGTGAAGTTTTTTGAACATGAGTGGAAGGAGAAAGGCGTGGGGGATCGATGCCGCTAGTAAGAAGATGCCGGGATTCAAGATGAACGAAACAAAGATCACATTGATGAGAGCGAGTATATGGATAATGAAGAGTCCGTAGACACTCTTCTCCAAACCGATCCTAGCTACGAGCCCTTCTTTTCCGGCGGCGATATCGTCCCGTATATCGACCATCTGACCCATCCAAACGATGAAAAGAGTACTCAACCCGGTGATCGGCATCACCGAGATGATGTAAAGATGAAAACCGACGTTCTGGGCGGTAGAAGCGAGTAGAACGGCGAGGGGACCGAAACCGACCCATACACTTATCTCCCCCAGACTTCGATAAGCTAACTTGAAAGGAGCCGCGGTATAATACTTGCTCAGAAATACAGAGACCAGGAAGACGAAAGTCAATATCGGCCAGTATCCAGTTTCTGACGTCCACAGAAGACCGACATATCCTATAGAACCGACAACTATGCCGGCTCTAGCCAGGTTGAACATCTCCCTTTCCATATCCGGATGTTTTACTAAGATACCGGAACCTCCGCTGAATTCGCTCTCGGACGATCTTGAGGTGTCAGCCCCCTGTTTCGTATCGTATATATCGTTGTAAACGTTCGTGCTGACATGTAGACCGAGGCCTACAAGTGAAGCGAAGAGAAATCCCAAGATATCTAGCTCTCCCGTTATGCTTATAGAGAGAAGCGTGCCGATGGTCAGTGGAACGATGATGGCGAAGAGAAATGGGGCCCTAGCCATCTCTAGTAAATTCGGTTTCTTCCCTCTCATGGTGATTTTCTTAACTTGTAAAGGTCTTATGTAAAATTGGCGGAACTGCCGACGTGATCGCTCTCTGTCGAAAAAGATATTATATTTGTATGGATATAGGTCTTCGTGATCATATGAAGGTAAAGATATTCTGTGTTGTGATGGTACTGTTATCAGCATCGACCGTTTTTTCTGGATGTGTGGTGGAAGAGAGCCAAGCTGGAGTCGAGATCCAAGACATCTCTATATGGATTAAGGAGGGGACGGAAGAGACCGGAGGCATGCCCAATTATTACGTCACTGTAGAAT
>JBKHKA010000034.1:0-11834 GCA_046537845.1 Candidatus Aenigmatarchaeota archaeon
GTAGCGATGGTAAAGAAAACCGATGAAAACGAGTGTTCAAGAGAAGAACATATAACCCAACTTTGACAGTTTCCACTATTTTTTGCCTAAAATCATACTCTATTTTACCAAAGCTTGAAACAATATTTTTCATTCATGATCATTACTATTTTCGATTTTTAATGGGAAATTAGAGGAAGAGTTTGACAGATATTGGGCCATGTATCTAGATAGGATATATTATGGATTTTTTAGGCAAATTATTAGCAAGTAATTTGACAGTTGCGGAGTATTTTGAAGACAACTGAATATTATGCTATATTTCATCCTCAATATCCCTCTATTTACAGGTAAGATCTGCCCTAAATCCCGATTTTTTGGGCAAAAAGGCTCTATAACCTAACAATTCGGGGTCAAAAGACCCAAAAAATGACTCCTGTCAAATCAATTTTCTTAACAAATTTGCGGAGCTAAGTGTCAAAGTTGGGATATAAAAGTTATCGAATCTCAACTACCGAATATATGCAGTGATTATGGTGTGATAGCTGCATATCTGTACGGGTCTTTTGCCGCCGATGAGCAGCATCCAAAAAGTGACGTAGACATAGCGATATATTTCAAAGATTATCCCTTGAAAAAACTTTTAGAGATCAGCAGAAGGATACAAGAGATCGATATCGAACGTCGATTCGATATTAAAGCTCTGAATGAAGCAGATGCACGTTTCCAATTTAGAGTTATCCAGCACGGAAAAGTTCTATACGAATCCAGTCCGAGTAAAAGAGCGGATATAGAAGTGAAGATAGATAGGAATTATCACGATATCAAGCATCATCTTGAAGAGCATTGGACTGAAAGAAGAAAAAGAGTGATAGAGGATGGATGAGAAGATAGAAGTCGTATCGACTCCATCGATGAGTGGATAAACCTGCTCTCAGAGATACAAAGGTCCGAAAAGAAAACACCTCTAGTTAAAGAGGCAAAGGAAAACTTGATAAGGAAAGCAGTAGAAGCGGTCATCGATATAGCAAGTAGGCTTATCGCTCTAGAGGGTTTAGAACGACCAGATGGTTATTCTAAATATTTTAAAGTCTTGAAAAAAAATGATATCATCCAATAAGACCTAGCAGAAAGTTTGGCAGAGATGGCTCAGTTCAGAAATGTGATAACTCACCAATATTACAATATCGATCATGAACAGCTCGATGTGGTCATCGAAGAAGACATAGGAGATATTCGACGATTCATCTCAGAGATAACCAAATACAGCGAAGAAAAACTTTGAGACTGAACCCGATCCTTTTTCCTACCGTCTCTTGAAAATATCTTAAGAAAGTTTCACGGCTTTTTCACCATCATCCACAGCACGATAAAGAATTGAAATAGATGCTGCCATGCGATCTTTTTAGGCTTCTTCACGTCCCTTACCGGAGCTTCCACTTCTTCAACCTCAGCACCCAACAAAACAGCTTCTAGAACAAAAGTTCCGCAGGTGCAGTACCCAAACAATTCCATCCCATCGGCCAGCTCACCTGTCAAAGCTCTAAAACCGGTCCCTGTGTCTTCCACACCGACTTTTAACCTGACAAGTCTAGAAATTACTCTTTCGGACCACCTGGGCACCTTCTCTCGTTTACCCAGTACCAGGTCCGCATCATCTTCCTTCAAGGGCTCAATGAGCTCGGGTATGAACGCTGGGTCGTGCTCTCCGTCGGCATCTAAAGTGACTACGATATCTCCCTCGGCGGCTTTAAATCCCCTTTTGATAGAATCGATATAACCCTGATTGGAGTCTTTTTCTATGGTTCTTCCGTATAGTCTAGCGATCTCTGCGGTATTGTCAGTTGAACCGTCATCCACTACGATGATCTCATCTACATACTGTGAAGTCTCTTTCAAAACTTTTTCGATCCTCTCCTCTTCATTATAGGCCGGTATAACTGCGGTGATCATCTCTCGAGGGCTTCGTCGATCATCTCATTCAACTGTTTTTTTGCCTGGGCCGAGATCTTCCTGTCTACTTCCTCGCCGCCGTTGAACATTATGAAAGTAGGAACACCTTGTATATCGAACCTGTCACGCATACTTGGGTTCTTGTCGATGTTCACTTCTACCACTTTTATATCGTCTCTCTCTTCCTCGATCTCTCTCACGGTCTGTTCACTCCGTTTACAGGCAGTACACCAGGAAGCCCAAAAGAGAGTGAAAACGGGCTCGTCGACTTCTGTAACTTCCTCATCGAAATTTTCCGCAGTTACTTCCATCAGACCTCACTCCGTGTCTAGTTTTCCTTCGTAACCTTCACTTTCTTTTTCCCCAGGCTTGTACTCTTCTAACACGTCGGATTCCTTCTTCTCCCCGCTCCATCTTGTCTTAGGCATTATCACGTGTTTCTTCTCGTCTATCCTTTTCTTTATATCTTCCTTGCTCAAGAGTTCCAGCATCCTTTCGACTTCGTCTTCCAAACTAACTTTCGGTTCGAAACCGTGTTCCTTAGGTAATTTTCTCGAAACGACCTCGAATGGATGTTTTTCGGCTTCGACTCTAGGATTTTCAAGTCTCTGTATGCTCACGTCCATATCGAATTTTTCATTTCCTACGTTAGCAACGGTTTCAGCCACATCTTTGATCTTGTGAAGGCCGGAAACCTGATTGACGACATCGTATTGACCCGGCTCAGGAGGTGAAACTATCAGCCTGACCATGCACTCCATGGCATCCCTTAGAGCTATCATACCCCGTATCTGTTCTCCTTCTCCGTAAACGGTAAGAGGTATACCCTGAACGGCTTGAGTGGTGAATCTGTTTATCACCGTTCCGAACCACTCGTCGTAGTCCAGTCTTGTTCTCAGGTCGGGATGCTGTGAAACTTCTTCCGTATGTACCCCGTAGATGACTCCCTGCATTATATCGTAGGACCGAAGCCACCAATACTTGCAGGCCTCGTAAATGTTGTATGTATCTTGAACTTTAGAAACGTGATAGAAGCTGTGTGGATCTCTCGGTGTCATCTCTCCCCCCATGCTCCACTCTCTATCGTCCCACTGCAGGACAGCGTCGTTCGGGAAAAGACCCTCGAAAAGAGGTCTACCCGTCAGCGGGCTTCCGTACTCTCCCATCGTGCCTAGTTTCAACAGAGAGGTCATCGGAACGACGTCTTTCATGATATGTAAAAGGCCCAATGTGGCTAAAACGTTATTCCGCTGTACTTCGATAGCGTGTTCTGCATCGACCATCGAGTAAGGCGCGGCGGGTATCTCGGCATAATGCACTATAGATTCAGGTTTGACTTCTTCGATGAACTCTCTAAGGGCTTTTCTGTCTCCTATGTCCATCCTTCTGAAGTTGAGATCTACACCCAGCTCTTCTTTGGCCGCTCTCAACCTCCTGGTCATCTTCGGTATAGGTACTACGGTGTGAGAGCCTTTTTCCATGACGCAGTCTCTTCTGGTGTAATTGTCTATACCGGAAACCTGGAAGCCCAGGTTCGCGAGTTTGAGCGCTAACGTCCACCCCAGGTAACCGTCCATGCCCAGGATCATCACTTTCATGTTCTTCAACATGTAGCCGTACTCCATCTCCTCCCATTCCGGGCACTGCTCGAACGTTATGCTCGGCTCGAAATGACCCAATTCGGGCCTCCTTCTACATTCTATCATCAGCTGCTTGTCCTCGCCTTTGGGGACTATCCTCCTTGACTGGCCGCAGCCTCTGAAATCGACATTGCCTTTGAATTTAGCTGCTGGACAGTTCCAGCATGTATCTTCTGCATTATGCGGTTTGTTCATATATTATCACGCTCTATGAGTTCTCGAACATCTTCAACCTTGGGTTGTTTTGGTAATTTTAGGTCATTACAGTAAAGGAAAGCATCATCATCAGTATGCTTTCCCTTAAATACATTCTTTTCAAACAAGTCCTCATATTTAACTCCTCCCTTGAGGTTGTAGCCTTCTCCTGGAGTTAATATCAGATCAGGAGCTTTATCTACGTGTTCTCCGCTGTAAACCTCTTCTCTCCTATGTATCTCCTTTATGACCTTATCTCCTTCGTAAGTCAGGTTTTTGAATATAGAGGTTATCTCGTCGATTATCTCTTCGCCGTTTTTTACGGTACCTCTTGGATACCTTCCCTCTCTGTTCAAATATATCCTTCCGGGGTCAAGGGCGAAAGCTTTGGTCCCTCTCTCTATGTTCTTATAACGCTCTTCAGGTTTGTCTCCTAGTTTTAAAAAGCCGTTATCTTGTAGAACTTTGTTGACGTTCACGTTTTGCTTTATTTCTTCCATACCGTGGTCAGACATCATCACCAGTCTATCGTCCTCGTCCATCTTATCGTGGATATCACCTATTATCCTGTCAACTTCCTTGAAATACTCTATGAACCTCTCGTGATACTCATGTTCTTCGTGCTTATAAGCATCTATAAGAAAATGTTCCAAGCGGTCGCTCCCCGTGAAGACTAACATGAAGACGTCCCACTTATCTTCCCAGAAATGTTTGTATGCCTTTTCTCTTTTATCGAGAGTCTTGAAAAGGTTGTCCAGGAAGAGTCTCTTGGATTTATGTGCCTTTTCAGAGTCCACGTCCACGTTGTAATCTATACTTTCTAAGTATCCCAGCGCCTCTTTAGGGTAGACAGCCTTTTCCAACTCAGGAGAGACGAATCCAGAGATCATCGTTCCGTTTATTTTCTCCGCTGGATACATCGCAGGAACGTTCAGTATAACGTATCTTTTGTCGTTGGTCCAGAACGGTTTCGCTTTCAAAGCTCTCCTGTCTGGAAAAGATACCGTGTAGGTCCCTTCGATCAGCTCAGTGAATCCGAATATCCCGTGCTTACCGGGATTTTTGCCCGTGACGATGCTTGACCAGTTCACGTTGGAGACTTCCGGTATGGCTGCGTGCATCTTTGAGAAATGGCCATTTTCAATCAGTCCTGCGAAGTTGGGCATATCTCCTTTTTTGGTCAAATCTCCGATAAGATCGTAGGGAACGCCGTCTATACCTATGATCACCTTTTTTGGGCCGTTGTCGTTCATCATCCTTCAGCTAAGGAACACCCGTTTAAAGGGTTTTCGAAGTTCTCAGCGATAAATCAACACATTTAAATACCCCCTCCTCTTAATGACTTCTAATGATATATAATGAAATATGGTGATATATGATGGCAAAGGACGACTACACGACGGTTTCGATACCGAAACCATTGGCGAAAAAGGTAAAAAAACGCATGGAAGGAACCGGTTTCAATTCCATGTCCAGCTACGTAACGTACGTTCTAAGACAGGTGATCTCCAGCATGGAAGAAGAAGAGAAAGCGGAAGAATTCTCCGAAGAGGACGAGGAGAAAGTGAAGGAAAGGCTGAGGGCCTTAGGTTACCTCGATTAAACCCACGGTGATCCTACTCATGTCTCAACCTCACGGCGGAACCCTCGTAAACCAATTGGCTTCTGACAAGAAGAGCGAACGTCTGAAAGAAGAAGCACAAGAGATGAAGAGCATCAGATTGACCAGCGGTCTTCGAAAGGACGTGCAGAACATAGCCAACGGTGTCTACAGCCCTCTGACGGGATTACTCACCAGGAACGACTTCGACTGGGTTCTCGAAGAATCGAGACTCAGCGACGACACGCCCTGGACTTTACCGATAGTCCTAGACATCAAGCAGGAACAGAGAAACGATCTCACGGAAGGAGAAGAGGTCTGTCTCGAGACCGAGAACGGAGAGCCCTTCGCCACATTGGAGGTCGAAGAACTCTACGGCTTCGACAAGAAAAGGATGGCGAGGAAGGTCTACGGCACGGAAGACGAAGAACATCCCGGTGTCAAGAGGATCATGAACATGAACGACCACATCGTCGGAGGCGATATAGTCCAGTTCAAGGAAAACAGCACCGATTTTGAAAAATTCCACCTCACGCCGAAAGAGACGAGGATCCTCTTCAAAGAAAAAGGCTGGAGAACCATAGTAGGATTCCAGACCAGGAACGTTCCCCACATGGGACACGAATACGTGCAGAAGACCGCCTTAAGCTTCGTCGACGGCATATTCATCAACCCGATCATAGGAAAGAAGAAATCCGGAGATTACAGGGACAAAGTTATACTGGACGCTTACGATACACTTATGGAAGAGTATTATCTCAAAGATAGAGCTGTGATGAGTATCCTCGAAGCGGAGATGAGATACGCAGGTCCGAAAGAAGCCATCTTCCACGCGATCATGAGGAAGAACTTTGGCTGCACGCACTTCATAGTCGGAAGAGATCATGCCGGCGTAGGCGACTATTACGGGCCTTACGAAGCACAAGAAAAGTTCGATGAGTTCCCGGATCTGGGCATAACTCCTGTGCACTTCAAGTCTTTCACTTACTGCGAGAAATGCCATGGTGCTGTCGACGGACACATATGTCCACATGATGACGAATACAGGGAGAACTTCAGCGGTACGAAGATGAGGAACATGTTCAAGGAAGGTAAAACACCGCCCGAACACATGATGAGGCCGGAAGTGGCAGAGAGCGTTCTTAAACACGAGAACAAGTTCGTCGAGTAGGATCTCTATGCACGACGCCATACCGATAGGAGAAGAGGAACAGACTCTTCTCTTCCACCATTGGGACACAGACGGTATAACTTCCGCAGCACTGATCCTTCAAGAGCTGAACCTACAGAACGTAGAAACCTTCACTCCTACAATAGGCAACTATCTGATCGACGAGGAAGACAGGAAGAAGATCGAAGAGATATATCCAGAACAGGTCATCGTCGTAGATATGGCCCTCCCGAAGGATTCCATAGAATTTTTGAAGCAGTTCGGAAAAGTCTGCATCTTCGATCACCACCTTCAGGAAAAACACGACGTGGAACTTCACCACAATCCGATAATAAACGGTGGTTCTCCGAAGGAATTTCCCAGCGCCAGTTGGGTGATCAGCGAGTTTCTGAACTACACGCCAGATCTCCTCACCATCCTGGGAGCATTCGGAGATAGAGAAGAGAAATTGAAGGAAAACGAGACGGCGATGAAAACGGTGAACGAAGTGCTGACTCGATTGACCAGCGGATTCGATGATGTTCTGAAGTGCGCCGAAAGGATAGATACGCTCTACAAGATAGGTGACAGAGAAAAGATAACGGAGATGCCCTGGTTTCTGAGGGAGATCGAAAAGCCAGAAAAGATATTGAACCGAGATGATCTGGAAGAAAACGAAAGAAAACTGAAAGAAGCGACAGAGAGTGAGACCGAAGAGCCCCTAAAAGAGATCAAGGAGGACGTACTCTACAGAAAGATGACTTCACCCTACAACATAATCTCGACCGTCACTAGACGACTGGCATGGTCTAGAGAGGGGAAAAAAGTGGTGGTATCTAACAGCGAGTATCAACAGAACAGCTGTCAGATCTACATCAGAGGCCCGCTAAAAAACTCGGAAACTATCATCGAAAAGATGAAGGAAAGAGGTTACTCCGCCGGCGGTAAGAGCGACGTGGTCGGTATGGTGGTTCCAGAAGAGCATAAAGAAGAAGTGCTCGAAGAGCTTTTCGAAATGCTTTAAAATAGACTAAGGAGGTATATCATGTCTGAAAACTCGAAGAACGAACACGTTATGGTCCACGAAGATAAGTGGGAAAAGCAGAATACGAAGGATGGCTTCACGCTCTGGTTCACCGGGCTTTCCGGCTCGGGGAAGTCAGCCGTAGCCGACAGGGTCGGTTTGAGGCTAGAAGAGGAGTACGACCACCTGGTGGAAAGATTGGACGGAGACATAGTCAGGCAGCATCTTACCGCTGACCTCGGCTTCACCAAGGAAGACAGGAACACGAACATAAAGAGAGTGAGCTTTCTCGCTGAACTTCTTTCTAGGAACGGAGTTTCCGTCTTAGCGTCGTTCATCTCGCCCTACAGAGAGAGAAGGAACAAAACTAGAGAACAGGTCACCAACTTCATAGAAGTTTTCGTCAAGTGTCCTATAGACGTCTGCGCGGAAAGAGACGTCAAAGGGCTCTATGAAAAGGCGAGGAACGGAGAGATAGACAACTTCACGGGCATTTCCGATCCATACGAGGAGCCGAAGAACCCGGAGATAACTTTGGAGACCCACAAAGAAGAGGTAGAAGAGAGCGTACAAAAAGTGATAGACTATCTAGACGAAAATGGCTACCTGTAAAGAAAAAAACGTTTCCCCAAATCTTTTTTTCACTCTTCCATCCTATTCCTGTAAAGCTCTTCATCTATAACGGATAACATCTCAGAAGTATCTAATTCTCCATCGAAGAAAGCCGAGACGCTCTCCACCACGGGCCTAGGATGGCTCATTATGTCGTTGTAACTAACATAGATCACTTCCATGTTCGGGCTAGCTGAGATCTGCTGCTTCAATATCTTCCTGTAATTCTTGAAGGTCTCTCTGAGTTCATCTTTTGAGATGTCGTCCGGATCTTTCCCTTTACGCTCTAACATCTTTGTCTGAGACTCGATGATCTCTTCAAGATTTCTTTCCATGAACACAACCTTGTAGTGGTAACCTTCAGGTAGATGCTTGATGAGTTCACCCAAGACTTTCACAGCTTTACCTTCGGCCTTTTCTAACCAACCAGTGTCTTCGGGTAAATCTTTCACCCGCTCGTATTCATAATAACCTTTAGGATTATCTTCGTCCGGACCTCTCACCCTATCTGTCAAAGGTTCTATACCGCCTCTCTCAAGCATCTCCATCATCATTGAAGTGCCGGAACGAGGTAAGCCTGAAACAACAGCTATCCTTTCATCATCCATCTTCTGCACCATATAACTCAGTTTTTTTCTATCTTACCAATTCGAAGGAGGTACTTATAGATTAAGATTTTTTAGGTTCTTAAAACCATCCATCTAAGTAGTATAGAAAAAGAAAAAAGAAAGAAAAGAGTAAGAAATTTTAGAGTTCTTCGTCTTCTTCGATGGGTTCCTCTTCACCTTGACCTGGCTCTTCGTAGGATCCTTCATCCTCAAAGGTCTCTTCTTCGCTTCCTTCTCCGAACTCACCTTCATCAGTAGGAGGTGCCTGTTCATCTTTCTCTACGAATTCACTTTCCTCTGGGGATGGGGGTGCTTCGCCGAATTCATCTTCACTCTCGTATCTACCTGTTGGTGGGGGAGGCGCAGGACTTCCATAGGGCTCTTCATCAGGAAGTTCTTCTTCCTCTTCCTCACCTCTCCTTGTCACCAGTAGAATAATGATCAACACTATTATTATCAACAGGACGGGTATCAACCACCACCAAGAGCATACTTCCGATTCAATGACGGATCCAGTTCCTCCTTCATCTTCAACTGTGATGCTTATCTGCGCAGTGCTCTCGACCGTTTCTTCATCGTTGATGCTCCTTACCACCAGGTTGACTTCGCCCTCTCCATCGGCCTCCCATACAAAATATCCATCATCAGTATCACCAGGAGCTAGTGAAACATCTTCTTTGGTCTCGACGAGATCATCCTCAACAAGGAACTCTAGGTCCTGCATATCTTCAGCATCACCTGTGTTTTCAACCTCGTACTCTACTATCACCTCTTCACCTTTCTCGAACTCCTTTCCATCTTCCGGCGAGGTGATAGTAACTTCAAAGTAAGGTTCGCCGGGTTCCTCTTCCTCCTCAAAGTGAGCAGTTATCGATTTGTCGCTGTCCATAACAACGGTTACGTCTTCTTCAGTACCTCCGATATCGCCGGTCCATTCATCCAAAATCCAACCATCATCAGGGGTAGCCGTTATAGGCACCGCTTTACCGTCATAATACGTGTGAGTTCCTGGTTCGGGGTCCGTCGTCCCTTCTCCTTCAACATCTATTGTCAATTCGTGCTCCACACTGGTGTCTACTTTTTCGAAGTAGGCAGTCAAAGATTTGTCTTCATCCATCTCAATTTCTATCAACGCTTCTTCCCGCTCTTCAGATGGATGATCACCTATCCAGTGACTGAATTGCCAATCACCCTCTGGAAGCGCCTCTATATCGAGGGTCATCCCTTCTGGATAGGCCTCACTGAACGGTGACTCGACCGCTTGGCCGTCGACTTCTACACTGCCTTCTCCTTCTACATCTATACTCAGTTCGTGCTCCACGCTAGCATTCACAAAGTTAGCTGTGAGCGATTTGTCCTCGTCCATGGTCACTGTGATCTGATCTGTACTGTCTTCAACGTCTCCCGTCCATCCGTCGAATTGCCAGTTCTCTGCCGGTACCGCCGTCAAATCGACTTCCGTTCCTCCAGTGTATTGTTCTGTATAAGGAGTTTCCACTGCCTCGCCGTCGACTTCTACACTGCCTTCTCCTGCAACATCTATACTCAGTTCGTGCTCCACACTAGCATTCACAAAGTTAGCTGTGAGCGATTTGTCCTCGTCCATGGTCACCGTGACCTGATCCGTAGTGTCTTCAACGTCTCCCGTCCATCCGTCGAATTCCCAATTCTCTGCCGGTACCGCCGTCAAATCGACCTCCGTTCCTTCCCAGTACTCTTCACTGTAGGGCGTCTCAACTGCCTCGCCGTCGACTTCTATACTGCCTTCTCCTTCAACGGAGATATCTAAAGTGTATTGTTCGCCCTCTATCTCCATGGTTTCGCTCGGTGCTCCAGAACCCCACGTGGTGTAAGCATCATCGTAGCCGCCGGCGTAACCTCCTGACAATCCTTCGCCTATGTTCATCCGGACCATGAACTGGTACTCGCCCGGTCCCAAGCTGCTTGCGTTGAAGCTGTTCATACCGGTCGTGACACTCTCGGGATCTATATCTTCATTCCAGGGTTCGATGGGATCGTCATAAGTTCCGTCGTATTCATCTTCAGGAACCGACTCCGTCTCGCCGAGATGTGTCCAATCCTCATATTCTTCTCCTTGTACGAACACTGAGTAGCTAACGAATTCGTCGTAGGTGCCCATACCTGGTGATTCTCCAGCATCGTTGTCCCAGTCGGTGTAAGCAGGTGAATCAACTCCGATCTCTATCCAGTCTTCACCAGAAGAGCTTTCTATAGGTGTTGGTAGGGGCTCATACTGACCCACCATTGATTCCTGAGGACTGGCGACATGATCCCCATCTACTTCTCTCGTTGCTGACCATACATATGCTGCTTCTCCTGTTACGTCAGCTTGAGGTACCTCGTTCACGTAATATATATTGTTACCAAAATCAGGCGGCGAATCACTCCATCCGTCGTCCCCTTCAGCATTCCAAGCAAAGCCGCCGTACGGGTCCTGCCACGATCCCGATCCATCGGTATCCTCGTTTATGGCTACGTTGTCGGGGTTTTCGAACTCTACCACGCTTATGTTGCCGTAATACTCTGCTCCATCAAAAAATTTCGCTTCACCATCATGGCTCTCCACAAAGTAGCCCATCAATTCGTAAGCTCCCTCCTCGGGCTCAAAAACGGTCTCAAAAGACCAAGTTGCGGATTGAGTGCTCATACCTTCATCATCAGCCGCCTCAGTATACCATTCGTAAGTTGTCAAGTCGTCAAGACCCTGCCATAACACAGTTGCTCGATCACCGCTTGCAACGTTATCATCGGTCCCTATCAAACTATCATCTGAAGCATCATAAAATGAGACGTCCATCTCTGTTCCATTTTCGTGCTCGACATACACACTCAACGTGGGACTAGTATCTACACCCGTTGCTCCATCTGCAGGCTCTGGATCGCTCGGAGAAAAAGGTCCTTGTTTTTCCATCGTAGTGAAGGACCACGTAGAAGATTCTGCAGACGTTCCATTAGAGTCTTCCGCTACAGCATACCACTCGTAAACCTTATCTCCTCCAAGTCCGTTCCAAGTTACAGAAGCTCGACTTCCACTTCCAACGTTACTGTCGGT
>JBKHKA010000035.1:0-10522 GCA_046537845.1 Candidatus Aenigmatarchaeota archaeon
AACGTCTGTTCTGGATCGTAATCTCGATACTTTTTAGCCATAATCTCACTTAAATCTACTGGAAAAGCTCTTGCTTTTCCATCGAGTCGAGGAATAGTATATTCCTCTATTATTAGAATTTCTAATTGAAATTCTGATACTATCTGGAATGTGATTCCAGAAATATATCCAGAAGTATTCAAAGAATAAAGTGTTTTCCCCTGTTCAAAACGCTATTTCTTTAGATAATACTCGGACAGGCTCCCTAGATAACTTATTTAAAAGCCTATGCAGGTGAAAGTCCTTTTCGATTATGTCTTTTTTCTTGGGTTCAGCGATCTTGTTTAGCCTTGCAAAAAAATCTTTTGTATTCATCTTTGTATCTCCTTTAAAACTTCTTTCTCAAAAGATTTCGAGTAATCTTGTAGATGTCTTTTCATTTTACTCATTTCGATCTGGTCTTCAAACTCTTTCAAATACTGAGTCCAATTATTTTTATCTTTTAAATATGAATTATACGACATGTCTAGTACGGTTTTTTCAGGGTCTGAATACCTGATCTTATCTTTGGATATCACGCCGTGCGAGAAATGTTTTTTCCTGCGTTTAAAGAATTTAAATTTTTGGTCCTGTATCGCTATGACCTTCGTAGTCCTGTAGGAATCGGTCAAAGCGTAATCTATATTGAAATACTCATGGGTCATGTTGTTGAATTTCAAAGCTGTTTCTAAGCCAAAATACCAGTTTTTTACTCCCTTTTTATCCAACGCCATAGCGATCAATTCGTATATAGAATATTTCTCCATGCCTCTTTTTCGCTCTTCTAAACTTTTAACATAAAATATGCCTCGTAATATCCTAGATATATAATCCTCTTCCTGAAGATAATACAAAGTATTTTCTCCATCTCTACCGATCTTTACCGCAAGCTCTTCTACCTCTTCGGAAGAAACTATCTCCTTTCCTTCGATTCTCAATTTTTCCCAAACTGTCGAGTTTTTCATTTATGTCATAACTCCATACTATTTACTTACTTATGACACAAATATCATATATACTTTTTCCTCACCCAAAAACCGAGTGTATTATCCGATTCATCGATGGATCTCATCTCCCTCTGATTTCTTACGGTCTTAGGAAAATCTACTTTCCTAAAAGAAGTTCTGACTTCCACTATAAAATCGAAATAGTCATCGTCAATAAAATACGCTCTATTCTTTAGAAGGAGGCAAGCCTATTTTGATAATGAAAAGGATATCCCCTAAAGCAGCCTAAATTATAAATACTAATTAGTATGTTACTCATTAGTATGTTAGCTCTAGAAGATTTTGTAGATAGAGATGAACAGTTGGATTTCCTCGAAAAGAAATATAGAACGGAAGGATTTGAATGTGTGATCATCTATGGAAGAAGAAGGGTCGGGAAAACCGCTTTGACAAGGAATTTTATATCCGACAAAGAGCATATCTATCATCTAGTCAACCAGGAAGAAAAGAGTGTACAGTTGAGACGGGTCGTGAAATCGGTCTATTCAAAGTACGGTGACGTCGAACCAAGGATAGACGATTGGCACGAGTTTTTCGATTACTTCACAAAGGTGGTGGATGAAAAAATCGTATTCGTCTTGGATGAATTCCCATATCTGATAGAGCAGAATAAGAGCATCCCATCACTGTTTCAATCATTCATCGATGAGCACCTACTTGAAAAAGATATGCTCTTGATACTCTGTGGTTCCTCCATATCTATGATGGAATCTTTGATGACTAGTGATAGTCCTCTCTATGGGAGAAGGACAGGGCAAATAGACCTTAAACCCTTCAATTTCGAGCATGTTCAAAATTTTTTAAAGAAAAGAGATATGAAGGAAAAGATCGAATTTTACTCGGTCTTCGGCGGAACACCGTTCTATCTACAGATGATAGATCCTGAGCTGTCTTTGACAAAAAATATAATCGAAAAGATCTGTGACGACAAGGAGATCCTGCACGAGGAACCGTGGATGCTCCTGAAGCAGGAATTTGAAAGACCTCACAGGTACATGAGTATATTGGAAGCGATAGCCCAGGGATACACTACTCCTAAAAGGATAGCGGATCAGATCTCTATCCCCCCTCAATCGGTCCCTAAATATCTCGGTGAATTAGAGCGGATCAGAATGGTAAAACATCTGTTACCAGTGACAGAAAGAAATAAGCGTTCGAGAAAGGGTATATATGCTTTATCGGATAATTTCTTCGACTTTTGGTTCAATTTTATAGCTCCCAACATCTCAGACGTGGAAAAAGACCCACTACACTTTGTCGAAAGCAGCTTGATGGATAATATAGATGCATATGTAGGAAAAAAATTTGAAGAGGTTTGCCATCGATTCGTTAGAAAGTTGAGCAGGGGGGATAGATTATCTTCTAGATATCCACGTATCGGACGATGGTGGTACAAGGAAGATGAGATCGATATCGTAGCTCTGAACGACCGAGAGGACAAGATACTCTTCGGCGAATGCAAGTGGTCCAAGAACAAAGTCACTTTCACTTTCCTCAACGACTTAAAAACTAAAGCAAAAAAAGTGAGGTGGAAGAACGTGGAAAGAAAAGAAAAATACGCTCTAGTCTCCAAAAGTGGATTCACCGACAGCCTAAAAGAGTACGCAGATGATTCAGACGACCTTGAACTGTACTCTTTAGACGATATGAAAAAGATATTGGGGTCTTAACTGAGAGAAGACCTAGGGTCGATGACTTTGATGGTATCGCTGCCTTCAAAAATCGACCCATCTGTCAACTCGCCTTCTACGACCAGTTCCACCTTACCAGTTTCAACCATCTCTTGGAACTCGGACCTTTCGAACTTTACCATCAAAACTCCTTCGCCATCTCGCTTCTGCTCGGCGGCCCATACTGCCGCTATTCCCTCTCCACCGTATCTCAAATTCACGGAATCGATCTCTATGTTACCGACTTCATGATCCTCTGGTAAACCTATGTAAGCCGTGACCCACTTACCGTTGCTCCGCAGGTTCAGCGTATCAGGGTCTATATCTACGGAGGCTTCTACGGCAGTATCCTTCCAAGGGAAAAACGGATAACCATCGTTTATGTCATCGCAGGGATCTCCTATAAAAATAGTCTTTCAAAACCTACCTTCTTTCGGATACTCGTCCTCTTCCTCTCCCTCTCTCCTAGCCAGCAGTACTCCTATCAATACGGCTGCAGCCACCACTACGACTATTATGATGACGGGCAGGGCCACTCCTTTAGAAGATATCGGGCCTTCCTCTTCACCTTCTACCGCAACCATCACTCCATCGTGCTCAGAGAGGCTTTTCACCTCCAATTCATACTCGCCTTCTTCATCCGGCTGCCAGACGAACTCGCCTTCATATCTTTCACCTGCGGATGATGGAACCGCTTCCTCGGCCTCATAGACGATCTCACCTTCTTCATCGTAAACAACGAACTCCACGATGCGCCCGTCTCCATCCACGTTCGTTAGAGCATATTCAACCACGATCTCCTCACCTTTAGTAACCTCCTCTGGATGATCTACGATCTCTAGACCGATTTCCGACCGGGAAAAATGGGCAGTTATCTCCTTATCGTCGTCCATGGTAACCTCTTTCGTCTCCTCGTCACCACTCAGGTCACCCGTCCACTCGACGAAGTACCATCCTCCGTGCGGCTCCGCCGTGAGCGTTACCTCGCTACCAGCTTCATACACGTCCTGATCCGGATCTACCTTCACCCTCCCCTCTCCATCTACCTCTATCGCGAGGGAATATGTACCTAAAACTTCGAATTCAGCCGTGATGTTGTGAGAAGCGGAAATCTCTATAGAGGTTTGATTCCCATCCGGGTCCTCTAAATGATCGACGTCACCGGTCCATCCGACGAACCCGTAGCCCTCCTCGGGAACAGCTTCTAGTTCTACTGTTTCACCTTCTTCAAACACGAAAACGCCCTCTCCGGGCTCGACCACTCCACCACCATCAGTACTCTCTATGCTGAGTTCATATTCAACAACCTCCTCTTCAAAGTGTGCCGTTACCTCCTTATCTTCATCCAACATTAACGTTATATTCTCACTCTCTTCTTCCTCCGATACATCGCCTTCCCAATGACTAAACTCCCATCCCTCTTCGGGTGTAGCCGTGACCGTTACCTCGCTGCCTTCATCGTAAACGTGGACTCCTTTACCCGGCTCAGTCGAACCTTCTCCTTCCACATAGATGGTCAGTACACTTTCATTTTCTTCTAACTCGCTGAAATGGGCGGTCAAACTTTTATTCCGGTCCATTGTAAGGCTGACTTTCTTCTCTGTACCTTCGTGATCTCCAGTCCATTCCACGAAATACCTGCCTTCATCCGAAAAAGCCTCCACTTCCACTTTTTCTCCTTCATTATAGGTGTGAGTCCCCGGCTCGGGCTCAGTGGTTCCTCCGACTTCCGCCTCTACAGTCAGTTCATACTCTTTTTCGACCTTCTCGAAGTGCGCAGCTATCGATCTATCACCATCCATATTTACCGTTATGTTTTGCTCTCCCTGCTGTTCTGCTGGAACATCTCCCGACCATTCAGAGAACTTCCAACCTCCTTCGGCAAAAGCTTCAACCTGCACTTCTGTACCTTGTTGATAGGTATGATCACCAGGTTCCGGTTCAGTGGTGCCTTCACCGTCCACATATATCGATAGAACACACTGGTCTTCTTCAGCTTCGTCGAAGTGGGCGTTCAGGACTTTATCGCTGTCCATGGTTATCTCTATCTCCTTTGCTGTCCCGGAATGATCTCCGGTCCATTCCGCAAAGTACCATCCCTGGTCCGCAAAAGCTTCCACGGTGACCTTTTCTCCCTCTGGATAAGTATATGTATCGGGTGCCGGATCCGTGGTGCCTTCTCCATCCACATATATAGTCAATTCGTGCTCGATCATCTCGAAGTGAGCGGTTATGGACTTGTCTGAGTCCATGGTCACCGTGATCTCCTTGGAAGTCGAAGAAACATCTCCGGTCCACTCTACAAAGTACCATCCCTGGTCTGCAAAAGCTTCCACGGTGACCTCTTCTCCTTCCGGATAAGTATGCGTACCGGGAGCCGGGTCCGTACTGCCCTCTCCGTCCAACTGTATGGTCAATTCGTGCTCGATCATCTCAAAGTGAGCAGTTATGGACTTGTCTGAGTCCATGGTCACCGTGATCTCCTTGGAAGTCGAAGACACATCTCCGGTCCACTCTACAAAGTACCATCCCTGGTCCGCAAAAGCTTCCACGGTGACCTCTTCTCCCTCTGTATAAGTATACGTACCAGGTGCTGGATCGGTAGTACCTCCATCTTCAGCACCTATAGTCAATTCGTACTCCGTTTCCTCCACCACCTCGAACGAACCACTCCAAGAATCGTGAGCAGGGTATTCCGGTTCTCCGTCGACCATATTGAAAGCGTGCACATCCACATCATAACTTCCCACGGCATCCCTTGAAACGGAGAAGGAGATCCATTCACTTTCTCCTGGACTTATGTATGGATTCGGAGAAGTGGAGTCTTCGAAATCGTCATTTATGTAAAGGTCCACGGAGACCTCTCCTTCCGCATCTCCGATGTTCTCCACTTCCCCCTCCACCATAACGGTCTCTCCAGGGTTTACGGAGCCGGGATCAACGGACCAGTCGTTCAACACGAATTCCGGCTCTCCCGGGGGTTCAGGGTCCTCTCCAAAGTGATCACAGATCGCCCTGTAATGTGCTTCGGCTATACGCTGCCTGACCTCTGGATCCATCAATTTTGCCTCTTCCTCGGGATTATCGATGAACATGTTCTCGGTGAGAGAGGCGGGCATCCAGGTTTCTCTCAGAACGTAATAGTTTGCTGTTTTTACACCTCTATCCGGACTGTCTATTTCCGCTATGAGTTCTTCCTGCAAACGGGTGGTCAGTTGAGCAGCCTCTGAATCAGGCGGCAGCTCCTCATAATAATAAGACTCGATGCCTTTCGTATTACCGTCATAGGCGTTGTTGTGGATGCTGACGTATATATCCGCTCCTCCATCGTTAGCTATATTCACTCTCTCCTCTAACGAAACGTAAACATCAGTTTCCCTTGTCATCAGGACCTCAGCATTGCTTGCCTCTAAAAGATCTCTCAAACGGAGCCCTATGTCCAACACACACTCCGCTTCAGTATAATCGCTGGGGCCAACAGCTCCAGGATCACTACCACCATGCCCGGGGTCCACCGTTATGGTGTAACCGCTCAGGTCAGTGAGTTGATCTTTAGGGTGGGTTCTGCCTTCCTCTACCGCTTCGATGTTCTTTTCAGAAGTCGGGATAATACTGCTCACCGCCGGTGTAAAAACTCCGACCAACAGGAACAAAACAGTCAGGAGTGCCAAGATCTCGGTCCGTTTCCTCATGCTTTTTTTCCATCCCATCTTAAGCTCATCCTCTTTTACAAAAATCCGTCTAGTATATTTCACAAGGGATTGTCACAGTAAGGACATTCATCCTCATCTTCCATCACCAGGAATCCACAATTCTCACATTCGATGAACATATCCTCTTCCGACTCGGATATATCTTCCCGACTTTCCTCAATATCGGGCTCCTTTTCCTGCTGTTCCCGCTGAGCCGAGAGATCCTCGCCACAGGCATAGCATGTTTCTGAGTCCGTACTCACCTCGTTACCACAGGTGGGACATTCCATGACATCTTCCTCTGCTTCGGACACTTCTTCGTCGATCTCATCGGCTTCCTCATCTTCTTCTACCGTTGGAGTATCTTCTTCTCTTTCAGCTGGCCCCACGAACGCCTCACCACCGGCATTATCCTCCTCAAAGCTTTCTTCCGAGAAGGACTCATCTTCTACGAACCTGGAAGTCCTGGCTCTTCCCGGCGCTTTACCCCTCGTATCCATCTTTCTATCTTCTTTATCCATGGTCTGCAGCGTTCTAAGGTATCCTGTTTCTTCTTCCTCTTCCTCGTCCTTCTCCAGGAACGGCAGACTAAAATAGGAACTGGTAGGGTAACCTTCGTCTTTGTTGTTCCTCCAGATCAGTACAACCAGAACGATCGCGATAAGTATGATAACGATCAAGATCAACCACCAGAGACCGCACCATCCGCCGAGGGCTCCTGAGTCCTCGACCGTCACCTCTTGGCTCTCTCCAGCTAAAACTACGGTGTAGTCTCCCGGTTCTTCAGTTTCCCAACTGAATTCACTCTCGAACGACTCTTCAGGTCCGAGAGTCACTTCTTCACTATCCTCGAACACTGTCTTGCCATCTTCATCCTGAACGACGAACTCTACTTCACGAGTATCCTCAACATCTCCAACATTCGTCAATCTATATTCAACGACGAGCTCTTCACCTTCACTGACTTGTTCATCCAAATCTAGCAGCTCCACATCGAACTCCGGGGCCTTCAAGACCGTCAAAACCATCTCTTGAGAGTCGTCTTCAGTGGATACCTTGAGTACATACTCTCCAGGACCTTCAGGTGTCCAGAGGAAGTGATCCGTGTCTGATTTTCCTCCTGTTAGGTCCATCTCCACGCTGTCTTCCACCTCTCCGTCCACGCTGAATTCCACCGTCTGAGTTCCATCCAAGTCCCCTTCGTTGGTCACCCTGTACTCGATGACCACGTCTTCTCCATCCACGGCTTCTTCGTCATGATCTACTATCTCGACTTTGAATTCCGCCTCCTTCAACACCCCGCAGGTCACGGTGTCTTCGTAGTTCTCGCTGTTGACGGCGATAGTATGTTTGCCTCCTTCTTCGACCAGCCAGACCAATTCGCCCTCGTAGCTCTCACCGACGTCTAGAGTGACCTCCTCGCTGTCTTCGACTTCTCCGTCCACCACTAACTCTATGGTCTGAGTACCGTTTTCATCTCCAGCGTTCGTCACGGTGTATTCTACTATCACTTCTCCGTACTCCTCGAACTCCTGTTCCTCCTCGGGTGAGATGATCTCGACTTCGAAGTAAGGACCTTTCGCAACGTTAACCGTGACCTGTTCCTGATCATCATCAGAAGCCACTACGAGTTCGTGCTCTCCCGCATCTCCTTCTCCAGTCTCCCAGCTCAGGTCACTCTCATATGCTCTACCTCCCGCGAGTGTTATCTCCTCGCTATCTTTTATTTCACCGTCGACCCTAAGTTCGATCTCCTGGGTAGCCTCTTCTCCCCCTTCATTCCTCGCTCTATATCCCACTACTATCTCATCTCCTTCGGCGACTCCATCATCGTGATCAAGGATCTCAACAGTGAACGTCCCTTCATCCACCACGGTCACTACAGTCTCATCTTCGTGATCTTCAGAAGCCACCACTATCTCATGTTCTCCGGCCCCCTCCGCCTGCCAGGTGAACTCACCATGATGCTCTTTACCGGCATCGAGCCTAACGGAGGTACTATCCTTCGACTCGCCGTCGACCATGAACTCTATTGTTTGTTCGTCCGCTTCGTCTCCATCATTCGTGACTCCGTACTCCACCACGACCTCTTCGCCTTGAGTAACGTTATCGTCATGATCTATTATCTCTACGACGAAGATACTCCCCTCTTCTACGGCGGCCTTCATCTTCTTACTTTCATCTTCACTGGCAACTTCCATCTCATATTCACCTACGTCTTCCGTCTGCCAGCGGAATTCACCTTCATGTGTCTCGCCGCCGTTGAGCATCACGAATTCACTGTCTTCAAAAACCAGGTCGTCAGCTTCATCCTGTACTGAAAAGTTGATATCCTGGGCACCTTCTTCGGAACCCACGTTCCTCACCCTGTACTCGACCAGGACTTCATCACCTTTAGAAACGATCTCATCATAGTCAAGTATATTTACCTCGAAAAATGCCCCTTGAACCACCGTTACGGTGACTCCATCTTCTTCGTCTTCGCTCTTCACCGTAAGGTCGTGATCGTCTACATCACCTTCCTCTGTCCGCCAGGTAAATTCAAGGGTGGAAGCTTCACCGGCCTGCAGGTCAACGTTTCTCTCCGTATCTGTATGCGATCCGTCGACATAAAACTCGATATCCTGGGCTCCTTTCACATCCCCAGTATTGGTGACCCTATATTCGACCACGGTCTCCGCTCCTTCCACGATCTCATCGTCGTGCCCGGTTATCTCTACAGAAAAGTACGCTGGCTCTTTGACGACGAAATCATCTTCGGCGGACGAGTCAGCGGAAGATACCGTGGCTGTGTAGCTCCCCGCGTCTCCCGTACTCGTTCCTGTGGTGAAAGTCTCTGTTGTGCTCTCACCGGCGTTCAACGTTATCGAAGTACTGTCACTCCCTACACCGCTGCTCATCTCTACCGTCTGAGTATCAGATTGCCCTCCGATGTTCTCTATGGTTGCGTCGACCACTACGTCGTCGCCCTCAACGACATCTTTTGCCTCTACGCTCGCCACTGAAAAGTGGGGATCCTCAGTATCTTCTATCACCTTGAAATTGTCCGAATCCGAATCGTCAGCGGAAGACACTGTTGCAGTATAGCTCCCCGCGTCTCCTGTACTCGTTCCTGTAGTGAAAGTCTCAGTTGTGCTCTCACCACCGTTCAACGTTATCGAAGTACTGTCACTCCCTACACCGCTGCTCATCTCCACCGTTTGAGTGTCGGATGCTCCACCGGTGTTCTCTATGGTGGCTGTGACCTCGACATTCTGTCCCTCCACGGCATCCTTGGCGTTGACCCCATAAACGGTGAAATTGTGCGGTGTTAAAACCTCAAAAGTGTCTGAATCCGACTCGTTGGCGGAAGACACCGTTGCAGTATAACTCCCGGCATCTCCTTTACTGGTGCCGGTGGTGAAAGTCTCGGTGGTGCTGTTCCCGGCATTCAACGTTATGGAAGTGCTGTCACTCCCTAAATCGCTGGTCATCTCCACCGTCTGGGTGCCGCTCTGTTGACCGGTATTCTCTATAGTGGCTGTGACCTCGACGTTCTGGCCCTCTGCCGTATCGTCAGCCTGAACACCGTAGACGTCGAAATAAGCTCCTCCAGGTGCAACGATCTCGAGTTCACTCTCCCACGCATTTTCCGGCCAATCGTAAGGTTCCACTCTTACGTCGTAGATGCCGGGGTCACTTATACTCCAATCACTTTCTGGAACCCCGGTAAAGCTCACCGTCTGCGGGTCCCCGGCCGGAAGAGTAACTTCTTCAAAATCTTTCCAGTTCTCCATGTCACCTACATAAAGATCGATATAGCTCGAGTTCTCTTCCCCTCCGATGTTTTCTACTTCTCCCTCTATAGTTACTGTTTCGTCCGCCTCTGCCGTGCTCGGCGAGACGGACCAGCCGTTCAGAACGAATTCCGCCGGATCACCCGCTTCGACCACTTCGAATTCGCTGTACCAGGTATCGTCGGCCTGCTCTTTCGTATCGCACCACGCCGAGATCTGCACGTCATAAGTTCCCGGATCGCTCTCCGAATGTGTGTGCGTGAAAGTTTCCACCTGGCCGGGATCCAGTGAGGCTGATTGTGAATCCGTGTAAGTATCGTCTATGTAGAGTTCCGAATACACCGTACCCGTTGTATTCC
>JBKHKA010000014.1:0-36147 GCA_046537845.1 Candidatus Aenigmatarchaeota archaeon
CCGATGGAACCTACACGGTGGAACTGACGGTAACGGATTCTGACTCGGAAACGGACACAACATCTAAGTCTATTACGGTAGAAGAAGACGTAGCCCTACAGGCGGACTTCACATTTGACCCATCTCAGCCCGAGGTAGGCGAGACAGTGCAGTTCACGGATCAATCGGAGGGCGACATAGAGGAGTGGTCCTGGGACTTCGGTGACGAAGCTACGAGCAGCCAAGAGGATCCAACACACAGTTACGATTCCGATGGAACCTACACGGTGGAACTGACGGTAACGGATTCTGACTCGGAAACGGATACAGCTTCTAAGTCTATTACGGTAGAAGAAGAGACCCAGGAATACTGTGAAGTTGAAGGTGGCGATACGAGCTATGATGAATACATAACGAACGTGCAGTTGAACGGTATAAACAAAGACTCGGACGATGATGGTGGTTATGCAGATCATACGGGCAGCGTTTCTGATCCTATAGAGCCTGAAGAGAGCTACGAGCTTTCGGTCACCATGAGTACCGGGGGTTATTCCGACTACATCTCAGTCGTTATCGATTGGGACCAAGATTACGACCTATCAAACGACGAAGTGATAGAGGTAGGAAACGGGGATAGTGATCCCACGACAGTTTCCACTGAGATAACGGTGCCGAGTGACGCCGTCGAAGGTGAGACCAGGATGAGAGTGATGCAGGAATACAATGGGTACCATACTGATCCCTGTTCTGACCAGGACTACGGCGAAACCGAAGATTACACCGTTACGATAGGTGAAGATGGAGGATCAGAACCCGGACCAGATGCGGACTTCACATTCGATCCATCTCAGCCCGAGGTAGGCGAGACAGTGCAGTTCACGGATCAATCGGAGGGCGACATAGAGGAGTGGTCCTGGGACTTCGGTGACGAAGCTACGAGCAGCCAAGAGGATCCAACACACAGTTACGATTCCGATGGAACCTACACGGTGGAACTGACGGTAACGGATTCTGACTCGGAAACGGACACAACATCTAAGTCTATTACGGTAGAAGAAGATGGTGGTGAAGACGGAGAATACTGCGAAGTAGACGGCGGAGACACGAGCTATGGGGAATACATAACGAACGTGCAGTTCAACGGTATAAACAAGGACTCGGACGATGATGGTGGTTATGCAGACCATACGGGCAGTGTTTCAGATGCTGTAGAGCCTGGAGAGAGCTACGAGCTCACGGTCACCATGAGCACAGGAGGTTATTCCGACTACATCTCAGTCGTTATCGATTGGGACCAAGATTACGACCTATCAAACGACGAAGTGATAGAGGTAGGAAACGGGGATAGTGATCCCACGACGGTTTCCACTGAGATAACGGTGCCGAGCGATGCGGTGGAAGGCGAGACCAGGATGAGAGTGATGCAGGAATACAATGGGTACCATACTGATCCTTGTTCTGACCAGGACTACGGCGAAACCGAAGATTACACTGTCACTGTCGGCGAAGATGACGGAGGTGGAGACGGTGGTGAAGACGGAGAATACTGCGAAGTAGACGGCGGAGACACGAGCTATGGGGAATACATAACGAACGTGCAGTTCAACGGTATAAACAAGGACTCGGACGATGATGGTGGTTATGCAGACCATACGGGCAGTGTTTCAGATGCTGTAGAGCCTGGAGAGAGCTACGAGCTCACGGTCACCATGAGCACAGGAGGTTATTCCGACTACATCTCAGTCGTTATCGATTGGGACCAAGATTACGACCTATCAAACGACGAAGTGATAGAGGTAGGAAACGGGGATAGTGATCCCACGACGGTTTCCACTGAGATAACGGTGCCGAGCGATGCGGTGGAAGGCGAGACCAGGATGAGAGTGATGCAGGAATACCAGGGATACCATACCGACCCCTGTTCTGACCAGAGCTACGGTGAGACTGAAGACTATACTGTGACGGTGAGTGATAGCAGCACGATGGTAGAAGAAACAGGACCAGAGGCGGACCTGGCTGATACAGATGAACCACTAATCGTTACTGGATCTTCTCTTGAGATATCCGCCCCGATAGATCTGAAAACAGCTGGTTCTACAAGGATAGCTACCGAGTAAACAGTAAGGGCCTTCACGACCAAAAACACACTCAAAAACCCTTCTTTCACTTTCTTATTATCGCTTTTTTCCGTCATCTCTTTTTTCTATACCTATCTTCGTGTTGATATTCTGGGCTTTTAGGGAATGAGCTCGTCCTTTCATCTTGTTGATTTTCTTGCGGTCTTTCTGCCGTTGGGAATTCCCCTGAATACGGACGCCGTGTTTCATCGAAGGTTCTTTCTTCTTTTTCTTCTCCTTTACTACCTTTGATCCATAGTACTGCGGCGAGAGCTGCTATGATCACCCCGGCTATCGTGGCAAGCAGCACCCAAGTATACCACGTATATGATGATAAGCCGCCATCTTCTACAACGACCATGACCTCTTTCGAGCTTCCCTCGGATCCATTTTGAAGGCCCTTAACTTCGAGCAGCAATTCACCATCATCTTCGACCTCGTAGACGAAATGGCCTTCATGAGTTTCATGGGGGGCTAAAACGATCGATTCTTTGGTCTCTACTAGCTCACCTCCTACGTAAAATTCGACGTCCAGTTCACTTTGGATATCTCCAGTATTTTCGACCCTGAATTCCAAGATGATATCGTCACCTTTCTCGTATTCGTCCCCTACCTGAGGTGATAGGATCTCGATCTCAAACCGTGCCTTTTCATCAGCGAAGTGCGCCGTTATCTTTTTATCCTGATCCATGATGACCGTGATATCTTCGTTTCTCTCAACCTCTTCCGCCACATCTCCCTCCCAGTGGCTGAAGGTCCATCCTTCTTCGGTGGAGAGCGCTTGGACTGTAACGTTTTTCCCGTCATCATAAGTGTAGGTTCCCGGCTCGGGGTCTGTAGTGCCTTCACCCTGCACCTCTATGGTAAGATTCCATTCTTCACCTTCAGATTCGTTTCCCTCATCGTCTTCTTCAAAGTGAGCCGTGATCTCCTTGTCCTGGTCCATGGTGATCGTGATCTCCGGTTCTTCACCCTCCTCTTTCGGCACGTCTCCAGTCCATCTAGTGAATGACCATTCTTCTTCAGGTACAGCGTTAACGGTTACATTTTCGCCGGAATCATGTTCATGGATACCCTCACTCGGCTCTGTGGATCCTTCTCCATCTACGGTGATATTTAGCTCGTACGTATCCACAGCAAATTCTGCAGTTATCTCTTTGTTACCGTCCATCTCTATGGTCGTGATCCTTTCTTCAGGGTTTTCTATAGATCCGGTATCACCAGACCATCTAGAGAAGTGGTGGTCCTTGTAGGCTTTAGCTTCTAGCTCGACCGTAGAGCCGTAACTGTAGCTGTAGGTCCCTTCACCAGGTTCGACCACGTCTCCTCCATCCGAGGAATCTATCGTCAATTCCACTTCTTGCTCGGTGCCGAGAGCATAGAGCTTTTCGTCGTTAGAGCCGAAATAGATAGAGCCGTCCTCTCCGATGGCAGGGGATGACCATATCTCGTCCCCTGTATCAAAGCTCCATCTTTCACTTCCATCAGGGTTTATCGCGTACAGAGAACCGCTTCCCGAGCCCACGTATACGATCCCGTCGGAGCTGACAGCGGGGGAAGAGCGAACGAAACCACCGAGAGGAGTGCTCCATTTTTCGCTCCCGTTTTCTTCCACCGCGTAAAGGTTTCCGCTATCGGAACCGATGTATATCGTACCGTTGGGCCCTATGGCGGGAGAGGACGATATCTCGTCCCCTGTATCAAAGCTCCATCTTTCACTTCCATCCGAGTCCAGAGCGTAAAGAGAGCCGCTTCCCGAGCCAACGTATACGGTCCCGTCGGAGCTTACAGCGGGAGAAGAGCGAACGAAATCTCCTATGGGGGAGGTCCATTTTTCGCTTCCGTCTTCTTCCACCGCATACAGGTTGCCGTTGTCGGAACCGATGTATACGGCACCGTTGGGTCCTATGGCGGGAGAAGAAAAAGGGTCGCCTCCCAGCTCGTAGCTCCATTTTTCATTTCCATCCTGATCTAGAGCATAGAGGTTGCCGTCGTATGAAGCCACATATATCGTCCCATCTTCTGCCACCGCCGGGGAAGACTCTATCCAGAAGCCGGTACTGAAGCTCCATTCTTCTCTTCCGTCCTGATTGACAGCATAAAGGTTTCCGTCCCTGGACCCGATATAGACGAGACCGTTATCGGATACTGTAGGGGAGGAGGTAACGAGGTCTCCCGTGTTGAAGCTCCATTCTTCTCTTCCGTCTTGATTGACAGCATAAAGGTTTCCGTCCCTAGACCCGATGTAGACGAGACCGTGTTCATCTAAAGCAGGGGATGATTGGATCTTGTCGTCCGTGTCGAATGTCCAACGTGCCGCGTTGTCCAGATGGCCGGTCTCATAGGGGCTTAGACCGGTGTTCCTTCGGTTACCCCTGAATGTGGGCCAAGCCGAATCGGCTAGGCCGTCAGGAGTCGGATTCTCGGCAGACCCGATCTCTTCCTCACCGCTGGAGAGGCCGGAGGCTCCCAAAGAAAAAGATGAAAATATGATCATCAAACACAGGATAGCCGCGGCACAAAAAGCCATACCTTTACTTTTTTTGCTCCTCATATATTTCACATCCGTTTTGATGCGTCTGAGAACAATACCTGCAGACTGGCTGGTAAAGCATACCAACATCTTTCTATCGGTTATTTAATAATTCTGTTTGTTTTCCCCTTGCTCAGTACTTCGGAGAGCGTTTCGTCCGTGGGTAATATAAAGGGTGGGGACTTTTGAGTTGACCGAATGAGTGATACGATGATAGAAGATACCTCCTTTGGAGAAGTTACCATCGATGGTAAGACCTATGACTACGATGTAGTGGTCTTTCCGGATAGTATAATCAGGAGGAAGAAGAGCATCACCAAAGAAAAGCACGGGACCAGTCACAAATTTACAAGGGCAGAGATGAAAGTTTATCTCGAGGAAGTCGATCCATCTAACATAAACTCGATTGTAGTGGGTACGGGTCAATATGACAAATTAAAGCTGCTCCCAGAGGCTAGACAATTGTTGGAGGAAAAAGACCTCGAATATATAGAAAGAAAAACACCCGACCTGGTGGGGATGCAGGATCACCCAAGAGAAAACAACATCTTCATCATCCATGTAACGTGTTGATCTGAGGGCTACCCACAAAAAGAGCTGGGGGTGGGATTCTAGTCAGAAGCAGAGCTTCTAACAGCTCACAAATCAAAAAAAGATTTGTTCACGAACCGTCGGAATCAGAGATTCCAACTTACGATTCCCACCAAAAATAAGCTGGGGGTGGGATTCGAACCCACGGAAAACCGCTCTGCAGGCGGTCACATTAGCCCCTCTGTCACCCCAGCATAGGGTTTTGAAGGTATTCCAACGAAAGATACGGGCGGCTATAACTTTTATGGTTTTCTTAAATCATCCTCTCCGCCTCACGGCGGCCTCGTAGGTGTTCTCCAGCAACGATAACACCGTCGTAGGGCCCACTCCACCGGGTACGGGAGTTATCTTCTTCGCCTTCTCTTTACACTCCCCGTAGACCGCGTCACCAACTAGGTCCCCTTCTTCTGTGCGGTTCATACCTACGTCGATGAGCACACAGTCCTCTGAGATCATATTTGGCGTTATAAAGTTGGCTTTACCGACCGCCGTTATCAATATCTCGGCTTTTTTCGTATGAGAGATAAGATCGTTTGTGAATTCGTGCACCACCTCCACCGTGGCGTTCCTGTTCAACAGCGTTACGGCCATCGGTTTTCCTACGGTAACGTTATGGCTGATCACGCACACCTTTTTTCCTTCCAGATCGATATCTTCATATTCAAACATCGTGAGTATGCCTTTTGGTGTGCATGGGACCACTCTTTCCTCTCCGGTCATAAGCCTGCCGAAATTTTCGGGGTGTAAGCCTTCGACGTCTTTGAGCGGCTCTATAACTTCGATCAGTTCCCGTGCATCCAACCCCCTGGGCAGAGGCATCTGTATCAAGATGCCATCCACGCTGTCGTTCTCATTCAAACTTTTGACCTTGTCCTTCAATTCCATTAAACCAACATCGCTGGAAAAACGGTGCGTCTCCGTCTCGATGCCGACCCGTTCACAGCCCCTATTCTTGACACCCAAATAAACTTTAGAACCCTCGTCTTCTCCCGCAAAGATCGTGTCCAACCTTGGAACTCTTTCCACCTCATCTATCTTTTTTTTCAGCACGGCTTCCTTCTCATCGGCTATCTTCCGGCCGTCGATAACTTCACTGCTCATCCTTCATCCCTCCTAGGTGCCCAGTCCGGGTAGCTCGTTTCTTCAACCCTGTAAGCGTCGGTGAAAGGTTTTATATCTATCACGGGAGTGTTATCCAAAGCATCCAATCCCACCACGTAGAGCTTGTTACCTTCTCTCTTTTCGAGCCTGCAGATCGTTTCACCGATCGGATTCGCTCTCACGGGAGCTCTAGTGGCGAATACACCGGTCAAAGGATTACTTTTATCACCCATGGGATGTACCCGCTGAACGTCTCGATCGCTTCTATGGAGCCAGAAAAAGATAATGATGTGGGAATTTTCTTCTATACCTTGTAGGGAGGGCGCATATTCCTCAAAGACCTCGATCACCGAGGTCCTTCTCTTGTAGTCTTCAGGTATTTCATCTGAAAAATCGTTTTTCACGGTGCCAATCTCTCCGATCTGATATCTCCTAGCATCTTCATTGGAGTTCATGTTACAAAAAGGAAAGAGGGGATTAAGTTTATTTCGGAACGTTTCTCTGTTCTTTGATCTCTACAGCTTTTTTGGCCCCTTCGTCCATACCTTCGACCACTTCGTAGCCCGCGTCCCTCAACATCTCCTTTCCTTTTTCCTCATTGGTCCCGAGCATCCTTATGACCGTGGGCTTTTTCGGCTCAAAATCTATTATACCTTGTGCTATCTTGTCGCACTGGGTTATACCTCCGAAGATGTTGAGGTAAATAGAACGGACACCTTCTTTCATATCGATGATCTCCAGCGCATGTTTGGTATCGTCGGCATCGGCTCCACCGCCTAAGTCTAAAAAGCAGGCGGGCTCACCGCCATACTCAGCCACAGAGTCCAATGTAGCCATCACTAGGCCGGCGCCGCAGCCCACTATCGCTATATCGCCTTCAAGGTCCACATAAGCCAAGTCGTACTCGTCGGCTTTCTTTTCGCGTTCAGTCACCAGTTTACTCTCGCTCTTTTCGAACTTCTGACGGAAGAGGGCGTTGTCATCTATATTGAAAACCGCATCTATAGCTAACAAACCCTCGGGTGTAGAGACTAGCGGATTTATCTCGGCGAGTTCGGCATCGTACTCCTCGAAGGCTCGGTACAACTTCTGGGCGATCTTAGCCATATCGGAGAGTTCATCTCCCTCTAAACCTATGGAGTCGGCGAGATGCAACGCTTCATACCCTTTCAGGCCGGTCACGGGGTCGATCTGCCTTTTGGCTATCTTGTCAGGATGTTTTTCCGCCACCTCTTCGATGTTCATCCCGCCTTCGGTGGTCATTATCAGGGTCGGTTTTTTGTTCTCCCTGTCCATCACCAGGCCAACATAATATTCGTTCTGGATATCGGCTTTTTCCGCCACCAGTATCTTTTCGACTTCGAGCCCCCGGATCTTCTTGCCGAAGAGTTCTTCAGCCTTCTCTACCGCTTCCTCTCTATCCTCAGCGAAGAGTATACCGCCGGCTTTGCCCCTTTTTCCCACTCTCACCTGTGATTTCAAAACCACTGGTCTTTCGACTTCTTTTATCTCTTCCGGCTTTTCGATCAGATATCTCTCCGCCACAGGGATACCGTGATCCTCAAATATGTCCGCGGCCTGATATTCTTGGAGTTTCATATTTTATACCTCTTGACCTACAATCTCGTAAGGCCGTAAATGATGAGGGTTATAAAATGATTACGTGGTTTTTGAGGCGGAGCTAACCGTACATCATCCTGCGGCTCCTTTCAGAACCTTTTTCATCGTCGTCCTTTTCCTTCGTTCTCTTCCGCTTGATAGCTTCTTCTTGTGAGGGGTTGACACCGTGGAATTTTATGTCCGATCTTGAGAGGCGAAGATACTTCTTATCCGGCAGCTCTTCGATCTCCACTATACCTCTAGAGGCCAACCCCTTCACGGCTCTTTCCACCCTCGAAACCGATACCCGCAGCTCCTCGGAGACCTCCTTAATGGTCAAGGGGCGTCCTTCCATCAGGAGCTTCACTATCTTTCCTTCTAGAGAATCTGCGTCCATCTCTATCGGCATTTTTTCACCCCTTCACCCGAAGTAAGAGCCGGTGTCTTTCTTGTCTTCGTCTTCCGGCTCCGCCTGATCGATTATGTCTATGCTTGAGATCATGTGGCAGGGGATTATCCTCTTCTCGCCCTCTTTCTCATTGGAATCGTCCAGCTTTATTATCACAGCCTGGTATTTTCCCAACTGGAGGTAACCCTCGAAGTATCCTCTGGTCTCCAGCGCCTCGTCTCTTGTACAGAGAGATTTGATCAGGTAATGGGACCCTTCCGTGAGTTGGATACGCTTGTTTTTTGCCATCGTTCAATCACCTTTGTTCGTCTTCATCTCTTTTATCTTTTTTATTTCTTCCCCACAGTTTGGACAGGTGTGGCCCGTGATAACATTTTCCCCGGAGGAAAGGAGATTTATCCTTTCGACCGTTTCTTTGTACCTTTTCAGGTTCGATTCTATGTTCAACTCGGTGGTGTGCCACGCCTTCAGGAGACTGCCCTGCCGCAGCCTGTACCCTTTTTTGATCACTTCGCCGTCATCTTCGATGGTGAGTTCTTTCTCTTCTAAGAGCTGTAATCTTTTCAACTTGTTCAGATGTCTGTATATCGTGGGTTTGGTTGTTTCCAACTCCATGGCGAGTTCGTCCACAGTGAAAAACTTTTCAGATTTATCCAAAAAACAGTCTGTCCAGAGCCTGAAGGGCACGCTGTCATACAGCTCTTCGTCGCTCTTCCTGCCAGAAAGGTACCCTATGTCCAAAAGAAAGTTCTCCAGTATCTCTTCAAGATCGTTGGATACCATCGGTTCGTGACCCGTGACCTTTATCTCGAAATCCATGGAGAATAAAGAAGTCGTTTAACATATAATTATTTTGGAAGAACGGCTTTCCTCGGTAGAAAAATCACACCTGCATATATAATCGGAAACTTTATTATTCATCGTCATTTCATCCTGATGAAAGGTGAGAGAAAGATGTACGAAGTAAGGTTCCACGGCAGAGGCGGACAGGGCGCCGTGACCGCTGCACACACTCTTTCCGAGGCAGCTTTTAGGGAAGATAAAGATGTTCAGTCTTTCCCTATGTTCGGTGTCGAGAGAAGAGGTGCTCCTGTCGCAGCTTTTGCTAGGATCGATGAAAAAGAGATAGATGTTAAAACCCAGATCTACGAGCCAGACATGGTGGTAGTACTTGATATGAGTCTCCTGGATGTCGTGGATGTCACAGACGGCCTGAAAGAGGGCGGTAAGATAATACTGAATACGGCGAAGGACCCTTCAGAGTTCGATTTTCTAGACGCTGAAGTTTATACTGTGAACGCCACGAAGATCGCCGTTGATAACGGACTGGGGACCGAAACGAACCCCATAGTCAACACTGCCATATTGGGGGCTTACTCTAGAGTGGCTGGGAACGTCAAATTGGAGAATATCCAGAAAGCTATAGAGAACAACGTACCCGTCAAGCACGAAGAGAACAAGAAAGCTGCGGAAGAAGCGTATAAGAATGTAGTTGGGGTGTAAAACATGTCAAAGGTAAAGATCACTATAGGTGGAATAAACAAAAAGCCAGGCAGTTCGAAAGAATACAAGACCGGTGGTTGGAGGACGATGAAACCGGAAGTCGATATAGAGAAGTGCATACAATGTTTCAAATGTTTCGATTACTGTCCTGACGGAGCGATAAAAAAGACCGAGGATGCCATCGAGTTCGATCTCGATTACTGTAAAGGCTGCGGTATCTGTGAGAAAGAATGTCCAGTAGATGCTATAGTCATGAAAGTGGAGGAGAAGTGATAATATGGGCGAGCAAAAAGGTTTGACGATCCAAGGTAATATGGCGACCGCTTTGGGAGCCAAACTCTGTAGACCGGATGTTATACCGGCTTATCCCATAACACCCTCGACCCTTTTCCCCGAGAAGGTATCGGAGTACATCGCCGATGGTGAGCTCGATGCTTCCATGATAAGGGTCGAAAGCGAACATTCGGCCATGAGCGCCTGCATAGGTGCCTCGGCTACGGGTGCCCGCACCTGTACCGCGTCGGCATCGCAGGGTATAGCGCTGATGCACGAGATGCTCTTCATAGCTTCAGGGATGCGCCTTCCGATAGTTATGGCAGTGGGAAACAGGGCGCTGTCCGCACCGATAAATATATGGGCGGAGCATCAAGACAGCGTATCTTCACGAGATTCCGGATGGCTGCAATTCTACGCCGAGAAGAACCAGGAAGGCTTAGACCTCATGATCCTGGCATTCCGGATAGCGGAAGATGAGAGAGTTCTGCTTCCCGCGATGGTAGGGATAGACGGCTTCGTATTGACCCATACGGTTGAAGGTGTCCAAGTCCCTGCGCAGGAAGACGTCGACGATTTCCTACCGCCTTACGAACCACCCCACGGAAAACTCGATCCCGAAGAACCGATGACCTTCGGCTCATTGGGTACTCCAGAATACTATCAGGAACTCAAATACGACCAAACAGAGGCTATAGAGAACACGCCCGAAATTATAGACGAGATATTCGACGAATTCGAAGAGAGATTCGGAAGAGAGTACAACAGGATCACTCCTTACAAGTGCGAAGACGCGGACATAATCCTGCTCACTATGGGTTCCATGTCCGGAACAGCTAGAGCCGCCGTGGACGAGATGCGTGAAGAGGGAGAAAAAGTCGGTTTGGCTAAACTCACCGTCTTCAGACCTTTCCCCGGGGATCTGTTGAAAGAGATAGCCGGAGACGCTGACGGTCTTGCCGTGGTTGATAGGAACATATCTCCAGGCTTCGGCGGAGCTGTTTTCGCCGAAAGCGCTGGAACTTTCATCAATGAAAAGAAAAGCCCGCTGATGAAGAACTTCATCGTCGGTTTGGGCGGCAGGGAGATATTCAAGGAGAACTTCAAGGAGATGTACGAGAAGACCAAGGAAGCCGTTGAAGCCGGAGGAGTGAAGAAGCCGGTCGAATGGATAAATATGAACGAGGATGTGATGAGGTGATCATGATGTCGGAAGATGAAGAAAAAGAATTGTTCGCGCCCGGACACAGGATGTGCGCAGGCTGCGGTGAAGGTACTGCGATGCGAGCCGTCTTGAGCGAAGCGGGTCCCAACACCATAGCCACCGTGGCCACGGGGTGTTTGGAAGTCACCACCACCGCTTATCCTCAGACCGCATGGGAGATACCTTTGATACACTCGGCTTTCGAGAACGCCGCCAGCGTGGCTTCCGGGATAGAGGCCGCTCTGAAGCAGATGGGCAAGAAGGGAGATACCAACATAATCTCCTTCGCAGGCGACGGTGGCACCTTCGACATAGGTTTCCAGGCGCTCTCTGGTATGTTCGAGAGGAAGCATAACGTCACCCATATCTGTTTGGACAACGAGGCTTACATGAACACCGGTATCCAGAGATGTAGTTCGACTCCCTATGGAGCTTCGACCACCACTTCACCGGCTGGCAAGGTGAGCATAGGTGAAGACAGACCGAAAAAGCCGTTGGCTAGGATCTCGGCCGCCCACGATATACCATATGCGGCTACCGCCACTATAGCCTACATAGACGATCTGAAGAAGAAGGTCAAAAAGGCTTTGAAAGCTGACGGCCCCGCATTGGTGCATATTTTCGCACCCTGTCCGACGGGCTGGAGACACGGAAGTGCCGATTCTATAGAGCTTTCGAGATTGGCTGTCGAGACCGGTGTCTTCGTTCTTTGGGAAGCCGAAGACGGCGAGATCTGCGATATAAACGTGACCAAAAAGCCTAAAGAAAGGAAGCCTGTGGAAGAGTATCTGAAAAAACAGAGAAGGTTCGCACACCTGACTGAAGAACACATAGAGAAGATACAGAAAGAAGTGGATGAAAAGTGCGAGCAGTACGGCTTCTAAAACCTTTTTTCTTTTCTTACTCTACCTCTTTTTCTATTCTTCTACGGTCTCGATAGAGTAAGTGACGTCGAAACCTTCAAGGTTCGCATGGATCTTATCCGCAAACCAGATGGCCTCTTTTAACTCAGTCCCATCTCCCCAGTCGTACACCATATCGTATTCGCCTTTTTGCGGTTCGAATCCTAATCCATGGAGAACGTCTATAACCTCAGACGGTTTCGCTCCTTCGCTGTTGAACATCAGCATTATGTAGGTCTTCATGGTGGTTTACCATAGAATTTCTCATATTAATCATTTGCCTTTTACTTTCAAAAGGCTCACATCGGTTTGTCGGATTCTTCGGGTCGATTGCCGAACAGCTTGCAACCTATGTAGCCCAAAAAGGCGGGTGCCATCCTGGCGAAGTACCATGGTGTCATCTGATGATCCAGCATCTTCCCGGGAGAGTAATTGCTCCACAAGTTCCCGTGCTTCATGGTCAACTGTTTCCTCCCGAAGCCGTTCCAGAATGCCTGTTTGAAGAAACCGTAGAAACTCCCCCTGGTCCTGTGGTAAACTATGGCCCTCTCGTTGTGACCTATGCTGCCTCCGGCCTCCACGGCCCTAAGATTGAGGTCTATGTCCTCGGCGGTCTGGAACCACGGATCGAACCCCCCTATCTTTTCGAATATCTCTTTGTCGTAGAGCAGATTGCAGCTGGGATAAGTTATGTCGTAGCCTTTGTGGAAGAGTTCCACCCTCTCGAGTTCCTCGAAAGCGTGATAACCGATCTGGATGGTCTTCCCCGCGACGACGTCGTACTCTTTCGCGCTCTTCCTCATCTCCTCGGCCCAGAAAGGATTCACGATCTCGTCTCCGTCTATGAAAGCCACCACATCCCCTTTCGCCTTCTTGACTCCGAAATTCCTTGCATTCCCTCTTGTACCGCCCTTGAGGTAAAGGTGGACGAAATCATACTCCTCCGAGTACTCCTTCACGATCTCCTGAGTTCTGTCTTCGCTGTGGGCGTCCACCACGATGACTTCTATAGGGGGTTCCTGGACCACTAGACTATCCAGTAGGTCTGGCATGTCCCTTTCCTCGTTCTTTACCGTTATCACGATGCTTATCATCATCGTTATCCAAAATCCATGGGGTCGTTAGGTTTAATTACGTTTCCTGCTATTTTAACTTGACCCTCACTCCGTCAAAAAAACAGGGTTCCATAAATTAAATATTGGCCGAGCTCAATCGGGTGATATGTTCACGCAAGAGGATGGAGAAAACGCGGTGAAGCTCGCTAGAAAAGCTATAGAGAGAGCTGTCAAGAACGAAGCGATGCCGGAGGTAAATCTTCCCCAAAAATTCGAGAAGAAGATGGGTGCCTTCGTGACCATAAACAAGTATCCCTCCCACGATCTGAGAGGATGTATAGGCTATCCCGAGCCAACGTTCCAACTCAGGGAGTCCATCGTCAAGGGAGCCCAGAACGCCACCCAGGACCCACGTTTTCCGGCCTTAAGAGAAGCTGAACTCGATTCCATAGTCGTAGAAGTCAGTCTCTTGACACCACCTGAAAGATTGGAGTACGATGACCCTGAAGAACTGCCGGGAAAGATACAGTGTGGAAAGCACGGATTGATAGCTTCTAAAGGCGCTAGGAGAGGTCTCCTGCTCCCCCAGGTGCCCGTGGATCAGGGCTGGGACGAAGAAGAGTTCTTGGATCATACCTGCAGAAAAGCGGGTCTTAGACCGATGGAGTGGAGAGAAGGGAACTGCAACCTGGAAGTTTTCGAGGGAGTCATCTTCGCTGAAAAAGAACCCTACGGAGAGATCGTCAGAAGAGAGATAGATAGAGATGATAATTAAGGGTACGGCGTACATCGAAGGGGATTACGAGAACTGCTATATCGGCATCGAAAAAGGAAATATAGAATTCGTGAAGAAGAGTCTGAAGACCACTGAAGAGATCAAGAGATTTGACGGAGTGATACTGCCCGCCGGCACGGACGTACACGTACATTTCAGGGACCCCGGTATGACGGAGAAAGAAGATTTTTACACCGGATCCGTAAGCGCCGCCTGCGGCGGTATAACAACGGTCATGGACATGCCCAATACGGAACCCCCGACCGACAGTTACAGGAGGCTGAAAGAGAAGAAACGGATGGGAGAAGAAAAATCAGTCATCGACTTCGGGCTCTACGGATTGTTGAGTGAAGATATCGCAGAGATGAAAGAGTTGACCGATTTTTTCAAGGTTTACTTGGCTCCATCGACCGGCGCTGAAGCTTTAGAAGAAGACGAATTGAAAGACCTTTTACGGAAAGCGGACTCCATGGGTGCCGAAGTGGCTTTCCACTGCGAGGATCGAGAGCAGTTTGAAGGTCCGCCGGGAGAGGACATCTCGGGGCACAACCGACACCGTCCTCTAAAGAGCGAACTGGAGGCCGTCGAGAGAGTGAAGGACCTGCCCGGAGAGCGTAAATACATCTGCCACCTGACCGCTGAAGAGTCCCTTGAAAAGGTGAAAGAGGCGGGTTATATCGGTGAAGTCACACCCCATCATCTTTTCCTGAGCGAGGACGCATTTCTCGGCCCTTACGGGAAAGTAAATCCTCCTCTTAGAAACGACCTGCAAAGATATCATCTATGGGAGGCCTTCGAACGAGAAAAGGTCCCTATAGTAGCTAGCGATCACGCGCCGCATCTCGAGGAGGAGAAAGAGGATTTTGAAGATGCACCTTCCGGGGTGCCCGGCGTCGAAACCACTTATCCCCTTCTCTTGAACGAGGTGGCGAGGGGAAAGATGTCCATGTCCACCGTGGTGAAAACCATAGCTTTGAACCCCGCGAAACGACTGGGGTTGAAGAAAGGGAAGATAGAAGAGGGCTACCGAGCCGATCTGATAAACTTCGATTTCAGAGAGAACGAGCCCATAAACCCGGAAAACCTCCATTACAAATGTGGTTGGACGCCGTTCGAGGGTTTTCAGGCCATCTTCCCAAGGAGAGTCATCTCCAAGGGGAAGATCATAGTCGAGGACAAACAGTTCGTCGGAGAAAAAGGTGAAGGAGAATATTTAAAGAAGTTGAAATGATAGATGTTGAAAAAGGAGTGTGAAAGATTGAAAAAAGAGACATATGTGGAAGAGCTGGTTGAAGGCGATGAGATAAGCGAGATGTTTGCCATCAAGGAAAAGACACCCCCTAAAGAATACGCCAAAGGGTGGTACTTCAGGTTGATGGTGGGAGATAAGACCGGTAAGATCCCCCTGGTATACTGGGGCGGTTCCGAGGAAAGAGCGGTCCGCAGGCTGTACGATACACTGAAAGTGGGCGACGTTATAGAGGTCAGAGGGGTGGTGAGTTCCTACAAAGGGGAAGAGCAGATCTCGATAAATGAGAAGGAACTGCACGGACTGGAAAGAGTGAAGAAGGACGAATACGATGCGGAAGAGTACATACCGTCCACGAAAAAGGATATAGACGATATGTTCACCGAGCTGCTGCAGCTGGCTCGGACCATCGAGGACGAGAACTTGTACAGCCTGGTTTCATCGTTTTTAAAGGACGAAGGATTCGTCGGTAGATTTAAAAAAGCTCCTTACAGCAAAAGATACGCCTACAACTACCTGGGCGGACTTTTAGAGCACACCCTGGTGGAGAGCAGATTGGCCGACCACGTTTCCGACATATACCCCGAGTTGGATCGAGACCTGCTGCTCGCTTCGGCGATAGTACACGATTTCGGCAAGGTAAAAGAATACAACACCACCACTTCGATAGAGCTGACCAACGAGGCCCAGCTGGTGGGTCACACGGTGATGTGCGAGAGGATGATAAAGGAGAAGATAGAGGAGATGTCGGATTTTCCCGAGGAATTGGGGTTGAAACTTTCCCACATAGTTCTCTCCCATCACGGAGACTACGAATGGGGCAGTCCGAGGAGCCCGAGAACGGAGGAAGCTGTCGCCTTGCATCACATAGACCTGTTAGCGGTGAGGCTGAGCGGCTTCATACAGGCCAAAGAAGAGTTCGGGCCCGAAGACGAGGAGATGATCTACGTATCGAAAGAGGGCATACAAAGACCGATATTCAACAGATGATCACTCCCTTTCTTCACCGCATACATCGAACCCGCAGGCCTTCAATATATCTATCTGGCTTTCTAGATCCTTGTACCACTGTCCCCACTTGCGGGTGATGTGTTCGGTCCAGCTGTAATCATCGTATGTGAATCCATCCTCCTCTTCGCCCTTGAGTGATATCATGGCGTCGAGTTTTCTGTAATAGTCCTCTTCTAGAAAACCTTCATCCATGGTCTCCATCGCGTCCTCCACGTCCTCTGACGTCAAGTCTGGATAGCTGTCTTCGAAGAGCACGAAATCCAGAGGGTACCTTGCTCTTACGGGAGGGTCCTCTGCGGGATGGCCCACCACCAGTTGGACCAAGGGGAATACCTTCTCCGGCAGGTCGTACTTTTCTTTCAGATTTCTAGCGGTTCTGACAGGGGCCCCTAAATAGCAGGTACCGAGTCCCATGCTTTCCGCCGCGATCACCATGTTCTGGGCTAGATATGCTGCGTCCTGAATGCCGAAGAGAAGCATGGTCAGGTCGTTGGTGATTATATCTCTATCTCTCTTTTCCATCACCTTCTCCAATTTGTAGATATCCACGCAGATAGTGAACAATACAGGGGCTCCGAAAGGTATGTTTTCCTTCTCCTTTTCAACGATGACGCTGCACATCTGCGATACAAAGGGAGCTTGCCTTCCTGCCCTGACTATCTCTTCGATCTTCTCTTCTTCCAGCTTCTCATCTTCATATTTTCTGATGGACCGATGGCTCAAAAGCGTCTTCAGAGTGTTGTTTTCCATTTCTGTCACCACGCTCAAAACCTTATGAACGTATATTAAATTTTTTCAGATAGACCTTTCGAGTCCATCGGTCAATTTTTAATAGGGGCGGTCGTTAACTAAGGCAAGAAAAGGTGTCTACAGTGAAAAAAACGATCTGTATGAACTGTGGGGTGGCGATTCCCGCCGACGCGGACGAATGCCCGAACTGCGGTAAGGACCCGGAAAAAAGAAGGAGACCCTCTGAAAGAGGCGACGCTACCGAAGAAAAAGCAGGTAAGGAAGAAGATCTAGAGGAAGAGGAAAAGACCGAAGGAAGAAGGAGAAAAGAAAAAAAGATGCCGGAGAAGGGGAAAAAGAAAGGCGAAAAGAGAGAAGAAGAGGAGGAAAGTGAGGAAGAAGATACAGAAGGGTCTGATGAGGCCTACGACAGAGATAGGATAACCAGGGCCATGAAGACGCTGGACATGATCGACGATGAAACTTACCAGGTGAAAGGGGGAGATTCCGCTACTGTTGTGGAACAGATCAAAGAACTCGCTCCTGAGGACCTGAAAAAGAGAAAGATGAAAAGGAAACCTCCTCTCGAACCCGAAGTTGAGGAAGGGGATGAAGTTGGGAAAGAGCCGTCCAAAAGTGACGAAGCAGAGAGAGAAAAGGTCGAGAAGATCGAAGAGACTGAAGAGGCACCGGAAGAGGAAGAAGATGAAGAAGGTGAATCAGAGGAGGAAGAAGAAGAGGCCATGGTCTATGAATGTCCTCTCTGCGGTACCCCTGTAGAGGAGGACACGGAGGAGTGCCCCGGTTGCGGGGCTATCTTCGAAGAGTGAAAAAAGTTAATACTACACACTCTTTTCTTTTTTCTGATATTATATGTTCGAAACCAGGGTGTTGAGTGATCTGACCAAAAAAGAGATCAGTGGATTACTGACGAGGATAGGCTGTGACGAGAAGGGAGTGGAGATAATGACGCCCAAAGCGGACCACTTCCTGATCTACGCTAGGGGATTGGACCCTAGAGGAGCCAACATAGTAAAACAGGAATTTCTCTCCGCCGGCGGTGAGACCGCAGTTGCGTGGAAGACCTTGAACCTTTCCATAGATGAAAGTGAGATACTGATGATGGGCACCCGCTCCCAGTACCAGAGGGTCATGGAAAAATTGGAAGAACAACCCTTCGATTTGCCAGGGTTGGCTGAAGAGATCGAAAGTGCTTTGAAGTCATACCGGGGTTCTGAATCAGCTCAAAGTTGTGAAGTCATGGGCATATTGAACGTGACACCGGATTCTTTTTTTGACGGTGGAAGGTACGAGGCGGTGGAGAGTGCGGTGGAAAGAGGCGTTAAGATGGAAAAAGACGGCGCTGACATCATCGATATAGGGGGAGAGAGCACGAGGCCGGGAAGCGAACGTATCTCGGTGGAAGAAGAACTGGAGAGGGTGATCCCCGTGATCGAAGAGTTGGCTCCATTGATAGATACGCCTATTTCCATAGACACCTACAAACCTGAGGTCGCGGAGGAAGCCGTGGAAGCCGGGGCGGAGATGGTCAACGACGTTTTCGGTCTGAGGCAGGAAGGGATGCTGGAGGCCGTTTCAGAGCTCGGCGTACCTGTGGTGATGATGCACATGCAGGGCAGACCCAAACACATGCAGAAAGATCCAACCTACCGGGACGTGATGGGGGATATATCTTCCTTCTTCCTGAAGAGGATAGAAGCCGCCCACGAAGCCGGCATAAAGGACGAAAACATCATCATCGACCCGGGCATAGGCTTTGGAAAGGGATTGGAACACAACCTGGAGATCATCCGGCGGCTGGACGAGTTCACCTCTTTTGGTTACCCGGTCCTCCTCGGAGCCTCTCGAAAGAGTTTTCTGGGCGAGATACTCGGAAAGGAAGCCGAAGAAAGACTCTACGGATCCCTCGCTGTGGCTGCTTCGGCGGTGGAAAAGGGCGCCTCCATCTTGAGAGTCCACGACGTGAAAGAAACAGTAGACGTGGTGGAAACCATGGAAGCTGTGGGGTGACGATTTTCTACTAGAGAGCGTTTAAGATGTTGAGCCCCTAAAGGTGAAGACCTTTGTCATGGATACCGGGCGGTCGAATCATATCTGAGAGATGTCTTTGCAATCAGACCGGTCCGGAAGAATTCACAGACGAGGGAGATCGGCGATGGATGTAGCAACGGCACTGGTAGAAAAACACACCTTGAATCACTATAAAATAGAAAAGTTCTGAGATCATGGGGTAGAGTAGTCAGGCATTAACTACTGTCAACGTTCAAAGCCGTGCCAGAGATCTTTTAGATCAACCAGCGATAAATTATCGTCATCTAGAGAACGCAAGTTTTCATCAAAACTAGACCTTGAAAATAGCATATATTCTACTTCTCTATCATCGTTTTTCCATCTGACGTTTTCCTCTTTCTCCTTCAACTCATAATACAACCCCTGCCCAACGGTTTTTTTGCTCCACTTACATTCACCCAACAGCATCTTATCTTTTTCATCATTTAATCCAACAACATCGATCTCGTTTTCTTTGTACCACCATTTTCCAACCTTTTCGTAAGCATAATTTTTTTTCACATACATCCTACAGACTTCTTCGAAGACGGGTCCCATGAAATGAGCATAGTCTTTCTTCACCTTTTTCACTGAGTTCTTGGCGCTATCTTCTATCCTGCCTTGATTGGGGTAAACGAATGAGAGCCAAAACCTGAAATAATTGTCCGTTACCCTGTAATGAAAATTCTTTTTCTTTGCCCCCTCTGTAACTGGATATTCTCTTTCTATTATATCCAACCTATCTAGGACATTCAGGTATTTGTTCACATTGGTAACAGAAACATGACTTTTGGAAGATATCTCGGCTAACTTCGTGGCTCCATCGATTATAGCCTTTATCATATTGAAATAAACATTTGGTTTTCTGAGTTCTTCCCTCAGAAGTATCTCGGCCTCCTCATACAGGATATTCAAGTTGTTAAAAAAGGTCGTCTCGACGTTTTTGAAGAATTCCTTTTCATCATCAAATTCCTTCAGATAGAACGGTATAGCACCCAGGGCGCCATATGTTCTGATAAGGTCTTCATGGGAGTATGACGGTAGGAAACTCTTCAATGCAGAGATGGGCATCTCTTTTAACTTCAATTGTCCTGTTCTTCTTCCATATATAGGGCTCTTATAGTTCAATACCTCGGTTTCCATCATCCCTATAGACGAACCGGTCAAGATCAAGAATATGTTTTCATCCTTCAGTCGCTCATCCCATAGATGCTGCATCTCCGATAAGATACTCTTGTTTTCTTCTATCCAATACGGGAACTCGTCGATGATGAAAACGAATTTATCTTCGAATTCTATCCTGTCGATCACGTTCTCAAAGAACCCGTCTAAGTCTTCACTTTTTTCGATAAAAACGTCGAATTCCTTGGAAAACGATTCCATCAAGCGTTCCATTTCGAGCGAGATGTCTTGTCTTTTGGCGAGGAAATAGAAATGCGGTTTTGATTCAGCGAACTTTTTTGTTAGGGTGGTCTTACCGATCCTCCGCCGGCCGTACAGGATGAAAAGTCCGGGTCCTTCTCTTATGTATTGATCCTCCATTCCTGCAAGCTCTGACTCTCTATCTACAAACTTTAGTAACATATTACTAAGTAACACGATACTATTTTATAAGAGTTACGGTCTATGCCGTGCTTAACTTATGCCAAAGCAAGGTTCAACATATTCTAGGAATGCTTTATTGATGTCCGAAAAGCATTTCATATATACAATATAGTACACCATAAGGCTGGGAGGTACAGATTTTTCACGGGGAGTATCAACAGGTATAGGTCCGCTCACCACAGATCAAAAGCGTTGCCGGTCGGGATGTGCATTAGCTCCAGACGGTCGAACACGCCATCGGGTAAGGATTTCCTCCACACGATTCCTATCGACGGAGAGAGCAATCACGGAAGAATTGGATCTCAAAGTGTTTGAGATATCTTCCCGCATAGTAGCCGAGACAAATCCTTTTATAAGTGGTTCTCCCTACTCCAATCGATGGAAGAAAATCTTTCCACCAGAAGGAGAATCACCCGGGAGATCGACCTGGGCAGGAAAAAGAACGGATCGGATAAGATGATCACGTGATATCCATGTTGACTTTGGTGTTAGCCGACTGTGAGATGGAGATCAGCCCTGAAGCCATGCGGACAAAAAAATTCAAATCGGACATCGTCCATTTCTCTCTTCTTCTCACCCAGGATTCGGGCCTAGCGGAAGAAAGAGAACTCCGGACCATAGTTCATACCCAGGATGGTAAGATATTCCAATTCGAAGCGGACGCCGAAGTCCCTGATGATCTTGAAAAGTTCAAGAAGATGCTGCTCAGGGTTGCTCACGGCGATACTCTCCAGGGAGTACACTTTTTAAAAGAGGGCTTGATGACGGTTTTGGATAAACAGATCGGCATAAAGATCGTGATGACCCCTAGAGCCGAAAAGGCGGATCCCACCCAGCTCTTGTCTAGAACAGAAGATTACGTGGTGGTTATAGGTGGTTTCAGCGAAGGCGACTTCCGATCGCCGGTCTATAAATGGGCTGATAAGGAGGTCTCCGTCTCTGAGAGGATGATGAAACCCTGGTCAGTGACTGCAGAGACCCTGGTGAGTTACAAGTACAGTTCACTTGAATAATTTGGCGATGTTCTTGTCGAAAGGAACGCCCATGGTCTCAGCCACTGGCTTGCATTTACTCCTCGTCAAAAAAGCGATGGGAGAATAGTCCGTTTCCGAAAAAGATTCCCAGTTCGCCATCCCTTTGGCGATTATGATGTCTGCGGCCTCCAATTTATCTTTAACTTCGTCGGGTAATTTTTTGAAATCCACGCCCACGGCATAGCCGCCGGTGGTATCGAGTCGGTCCACGATATCGCCTATATCGTATTTTAAGGCGTCCTCCATGGTCGCATCGGTAAGTATCGGCTCGCCTTTCACCACTACGGTTAGGTAGACATCATAATCTTTTATCTTCTCTAAAAGCAGTCTATCGAAAACTATCTCTCCAGCGTTATCGGTGAAAAATATCACATCGCCCGCCTGTTTAAGTATATCTTCGATATCTTCAGTGTCGTCATATCCTAAACCTTCTTCTATGAGGTTTTCAAATTCCCTCAGCAGAAAATCAGCGGACTCGATATCGTCTCTGTACCCGAAATCTAGAACGTTACCGACGATCGAGAGCAAAACTAGGTCTTTGAAAGAACCGTCGTCGAGCAGAGACGTTGCTCTCTTCAAAAGCTTTTCTGCATTTTCGTTGCTCTTTTCTTTCATCTCAGCGTAGGGATCGGAGGTGCCGAGGATATCGTAAACTTTACCGTGTGCCTCGGTAGCCACCTCTGCGGAAACGGCGCCCTCTTCAAAATTTTCATCCAGTATGGAAAGGACCTTCTCGACGACTTCCCTTTTTTTATCCTCGTCCACTATACTAGCTTCGAAGAGACACCTCTTCAAAAGGCAGGGTACGCACTCGGGATGTATCTCCACTTATAATTCCCCATTGGCCAATTTTTCGTTTATCTGCTCCGCGTTCAGATGCCCTTCCACTGTTATATCGACGTGTTCTTCTTCTAGATCTTCCATCCCCAGTAAACTTTTTTTGATCTGAACAGCGAGCTGAACGCCTAGAGGACAGAAGGGGCTCGTCGGGGTGAAAGTCAAACTGACATTGTTATCCTCGACTTCTAGATCTGAGATCAACCCCATGTCGTATACGCTCGTACCGGTCTCGGGATCGATGACCTGTTTCAATCTATCTATAACTTCTTCTTTTCCTGGCATATCGATTACCTCTTCCTGTCTATTCGAGTATAATTTATGAGAAAGGAGGCCATATATAAATGGAATGGATTCTTTACGGCACCTCCCGACCTCACCGAAGTTTTTATTAAAAAGTGGTCGGTATCCGAAATATGGATGACTCAACAGATGTTCAAAGTCAAGCCGTGGAGCACCGATTCAAGATCACCAGGGTCGGCGTCACAGGGGTCAAAAAACCAATTGTGGTGGATCGTCCTTCGGGAAAAAGGACCCTGAATGCAACGATTGACGTTTTTGTTGATCTCCCGTCCGATCAAAAGGGCTCTCACATGTCCCGGAACGTGGAAGTCACTGGAGAGGTCGTTGATAAAAGTGTGAGAGAACCGGTGAAGGGGTTGGAGAACCTGGCCGCCGATATGTGCAGGATGCTTTTGAAGAGACACGAGTACGCGTCCTATTCGGAAGTGGATATCAAGGCGGATTATTTTTTGGAGAAGGAGTCGCCCAAAGGAAAGACCAGCCTTGAGAATTATATGATAAGGGCCAAAGGCGAGGGCTATCGTAAGGAAAAGGACGGAACCGAGATGGAAGTGAAAAAATTTATCGGAACCACCGCCGTGGGCATAAACACCTGCCCCTGTGCGATGGAGACGGTCAAAGACAGATTCAAAGAAGAATATCCTGAATTTTCAGAAGCTCTGGAGGAATTGCCCACCATAACCCACAACCAGAGGAACAAGACCACTCTTATGATGGAAGTACCACCCGGAAGAGAAGTAGAAGTGAACGACCTGATAGAGATATTGGAATCGTCAGTATCTTTCCCCACCCATGAGATATTGAAAAGGGACGACGAGGCGGAAGTAGTGATCCGTGCCCATAAGAATCCAAAGTTTGTGGAGGACATAGTCAGAGATATACTTTCAAAGTGTTTGAACTCTTACCAGGAATTTCCCGATTCGACCCACATAGAGGTGAAGAGCAAGAGTGAAGAATCTATACACAAGCACGACGCATTCGCGGAGAGGATCACCACCTTCGGAGAGCTGAGAGAATAACTCACTTTTTGGCTCTCAGCTCGTAGATGGCTCCTGAGTAGACTTTTTTTCCCTCCGCAGACTCCATGAGATCCTTCAACCTCCTTGTGAATGAGTCCTTCATATGTACCTCGTCCAACTTTTCTATATTCTTCCGGATCATCTGCTCATGCTCTTTCAAAAGATCGGTCGGCCAGGGAACTTCTTCCGTGAGAGTCTTAATCTCGCTGCTTTGAAAACCTATCGCTTCTAACTCTCTATCCAGGACCATGGGGCTTATCTCTTCTAGGTGCCCTTCGCCCAAGAGTTCGAAAAGAGCGTTCTCCGACCTCCAGAGCTGGACTTGTAGTTCGTCCAGATCACCCGGATTCTTTCCCTCCTCGAAAGGATAATAATCGATGATCACCAAGCTGCCTTTATATTTGAGCACTCTATAGAACTCCCTCAACACCGAGGAGATGAGCAGATCTCTATTTTCGGAAAGAGCGCTGATAAGAAAATTGCATATCACGTGATCGAAAGTCCCATTTTTGATAAAGCCCAGATCGGAAAGATCCGCTTCAAGGAATTGGGCGCTTTCAGTCTGAGAGCGGCAATCTCTGAGGTATTCCCTTTCAAGGTCTATAGAGATAACTTTTGCGTCTCTTTTTTCCAGCAATTTCGTCATGCCACAGGCGCCGGTCCCGGCATCCAAAACCAATTTGCCTTCCAGATCGAGTCCACGGAGCTTCTCCATGTTTAGGACTAGTAAAGGGGTGGATATGTACCTATTGGTGATGATAGACAAGGATCTTTCGCCTAATCCGGACAAAAGCCCCGATAAACCATAATCCTTATATCTCAAACCTCTTATTTGTGTGCGAGTTATAGCAGAAATTTAAGGGGATCATCATGTTGAACGCTGAGATAAACTCTGACGTATTGAAGGACCTGGTAGAAATAGTTGGCACTATAGTGGATGAAGTCAAGATCAACCTAACGGAAGATGGTCTGAGCTTGAAGGCCGTGGATCCTGCACATGTTGCTATGGTGGATCTGAGTTTGGACAAAGATGCCTTCGAGAGCTATGAGGCCAACGAGACCGAACTGGGTCTCAACCTCAAAAAGATGGAACAATTTTTGAAATTGGCGGAAGCTGGAGAGATAGTCAGCATGAAGCACGACGAGGAAGAGAACCGTCTGGTGATGGGGGTAACAAACATCACACAGAAGATGGCTCTTTTGGACACGGCCGGGATGACCGACCCGAACGTACCGAGCCTCGACCTCCCGTTGAGTCTAAAAGTCAAAGGTAAATACGTGCTCAATGGCGTAAAGGCCTCTGAAAACATATCTGACCACATATCTATAACCGCGAACACCGATGGATTTGAGATATTGTCTGAAGAGGATGAAGACATGGTGAGGCTCACACTGGGTGAAGATGAACTGGAGGAACTGAACGCTAACGAAGAAGTGCGGTCTTTGTTCGCCCTGGATTATTTCTCCAATATGATCAAATGTGTCTCCAAAGATACTATACTGGATATAGAATTGGGAGCGGATTACCCCATAAAGATCGAGTTCACCTTCGCCGACGACAATGGAAACGTGAGGTACCTCCTCGCTCCAAGGATCGAGAGCACGTAAGCTTCATCTGTTCTATATATTCAAGAGCGTGCAAAAAGTGTAGTATCCCATGACATGTTCGACAACGACTGAGAACAGAGAAGTTTTCTTGATATTTAGTTTTCATTATTGTTTCACCTGTGGTTAGAGAATCTCATGAAGGGATAGAACATCTCTCGTCTTCGGAAATCTCTTCCAAAGATATGGTATTCTTTGTACATCATATGCAGCCTATGAAAGTTATACTGCTCACGATATTGGTCGATCTTATCTTGAAGAGTTTCTTTGATCCAATCGATCTTATCAATACATTCATTTTTGAATGTTTGTATGACTCGTTCTACTTTCCCGTTAGTTTGTGGATGTTTTCTTGAGGCTAGTATGTGTTTCACACATAGCTCGTGTAGCCACATATCAAATGTAGAAACACCTCCTCGAACAGAGTAAAATTGAGTTCCTCTATCAGTCAAGATCTGTTTTGGAACTCCATATTCAAGGAAGGTCTCTTCTAGAACAGGTAAGATATCATCGATCGAAGGACTACCATGTATCACGTGAAATAGCGGTACAAAACGTGAGTGATCATCTATACCAACTAAAGCCCAGATATCGTTTTCATCATCGATACACGTGAGATCGATCTGCCACAGTGAATTACTATGTTTTCTCTGAAAATGATTCCATTTTCTTCGTTTCTTTTCACCACGTTTGATCAGACCCAATTTCACAAGATATCGCCATGCAGTCGAATGCCCTATCTGTAACTCATATCCTATTCTAACACAGCCATACCCTTTGTTGTACAGTTGTACTATATCCTGAACAGTTTCTTCGGAGATCCTATGAATAGTATGAGGTTTTCTTGACTTATATCTTAATCCTTCTTTTCCACCTTCTTTGTATCGATTTATCCAGTTGTATACCGTACTCCTGTGTACTCCTATGATGTCCGCTATCGTCACTACTCTCATGGTATCGTTAATATACATCCGTACTGACCAAAGCATAATCTTATACCATGAGAGAACTCGAAGATGTTTGGCTTTAATCTTCTTCTTTCTCTTCTTTTTCTCTTCTCTTTCCAACTGTAGCTTCTTTTTTACTGCTTTACGCTCACTCTTTTTATACTTCCTCTTCTTTTGCTTTTCTTGGACATGGGCGATGTTATCACCTCTTTGTGATTTGTCGTCATCGCCCATGTCCACACATAATTTAAAGATATTCAGACTCTACTCTGATTATCTTTGTCGAATATGTGTTGGGATACAACAAGAGCGTGCAAAAAGCAAAAAATAAAAATACCTATAATCTATTATCCTTCTTGATGACATGGGGAATAGTGTTGATAGCAGTAGGTATAATATTGTTCATCGTCGAAGCAGCTGACCCTGGGTTCTTTATAGCTATACCGGCAGGTGTACTCCTCACGTTGGGAGTCATAATCATCGCATTTCCAGAGTTCGAATTGTTATCTCTCTGGACCCCCCTGATAGTGGCGGCGGTGGTGATCCCCCTGATGTTCTTATCTATGAGATATTATCAGTATATATCTCCGCCGTCAAAGCCCACCACCACCATGACGAGCTCCTTAAAGGGCAAGAAGGGGATAGTGGTCAAAAAGATAAATCCTAACGATATCTCGGGGAAAGTGAAAGTCGGTGATGAGATAGGCGGAGGATGGAGTGCTACCGCTGATGAAGAGATAGAAGAAGGGGAAAAAGTACGTATAAAGGAATCTAAAGGAGTGCATGTGGTTGTCGAAAGATTGGATGAATAGAATATGAGATGATATGAGTTGAAGAGGAGGAAATAAGATGTTAGGAGATTTAGGATGGTTAGGTCTGCAAGTGCTCGATGGAGCTACAGGTTGGATAATTGTTTTGGTGATAATCGTAATCATATTTGCCATTGTTGCTGGAAGGACTGCATTTTGGATAATCCAACCCTATGAACAGGGGATATGGATAGTTCTGGGTAACTTCAGGAGAACCTTAGAGCCTGGAGTCAATATAGTACATCCGTTCATCTCGAACGTGATAAAGGTTGACCTGAGGACTCAAGTTTTAGACGTTCCCAGGCAGGAAGTCATAACAAAAGACAACTCTCCGACCAATGTGGATGCCATTATATATATCAAGGTCGTGGACGTGGAGAAGGCCTATTTTGAGGTCACAAATTATAAAGCCGCGACCATCAACCTCGCCCAGACGACCCTCAGATCCGTTATAGGAGATATGGAGCTCGATGAGATCCTTTACAATAGGGAGAGGATCAACGCACATCTTAGAGAAGTTCTAGACGAAGCCACCGATGCTTGGGGTGTGAGAGTAGAATCAGTGGAGATAAGAGAAGTTGATCCAGTCCCACAGGTAAAAGATGCCATGGAAGAACAGACCGCGGCCGAGAGGGAAAGAAGAGCCGCTATATTGCGAGCCGACGGTAAAAAGCGTTCCGCTATCCTTGAAGCTGAAGGTAATAGAAGATCAAAGATACTGAATGCTGAAGGTATGAGGCAGAGCAGGATACTCAATGCGGAAGGTACCAGGATGAAGAAGATCTTGGAGGCACAGGGTGAAGGGCAGCGCTTGAGGATACTTTCGCTCGGAGCGAACACGCTGGATGAGAAGGCATTGACCTACTTGTCGTTGGATACACTGAAGAACATGTCTGAAGGGGAAGCTACGAAGATATTGTTCCCATTCGAAGTTTCAAAGTTGATGGAAGGAGCTTCCAATTATCTAGGTGCTTCTAGAGAGGTGCCCAGCAGAGAGCCCGTAGACATCGGATCATTGGAGGATATAGTGGGCAAAGCGGACGATATTTTAGGTGAGATACCTGGAAGGTCAGAGATGAAGGAAAAGATCGACCAGATCGAGAGAAAAGTGAAAGAGGAAGATGAAAAGGGCAGAAAAAAGGTGAGAGAAGAGGCCGAAAAAGACGCCAAAGAAGTTCTAGAAGATGTAAAAGAAGAGATAGGAGACGAGCGGATAGAGACTTGGAGAAAGGATAAAGAAGATGAGGAAGAGGAAGAAGAATAAGCCCTTCTTCCTTCCAAATCGGTCTTGCTATCCTTGCGTAAGACTAAATTACACCTTTTTCGATTGTTGTATAAGCCATGCAGATGAATAGCAAGAACAGGAACACAGATCATGTAGAGATAAACGACAAGAAGATCCCGCGAAAGATCATAGAGGTGCTGGAGGGCGAAAAAGGTGAAGAGGAGTTGAGAGAAGAATGGATCCCCATCGCGGAGGCGCTAAAAGATCCTGAGGAATTTCCATTCCTCCTTTCCGATATCTTGAAGGTGAAGAGGAGCAGAGAATTAAGACGAGCTTTGATCAGGGTGCAGATCAATTCCCAATTGAAGAGAGAGGAAAATCTAGATCTCTATAAAAAGCAGCTTTTCACTGCCGAGACCATCGAGATCCTACTCTTCCAGAGATTGAGGCTCAAAGGCAAAAAGAGGAGAAGAAGGAGAAAGAAGAAGATCGAGGAAGAAGAAGACGAAGAAGAGGAAGAAGGAGAAGAAGTGGTGGATGACGATGAGGATGAGGAAAAGATAGAAGAGGACGATGCGGACGACCAAGAAGAGGATGAAGACGACGACCAAGAAGATGATGAAGATTAGATAAAGAAAAAGGTTTTACTGGGTTATATCATCCACGATCTCTTTTGACTGGCCGATGTATTTTTCCGGTTTGAAAACTTCTTCCAGTTCGTTTTCATTGGTTACCTCCATCACATCCTCCCTCTCTAGGAGGATCTCTTTCAACCCTCTGTCTTCAGCTCTTGCCTGCATGGAGGCTTCTCTGACGATCTCGTGTGCTTCCTGCCGACTCATGCCTTTCTTCGATAGATGCATCATGACCGCCTCGCCCATGACCAGTCCTTTGCTGAGTCCGATGTTTTTCTTCATGTTCTCCGGGAATACTTCCAGGTTCCTGAACAACTTTTCTGACTTGACCACGATATCGTCTAGAAGTACTAAAACGTGGGCCAAGGTTATCCTCTCCGAGGAGGAGTTTGTCAAATCTCTTTCATGCCAGAGCACCATGTTCTCATAAGTGGGTCCGACAAAGCCTCTCAGCGTTCTAGCCAGGCCGCAGATGTTCTCGGCCAAGATTGGGTTTTTCTTGTGGGCCATTGTAGAACTACCGACCTGCTTTTCTGTCTCGAAAGCTTCGGCGGCTTCCATTATCTCGGGGCGTTGAAGGTTGCGTACTTCAGTGGAGAACTTCTGTAGCGAAGTTGAGATGTTAGCAGAAAGGCTGATCAGTTCGGCATACCTGTCACGACCGACGAGCTGTCCACTCGCTTTTACACCGCTGAGTCCGAGATCTTCCATCACCAACCGCTGGATCTCCTCTGCATCTTCGCCGAAGGCGGCTCCTGTCCCCACGGCTCCCCTCATCTTCCCGACGAGTACCCGTGTTTTAGCCTCTTTTAACCTCTTGAGATGTCTGTCGATCTCATCAGCAAAGACCGCGAGTTTTAACCCGAAAGTTATCGGAACTGCGTGCTGTCCGTGGGTCCTGCCGATCATAACGGTCTCACGGTGTTCTTCGGCTCGATCGCAGAGTGTGTTTTTCAGATCCTCTAGATCTTTTTCCAACACTTTCAAAGCTTCTTTCAATTGGAGAGCCATGCCCGTATCGATGATATCGTTGGAAGTAGCCCCCAGATGTATGTACTTTTCTGCACCGCCGCAGTGCTTTCCCAAGACCTTTACCAGAGCCATTATATCGTGTTTAGTCTCTTCTTTTTCCACCCTCTCCACTTCCTGCCAGTCGACGGTATCTGTGTTCGCGTTCTCCGTTATGATCTCAGCGCCCTCTTCAGGTATATTGCCCAGTTCTGCATGGGCTCTCGCTAGAGCCGCTTCGACCTTCAACAACTTATCCGTTTTGTTCTCCTTGCTGAAGATAGACTTCATCTCCTCTCTCCCGTACCGGTAGTCCAACGGGCATACCAACATGTATTTCACTACTCTATCCCCATGGCTTCGTTGGTCTTCTGGATACTTTTCTCATTATCGTCTTCCAGTTCCATCATGGCCCTGATCGCGTCTATGTTTTCAGGCACTATATCGCTCTCTTGGTGTATAGCCTGATAATAGTAAAGCGTGGTCCCTTCTACTTTGATCGTATCTTTCCATACCGCTATCTCGTTCAAGTCTCCTCTGGGATTGTTCCTATCCTTCGCCCATTCCATGACTTTGGCCGTGGATTTTACACCCTGCGAGGCTTCAAAGAACCTGACTCGCGGAGTTTCTTCCCAAAGCGCTATGACCTCGTCGGTATCTATCTCCTCCTTCAGGTCCACTATGACGCTGTGGAGGTGCATTATGGTGGTGGGGACCTTCACAGCAGTGGTCTGGATGTCGATCTCGGGCACGACGCTCTGAACGTCGGGTCCGTGGTGAGATGGTATATCCAGGACTGGATTTATGGAGTTTATCGGACCCCTTGAAGTGTCCCAAGGATCGGCACCTCTCCTGATCATGCATGCATTGCACCTTTTGAAGCCCAGGTCCCTGTGAAGTGGGTATAAGGTCCTCAGGAGGCCCGTGGTGTTGCAGGATACAACTCTTAGGTAGTCAGATCCGTAGGCTTCGTCGTAATTCGCCATAGAGTTGAACGATAATCCCGTCAATTCGTGATCTTCGCCACCCTGCCAGATCGCCTTAACACCGGCCTCTTCGTACATGGATTTATATCCTGATTTTTTAGGGGTCCCGTCAATGATTATGTCCGCTTCATCGAGAAGGTCTTCCAGCATCCCCGCTAGAGGAATGTCCTTCTCTTCGAACCCGTCCAGATATTTATCCGAGGCTGCATAGAATGGATAACCATTCTCCACGGCCATCTCTGCCTCGTAGGTCGGACTTCTTTTTGCAACACCGATGAGCTCCATGTCCTTTTGCTGAGACACAGCATCGGCCACTCTTTTACCAACGGTCCCATACCCGTTTATTCCTACTTTCACGGTCATATTATCCCTGCAGTAAGTGGAAAAAAGAAAAGAGATAAGTAGATTACGGTCGAAGAGATATCTCATTTCAAAAAGTTCGGATAGATATTCACATTTCAATCATCTGAAAATAAACCTACGAGTATCCCTCCAACGAGTACTGCAAACCAACCAAAACATACCAAATATTTCTACAGTATACATCTTCGCAAACATCACCCCTGAGATGATAACCGATATCGTTGACGGCTAATACTCCTGCGATGATAGATGATAAGATAAATCTTAAGATGTGTATCGGACCGATGGTGCCGGATAAAGGTATCCCTCACCTTCACACACGTCACGAAGTGGAGGAAGTGAACTTCGCTGAGGATTTTCAGATCGTGCTCGAAGGAAGCGAAGATCATGGGCTATCATTTATGGCCCGTCTGATCAACTCTCTCAAGCCTAGATATAGGTTATTATACAACATTCAAAAAAAAAGAAATTATATATGCGGTAACTCACATATATTATAGGGATAGGATGATAGTCGGTCTGACCAATGAAGAGGAGGCGGATGAGTACGGTACAGGTCCACTCAATCCGGACACTGACTTCTCCGGATTGGACGATTCCATCGACCCGATACCTAAGGACTATGACATCACAGGGGACGGGAAGATAAACCATGTTGACCTGATCGATCCGGATTCGGACTACTATGTCGAACGGCTGGCGTGGGCGGTGAAGAACGACCCTCACCTTGAACGAGACGATGACGGCAACCCCATCGGCTTCGACGACATGTCAGGCGACGGCGTAGCGAACGAAGATGCAGAGGACATGTCCAGGGACGGCATGCCGACGGAGTATGAGAAGGAATACGGTATGGCTAACGGCGGCTGGCAGAACCCGTACCTGCACAACGAGCGGTATGCGGTGCTGCTGGGCGGAGGGACCGACGGCGGGTTTTGAAGTGGAGTATCCGGAGAGCCCGAACGGGATAGGCCGTTGGACGCCCAGGACTCACGAGTCCATAAATTTCATAGATCATTCAGTGAGCTCAAAGGACAGTGAGTTGGATTATTGGATCTGGGATTTCGGTGATGGGACCGAACGAACGAGGGATGAAAGTACGGTTGAGACTCACAGCTACAGCGATCCCAGCATCGAGCCGGAAGACTATACCGTCCGATTGACGGTGGAAGATAAAGAAGGGAACACCGATACGTTTGAGAAGAAGATCACGGTGAAGGTCACACCGCCGGATGCACAGTTCACCTATTCTCCTGAATATCCTGAGATTGGAGAGGAAGTCGAGTTCGATGGAAGTGGATCTTACGCACGGGACGGAGAGATAGAGGAGATGAGGTGGTACAGATCCGAATATCGCGAATACGAATATAGTAAGATAGGTGAGGGCGAGAGCTTAAATCACGCTTTCGAAGAAGGAGGAGTTTACAACATAAAGTTGGAAGTGGAAGATGAGCACGGGACCGTAGGTACGGAGATACGTGAAGTGAATGTAGGACCGGTGGCTGTGATATCGCGACACAAAGTTACAGGTCAGTATGAATGGGATTCCGACGATGAAGAGTACGAGATGACCGTTGAATTGGACGGCGGTGAGTCTTTCTCATCCGCTGGAGATATAGTAAATTACAAGTGGACTTTTAAAGAGCCCGATGGAAGCGAAACGGTGATCAAGGGGGCAGATAAGGAGACGGTTGAATACACGTATTCTTCTGAAGAACCTATGAACTACCATTTCCCGGAACTCACTGTCACCGATGATGTCGGCAAGAGTCATACCACTTCGACCAGGGTTATGGCTTATTCTGAAACCTGGTATCCCTTTCCGGACCGTCCCGAATGGGGGGGACCGATACAAAAAGTCTCAGGTTACCGTCTTTACGATAATGAGATCGGTTTGCTGATGGAATATGAAGTAAGCGATGATGATGCTGGTAAAAAGGTCAGAGGCGAGTACGTGAACGTCTTCGACAACACAATCCACAACAACGATGTAGGGATCCGATCCGAAGGCTCGAACTTTGCCTTCAAGGACACATACGTGTTCGACAATGACGATCGTTCCATAGAACTGGACGGCAGTGGCGACGACATATTGATGGCAACGCTCACGGGAGCCTACGACAGGCGTCCGGACAAACTCGAATTTAAAAACTTTGCCACGAATCCCGATGAGGATTGGAGCAACGATGGTTTGTCCTGGACTGAAGAGCTCTGGAGGTACGGTACTAATCCGTATATGACAGGTTATCTTACAAAAGACCCCGACGGCGACGGTCTGACCGACGAAGAGGAGGCGGACGAGTACGGGACCGATCCGCTGGCTGAAGATACGGATGGAGACGGGCTTGACGATCCAGAGGAACCCACCCATAACACCCATCCTCTCAATCCCGATACCGACTTTGACTATCTCGATGACGGAGAAGAAGTGGACGGTCCGACGGATCCGCTGAATCCAGACACCGATGGAGATTCACACCTTGACGGTGAAGACCTGTTTCCTCTATATGATGCAGTGGTGAAGCTGCATATAAAGAGAGCAGGCGTTGCTACATATGAGGATTCTCCGGATACTGGGAGTGAAGGGGATTTCTACCTGAAGGTGCGTATGGAGGACGAGTGGGAATCGAGTAGATGGACACACAGCAAGAAACCGATACAGAAAAACGACGACTATCTTACTCCAGAAGAGTTCGACTCCGGTGACGGTATCACCTTCGTCCGGAACATCCCTGACGACCAGCGCAACATCGATATACAGATCGAACTCTGGGATGATGATGTGGTATGGGACGATCAGATGGATCTGGACGGAGAAAGCTCCAGTGACAAGAGACTAGACCTTACGTACGATACGGTGGACCAATCATGGGATGGTGACGGAATCACAGGCACGTATCCGTCATACAGTTGGTCTAACGGAGAAGGCGACGGCGGTGACGAAGGTTGGTTCGATGAAGACGACGGCAAAATGAAGTTCAGGATGCATACGGACGAGGAAATCTCTCCTTCGAAGCAGCAAGAACTAGCTGAGACGTATTCGCCGGTGCTTTACTTCCACGGGGATGAGAACCACTACCCGAGGGATATAGGAGAGTTTTTGGATGATTCCACGCTAGTAAGAGCTGGTTCTGGCGATATAGACTCTCCCTCTACTCAGAATCTTGCTGATAATCCCAGTTCTGACAATTACCTGGACTGGGACGGGCACAGCTGGGTTTCTGGATACGATATCTACTCACACGTTTTCACCGCAACCGACAACAAAATAGTTATACAGTATTGGTTCTTTTACTTGTATAACGATCACATCTTTGACCATGAAGGAGACTGGGAGATGATACAGATCATATGTGATGAAGATGGAAACCCACAAAAAGTAGGGTACTCACAACACTACGGAGGCGATAAGAGAAGCTGGAATTCGGATGATATAGGGAAAGTGAATGGAACGCATCCCGAAGTATATGTTGCTGAAGGCGGGCATGCGAGTTACCTCGAAAGCGGATCAGACCCTGTCGATCTAGGGCCAGTTGAGGGATGGGATAACCACAAAGGAAATGGGAAAGTTTTGAACTCTTCTAATTATTCAATTCGATATATCCGGGATGAGAACTGGCTAAATTTTGAAGGTCGTTGGGGCGAACAGGTAGGTGTTCTTGATATTGCTAAAAGTCCGGAAGGACCAGTATTTAGACACGCTGATACACCAGCCTATATGTGGATAGAACCGATATATTGGCATTCAGAACTATAATCGCGGTGATAAAATGAAAGATGAGGTAAAAAACTATCCAGCCATGGTAAGTCTAGTATATCTGGCTTCACACATATTAATATTATCGGGTGTCATATTTCTTGATACTTTGGGATCAGTATGTTTTTTACTCGGACTATCATCTATGATTTTGATTATAGTTACTTCAATTCATGGTGCTTTTGTAAATAAAAGAGATAGACTTTCCTTCATGATTAAAATATGTGGGTTAACCCTTATGATTACTGGACTGATAGTGGCATTTATTGCAATTCCAAAAACTTAGGTGAAAGAATATGGAAAGTATATTAGGCTTGGCGATAATATTATTCTATGGAGGATTAGCATTATTATTGATCGGTATGCATCGTGAGAATTTTCATGAGAAAAAATCGAATCTTAAATATATTCTTGGATATTTATCACCTATGATGATATTTATAATTTCCATTGCATTAGGTTTTTACTTGGTAATTTCTGGTAAATTGAAAGGAATGTTTTTTCTTGGGGTTTATTTATTAATCCCCTTTCTAATCTTCATATATTTCTTACAAAGTTATTTGGCTTATAAAGAGGAAAGGCCGAAGGAGACTGGGAGATGATACAGATCATATGTGATGAAGACAGAAACCCACAAGAAGTTGGATACTCCTGGCATTACGAGATGAAGAAAAGCGGTTGGGACTCAGGAGATTTAAGAAAGGACGGGGATAACCCAAAAGTGTATGTGGAGGAAGACGGTCACGCCAGCAATTTTAAGCTGGGGACCCTAGAATCTGAAAGTGATTATACAACCACATTAACGGACGATGATTATTCGATAAATATGTTATCGAACCAAGACTAGTTAACTCATTCGATCTTGTATCTCAACAGCGCTCCCACGCCTCCCAGGGCTTCCAGCTTTTCTCCCC
>JBKHKA010000003.1:0-107835 GCA_046537845.1 Candidatus Aenigmatarchaeota archaeon
GCGTTAGGAATATGAACTTTGTGAATATTCCTAGCTGAATCCCGACCACGGCCCTCCTCCCATAGAATCCGATTATTTTAACCATCTAAGTAGAACTACCTTCTACTCTAAACTCACAGGCTCACCCATCTCGATGGAACAGGTCAAGGGAAGGAGGGTAATCCAGTACTATCCGCTCTTCAGAGTGTTCAATCTGAAATATATGCCCGATCCTTCCAAGGATCTTCCTCTGAGGGTCTTTTGGAGTTGACTTACCAGCTTCCCGTATTCCTGGATATCGTCGAAGTCTCTAGCGAAATCGTATTCACCTATCACGGGTTCAAAACCTATGTCTTCCATCTCTTGAGCCACTTTGAGGGGGTCCGGCCCATTGGGGGTGAAATAGACCTTCACGTAGAGCTTCATCTTTCCTTCCAATTCCTGCCCACAGTTCTCACAGAATGTGGCACCTTCATCTACTTCGTAACCGCAGTTGTCACAATATGGCATATCATCAACCTACCCTGCTTTATCGGTCTTTTTGTATTTATCTTTTTCCAAAGTAAGAGACGCTATACCCTCTCTTTCATCACAGCGTATATCCATAATAAATCAATATGGTGACCAGAGTGAATCTGGTGGCGGCTGACAGAGTGATGACCGCCCAGACTTTTCTCCAATCGAGATTCAGTAGCCGGCCCACCAGCGTCATGACCAACGGACCGCTTCCATATATGGGGGTGAACATGAGCCAAAATATGCTGAGATACCCTACGTTCTCTCTGAGATCTTTATTTTCTATGAGGTTGCTCGCTCTTCTCCTGACGGCTTTCAAAAGTCGTCCCAAAAGAGGTACCTTTTCTAGAAGGTCATAGCTAGCACTCACTATCAGCGAGCTCTCCGACGATATGAAGACCAATAGGAGGATCAACGAAACGGGATGGATACCTGAGGCTATACCTACAGCGGGAGAGACTATCCAACCCGCACCGACCGCAAAGAAGAACGCTAAAAATATACCGAGTACCGGCAGATAGATTTCAGGTCCTAAGAGGTAAAAGATAAGAGCTGCTAAAACCGCTGGAGTTATGGAAAGGATGAACCTGTAAAATGGATTTTTCAGCAGGGCTAAAAGCGGATTCGGATCTATCTGCTTTTCCGATTTCAAGCTTCATTCTCCCGATTATATCAGAGATCGATATCCCAATCGTTCAGGTATTTCAACAGGTTGAGCTGCGCCTCATAGAACCTGTAAGGCGAGCTGAAGGTGAGCTGCACCATCCTGTAGGGACCGATTATAGGGAAGTTGGGATTGTTGATGAAGTGGGTGATCACATCCTCATCCCCGTACGACTCCAATACCAATTCGATCAACTGCTCATCATCTAAACCGATCTCTCCTTCCCTTTCGAACGCACCCATTATGGAGAATATCAATTGTTCTAGATCATTGGCTTTTTTCTCTATAAGTGTAAGGTCTTCGTGATATTCTATCTCAAAATCTATCCAATATATCTCACCGTCCTCCGCTACTATACAGTTTTGAGTATTGGGTTCGCCGTGGTAAAGGTCCTTCTCGTGTATATCTTCAAGTGCTTCAGACAGGTCAATGATAGTTTTCAGCTTCTTCTTCCTATCGAGGTCCTCGTCTCTCAGTATATCGTACGCCACTTTTCCGTTGATCTTCTCCATCATTATCGCATTATCTTGAGGTGTTTGGCCTATCTCTATGTCGGGATTCAGGTTTTTAAGGTACTGGATCTCTCTTTTTCTCCAGCGATCGTTATCCAGTATCTTCCTTGAACTCGTGCCCGATAAGAGACGAGAAAGGTTGCTGAGAACGCCGTTCAAATAGAATAGAGGGGGTCTGATCTTGACAAGATGGCTTTTACCGGTCTTGCCATCCCTAATCTCTTTGATGATACTGCTGAAATGGCCGTAACTGTTGTTGCTTTCTTTTTTAAAGAAAGGTGACTCAAAATTACTCTTATCTATGATCTGGGTGATCTCGTCTAACAGGATCTTTTCCTTTTTGTTCTCACTCGTATCCGTCATATAGGCCACCTTCACTTGCCCCTTCTCTACCTATCATCTCATGATTACGTGAGGTAATATACTTTTTGCTGTGATCCTTAAAGACCCAAGAAAAGTTATAAAGATTAGGGATGTATTATAGTGGAAGGAGTCTTAGCTATGTTCAAAAAGGGACAGAAATGGTACAGGATAGAGGACGTGGCTGAAGAGTACGAGGACAGCAGGTTCTCGAAGGGGGGCAAGGTATTGGATAAAAAAGAACGAGAATACCTGCTTTCGCTGCTGGAGCCTGATGGAAAAGATATACTCGACATCGCCACCGGAACCGGCCGATTCGCTGAAGCACTTTCTGAGAAGGGAGCTGAGGTAGTTGGGCTGGATGCCAGCAGAGAGATGCTGAAACAGAGCCGAGTGGAGAGCGTTCAGAGTGATGCTTTAAAACTTCCTTTTAAAGATGATTGTTTCGATCTAGCCGTGAGTATGCGGTTCCTGCACCTTTTAGATCCCCCACAGATAAAAAATTTTGTTTCCGAAGTGGGCAGGGTCACGAAAGAAAAATTCGTCTTTGAGAGCCTTCATCCTTTCAGTTTGAGGATGCTCTACCAGTGGGCCCTACCTCAGGGAAGCAGACTGTACTCGAACTCGTTTTTGAAAGAGGAACTCGGTCATATGCCCGAAGTGGAAAAAGTGCGATCTCACGAGAGATTCGTCGTGCCCTACGGGATATATCAACTCATGCCTCTCGATCTAGCAGAAGAGCTCATAAAGGTCGATGAAAAGATATCTGAAGAAGAAAAGTGGCTCGCCTCCACCATCTACTGGGAAGTTTACTTCTGAGTGGTTTTTCGAGCCCTATCCAATCTTTTTATCGATACCTTTCTTCCTCCGGAAGCGCCGAAGCATCAACACCCGTATGGAGCGTGTGTCTGGGTCTCACTCTGGACAGCCGCAGGTTTCTCGTTTTATCATCGAGGATCATCGCAAGGCCCCTTTTGAACTGCATCTTACCGACCATCTCGTCCAAACCCTTCCTCATGTAGGACTGTTTCGCCACTTTCAACGCGTCTAGATCGTCTTTAGAGGTCATGTTGTGGGCTATGATAAGGTCTGATTGTCTTATAGCGCTGGTATGCAGTGCCGAAGGTTCCTGGGTAGCCAATATCAGCGAGAGGCCCGGATGCCTCCCTAACTTTATCCAATCGATCAGTGGTTTAGAAGAGATCGCCTCTCCATCGGCCGGTAAAAAGAGGTGGGCCTCATCGATCAACATGTATATTATCGGGTGCTCTTCCGTTATGTTTTTGGCACTCTCAGAGTCGACCAGGTCGGCCTGAGACTGCATCTCTATGGTGGTGTAAAGAGTGCGTTTTGACATCTGTTCCCTAGCAAATATAGAGACTATCAGATTCCTCAGAGCGTATTTACCCAACCTTCCGAGATAGGATATATCTAGAACCGTTATCTTGCCGGCTTCGGCTATATCTACATCCATACCCTCTTTAGAAAAGAGCTTCAATTTTTCGATCATGTTGAACAGGTTTTTCAAGGTATCTTTCTTGTCTTTTTCAACCTCGGCCTGTTCTATTTTACGGTAAAGGTCTTGGAACGAAAAATCACCCTGGTATTCTTTCAGGTCAGTGATTATCTGGCTCAACAGTGTTCCGACCGGTTCCGTGACTTCCAGATCGAAAAGATCCAACCACTCGTGGACCTCCACATTTGAGAGCGGTAATCTGAGCACTTCGTCGCGATGTACCTCTCTTCCTTCTTTGTTCGCTTCATCGATGGCTATCTGCGGAACCAAAATCCGCACGACGTCATCCCAACTTTCCGGTTCGATCTCGAACCTCTCCATCTCTTCGATCTCTCTTTCGTTGGTGTTCTTTTTCTTCAGGCTGTGGAATACACTCATGGTGTCGATAAGGACCAAAGAGACTCTTTCAGAATACTCTTCTTTCAACTTGGCGAATTCTTCCGCTATGACTCCCAGGGTGTAAGATTTACCCGTTCCTCTCTTCCCCACCACCAGCATACAGTGCGGTGAAACGATATCCAAATAGGTCCTACCCATCTCTTCGTACTCGCCGCCGGGATAAGAGACGTTCCTGCCGAGGTAGCAGCATCCCTTGGTGCCCAGCTTTTCCGCTTTGGATTCGGACCTACCTAGGATCTCGTGGGTTTCGAGCAGGGTATCACATCTTTGGATCAAAAAAGATCAAGGGAGAGGTTTTTAACAAACCTCAATCCGTGACCAGGATGGTTTCGGTCTCGGTCCTTGTTGTCTCACCGGTGTATTCTGCTGTGATCGTTATCTGTCCGTAACTTTCGCCATCAGGAACGTTTAAATCCTCTCTATGTAGAGTGAAATCTGCTTCGCCATCCTCGTCAGTTTGAGCCACTGGCTGATCGATATCTCCAGCTCCACAACCTTCTATTGAAACAGTAACTCCTTCTAAAGTATCGCCGTTGTCATCATAAGCTGTTACCGTCATAGTTGTTTGACCCCAATCCTCGCTTAAGTCCAACTGATCTCCATCGATTTTTGTCCCCAAATCGTATTCGATACTCTCCAGCTCCGTACTCTGCGAGCTCATCATCCAGCCCGCGATTATCGCCGTTCCGACACCAGCTATGACGACCAGGATTATCAGATATAAGGGTAAGCCTTCAAGAGCTCCCCTCTCATCACTCCTTTTCAGTTTTCTTCCTTTCATGATATCCTTTCGGGGATTGAAGGACTCTATTTATATTTTTCGAAGTTCATAATGTCTAAAAGAGATCAAACTACATCTACTTCATAGATGTTCTCGCCGTCTTTGTATATCCGTATCGTCCCTTCGGTAGAGACGACCAGAGCTACAGCGTTGGTCTTGTCACTTATGTAAGACGCAGCTAGATGCCTACCTCCCAATCCGTCCTCGACTTTCACATCGGAATCGTCTTTGAACATCACATACCTTCCGGCAGCGACCGGGTTACCGAACTTATCGAGAACCAGAGCGCCGTCCAGCATGGCGAACTCTTTTATCGTGTTCCAGTTCTCTTTATTTTTTATGTTGTTCTGTTCGTCGGCCTGTCCTTCAAGAGGATTCTGTACGGATTCAGTGGTCTTGTTCAAGACTCTGTTCATATCCCCTATTATGAATAGAGCGCCGGCGGGAAACCCTTCCTTTCCCTCCCGCACGATCTTGGTTCCCAGCCTGAATACGTCTTCGAGCAGTTTCAGACCTATCCTGTCCTCGACCTCGTTCCTCAGATCAACCACGCCGAGCTCTTCCATATCGAAGCACAGGATGGTTTGGATATCGGCCGAAACTACCAGCATGACGTGGTCCTCATGATCGATCATACCTTCGGCGACGCAGGAAACCACCAGTTCTTTCACCTGGTCCAGTACATCCAAACCCACGGCTGGATCTCCTCTGACTCTCTGTAAGTCCACGTTACTCTTCCCGAGGAAGGAAGAAAGAGCCGGTTTTTTGGTGAATATCGTTATCGGGACGTCGTCGATCTCGTCGGACAACCGCTCCATCAAGTCTTGAGAATCGGTCAGTAGGAGTATGTTGGAGGGACGCATCTCCTCCTTCGCCCTCAGAACAGTCTCTATGAATTCTGTCATGTATTCCTTCTTGGATTAACTCTACATCCTTTTATCCTTTTCGGATATCTCGTATTTCTACGAAAAGCATCATATCTCGTATTCTGAAAGATCTTCCGGGATCTCACTTTTTTCGAACACCTCTTTTGCCTCTTTCTTCAACCTCTTCGTTTCCCTATATCTTGGACTTATATGAGAGATGAACAGTCTTCCGACCTCGGCTTTTTTGGCAACTTCGGCGGCCATCTTCACCGTAGAATGATCGTGATCCAAGGCTGTTTCAGCCATGGCAGCCTCCAGTGTGCCGTCGTGGATCAGCACATCGGCTCTGAAAGCCGCTTCGATTATATCCCTACTGGGTTTTGTGTCCCCCGAATAGATCACTTTCTTTCCGCCCCGCGGTGGACCCACTACGTCCTCCGGCCTCACCACTTTGTCTCCGATCTTCACGGCCTCACCACGATGTATCTTGCTGAAAAGGGGCCCCTCCGGTATGCCCAGCTCCAGAGCTTTCTCTCTATCGAACCGGCCCCTCTTATCCCGCTCTTTGAAAGAATAAGCCAGAGTGGGTACGTTGTGATCAGCGGATAAGGCCTCGATGCAGTATTTCTCGAAGTCAAGCCTCGCACCGGGTTTCAGTTCAGTTATGCTAACCGGAAAACCGGGTCTGAAATACCCTTTGAAGAGTATGTCTTTTAGCACTCTTGACGTATCTTTAGGACCGAATATCTCTATCTTCTTATCTCTGTCGTTCATGTTCATGCTCTGTAAAAGTCCTGGCAGTCCCAATATGTGGTCCCCGTGAAGGTGTGAGAGAAATATCTTATCCACCTGCATGAAGGATAGGGAGGAAGACATCAGCTGTCTTTGAGTACCCTCACCGCAATCGAAGAGCAGTACCTCTCCGTCTACTTTCAACCCCAGAGAAGAAACGTTCCTTTCCGGTATAGGGTAGCTGCCCCCGGTACCTAGGAAAACGAGTTTTATCGACGAGCCGGTTCCCATATATATACAGTTGGTTACTGAAAGGGAGAGATATAAAGGTTGAGTTTTTTCTAACCCCGAGGATATAACTTAAATAGGTCAAGGTGTTTAAAACCGGCCGTAGGTGGTATACTGGTAGAAAAGAACGACGAGAAAGACTTCGAAGACCTCGATCTGGACCTAGATGAGGATATCGACGACGAACTGAAAGAGAAATTGGTATCCAGATTGAAAGAAGGAAAAAGGATGGAAGCCTACGCAGAACATCGAACAAAAGATATGCATTACTGTCACTTCTGCGAAAAGATCACTTATAAGAAGGTCCCCGGTAAAGAGATAGGAGATAAATGGATCTGTATCGATTGCCTTCGCCGTCTCAAAGAGATCTTAGACAACCTGGACAAATGGGAAGAAGAATTAGCATTGGGAGGAGAGATGGAAGAGAAGATAGATAAAGAGATGGGACTCTGATAGATCGGACCCGTTCGTCTATCATCCCCGAGACCGCTCTGCTGTGTGACCTCTGAACAAAAAGGGAGGACGAAATCTTGAGCATGTGGAAAGAGTTGCTGGATAAAGACGCCGTGGAGGAGCGTGAATATCAGATAAACATAGCCGAGGTAGCGAAAGACCGTTCTACTCTGGTGGTACTCCCTACGGGTCTGGGAAAGACCATAATCGCTCTGATGGTGATGGCCGAACAGCTGGAGCGGTATCCCAAGGAAAAGATACTCTTTTTGGCTCCCACAAAACCGCTTGTGAGCCAGCACTCAAAGGATATCGCAGAGTTGATCAAAGATTCCGACCCCGAAGTATTCACCGGTGAGGTCCGCCCCAAAAAAAGAGAGGAACTATGGAGGGAAAACAGGATCATCGTTTCGACACCTCAGGTAATCAAGAACGACCTGATGGCGAAGAGGATAGATCTGGAAGAGACGTCTATGATAGTATTCGACGAGGCACACAGAGCAGTAGGAGACTACGCCTACGTGTTCCTCGGCGAGGCTTACCAAGAAACAGACGGGTTGACTTTAGGGCTAACAGCATCCCCTGGAAGCGAGATCGAAGACATTCTCTCGGTCTGCGATACTTTGGGGTTAGAACACGTAGAGATAAGGACCAAGTACGATCCCGATGTTGTGAAGTACACAAATTATCTTGAAAAAGAATGGATAGACGTGAAGCTAACTGATGAGCAGAAGTGGATCGCGAACAAACTGAAGAAGATAAAGAAGAAAGAGATCGAAGACATACAAAAATTTGGCTTTCTAGAAGGTAAAAAACCGACTAGGGTCTCAAGAAAGGATCTGATAAAAACTAGAGACGAGATACAGAAAGAACTGCATTCTTCCAACAATTCATCTCTCTACAGGGCGGCGAGTCTGATCGCCTCATCCATAAAGATAGACCATGCTATAGACCAGGCGGAAACTCAGGGACCTGACGGTCTGAGAGAGTTCTTGGAGAAGATAAAGAGTGAATCGGAGAGCAGAGGAGGATCTAAAGCCTCTCAGCGGTTGATGAAAGCTCCCGAGATGAATGACGTACTCGCAAAATTGAATGCTCTAGACCAGGAACATCCGAAGGTAGAAAAAGTAAAAGAAATAGTGGAAGAGCAGTTAGAAAAAAAAGCGGATTCGAGGATGATAGTTTTCACGAATTACAGGAAAACGGCCACAAAGGTCACTGAACGTCTTCGTAGCTTGGATGGTGCAAGACCCGTAAGATTCATAGGACAGGCGGATAAAGAAGGTGACAAAGGTCTTAAACAGAACGAGCAGATAGAGACCATAGAGGATTTTGAATCCGGAGAATTCAACGTTCTAGTGGCTACAAGCGTTGGTGAAGAGGGGTTAGATATACCCGCGACTGATTTGGTGGTTTTTTACGAACCCGTCCCGTCCGAGATCAGGACCATACAAAGAAGAGGTAGAACCGCTAGGAAAAGAAAGGGCAAGGTCGTGATCCTCATCACGAAAAATACTAGAGACGAAGCGTATTACTGGTCCAGTAAGAGCAAAGAAAAGAAGATGCATAAGAATCTGATGAGATTGAGAGACGATCTCGAAAGCGAGATAAGTGTGGGTGATCCCATGGACGTGGATAAAGATAAAAAAGGATATAAAGTGGTCGAGAAAAAGAGCAAAAAAGACCTGAAGAAAAAGAGCGAAAAGAAAAGAGTCCAGAAGGACGACGATCAAAGGTCGCTTATGGATTTTGAGGAAGAACAGGAGGAAAAAGACGAAGATGGTGGAAAGAAAGAGGAAAAAGAAAGGGAGATCACCGTCGATAACAGAGAGCAGAATAGTAAAGTGGTGGAAGCCCTCGCAAAAAAGGGTATAAAGATAAACACCTCTCAACTTTCTATAGGAGATTACATAGTTTCCGAAGACGCGGCAGTGGAAAGAAAAGAGGTATCGGATTTTCTAGAGTCCATCACCGACGGCAGACTTTTCTCTCAAGCCAAAGCTCTTTCCGAAAACTATCAACATCCTATCCTCATATTGGAGGGCGAAGGGCTCTTCGAGAAGAGGAATATAAGAGATAACGCTATCTATGGGGCTTTAGCTTCTCTAGCCACGGATTTTAGAATACCTATACTGTTCACCAAAGGGGGTGAAGAGACCGCTTCTCTCATCGCAGCCATGGTGAAGCGTGATACAGAGCGCAGCGAAAGAAAGTCCTCCTCAGTACGGAAAGAGAAGAAGAGCATGTCCATCTATGACACTAGAAGATACATACTGGAAGGTCTACCATCTGTATCCGGAAAACTCGCAGAAAGACTGCTAGAACATTTCGGATCGGTGAGAGATGTTTTCAACGCCGATGAAGATGAGCTCCAAGAAGTTAAGGGCATAGGACCCGCCACCGCCGAAAAGATACTTTCCGTCATATCGGAGGACGGGAAGGAGTAGCGATCCCGCACACGCTTTAAAAAAGAATACAAAAATATATAACACAAGAAAGTCAATTGATGGCCGATAAATATGGGCAGGAACTGGAACGGACCTTTGAAAAAAAGTAGCGATTACGTGTACTCGATCCCAAAGAGCTACAAGAGGGGTATGAGAGTACCGGGATGGATATTCGCCGACGATAAGCTCATCAAATCTATCAGGCAGGACAATGCGCCGGAACAGGTGGCGAACGTAGCGACCCTTCCCGGGATAATAGGCGCTTCAAAGGCCATGCCCGATATACACTGGGGGTACGGCTTTCCTATCGGGGGTGTAGCTGCCATGGATCCAGAGGATGGAGTGATATCTCCGGGCGGTGTAGGTTACGATATCAACTGCGGTGTGAGACTGGTCAAGAGCAACTTGAAAGAAGAGAGTGTGAGAGACAACATAAAGTCGCTGGTTAACACCATATTCGATAACGTACCCGCGGGAGTAGGGAGGAAAAGCCGGCTGAGGCTGAATAAAGGCGAATTAGAGGAAGCTTTGGATCGAGGGGTGGAATGGGCCGTTGAAAAGGGATACGGCTGGGAACAGGATTTAAAGCGCATAGAAAACAACGGCAGGATGGAGACCGCCGATTCGGAGAAAGTCAGCAAGAAGGCAAAAGATAGAGGGGCTCCTCAACTCGGCACCCTCGGCGGAGGTAATCATTTCATCGAGATCCAAAAGGTCGAGAAGGTATTCGATGAGAGATTAGCCGAGGCTGTAGAACTCGAAGAAGGTATGATAACCACGATGATACACACCGGGTCAAGAGGCTGCGGTCACCAGATAGCCACTGACTACATCAATACTATGGAAAAGGCCATCAGAAAGTACAACATAGACCTGCCAGACAAGCAGTTGGCCTGCTCACCTTTTGATTCTCCCGAGGGAAGAGATTATTTTGCAGCCATGAGCTGCGGCGCGAACTACGCTTGGACCAACAGACAGTTGATACTCCATTGGGTGAGAGAAAGTTTTGAAAAAGTTTTCGATGAGAGTGCGGAAGACATGGACATGGAGTTGATCTACGACGTATGTCATAACGTCGCTAAAAAGGAAAAACATGAAGTGGATGGAAAGAAAAAAGACGTGGTGGTCCACAGAAAAGGTGCTACAAGAGCTTTCGCACCGGGCAGGAAAGAGGTGCCTAAAAAGTACAGAGATGCCGGACAGCCGGTCATAATCCCGGGTGATATGGGTACCGCGAGTTACGTGATGATGGGAACCGATCACGCTATGAAAAGAAGTTGGGGTTCTACCTGCCACGGAGCCGGAAGGACCATGTCTAGAACAGGGGCGAGAAAAAAATTCCGGGTAAACCAAATCAAAAAGGATCTATCCAATAAGGGGATCTATGTCAAAGCTGCAAGCGATAAAGTGTTGAAAGAAGAAAGCCCCGGCGCATATAAAGACGTCAACAACGTGGTGGAAGTCACACACAATGCGGGACTTTCCAAGATCGTCGCGAAATTGACCCCGATAGGCGTCATGAAAGGTTGATCCAAGTAGAAATCTACTGGTTCCAGCAAAAACAAATTCGCTTTAAAATCTCGATCTGTGAGAACCTACTAGTGAGGTCAAAAATCCGTCCTGGTAATCTGCCTTGGTGATCTTGTAAGAGAGTTTCTTAGACTCCTTTTTGCTCAATTTTTTGATATCCTCGGGTATACCCTCGACCAGAGGACCGATATCGTCTTTATTTTCAACCATGAAAGTATAGATCTTTGCTCCCTCATCCTCTACCTTCTCTCTCAATTCTATCTCCTTCCAAACTACGTAGGTAAAGCATCCCGATACCGCCATGGCTACGATCCCATCGGATTCTTTTAATTCCTCCTTAACTTGTTCTCTATCCTTGATGCCGAAGCTGGCAGGATTGGTTATCTTATCGGGCTCCAGGTATTCCTGGATGATCCCTATGCACTTTCTTTCTGTTTGGGTATTGAATGTGAAGGTCGGATGACTGAAATATATCTGCATCTTTATCAGTCCTCCTCATCTTCCTCGGATCCGTCGGGGACCCCCATGAAGTCGATATGATCCGCTTCGCCGCTCTTATCTTTGTCCATACTCCCCTTTTCAGACCCATCTCCTTCATATACAACTTCATCTCTAGACTTTAAATCTTTCTTTTCCCTCTCTTTCTGCTCCTTTTCCATCTGCTTTCTCTTTATCTCTCCAAGGATGACTCCTTTGCCTTTGAAAGCATAAACCATACCTATCAATGTTAAAGCCGCAGCGGGCAAGGACAATATACTGTATGGTTTTGTAGGATAGGAGACCGTATACGTGTAGGTCAGATTACCTTGTGTAACGTTGAAACTTATATGTCTGGGACGTTCTTTGAGCGATGTCATATCCAAAGTTTTATTTTCAACTTCACTCAGATCCATAATGGTTCTTCTTCCTGAAGTCCATCCTTCAGGTAGAGTTATATTTTCGTAGTTAGAATTCAATATCCTTATAGTAGCTTCTGTTCTAACCTCTTCATCCCCTTCAAGACGAAGTGTCGCATTGTCCAACTCCATAAATCGAGGATAATTTATGTTCGTTACCAATCCTATCTCATCAGACCCTATGGTGCCCTTATCCACATCTTCTTCAACGGTGGTGATCACCGCAGAAAAAGCTAAGATCAAGGCTACAGCAAAAAACACGAGCCCTTTTTGGATGTCAGGATTAGATAATATCCTCACGATGAGGCCTCTTTCACCCTTTTCTTCTTTTTTCATATGGATATCGAACTCCTCTTTTTTATAGTTTCAACTACACCCAAGTTATATTTATAGTCAATGACCTAACTTTTTTAACTTTTTCATGGTCATTGACTAGCAGTGGAGCTCGTAACTTAGTTAAAAAAGTTACGAGTTCCACTATAATTTTAAGTCCCCCTTACATAATAAAGTAAAGGAGGTTATAAAGGGATTTTTATCCGTCGTCACTTCGCCACTTCTATATCGAACTCTATCTCGCCGGCGAAATGACACTTAGCGGTATGGCCTTTTTCCACTTCTCTTGGTTCGGGGTCTTTCTTTTTACAGATATCTTTAGCATGGGGACATCTCGGGTGGAATCTACATCCACTTGGTATATTGGTCCCTGAAGGGATCTCTCCAGTGATGGGGACTTTTTTCACACCTCTACCCCTATCAGGATCCGGTTCTGGTACAGCTACCAGCAGAGCCTGTGTGTACGGATGAGAAGGATTATCTAGCACATCTCCGACTTCTCCCTTTTCCACTAAGTCACCTAGATACATCACCCCGATATGGTCGGTAAAGAAACGAGTGGTCGAGATATCGTGTGTGATGTAGAAATAGGTCACATCCTCTTCATCTATAAGGTCTTTCATCAGGTTCAAGATCTCAGCCCTTACAGATACGTCGAGCATCGATACTGGCTCGTCAGCCACTATGAAGTCTGGATTCAATATCATCGCTCTAGCCAGTGAAACCCTCTGTTTTTGTCCGCCAGAAAGCATATGTGGGTATCTCCTTAAGAATTTTCCCGGCGGTGTCAAACGGACCTCCTCTAGCGCTTCCTTGATTATATCTGTTCTTTCTTCCCTACTGTCCCCTATATCGTGTATCATCAACGGTTCTTCAAGCACGGTCCTTATCCTGTGTCTTGGATCGAGAGCTGAAAACGGGTCCTGGTAGATCATCTGGGTCTGTCTCCGGTATGCCTTCATCTGCTGTTTGTTATGGATCTCTGTGATATCTTCGCCTTTCATATACATCTTCCCGTCAGTAGGGTCCAGGAGCCGCATCATGAGTTTGCCTACCGTCGTCTTTCCACAACCGGATTCACCGACTACGGAGAAATTCCTCTTCCAGTATATATCGAAATCTATACCGTCTACGGCCCTGACGACCTGCTTTTCTTCTCTTTTTAGTTTCTGTAAAAAGGATTGGGTCACTTCAAAGTGCTTTGTCAAGTTCCTCGCTTTAAATAATGCTTCAGGCATGATCTCTATTCCTCCTTTGCTTCAAATGCGGTTTCAGCAGGTTCTTCTATCTCTTCTTCGCCCAACTCTCCTTCGTAGGTCTCCGCGGCACTTTCATCTTCGTAAGCCGTTTTATATTGGGCTTCCTCACTTTCGGCTATCTCTTCATCCTCACTGTAGAGATGGCACTTAACCCTAACACCATCTACGTCATATGTTTCAGGTTCCAACTCTTTACAAACTTCCATGGCCTTATGACAGCGTGGATGGAATCTACAGCCTGTCGGGGGATTCACCAGATTTGGTGGTACACCAGGTATGTATTCCAAACGATCTATGTCTGTCCGTATATCGGGGATAGCCGCCATCAATTTTTCAGTGTAAGGATGTTTTGGATCCTTGTAGATCTTTTTAGCGGGTCCAAATTCGACTATCCAACCTGCGTACATAATCGCCAGGTTGTCAGAGACCTCGGCCAATATACTGAGATCATGAGTGATGAATATCATGGAGATATCCAACTCTCTTCTCAGGCGCTTCAGGTCGTTCATTATCCTTGCTTCGACGACCACATCTAGCGCTGTGGTGGGTTCGTCCAGTATGACCAGGTCCGGCTCCAAGAGAAGGGCCGTAGCTATGATGACCCTCTGCTTCTGGCCACCGCTAAGCTCGTGGGGATACCTGTCAAAGATAGATCCATCAAGGTTCACCAGTTCTAGATACCTCTCGCATATATCTCTAGCCTTTTTGCCCTCGATACCTTTATGGTATTTCAAGGGTTCAGTCATCTGGTGACCAACTGAGTAGACAGGGGTCATTATCTCCATAGCTCCTTGGAATACCATCGAGACCTTCTTCCATCTGATCTTCTTTCTCGCCTCTTTTTCAGATAGTTCAGTGACCTCTATCCCGTCCAGGTTTATAGAGCCGCTCATTATCTGGCCGGGCGGCTGAACCTGATTCAATAATGAGAATGCCAAGGTGCTCTTTCCACACCCGGATTCTCCTGCGATACCTACCGATTCACCCCTGTCCAGTTCGAAGGACGCGTTATCGAGTGCCATGACTTCGCCATCACTGGTGAGGTAGTGCGTAGTCAGCTCATCGACCTTTAAAACTGTGTTACCATCCATCATTTCACCTTTGCTTCATCTTAGGGTTTATAATTCTTTCTATAGCCATACCGGTAGATATGAATCCGAAACCAACCAAAATCATCCCTACACCTGGGAACAATATCCAGAACCATGACTCTCTCGGGTTCATCACGGCCCCGCTGCTCCTTGCCTCAGTCAAGAGGGTCCCCCACGTTACGATATTGGGATCTCCTAAACCGAGGATGTGTAAACCTGCTTCCGCCATTATGACGATAGGGACCAAGAGTGAAGCCTGAGCTATGGAATAGGGCAGTATCTGAGGTATCATGTGTTTGACGATTATCCTTGCAGACCCAGAACCCAGTGATTCAGCAGCTTCTATATAAGTATCTTTCGCGACCTGTAATCCCCTGGACCTGATGACCTTAGCAGCTCCACGCCACATCAATAGAGCATATAGGAGCACGAAAACATTTATACTCCGGTTCCAGAAGCGGAGCACGATGATCAGTATAGGAAGGGTCGGGATACCCATCATTATCTCGAGCAATCTCTGCATGAATTCATCGACCCAGCCGCCGTAATATGCGCTGGTCATACCGAAAAGCGTGGAGAAAAGTACGGTTGTCAGTGCCACGACACCGCCTGCGTAAAGCCCGTATCTAGCCCCCCATATCCATCCCTGGAATATGTCTCTTCGATTAGCATCGGTCCCGAATATACCGAAAACAGCTCCAGAGAAGGTAGCATCGGCATCCTCTATCTCGACATCTATTCCGTCCACCCGGATCCTTAGTTCGTACTCACCCTTTAATGGTTCTGGGTCATCAAGCCAATTTTCATTCTGTTTTCCAAATATGATCTCAGTCGGATGAACATTTTGTACCTCTGGGAATTCATCCTCATCCGTGTTCCTTCTCAGCCATTGTCTAGCTTGATTATAGATGGTTTCTCGGATGCTGCCTCTTCTAACAACGGTTATAGCCTCTTCGAAATCACCTACCCTGTCCCCACGAGGCTCGTCTTCAATCTCCAAAACTACGCCGTCCGGCCTCTCGATCTCGATATATCGATGGCGGTATCTTTCCGCATTACCGCTGTACGTCGAATATATCTCCCGAGGTACCCGGTCTGCATTCATCTCATAAGAGAAACTCATTGTGTTCCCTGTTATCATACCAGCGGGAGCTACCCTTATTTCTCTGACCATCTCTCCGTCCATCTGAAGTGAAAGGGCTTGTTCCTCAGTGATGTCATTCCTGATTTCAACTCTTACCGATTCAACATCGCCTACCGTTACCTCATCAGGTGCGGAAAAACTAGTGACTTCTATTCGTCCTTGCTGTAACAATCCAAATTCTTCATCATTTTCACTTTCTAGCGCCGAGTCTGTGCTGCTTTGGGACGATAGCGAGGACGTTTGCTCACTTTCACCCTCTTCTTCAAAAGTAATAGATTTTCTTTGAGGCCCTAAGTAAAAGTAATAAGTCCCTTCTTGATCGAAAGTTTTTGGGTACGATATACTCTCTCGCTGGCCGGCCTCTAAAGTCCAATCTTCTGTTTCTATGACCCTTTCTTCCTCATCCTCTATCCGTAACCGGATAGTCCTTTCTTCATCCACTACATTTACTATCTCAGCTTCCATCGAAGCAGTGAGGTCTCCTGTTATCTCTACATTGAAATCTTCCACTTCTACATCCCCTCCTACACCTACTTTGACTGTTTCACTCGCCTCACCGAGAGCAACCGTATACAACCCATCCCTCTTAAAGAGGTGGTTGGCCTCGACTTCCATACTCTCACCGGATTCGATCACCCAGGATTCATCAACGGATTCACCGGGTATATCCAGTTCGATAGTCCTGTTTTCTTCGACTTCGCCATCATGTTCTACGACCGCCCTTATCACTACTTCTGCAGGAGCGAATTCAAGGGTCTCTCCCTCAGCGGGTTCCACGGTCAAATTGTGAACTTCCAGGTTCTCCACACCAGCTCTAGGATTCACTTTAACAGTATGATTATACAGTTCGTCATCCTCCCGCATTATCTGTAGAGTTCGGTTACCCACCTCGTCGAAGGATATCTCACTCCTGAAAGAGGTCTCTCCGGCCGACTGGTATGACCAATCGCTCCTCTCAGTCTCACCATCCCAATCAACCACGCTGTGCCGTGCATAGTCTTCACGAGTTATCCAGTCCACCCATACGGGGGGTGAGCTCTTTGGGTTTGCCTGCCATCTGTCCGCGGCAGGGCTCCACTCGTCAGCTACACCTGGAGCTACGTAGGGAGCTAAGAGACCCATCATAACCATGAAGGCGATCAAACTCACGCCTACCAAACCGATGCGATGCTGTTTGAACTCTCCAAGCACTTCCTTCATATCAGCCTTAATATCGTCCCAGTGAACCATTTTATACACCTTTTGATTTTTATTTTCGCTCTTTTTTCATCTTATCAGGTCCGTGCTGATGCACCTACCTCCACACGGGGATCTAAGAATCCATAGATCAAGTCTGCTATGTAATAGCCAAAAATATAGAGGAACGCTGTGATGAAAGAGATCCCTAAGATAACTGGTACGTCCGTGTAAATGAATATCGCGAGTCTCAATAAATAACCCATGCCGGGCCATGCGAAGACTATCTCTGAAATCATCGCACCTCCAACCGACATCAGAAGAGACATGATGGCAGAAGTAACGACCGGGGGAGCCGCGGTCTTCAAGGTATGCCCATAGATAACTTTTCTTTCTGGGACCCCTTTAGCTCTTGCAGCCATTATGTAGTCGTCCTGAAGGATTCCCGTAACGATGTTCCTTGTGACCCATGCCCTACCACCGAATAGTACGAAGACTATCGTGAGCAAGGGGAGAGCCATCTTTATAAGAAGTTCTTTTAAAAATCCTGCATATCCAAGATTTTCCACCCTAGGAAAACTGGGGTCGGGTCGAGGGAACCATCCTAATTCGTATACGAACACGAGGATAGCCAACATCCCTACCCACCACATCGGCATGCAAGTAGCCGATATGCCCAACATGGAGAGGAACTTATCCAGATTAGAACCTGCCTTTTGAGCGGCCTTCAACCCGACCGCTATGCCCAAGGCAGTGTATATGATCGCAGCCGTGGTGAACAAAAGGATGGTGTTGGGCAGATACTCCATTATTATATCTGTGACCTCCTGAGAGCCCTCTCTTGACGTCATAGATTGGGCTCTTCCAAAATCAAATGTTAATACATCATATGCAGAATAAAATATCCTTGTTCGTCGAGGGAGATGCAGATTATATCTCTCTCTCAACTCTTGAGTCCTATTTTCTCGATAGGAGTCTACTTCATCAGGGTCTCCTTGATATTCTTGTAGCTCTCCCCGAACTTGCTGCTGGATCATGACTTCTAACTCTCGTTCCGCCATGGTACTGAAAGCAGCGGACAGTATGAAAACCACTATCACCAAAACCAGTATCATGTTGAATGTCCTTAGAGCGAAATACTTCCAAGATGCAGGCATATTATCGTCTAGCTATTAGCTTAAAGGCGAATATAAAGTTTTTGATAGGGCTCAGGCAGTTGAACAAGATGAAAACGTTGGATAAGAAATGCTTTTTCAAAAATAGATGTTTAAAAATATAAGAAAGATAAGGAAAGGGGTTTGGTTTTTTTGTAGCGAATTTGTCTTACCGTCTTTTCTTGCTGTAGTAGATTGCCACGGCAACAACAGCGGCGAGTGCCAAGAGCGGCAGCGTGAATCCAGGGGTGCCGTCGCCGTCGTCTTCTTCTTCGAATACCGCCGTCACCGTTTTATCTTCGTCCATCGTGACCGTGATCTCTTCTTCTTCTCCGGAGGCGTCTCCTGTCCATTCTACGAATTCGTAGTCATCAGCTGGCGACGCAGTGAGGGTCACTTCGGTACCTTCTTCGTACTCGTCTTGATCCGGATCTATCTGCACTTCGCCTTCTCCGTCGACGTCCACCGCCAGTGTGTAATATTCCACTGCTTCCTGGAATACTGCTGTGATGTTCTTGTCTCCGTCCATCGTTATCGTGGTTTCAGCTTCTTCTGTGTCTTCTATCGTATCTACGTCTCCTGTCCATTCTACGAATTCCCAGTCCTCGGCTGGTGACGCAGTGAGGGTCACTTCCGTGCCTTCTCCGTATGTATCCTCTTCAGGATCGACCTCGACGTCGCCTTCTCCTTCCGTGTTGACATCCAACTCGAATAAGTCGAACACCGTTACCGTATCGGACAAGATGGCATTACCTTCTTCGTCATGGACTTCCACTTCAATCTCACCTGCTTCATCGAAGGTGTAGTCATACTCAAAGGTCACTTCACCTGTGCTTGTGATATCCTCAACGTGGACTTCTTCTCCGTCCACATAAAGGTGTGCAGTGGTCTCTTCTACCTGACTATCCACAGTGGCTGAGATAGTCCCATTGTCTCCAACTGTGACTTCCTCTGGAACGGTCAGTTCGACCGGTCTAAGGATGGCTGTTTCTACTACCTCTACCGGGGTCGTGAGTTCTCCAAACTTGACTTCGTAGCTTCCAACATCTTCGAAGGTATACTCCGCCGTCTCAAAAATAGCCTCATCAGCGGAAACAGTGTAGGTCTCGATGACTTCATCGTCGACTAACAGCTCTATATCTCCTTCTGCGGTTCCGTAGTTCTCTGCAGACAGACCGATCGTAACGTTGAGCGGTGCTTCTCCGAATATCGGATCGACATCCAAGTTGACAGCTTCTATGTCTGGACCCAAGACGGTGATCTGTCCGAATTCCTCGACATAACGATCTTCACCATCTCTCAGTTCTACGGTGTAGACCCCAGGTGTGTCAAAGGTGTGGTCGTAATCGATCTCTACTGTTTCACCAGCGGGGATCTCTTCGTCGTAGATCATCTCTTCGGCGCCGGTCTCCTGATCTATCAGGGTGATCTGTGCCGTGTCGTCTTCATCGCCTGTGTTCTCTACCTCAGCCCAGATGTTGCCGTCACTGTCGACATCGACTTCTTCTGGTATCGTCCAATCGTTGGCGACCAATCCAACATCTGGATCGGCTATAACGACCGTGGTCGACATGGTCGTATACGTGGGATCCTCTATACCGCGGGCTTCGAGCTGCAATGTATAATGGCCTCCTCTATCTAGGTCTTCAGTAGGTATGCTCGCCATGAAATCAGTGAAGGTGTCTTGGGGATCGAGGTCTACATCATTTGCACCGACTTCGACTACGATTTCTCCGCCGAGTTCTGTTCGAAGTGTGAACCTGTAATCTTCCATGTTGTCTTCTGTTAGCGCCAGTTCTTCTGGTTCTGGATACAAGTTGGCTAAATGACCGCTGCCGTCAGCATCGAATTCTTCTCCTAAGTTCACAACATCGGGTGCATTTATCGAATCCAACCTCACTTCAGATATATCGAACTGTTCTGCCCAGTAACCGTATTCAAATGTCTGTCCTCCTGCTTCTTCGCCCTCGAATGGGTAACCGTAGTCGTCCCATCTTTGCAACTCCAGTTCATTGTCCGTTGTATATTCTTCTATGTAGAACGGTCCGCATCCAACGTATGAGTGGTCGTACTCATTGATGAAGTCTATGAGACTGTTCAGTTCGGTTTCGACTTCCGAAAAGTCCGCTGGTATCGGCGCATTGTTGGCTTCATCCAAATACGGTGGTAGGTATTCCTCACCGATTATCGTCTCTAAAATGGCAACCAAGTCTTCATTCTGCGCTGCAGATATCTGATGTATCCAGTTGTCAGCTCCAGGTTCGTAGTCATAGGATTCATCTATGCCCGCTGCGTCGTAAATATCTGTTTCACCGTGGAGGTGGTCCCATCCTTCATACGTCAAAGGATTCACTTCTGGGAATATCGAATAGTAATTTCCTACCTTGTCTTCAAGTGGGAACGTATAATCTCCGTACACGGTATAAGTGCCTTCTTCCGCGTTCCATTCTATCGCATGTATCGAATCCCACCAAGGAGCGTTCAGTTGCGAATGTGCCTCTAGATAGGGGTCTCCTGTCGGGTCACCTAGCTCTTTAGAGCGAGCATAACTAGCCATGAGATCCTGCAGGGAGAAATCACTGCCGTCGTGCCAGACGTGATCTTCGTGAACGTCTATGGTGGCTTTTACCGCAGCTTTATCATCCTCTATGAGTCCCGCATCTATCAGTTCATCACGGTTATACCATTCTCTGGTCACGTTCTCGCCGTCTACGCTGGGAACGTAATCAACCGCAGTTTCGGGTATATCGATGTTCTCTATCAGTTCTCCTTCTTGATACTCGTAATCCGTCTCGACGCTGCCGTTTCTGTCGTAAGGATCTGTTTCCCTTCCTTCGGTCCAATAGTTGTTCACTTCCATCGGCATTCCGTTCTGCGGGTTCATCCATGCACCGTATTCTCTAGCCATCCTTCTTGGATATTCGCCGTAAACATCGCTCGAACCGCCGTAAAGGTTCCAATTATCCATGAACGGTCGATCTTCACCAGTAAGGACGGCAGAATCTAGATGACCATCGTCTGTCCTCATGGTCCTCGGACCGAAGTAGGTATCGTACCCGTTGATAGATTCAGGTACCGAACTGTGCATGGTATCTGGGTTGTACGGATAGAAAGCTTGCTGCGTCACTTGGAATATCCTGACAGATTCTTCAAGACCCATCTGGGTCGATCCTATCTTCATGTCCCAATATTCATCTTCGGTTTCCAACTTCCCTGTGAAAAGGTCCATCATCTGCTGGTCCATATCCGCGACCGTTTTACCTGCATGAGGATCTTCGATCCATTCGTCTCTTACTCTATCAGACGGGCCTATTTGCTGGTCGTAGCCTTCGTCGTCATACTGCCAGTGGTCTTCAGACCCATAGGTCTGCGTGAACCCGTACCAAGGCGCGTACATCTGCGCGCAGGATGCTTCCTGGTAGTATACCGCGGTTGTCGATATCCATCCGCCAGTGTAGATATGGTAGTCCAAGTTGTCATAAGGTTCTGGACTTCCATAGAAAGCCATCGGTATCGCAGTCGCGGAATCGACCGGCTCTACCCAAGCGTCGAAGCCGAGATCGTCAAGGACACTTTCCATATGTCTTCCGAGCTCAAGTCTCCAGTCTTCGACTCTTGCGATTATCTTGACCTCGATCTGGTGTTCTTCGCCGTCTGGAGGATTGTAGTACCATCCATCACCTATCGAACCGCTGACTTCTCCGAAAGCGACCTCGTCTTTCATCTCTTCCATCGCCTCTTCGACGATCGTTTCCATGAGGTTCCGATCGCCTTCCGATGAGAGGCCGTAATTATCCTCTATCGGTTCGACGAATCTCTCTTGCCAGACTTCCAAGGATGTGGCCATAAAGCCATATCTCGGATCGGCGAAGCCGTCCTGGAGATCCTCTATCATCGATTCTCTGTTCATATACTGCAGGGCGAACCTGATATCATTGTGTGCAAAAGGATTGACCGTCCATCGCCCATTTTTGTCGTTAGCTAACCACTGTATATCACTGGGGTCGTCGATCCATCCTTCGGATACCGCATCTTCGACCGCTGTAGTTCCATTACCCTCGTGGGCTGGGTTCAACAACGCATTGTTGTAGCTACCATAAACAGTCCACGTTTCTAACTGTTGACGCCATTCTTCTCGGGCACCCTGATAAACAGGGCCATCAACCGAGTGCATAAACATGTCGTAGTCTCCGTCAGCTACAGCACCGATAGCCGATTCCTGATCTAATTCCACAGCTAGCTTTATTGAGCTTACTGGTTCACCTTCCTGTGCTTCACTAGTTCCTGATCCTACTACTGCTAACGCACCGATCACAAGGACCGATACGATTAGCAGAGGTATTATTTTGTTCCATTTCATTTTTTATTCTACCTCACGGGTTATTACGGTATCAAGGTATTTATAATTTACTTATTTTTGGTCTTTTTTATTCAAAAAAGAAAAGATAATCTGGGTGTTTTTAATGTTTTCAAGCTGTATTTTTATCTCCTTTCCCTCTGGGTCTGAAAATGATCGCGAAGCTGAGCATGACAAATATTATCGGTAAGTGGGCTCTGTAGTTTAGTTCTGGTTCACCAACAGCATAAATGTCCTTATCGTATGACGCAAAATAAAGGGTCCCGTCATCGGCCAAAGCAGGGGATGAAAAAACTGTATCTCCTGTTTCTATCTTCCATCTCTCCGTGCCGTCTGGACGAAGAGAATAGGTGTGATTATCGAAGGAACCAAAATATATCATCCCATCGGGTCCAACAGCCGGAGAAGACGCTATATTTCCATCGGTCTGAAAACGCCACTTCCTCCTCCCATTAGGTCTGACGGCATAGAAGCGGCCGTCCCTCGAACCCACATATATGGTGCCGTCTTCACCGATAGCGGGAGACGAGTATATCTCGCCGTTTGTGGTGAAGTTCCATCTCTGGGTACCATCGGGATTCAACGCATACAATTTTTTGTTGTAGGATCCAAAGTAGATATATCCTTCTTCAGATAGAGCCGGAGAAGATAGAACTTGTCCACCTGCATCTGGTATGGTAAAATTCCACAGATTTTTTCCCTCTGTATCTAGGGCAACGAGTTCACCGAAGTTGATCCCCCCTATATCAGCATAGAACCCAAAATAGATGTTGCCTTCTCCGTCGACAGCCGGTGTGGATATTATCGATCCGGGGATCTCATGAGAATAGTTCCACTCTATCTCACCGTCAGGCCGGATAGAATAAAGTTGGGAAGAAGCTACCAGCACCGTGCCGTCTTCCCTGATGACCGGTGATGAGAATATCGCGTTCTCAAATGGCTCTTCGAGCATCCATTTTTCAGAGCCGTCGGGATTCAAGGAATAAAACCGGCCGTCGGCCGTGCCGAAATATACTGTGCCGTCATCATCTATCGCCGGAACAGAAGATATGACAGAGGAGGTCTCAAATCTCCATCTCAGAGAACCAGTAGGAGTCACTGCGTAAAGATTTCCATCTTTCGAACCTATATAGACCGTACCGTCGGGGCCGATAGACGGAGATGAATCGATCTCGTCATCGGTCTCTAGAGTCCACTTCACATCTCCTGTAGCCTCTTGTTCTGCATCTTCGTTCCTACCCGTATTGGAGAGATCTCTCCTGTACATAGGCCACCCTGAGTGCGCGGCCCTAGCACCTGCACTAGGGATCAGAAAAGGCGAGATAGTAGATGCTAAGAGTAAAATCAAAAGTACGAGCGATAACTCGAGCCGTAGGATCTTTCTATTTTGAAACATCGAGCCTTAAAAATACGGTCCGATATTTATACTTTGGTCATCGAGGAAATAAAAAAGATAATTGAAAGGGAAAGGGTTTTTTGATCTTTGTAGGTCAGTATCGTATCTCTGGTTCTACAGTTCTTCTTCTTCGGATTCTTCCTCGAACAGCTCTTCTTCCTCAGATTCCTCCTCAAAGAGCTCCTCTTCTTCGGATTCTTCCTCGAACAGCTCTTCTTCCTCGGACTCCTCTTCAAAAAGGTCCTCTTCTTCGGATTCTTCTCCGAAGATATCTTCTTCCTCGGACTCCTCTTCAAAAAGGTCCTCTTCTTCCGGTTCCTCTGTCTCTTCGAAGACCTCTTCTTCTGGTTCCTCTTCTGCCGGCTTGCCGCCTTTACTCATCGCAACCGCGGCGGCGATCAACGCGAGTATCGCCAGGATCAAGCCGATTATACCGAGGTTTCTAGCCATCCCTATGTCTTCATCTTGCTCTTCCTGATCATCTTCGACAGAGTTGATGTCTCTCTCTAAGCTGTTGACATCGCTTTCCATCGTCGATATGTCGCTCTCTAGGTTATCTATCTGCTCTTCGTAGGCTTCTATCTGCTCTTCTAGTTCATCTATCTTGTCCTCAAGGTCTTCTTTTACCTCTTCTAGGTCAATCTCCATCTGCTCTTCTAGTTCATCTATCCTATCCTCTAGTTCACTCTTCGCCGTTTGTAGTTCATACCGTAACTCATCCAGTTCTCCTTGGAGAGTCTCGACCTCGAATTCCAATTGCTTTAGCGAGATGTCTAGATCTCTTACCGTTCCCTGCAGCTCATCGACATCGCCTTCTAAGTCTTCCATCGTACTTTCGATGTAGTCTATCTGTGTCTCTAAGCGGTCTTCAACTCTGTTGAGTTCGTCCGAAAGGCCCATTATTTCTTGCTCAAGTTCCCACGTCTCGTTCTCTAGACCATAAATGGAATCCCATATCTCTCCTATCTCTGGCAGATAAAGGACAGAGACGACCTCTTTCGCTATGTTCCCTGCTTCGTCTTCCGCAACCACAGTGAACTCGTTATATCCTTCTGTATCTAGGATACGGGTTACACTGAATTCTCCAGTAGTTTGGTTGATTTGTTCCGTTATATCCGTCCGGTCGATGTATACCGTTTCCGCATCATCTATGTCTACAACACCTTCGATGACGATCTCTTCGCTCTGTGTGAACTCTGTGACTCCACCGTCGGGTTTGGTGATCTCAAGTGTTGGAGCCATATTGTCTACTTCGAAAGTCACGTCTTCCCAGAGGTAAGTATTCCCGTCTTCATCTTCCACGGATACATCGTAGGTATGTGAAGTCGTGGACAGCACGAATGGGATGTCGAAGTTCACTTCTTGACTTCCTATGTCTTCTTTTTGAGCTTCGTAGAAATCGTCTAGGGTGATCTCCGCGGAGGTTAGGTTGGCAAAGGGCTCATATGTCTCGGCAGTGATATTTACTAAGTCTCCCTGTATCACATCACCATAATCAGGAGATATACTTACAGGTACTTGTCTGACTTCGCCTTCGAACTCCTGGAACGGCTCATGACCTGAGATCCGGTGGCTCTGTACAGCTACCATGTAGGTCCCAGATGTGAGACGTTCTTGGCTTCTGAGATTTAGAGAATCACCTTCGTGATACTCTACTAAAGGTTCCATCGTTTCCAGCGTGTTGAAACCGTACCTGTGCATGTAATTCCAAGAAGGATCAACGAGCTGATCTTCGACACTGAAAGGATCTTTACCGTAACCGGATATTCCCTCCTCTTCTAACAGGTCCGCTACTTCCAGTGTATCCCTGGTTGCTCCGCCCAACAGGTAGGCTGACATGTCACTGTCTTCATCGTCCCAATCTAAGTTCACTTCTACTCTTCTTTGCGTCTTCTTCTCCAAGTGGAACGTGTAGAATCTCCAGTCGCCGGTAAGACCTCCTGCCCAGCTTCCGTACAGCCTGTCGTTCTTGTAGATACCCATATCTTCCGCTGCACTTCCGTCTCCTGCGCCGAATTTCATCGGCTCGGAAAGATCGGTGGATTTTCCTACTGTGATGGTTATCGGAACTGTTTGTGTCCTTCCGTTGGTCACGTCGTCGATCATCAGTTTACCGCCGTGGATCCCTTTCGGAGCCTCTTCAGGCACTTCAGCAGTTACGTTATACTCTAATGTTTCTCCATCTCCAACAGTACCTGTGGGCTCTTCGATCTCTATCCAGTCCCATTCTACCTGGTTGTACTGTTCGATGTTCAGCGTGAATTCGAAGGGTTCTTCCAAACCTGGATCGAACTCCATGCTAGTCATATTAAGGTGCTGATTGTTCATCTGTACAACGATCCCGTCTTCTGCTCTTTCTAGTGCATCATGTATGGAGAAGTAATCACTAGTATGTGCTTCGTATCCGTAGAGCTCATCAGCTCGGCTATGAGCTGACGTCGATCCTATCCTGTTCCTCTCATCGAACCCATCGAAGGCGCCGTTTCCGTCGACGTCTTCCCAGTTGTAGAATTCCGTGAGGCTGTAATCTAACATACCTTGATTCTCGTATGGTGTATGCGTGCCTAATCTGAGCAGATCGGCGTTGGGCGCATCCAACTCCGCTATTGGGTCGCTGCTGATGTTCCATTGATCGTCGGTCTCATTATAAGACAATTCATAAACTCCCGTCTCGTTGATCATCACTAAAGGAACTCTTCCTGATTCATTCTCGTCATCAGGATATGGTCCCATCGATCCGCTGTTAAGCTCGAGTTCTGTAGAGCCAACTTGTTCTTCCACCATAGCTGACATCTCGTAATCTCTATCTTCGGTTTGGTTCCAATTGTGCAGCGTCAATTCATCGGTCGTGTTCTCACCGGGCTCCAACATGTTCACATGATGTTCGACATGGGCACCCATCTCGTGGTTCATGCCTGGTCTCCACTCGGATTCTTCGGAATAAAGACCTTCACCTTGAGCTATCTCCACCGCTGCAAGGGCATCAGCATCGCCAGGTCCCTGCAGGTGCGGACTGTTGTTGATATCGTTTGCACCCTGCATGACGATGTTCTTCACGGTTTGAGAATCCGGATCTTCGTCCTGGGCTTCTTCGTAAGCCTGGTAAACTAATGCAGCTATCCCTGCAGCGTTCGGTGCGGAAAGGCTGGTTCCGGACCAAAGCGTATAGGATGTAGCGCCGTCGAATGTTCCGATCTCATCCAATTGTTGGTTGAGCGGACTTCCACTGTAACCGAATTGACCATTGGTCATTATGTCTGGACCGTGCGAACCCATCGAGTGTGGACCTGCACTGGTCATCCCTGTGACCTCACCGTACCACGGATTCGGGCCGCCGTCATAATCATTCCATTCGTCAACCCTGTACATCTGATTGCCGGTGGCACCAACGGAGAGTACTCCTTTAGCACCCGAAGGTGCACTCACAGTACCGAAACCGCTTCCTTCGTTACCTTCAGAATTCACAAACAGCGTGTTTTGAGTGTACTGGGTTCCTACATAATCGAACAACCTTTCATAGAAATTGAATCCACCGTGGTTCTCACCGACCGTGGATCCAAAACTGCTCGATGCTACATCGGCGGTATCTGAATCTATCGCAGGATCACCGGTGTAGCCGTCGGCCGTGAAGAACAGGGACGTGTAGGAGTTAGGCAGGAACTGAAGTGGGTGTCCAGAAGGCAGATAATCGAAGAACCTGCCCATCGGGATTATCTTGGCATCTGGTGATATACCTTGTGCGAGACCGGGGTCTTCGCCAGGCGGATAACCACTTCCAGGTTCACCTGTCACGCCTTGGCCTGCGACTGCAGACGCCGTCTGGGTTCCATGGGTGCCGTAAGAACCAAATCCGTTGAAATCACCCATCAGAGCGACCATCTCTCCGTCTTCTGGTGTTGTGTGGAACTCATCACTTTCTGTAAGGGTCTGCCAGGCATCTGTCCCAACAAGTGATTCTACCGTTCCGGGTGGATATCCCAGGAAAAGGTTAAGGATCGTGTTGATACGATCTCTCATATGCTGAGAATACGGTATCGGTGTCTCACCATCTGAGAAGAAGTAAACCATACCGCCAGATATATCGGGTATCCCGTCGCCGTTTATATCCTTGTTGATCGCTTCAGATTCAGGGTCATCGCCGTCTATCCACGCACGGGTTTCGTTTTCAAACACTCTGTCGTTCTCCAGGTCCACGTAGATATTACTCCAATCTCCTCCATCATCTTGGGTCAAGAGGACCGCAGGTCTTTCTAAATACGCAGTATACAACTTTTCATCCGGATGCAGACCGAATCTTACCTTTTCTCCAGCTTCCACACCATCTGGCATGGTATAGGTGATGTCTCCTTCCTTTTCACTGAAATCGGCGACTATATCTCCACCGTCCTCGTAGGTGGTGTTCTCATAGCTCGTATCTACGTACCAGCTGTTATCCGGATAACCGGGTTCTACCTCGTAATCCTGGCTTATGTTCCCATCCAATGCGTAGTCGATCATCGACACCGGATCAAAAGCGATCGGATGGCCGTCGTACGCTTCGTACTCTTCCGGCATCGTTTCCTCGTCATACTCGAAGACCGCATGCGTCCCGACCAGGTCGGGTTGGGCCATATCGAAACCAGTGTCCATAAGAGACACGGTCACGTTCTCTCCTGTTATACCCATATCGTGTACCGCGTCAACGTTGTGCTGGTCTTTGGTATGCGGATCCGTCAAAATCCCTTCGGAATCAATATCCATGTCATTAGGAGTTTCAGCTCCGCTCAATATCTCAGTCATCTCTTGATCTAACACATCAGGTTTTATAACTGGATCAGTGGGATCACGGTCTCCTTTTACATCTTCTATCTGTTTAATCACTTTGTCATAAAGCTCTGGGTGTTCCTCTGCCACGGTCGATGTCTCTTCCTCGGATGTCTCTTCCTCAGTATTTTCCGCTGAGACTCCGACTGTAGCCGCTGTAAGGACGGAAAGTATCAAAAGTCCCGCCACTACTACAGACATTACTATCTTCTTCTTTTTATCTTTTTCATTCATTTTTTTTCCTCCTTCTTCTAACAGAGCCAATAAGCTCTGCTATACTTCGCAGGACAAATTCTACTCCTAATATATATAATTTAGGAAGTTTAGTATTTTTATTGTGTTTTTTGAATTATGAGATTAGGATAGAACGGGTGGTCAGTAAAGTTGACAGCGATTAAAATAAAATGATATGTTCCTCCACTGTCCAACGCCACCCTTACCTTCCCTTCATCTTTCCATATTTCTTATAGTGGTATATCAAAGCAGTTCCCAAGACGGCAAAAAGGATCGGACCGACTCCCAAGAACGGCGTCACATTATCGTTTCCATTGGTCTGAGAAGGACCTTCCTGAAGTTCATAATTGACCAAAGTTTCGGTTCCGGTTTGCTCCTCCATCGTGACATTGTCTCCGGCGCCTACATCTTCAGGCACTCTCCTGGTCTCGTAGATATTCCTGTGGATTATATTTTTTACCTCAGGAGCATAAAATATCTCGAACCTTTTAAGCTCTAGAGGGTTTACATCCTTATCTAGATCTTCGCCCAATATGGTCAGGTTCACAACAACAGCGTCGAATATCCCTGCATCAACCTCCTTCGTGACCCTTCTTTCCACTTCACCATAATACTCGAGGATCTTTCTTGAAGGTTCTATAGCCTCGTCTTCCTCTGGATTCGTATCTTCAAAGAACCAACCCTCGTCGGAACTCCAATTTTTGCCCACGGTCAGAGGAAAATCCATCTCTACGATAGGGGGATAATAAAAGCTCCTAGCTGCACCTTCAGGATGAGTTAAGAGGGGAGATAGGTGATCTCTGGTATAATGAAATTCTCCTTCTACCTCGCCTATCTCTTCATCATCTTCTTCGTACTCCCGATTGTGTTTTTCAGACACAACATAGCTTTTGTAAGTGTCTTCGCCGTCCTCAACGACGTTGTCGATGGTCACTTCACCTCGCTCGTCTGTAACTTCTTTCCTCACCTCGGTGAGATAGGTTATGTTCTGTGCCAACTCTTCTCTCATCTCGTATCTCCACATATCACCTTTATACCATTCGGGGAGCTCCACATCACCGCCGTCATCCGCCGACGCAGTAAAGGATAGACTGACAACAGGAAGGATCAATATCAAAGCAACGAAAAATATGATGACTCCAGATACCCAGTTATTTTTGATTCCAGTTCTGATCTGTTTACTTTTCATAGTGGTCATCCTGAAATAGTTTTACCTCCTTGTATGATAAAAAGTTTTCGCAGCATATTCCTAGCTTCAAACATCCAGACCAGCGATCATCTCTTCGACCTTCTCCATTATATCGTCCCAGTGACTCCCTTTCCAGTAATACTGGCCGCAGCCCGGGCAGAACCAGAACTCATCATGCCGTTCGTAGACTCCTTCCGGGACTTCTCCTTCAGCTTTCTCCTCGTCTATCTTCTCCACGGGCGTATTGCACTTGGCACACCGGGTCAGGGGCTCTACTTCCACTTTATATTCACTCAGAACGTCCTTTATTATATTTTCTGGTGGTTCTTTTTCGACAAGGATGACGTCATCTTCTCTCCCGAGTTCTTTATCTCTAGTTATGATGATCCTGTTCTCATCCTGGGCGAGCTTCAACAGTTTTTCGTCGTCACCCTCCGGTGCATACTCCGCGTCTATGCCCAAAAGCCTCAACCATTTCGCGGTCTGCCCCAGCATCCTGTCGACCAGAAATTTACTCATCTGATCTCACCTTATACTTAAGCAATATTCCTTCGTCGAGTTCTTCATGCCCGATAAATTCCAAATCTATCACACCATCCAGGTCAGCGGCGCCTTCTCCGTCTACCGGCGTTGGAGCTTCCCTCCCGCCTATCACCAAGCTTCCGACGAAAACTGTGAATTTATCGACGGCGCCGAGCTCGAAGAAAGAACTGATGACCTCCCCACCGCCTTCAACGAGTAATGTTTCTATCCCTCTTTTTTCCAGCTCATCCAACAGAAACCCTATATCGACTCTATCCCCCCTCCCGCATCTTATCCAACCTTCTTTGTCCACATCTTCAGTCGTAGCGATCAACCAGTCTCCCTTCTCGAACAACTGAGCGTCTTCGGGAGTCCTGGCCTTGGAATCTAAAACCACTTTGAGAGGATGTTCTACCCTCTCTCCACTCACGTACTCTTCCTTTACGGTCAACTTTGGGTCGTCAGACAACACCGTTCCTATCCCGACCAAGATGGCATCGACTTCGTTCCTCAGCTCGTGCACCCTCTCGAAGTCCTCTTCTCCCGATATCTTGACTTCCGTTCTATCGGGAAGGGCTATCTTCCCGTCGGCGGACATCGCCACGTTGATCATCACTTCAGGCCTCATCGTGAACAACTCCTCAATATTCTATCTTCACTACTCCGTCTTCTTTCAGATTCAGATCCACACCTTCAAATCGATTCACGAGCCAAACGTTCGTCTCAAGGTGGCCCGTCTTCTTCCTCGCTCTCATGACTCCATCTCCGTCCATGACCGCTAGATAAGGTATGAGTTGGTCCGCTGCATGGATATCCACATCGACTCTAGACCCTATCTCTTTCCTCAGTCCTTCGGCCACCTCTCCCCCCACTTTTTCTGCCGGGACTCCTTTTTCTCCTAAAACTCCCTTACCAACTATCCTGGGTCCGGTGGTCCAAAGCACTATACCGGTCCCCGCACTTGGTGAATCGTACTTCTCTATCGAGATGGAAGTTTCGTCCTCCATGAACTCCTTCAAGACTTCTTTCTTCATCCTCCGGGCGATATGTTCCGGTAAGTTGGTCACGAAAGCCCTGCCGCGTATATCACCGAAGTCCTGAGAGGGCTCGTAAGGTGTGATCTCACCACCTCTGACCCTCAGCTCGATCTCTCCCCCTCCTTTGGGATAGTGGCCTCGTTTTATCAGTTTACACTCTATATCGGCGCCCATCATCTTCAAGAGTGCAAGGAAAACGTTCTTGAAATGATCGTAGGGCGGCGACCACTTCACGTCGGTACCTCCTTTCAATCTAAATGTGAATTCCTCTCCACTAAAGAGCGCCGGCGGGATCAAGGCTTGAGAGAGCAGAGTCACGCTTCCAGCGGTCCCGATGTCGAATCTGTAATATCCGCCTTCTATACGGCCGGGTTCGAATATGATCTCCGAAGAACTTTTGTGAGCGCCTTCGATCTCGGCACCACACATCTCCTCAGCGGCTCTGATGGCCATCATATGCTGGTGAGAAAGACCGGGATTCGGTCTGTTCGCCCTTATGTCAGTGACCTTTATCTCTTCCTGGGTGATCATGGACATGGCCAGAGCGGTCCTGAGGACCTGGCCTCCGCCTTCTCCGTGAGAGCCGTCTATCTTTAACACGATATCGCCGTTCCTTCGTACATTTACCCGTAAAGGAGCGAATCCGATTTAGATTTTTCCACCGAGTTTGGTCTTTCAGAAACAGCCTAAGGGAGAAATAGAAGTTGGAAGGTGATGAAGGCCATCCCCCCCACGAACTCACCGACGATCGGCTCTACCATTCAGCGAGAAAAGAGAAAAAGAAAAAACAATAGTTTTAAATAACAATTGATGTATTTTTAAATAGGTGATCAAGATGGTTAGAAGACCAGCGGTCGCGGGGCAGTTCTATCCTGGGACTGAAGGAGGTTTGAAGCAGAAGATAGAAGAGTGTTTTGAACATGACTTGGGACCGGGTGATATACCCTCTGAAGAGGGTAACAAAAGAGAGATAAAGGGACTCGTTTGTCCTCACGCGGGCTATGTTTATTCCGGTCCGGTTGCGGCTCATTCCTATAAAGCTTTGATGGAAAACGGTCTGCCGGAAACTGCGATAATATTGGGGCCAAACCACCACGGCATGGGAGCTGGTGTCGCACTAGCAGAAGATCCCTACAGCACGCCTTTAGGGACCGCGGAGATAGACGAGGACATCGCGGAATCTCTGGCTGGAGGTGTGATCCAAAGAGACGACGTGGCTCACCAAAGGGAACATTCTCTGGAGGTTCAGATCCCGTTTTTACAGTACTTATCAAGATCCATCAAAGTGGTCCCGATATGCCTCAACAAGCAGGACCTTAAAACTTCGAAGAAACTTGGAGAACGGATAAAAAAAGCTGTAGCTACAGACCAAAAAGATGTCGTTGTCATCGCTTCTACGGACTTCTCACATTACGTTCTTAAGGAGAACGCGGAGAAAAAGGACAAGATGGCCATAGACAAAATTCTAGCCAACGACCCCGATGGGCTTTTCCAGACGGTCCAAGAGAACAATATCTCCATGTGTGGTTACGGAGCCGTGGCGGCGATGATGATAGGTTCAGGCGGCGAAAAAGGAGAACTTTTGAAGTACGCCACCAGCGGTGACGTGATGCCGCAGAAAGAAGTGGTAGGGTACGGTGCGCTCTCTTTCAAGTGATCTCACGTTCGTCTCCGCGGACTGTAACTTTTGATAGAACAGTTCGAGCTCTTTTCACAATCTCCACAGTCTCTAGGGGATGTGACGCATCCACTCTCTCTGCTGATGGTGGACACATCTTTCTCATCAACCTCCATCTCACCGGGGATACCGGGTCTTCCGCTCCAGCTAACATCTTTGAGCCCCGCTTTTTCGGCGGTGGTCACCGCCCGGTTTAGAGCTTTTCTTCCGACTCCTGAGTAATCTTCAAGGACAAAATTCGGCCTGAAAGCGAGGAAATTCAGCGGCAGTTCCTCATCGATCTCATAAAGAAATCTTGACAGAGGTCTTACGTCCTTCTCGTTCACTTCCGGTATCAAAAGATATCGGAACTCCCACAGTTTTTCTGGCGAGTCCACGGCGACGTTCCTTGCGTTCCTCAGCACCGGTCCCACCGGAGCGCCGGTCAGCTCTCTGTGAGTCTTGTCCCTGAACGCCTTTATATCGAACGTGATCGAACTGGTGAAGTCGAGCACTCTCTCCAATGATCTTTCAGTCAAAAATCCGTTGGTATCGTAATTGACTTTTATCTCTCCATCTATCTTTCTAGCCTCTTCGACCACCTTCTCGATGTAAGGTAAACTTGGCGTTGGAGAACCGCCGCTGAAAAATATCCTGTCGGCGCCGATCATCCTCCCTTCCAATGAGTTTATCTCGCTCGCCGCTTCCTCCGCCAGCTCTTCCGGCGGCGATATACCTCTAACATCAGTTCTCTGCTCGGGAAAATGCGCTATATCCCAGTTCTGGCAGCTCAAACATCTAAAATTACAGCCGGCCATAAAAACAGTATAGCTCTGCGGAGGAGCTGGATGGAGTGTGGCTGAAGCGACTCTAGGTTCTTCAAGCATGCAAACTCCTACCTCTCCTTCCAACCTGTTCACGCCGCATCTCCACTCACAGAGCTCGCAATCCTTGAGTTCCACTAGAAGATCTTTCATCTTAACTAACTCCATTATCGCTCGATGCGGCTAATATATCTGTTGCTAGAGGATCAATAGTTACCCATCCCCGTTCTTACATCACCTTCAGTCTCGTAGTGACCCTCGCCTGAGCCTTCTATCTCTCTCCAGAACCTGTCATAATACTCGTTTCCCGACCAGCCGCCGACCCACCAGGAGTTGCTGCCGTATATCTCCACACTGATATTCGTTCTCGCATCTTCACCGGCTTCGAATCGAGCGAATATCTCACCGGTGTATTCGTAACATTCGACATCGTCAGAGGTTCCAGGATAATCACATTCCACCTCCGTAGTATCTGCTTTGGGCTCCAGCATCGGCTCTTTCTCCCAAGGATCTTTTGTATCGATATCATCCTCGCTCCCCATCGAAACGTATACGGATCTATAAGATCCTCCTTCGATCCTATCCGCGGTTATGACTAACACATTTTGGTACTCTATACCGCCCAATGAAATCGATCTATTGAATATCACATCCCAGTCCTCCGGAGCGGTTATGTTCTCTTCGGACAATTCTTCTGGAAGAGGGACCATCACGGTCACGTTGTATATGTCTCTATCAGGATGTATCTCCACCTGATACTCGTATTCGCTAGAATAGCTGCTTTTTTTCATATCCCACATCACTATATATATTGAAGCTGCTATTATCACTACAGCTATTATGATAAGTCCCAGTATCTTGAATATCGTTCTCATATCATCACTCCCTATACCTATAGGATGATAAGTGCGAAGAATGATATATACCTTTTTATCAGCGATAGTATATCTCAGTAGTTCAGGTAAACGGTCTTACTTATGGTATAAAAATCGAGTCCCGCGTCGCCCTGCTCTCTCCAAGTCTCGCTCGAAGATGCTTTGAAACCTCCAAAAGGAATGTGCAGTTCAAGACCCGTCGTTTTCTCGTTCACCTTCACCACACCAGCTTCCGAGTCTTCAATGAACCTGTGAGCTTCGGAAAGATCTTCTGTAAGGATGCTCGCGGAAAGACCGTAGTCCACATCGTTGGCTATATCCACTGCCTCCTCGTAACCTTCAGCTCTTATGACCGCCAGAACGGGCCCGAATATCTCTTCTTGGGCGATCCTCATCTCCGGTTCCACTTCCGAGAAGAGCGTCGGCTCGATGAAATGACCGTTTGAAAGATCTTCTCGTTCAACGGGCTCGCCTCCCGTCACCAGCTTCGCCCCTTCCTTCTTCCCTGCATCTATATAATCCAAGGTCGCTTCCAACTCCTCTTCGCTCACCTGCGGGCCCATGTCTGGGTCTTCGATACCGGGACCTATCTCGATGGATTCCGCCTTCGCTTTCATCTTCTCCACGAAGTCGTCATAGAGTTCTTCATGCACGATAGCTCTAGACGTGGCGGTGCAGGCTTGGCCTGTAACACCGAAGGATCCGTCCGCCGCTATCTCGACCGCTCTTTCTATGTCAGCGCTCTTCATCACCAGGACAGGGTTTTTTCCACCCATCTCCGTTTGGACCCTTTTACCCCCTTTAGAAGCCCGCTCGTAAACTCGCTCACCGACTTTCCGGCTGCCCGTGAAAGATACTGCATCTATATCTTCATGTGCGGCTACAGCTTCGCCTACGACGCTGCCGGGACCGGTGACGAAGTTGACCACGCCGTCGGGGAACCCAGCTTCTTCCATACATTCGATCAGCATCCTGCATACGTTGGGGGCAAGAGAAGCGGGTTTTATCACCACCGTATTCCCCGCCGCTAGGGCCGGAGCTAATTTCCAAGATGGGATCGCTATAGGATAGTTCCAGGGTGTTATCAGCCCTACAACGCCTACTGGCTCTTTTTTGGTGTACAACCTTTTCTTTTTACCGCTGGGAGAGCTTATACTCCCGCCCAGGTCTCTAGCCTTTTCTGCATAGTAGTAGAATATATCTATAGCTCTTTGAACTTCACCTCTTGCTTCGCTCAAGGTCTTTCCCTCTTCACGGGTGAGCGACTCGGCCAATTCCTCTTTACGCCCTTTCATACATTCCCCCGTCTTTCTCAACAGCCTTCCGCGTTCCGGTCCAGGGGTCTCCGCCCATGTCATTTTCGAAGCCGCAGCGGCTTTCACCGCTTCGTTCAAATCTTCTTCGTTCGATCTCTGGAAAAATCCTATCGTCTCTTCCATATCGGCAGGGTTCTTCACCTCGAAAGTATCCTCTTCCGTTCCTGACCATCCTCCGTCGATGAAATTAAGGTAGGTCCTGCAGGAGCTCATTATCATCACTTCAACGCAGTTAGAAAGGAAGAGGTATAAAACTATTCATATCTCTCCTCCTAGATGGGGTAAAATATAAATCGAGGTGTTCCAAATCACCTTCAAATCCATGTATACTGAGTTGGGCCTTGGGGATAATACAACATGATAGAGATAATATTGCTATTTGCGCTGGTAGCTTCTATTTTCATGGGGGTAGCTATAGGGGCCTCTTCCGTTCCCCCAGCCTTCGGTCCGGTCTCGTCTTCCGGAGCTTCAGGGATCTTGAAGTCCGCGCTGATAGCCGGTATCGCCGCCAGTCTGGGCGCCTTCGTGCAGGGTGAGAGCGTTACCAACACTGTGGGCTCCGGTATAATATCAGGAGAGATACAGCTTCTACAGGCATTCACGATCCTTTTCGTCGCTGCAGTCTTGGTTATCGTCAGCGTCACCATGAAGTATCCCATGCCCACCGCCTTCACGGTCGTCGGGGCAGTAGTGGGGAGCGGGTTCAGCTTTGGAAATCCCGTTCAATGGGGTTCATTCAGCACCATACTGGGTTACTGGCTGATAATACCATTCTTGGGCATCGGGATAAGTTATTCCTTATCCAAATTGATCAGACACTTCATCTCTAAAGAAAAGTCAAAAAAAGCTATACGGTACATGGTCATCGTCACCGGGACTTTGGTAGCCTGGACCGCGGGTGCCAATTCAGTAGGATTGGCGGTGGGCCCCTTGAGCTCTATCGGGTTCCGTATGACCTCGCTTTTGATCCTGGGCAGCGTCTCCATATTGATCGGTGCTTGGATGTTTTCACCGAAGATAATAGATGCGGTCTCTTTCGAATACTCCAATGTCGGGCCCAGAAGATCGGCAGTGGCCCTAGGCACCGCTGCTCTGCTCGCTGAGATAGGCATCATATTCGGGATACCCATATCTTTCGCCGAGGCGATAATAGCCTCCGTGATAGGCAGCGGGTTGGTCGTGGGGAAGGCCAACATAGGAAAAAAGAAGATACTGGTCACGGTGGGGGCCTGGATAGGCGCTTTCTTCCTCTCGGTTTTCCTCACCTACATATTGGGTCTGAGCCTACAATATCTTCTAGCGTAAAAGATCATCCTGACTTATCTTTGACCTCTATCTCGAAAACCAGTGTTTTACCGGCCAATGGATGATCGCCGGATTCACCATAGGCCTTCTCGGGAGGGATCTCGATCTCTTTTTTCTCACCCACATCCATACCTTTCACACCTTCTTCAAAACCTTCAATGACTTCGCCCTCGCCGACGGTGAACCCGAGAGGTCCATACTCTCTCCTTTCGTCATAATATTCCGATCCTTCAGCGACCTCTTCTATGGATGAATCGAAAACCGTCCCGTCTTTAAAACGCCCGATATAATCCACTTCGACAAAATCTCCTTCTTCTACACTCATATTTTTACCTCAGACCTCCTAAAAGCACAAAGGTTAAATTATTTTTCATCACTTACCTCTCCGAGGTATAGAAAAACATGGGCACGATACAGCTTAAATTGGACGGTTGGGAAAAATCGATAACCTTTTCCGCGTCTCATATCCTGCCGGGGCACGAAAAGTGTGGGAGGATCCACGGGCACAATTATGCCATACACGTCAGGATCACTGGTGAACCGAAAAAAAGCGGCGTGGTATACGATTTTCTGCCGATCAAAGAAAAATTGAGGGGGATCGCAGACGACCTAGATCATCGGATGCTTATCGCCGCGGAGATGGAGGGGCTGACAGTTAAGGAAGAAGAGGTACTCATAGAGGTCGGCGAGAAAAGGTACATATTTCCTAGAGAAGATTGTTTGATCCTGGATATAGATCAAGTCACTGCAGAACAGCTCGCTCATCACCTGCTGGAAAAAGTGATAGAAGAGCTGGATTTTCCGGAAAAGGTCAACTCCGTCGAGATCGGCGTCGACGAATCCAGGGGACAGGGGGCATGGGCCAGGAGGGACCTAGATGAGTAGAGCCGTGGTGTTACTTTCAGGCGGCTTGGATTCCTCCACAACTCTAGGCATAGCTGCACAAGAGCACGATGAGCTCTGCGCGTTGACTTTCAGATACGGACAGACACATGATAGAGAGATAAAGAGCGCTGAAAGATTGGCATCACATTACTCGGTTGAAGAACACAAGATTTTGGATATACCTTTAGCCGATATAGGAGAGTCTTCTCTCTTGGTCACGGGTGGAGATATACCCCAGCATGAGGAGGAATATATCGGAGAAAGAATACCTTCCACGTACGTGCCCGCGAGGAACATAATTATGTTGTCCTATGCTTTATGCTACGGAGAGAGCATCGACGCCGAGGCGATCTATATCGGGGCTAACGCAAGAGACTACAGCGGCTATCCCGACTGTAGACCCGAATTTTACGATGCCTTCGAAAGGATGGCTGAGGAAGGCACCAAAAGGGGTGTGGAAGGTTCGCCGATAAACATCGAATATCCTCTGATAGATATGACGAAGAAGGAGATAGTGGAAAAGGCGCACGAGCTCTGCGTACCTTTAGAGATGACCTGGAGCTGCTACAGAGGGGGAAAGAAGGCGTGCGGTGAGTGCGACTCCTGTAAATTGAGGTTGAAAGGTTTCAAGGAAGCGGGACTGGAAGATCCGATAGGATATGAAGAGAAGTGAAAATGGATTTTTGTGTGATTCACTGCCTTTGGCTCTTTATCATATCTATGACTTGATCAGCTTTCCTCCGGACCCCTTTATCTGAATGAGTCCTGAGTTCTCCGAGATAGTCTAGTGAATCTTCGTCATAGATTCCCTGCTCCGCTAGAACGTAAAGAGTCATGGCAGCCCTCTCTTTGAGGTCCGCATCGTCTGCCTGCAGGCAATTTTGATTTATAGGGATGATAGAATCTTGGTCGGAAATCCCGTGTTCAGCCAGATGTTTCAAGGTCGATACCGCCGATATCCTGACGTAAGCATCAGGGTCTTCAAGAGCCTCCATCACCGGTTCCAATACTGATGATGAACAGCCGCCGTCTATCGCAAAGGCTTCGATCGTCTCCATAGCCTTCTCTCTGACTTCTTCGGAATCATCGTCGAGGAGTTCGATCATGATATCGAGTGATTCTTTTTTCCATATCCCTTTTGCCGCTAATTCTTTGAGAGTTGAAGCAGCCGCGATCTTTACGGACTCATCTGGATCCCCCAAGGTGTCATTCAAAGGTTCTATCATGTTCGAAGATAGTTCGACTCCCTTTTTAGAAAAAGCGAGAAGAGCCTCAGCTGCCTCCTTTCTCACATCTTCCTCAGAACTCTCAAGAGCTGAGGCGAGAGGCTCTAATTGGATGCTGTCTATCATATCGGTCTCTGAGAACTCTCTCAACCAATTAGCTGCGAAAACTTGAAGATCTGTCTCTCCTTCTTCTAACATCTCATTCAACAGCGTCAAGGTTTTCTTACTGTAGGTGCCCTCTTCAGCCATGTCTTTCAATGAAGAAGCCGCAGCGTCTCTCACACCTTCATCTACATCGTTCAAAAGATCATTCAACGGCTCTAAGGCCGGGGACACATCAATACCTTGATTCCAGAGGGTCTCCATCGCATTTGCGGCATTCCATTTCACGTCGGAATCCACATCATCTAAAAGATCGATCAATTTATCCACCGATTCTTCATCGGTAATTCCCTGTTTAGCTAGAGAACGGATGGTGTAGACCGAAGCGTTCCTCACGTCTTGGTCAGAATCATCTAAAAGATCTACCAAAAGGTCCAAAGTCGAGGGTTCACAAACGCCCTGTTCCGCCAGCTCCTCTAAAGCACGGGCGCTGTTCCACCGCACATATTCGTCCTCGTCTTTCAGCAGTTCGTTCAATTTTTCGACCGAGGATGGATCGTAAACTCCGTTCTCCGCCAAAGCCCGTAGGGCTCGGGCGCTGTTCCATCGCACGTATTCGCTCTCCTCCGTCAACAGGTCTTGAAGAGGCTCCAATGAGTCTTCAGTGTAGACCCCATTCTCCGCTAATTTATATATCCCTTCAGCAGCGTTCCAGCGGATATTCTCGTTCAAGTCCTTCAACGCCTTGTTCAGAGGTTCCAAAGATGAGCTGTCATAAACACCTTTATCAGCCAGTTCACAGATCGCTTCCGTGGCCTCCTTCCTTATGTGCCTGTCTTCATGGATCAAAGCTTTATTCAATCCCGGTATATCTTCTCTTTCCTTCAACTTCTTAACCGTCGGAATATCGATCACCATCTTAAGCTCGATTTCTTACCATCCGAAAACATATTGTGAGTATATATGCTTTTGCAATATCCCGTATTTTTGTAAAAAACTTTCTGTGAGCTTTACTCTACATCTTTTTGATGCCTCTTTTTCGAAACAGGATGGTTGATGCGGGAGGAGCGCCTATTTTAAACTCTCCTAATAATATTTTTACCTGTTGGAGTAACATCATCGTCAGATAACTGTCGGTTTGGTTTTGGTATATTATTAGTAATAATTAATAAATATTAATCCCCCTCTATTTTCTCTAACTCTAGTTTACACCTTCCTGGGATGTTTAACCGTTAGTTTTTTAAATCAGGTGATAGATTATCCTATCAGATGTTAGAAAATTATAACAGGTACAGGATCCTGCAGGAGTTCTTTAAGAAACCGACTAAAAAGCATCAACTGCGTGAACTCTCAAGAGCTACGGATATATCACTTCCCACGGTCAAAGAACACGTGGAGAAACTCCAAGAGGCGGGCTTCTTGGAAAAGATCGAGAAAGGAGTTTATCCGGGATACGAAGCATCAAGAAATGATGAATTCAAACTTTACAAAAAGCTGGACCTGGAAAGAAGACTACATCTTACCGGACTCGTGGATCATCTCAATGAAAAACTTTCACAGCCGGATGCCATCGTGCTCTTCGGATCCGCGGCAAACGGAGAGGACATCGAGGAGAGCGACATAGATATACTCGTGGTCTGTGGAGAGAAAGATGTAGACTTGAAAAAGTTCGAGAAAAAGTTCAACAGAAAGATCAATCTCCAGTTCATGGATGAAGATGAATTGAAGGAGAATAAGAAACTAGCGAACAGTATCGCTAATGGAATAGTTCTAAGTGGATATCTGGTGGTTAAATGAGATGGGAAGATTGCTTGGAAAATAAGGTCTTTGAGAGGAAGAAAGATATCTCCGCGGCCGAATCTCTTTTCAGCATCGCAAAGATAAGGATCAAAGACAACGAAAAGAGAGAAAGGACGGACGATAACGTACCTTTGATAGTAGAGGCCTACTGGGAGATCATCAAACAGTTGATCACTGCTTCCTTGACTTTAGACGGTTACAAATCATATTCGCAGGAATGTCTCGTGAGTTATCTTGAAGAATTTTATGAATTTTCTCACGAAGAGCTGGAACTTATCGATGAATTGAGGGAGGTCAGGAATGATATCGATTATAGAGGACGATATCTACAGATGGACTATCTGAATAGAAAAGAGGATAAGATCCAAAGTATAATATCAAAGCTTGAAGAGAAGGTAGAGGAGAGGCTGGATTGATGCGATCGAAATAGGTGGGTCTTTTTTAGCTCTGGGCTCTACCGTATGAAAATGAATTTCTACCAAACTACTGATTAATATATTTAAATCTGATTATTTATCTCCATGTCACAAGAATTGTTTTCGAGTGAGAGCTGGAATTTTTAATTCTTACGGATTTAGAAATATTGATAAAAGAATATCTATCAAAAAGGTTTTCTACTGAACACCAACAGCCCTTAACCCCCTTTATATACCCGAAGAAGTGCGGGAGGAGGGATTTGAACCCTCGGACCCCTATAGGACTAGATCTTGAGTCTAGCGCCTTTGGCCATGCTCGGCTACTCCCGCTTTAGGAGCGAAAGGTTTTTGAGCGTATAAAGGGGGAGTGAGGAGGAATCTGTGATTCCTCTGAAACTCCCGCAGTCATGAATGCGAATGAATGACGAGGGTAAGTCCGAAGCTTTGCTTCCGACGATTACCCGCTTTAGGAGCGAAAGGTTTTTGAGCGTATAACGCCGTCTCATTTATCAAAATATGGTATAAGTAATTTCCCAATGTAGTCTATCGTATCTTTCAAGACCGTAAAAACCATATGTCTACTAACAATAGAAAGAACGATGGATAAAGAAGGAAAAAGGCTCGTCGAGGAAGCACTGAGAAATCAGCGGCCCCACGAAAGATTCAACAAGGCGCTCTCGAGGACCGTGAGCGATAAGAAGCAGGGTAAAGAAGGATACAAGTTGTATGTGGACCTCATGGAAGAGATAAGAGAGCTCGCTAGAAAGGAAGACATCGAGGTCGAAAAGGGAGCGAAAAAGATCCTGGGAAAGTTATGAGACGATCAGGTATTTCCTCCATTTCACCCTTTGTCGATCTCAATATTTATACCTCTATCTCTCAGTTCTTTCACCATGAAATCATGGTGCTCTTTTCTCCGGCCTAATCTTTCCGGAGGTATTATGCCGCTGTCTATCTTTTCTTTTTCCTGTATCAGGAGCTTCGTGAAAGCACTTGCAGCGAATCCAGTAGATCTCGCCATCGATGAAAAATTTTCGTCCGCTTCGTCGTAGAAGAAATAGTTCATTTCTGCTTTATCCCCATTCTCTTTCCCTTTCGCTTTTACGTCCATGATACAAAAGTCCTTACTGTCGAATTCCATCAGCGGCTTTATCACTTCGAGCGTACGGTCCAAATTCTTTTTTTCAAAAAATCCCAGTTCTCTGAGCACCTTCATCCTCTCAAGATGGCCTTTCCACCTCAGAGTGGTCTCTTCCATGGTCTCCGCATCTATAGTCTTCAGCAGGGTCCGGAGACCGTCGCTGTAGAACTCTTCAAATTCTTTGCCAGCGAGTTCCACTTCGTTTATCTCCTCGAACGGATCCACCTCTACGACTTCTCCGTCGCGGATGATCCTCGCTTCACGGACGTATTCTTCGATCAGGTCGTAAGGTGACCAGGTCAGCTTGTAATACAGAGGAGGTTCTGGATCTAAAGGTAGACCGCCGATGCGGATCATAACATCCTCTAGATGATCCATCTCCTCTTCTATCCTTCCCATGAAAACGTTGCTAATGCCCGGACCGAAGCCTGCGTCGACAACCACTGAAACGTCCTTCTTTTTCGCTTCCTCGTGCAGAGAAAAAGGGTCTTCAGGCATGAAGGATACATCGACCATATCGGTGCCGGCTTCTACAGCCGATTTTACAGCTTCAAAGCCCAGGTCGCCGGGTAAAACTCCCACCACCACGTCGTGCTCTTCCATCTTGGCGACAGTTTCTTCTTTGTTTTTCACATTCAACTGAAAGGTCTCAGCAAACTTTTCCACACTCTCCAGATTCTCAGTATAGATATCTCCCGCTGAAACCTCGTGATCCTCAGCCATATCATGAATCACGGCCTGTCCTACGTGCCCTGCTCCTAATACCAATACTTTCATCATCTCACCGTTCGGACTCGGAGAGAGAATAAGGTAATATAATTTTTCTGAGAAAGAGATGAAAATTTTCTATTGATAGACTCGCTTCTCTCAAAAGCACGAGTCAGTTTTGAGGTTCGATCTCGTCAGAATACTGTTGAGTACTGTGACCACAGTTATTGCAAACGCCGGAATTATCAAAGGCCACACTCATCTCCTTCTCGCCACACTCAGGGCATTTTTTCAATCTCAATTTCTTGGAATAGCCTATCGTTGCCCTATCCTCAGAAGACCTAACAGCTTCTTTCTCCTTTTCCTTTCTCCATATCCTATAGCCCCAATACGTGAGTCCGGTCCCAAGAAGAAACAGTGGGACAGAGCAAAAGATCGCTAATACCTCCGCTTCGTAAATCGCCAATACGAGGAAGATCATACCTCCTATTATAAAGCCGAACCCCATCCTCAGCAGTGTTATGAAGGCCCAGCCTTTCAACAGTTCTCCGAAAGCCATGTTAAACACTCTATGGGGAGTATAATCTCATATTATTTATATTTTGTAATATGGTCCTAACGGCGGCTGTAAAGGCTTAGTTTTCCATCCTCCGCTTCTTCCGATATATCGTTAATGCGAAGATGGTGGTCAAGATTAATAGCGCTAACGTGAATCCCGGCGTATCCTTTTCTTCTTCAAACACCGCCGTCACCGTTTTATCTTCGTCCATCGTGACCGTGATCTCTTCTTCTTCTCCGGAGGCGTCTCCTGTCCATTCTACGAATTCGTAGTCATCAGCTGGCGACGCAGTGAGGGTCACTTCGGTACCTTCTTCGTACTCGTCTTGATCCGGATCTATCTGCACTTCGCCTTCTCCGTCGACGTCCACCGCCAGTGTGTAATATTCCACTGCTTCCTGGAATACTGCTGTGATGTTCTTGTCTCCGTCCATCGTTATCGTGGTTTCAGCTTCTTCTGTGTCTTCTATCGTATCTACGTCTCCTGTCCATTCTACGAATTCCCAACCATCCTCTGCCACAGCTGTTAGTTTTACCTCTGTACCATCTTCGTATTCCTCCTGTTCTGGATCGATATCGACTTCCCCTTCACCTTCTATGTTTACCATGAGTTCATATGGATCCGGCGACCTCACCGTGACTTCAGAACTATTATCACCCAACTTTATCAAGTAGGTACCGTCCTCTTCGAACCGGTAACTTTCATCCACCGATACGTTCTCTCCTGTATCTAAACTCCAAGTCTTAAAGGTTTCATGATCGATGTAAAGACTGATGTTCCCTTCAATATCACCTACATTTTCTAGCTCAGCAGTTATATTGACTTCAAGCGGTTCGAACCCTTCTAACGGCTCGACTTCAAAATCTTCAACTCGGATGTCAAATTCGAGATCTACAGAAAAATCCACCGTGCCTCCGACCAAGTCTGCATTCACGTTTGAAGCTCTGACTTCGAAACTGTGTGGGTCTGATCGTGAGAACTCAAGATCATACTCAGTCTCTTCACCAACGTCTATCCACTCTCCATCATCGAGTCTAATTTCATACTCTAACCGTTCTTCATGTCTGTACCTTCCAGTCCAGTTCACCGTCAATTCTGTATCCTCTATCACGGCTCCGTCTTCAGGATGCACTATATTGATGTAGGGTATGCTCGGTTCTACCATAGGGTATTCATCGATGAAACCGTGTCCTTCATCGTTCTCATAAGGCGTATCCCAATAACCGTTCGCCTTCTCCGCATCAGGATACTTCTCTTCGTAATCAGAGTAGTAGTTTCCCATCGACTCGGTTTCGTTGAAATAGTAATTTTCTCCCCTATTGATAGCTTGTTGATCGTTTTCGATGAAATTGTTGTTGTATATCTGGTTATCTCGTGAGGTCGTAGATCCTGGTTCTACAGCTATATTGAAACCGATATCATTTTCAAATATCGTATTGTTTTTCACTACATGGTTTACAGAAGCGTAAAGTTCTATTCCTCTTTCATGTCCTGACAGTCTGTTATCGAACAAATAATTATTGTAACACCGATGAAAACTAATTCCGGAGTTTTCGTTATTATAAGCTGTGTTTCCCTCAAAAGTATGATTTGCCGAGTTTATTACAGCAATACCTATGCTATTTTCTTCCAAAATATTGCCTCTGATAGTATTATTAAAAGATCCACTAGGTCTAATTCCATACTCTTCGTTCGATGTTACTACATTATTTTCAACGATATTGTAGTCGGAAGCCCGGAGGAATATGCCCATCTCAACCCCCTCAACTATGTTACCTTTTATAGATCCATTATAGGTCAGTATCAGATGAACACCATATTGTCCTCCCTCTAATAGATTGTCTCTGATTATAAAATAATCATCAACTTCATCAATCAATATAGCCTCATTATCCCCTCCGTCTATCCTGTAGCCTTCAATTATATAGGGATCTTGCTCTGTTCCACTGCCCGGCCAGCCATTTTCTTCTGACTGATTTGCAAAGTCTTCGTTTCCTTCTATATGGAGCGGTTCTCGTTCCTCGTACTCATCATTAACCGCATGTTCAGTTCTATCTAGCTGGGCATTCATATTGCCATCTAAATCTCCTACAGTTGGGCCAATCAACAATAATATAGCGAGGAGCGACAGAGTTAAACTCATTTTCTTTTTTGTCATATTTATATACCTCTTAGGATGTTCTTTTGTTTAAAGGATTTTTCGTAAATTTCCTTCAAAGAAAATAAAAGAAAAATGGGTTTTGGATATAGTTCTTGGTTGTTTTTTTTAACCAAATCAATTTTACTCCCCTTCCTTCTCTTCAGATTCATAACGTTCACCAGTTGGAATGGGATCAGTTCCACCGCCGCCTCCTCCGCCACCACCAGAGGAGCCGTCCTCTAACTCATCCGTAACATCGATATCTAAAGTCCATTCGGCCTCAGTATTATCATAATCGATGTGACAGTTATAATCCTCTGCCCATCCGTCTACCTTGATGTTTAAAAGAGATTCTTCGGGATTACCACTATCACCTTCTTCAGGTATCAATAAATCTATTTTTTCCCAGAAAGTCATGTATCTTCCATCATACGTATCTTCATCTTCTGTATATTCGACTTTTAGTCTTTCTGCTTGATGGTCATGTTCCGCATACCACTCCGGCGGTTCATCATCTTCAGCCCAGGTCCTTATCATATCTATTGCAAGCTGTACCTCATCATGATCGATAGTTTTGCCAACTGCATATTCATAGATATTTTCGAAATAAGCCTCTGCTTTGGAGTCATCATTGGGTGCTTGAGCATTTGTCCCGCCTATTTCAAATTCCCAAGCATTTCCGTCCATTTGCCGGATTTCATGGCCCAATTTGGTAGTATATTGAGCGCTAAATCCACCGAGATCATAGCCATAGGAACCATTTGGTTGGTAAACTACAAAAGTGACTAAAATAGGCCAAACTCGCTTTCCAGTTTGTCCAGCTGGCTCTACTGGTAAATTGGCTTGAACATACGGTCTTACGTGCCCTACTATATCTCTCTCCAGTCCATATGGCTCAGCATATAAAGGATTCTCATTAAACCTTATCTCTCCCCAGTGTTCACCATCATCAACAACGCCATCACTATTTCTAATACTCCATTTAGCACTATCTTCGTGCACTTGTGTATAGACAATGGTATGGGCATTCCAATAGTATTTTCCGTCTTCATTTATCCCGTCATACGCTTGAGCTCCTGGCACTAACACTCCAATCACTAAACAAAGCACGGCTAGAATGCCAAAGCTCTGCAGGGCCCTCCATTTAATATTTTTCTTTTTTTTGTTTTTCATTGCGTCTAAACGTCTAAACACCTCGCAACACATAATGTCAAACATATATATATATCTCGGTCCATATATGTGTATTTAATCAATTTACTATATAAACGAACGGTAATACCCCTCAATTTTTTCATTTGCCCCGAAATTAATGGACACGGGGGAAAGATTATAGACGCGGTCGATATTTCAAAAACAGGTGTTTTACCCATGAATGTCCTACATCTCGACCCTTTCAAAAGTATCTTCGACGAGGAGGAAGAAGAGAATTTAGCTGACTTGGTGCCTCCTGACATCGAAGTGGAGGAGGCCACCGCGGACGAGGAAGAAGAGATGCTCGACGAGGCTCACCGATATGACGCTGTGATAGGCTCTAGGATCTCCAGAGAATTTTTAGAGAGAGCTGAAAACCTAAAATATTTCATCGTGCCTTTCGTCGGCATACCGTATTCGGACAAAAAGAAGCTGCGCGACTTTCCAGAGATAGAGGTGGTCAATTCCCACTTCAACTACTGGATGGTGGCGGAGCACGCCTTCACACTGCTTCTTGCGAGTGCAAAAAAGATAGTGCCTATACATCAAAGTTTAAAAGACGGAGATTGGACCCCGAGATATGAAGATGAGTGGGGGAAGGGATTGAGGGACAAGACCCTGCTTATCCTGGGCTTCGGGCACATAGGGAAAGAGATCGCGAGGATAGCTAGTTCGTTCAACATGGAGATCAAGGCGGTGAAACGCACACCCGAAGAAAGCGAGCTGGCAGACGAAATTGGCACCAGAAAGGACCTGCCTGGATTCCTGAAAGAAGCGGATTTCATCGTTAGTACGCTTCCAGAAACGGACGAGACCAGGGGTTACCTGTCAAAAGAAGAATTCGAGCAGATGAAAGAGGGGGTCCACATCGTGAACGTGGGCAGAGGCCCCGTGATCGACGAGGAGGCTCTCTACGAAGCCCTGAGATCCGGTAAGGTGGAAGGTGCGGGACTAGACGTCTGGTGGAACTATCCGCCGGATGAAGGATCCAGAACCGATACGTTCCCATCCAACTATCCTTTGGACGAATTCGACAACGTGGTCTTCAGCCCCCATAGAGCTACCCAGATACGGGAGAGAAGCAGATACAGGATAAGAGACCTCGCTGAGATATTGGAGTCGCTGTCAGAGGGAGAAAAAGTGAACGTAGTCGATATAGAGAGAGGTTATTGAGAAGCGGTAGAATTTCCATCTGTTATGATCCCACAAACTTCACCGTGACCTCTTCCACATCCCAACGGGGTTCAAGTTTTTCCTTGATATCTTCTTTCACGGCAGAGGCGAACTGATGGTCTTCTTCTAGATCAACTTCGATCGATATATTCCCATCTTCAACCTCGATATCATGGATAAGCTCCGTCTGTATCACGTCAACGCCAGTCATAGGATTCATCACGTGTTTCAATCGCTCTTTGACCACTTCGACAGTCGTCTCTTTTTGTTCCTCTCCAATACCGTGTCGCTCTTCATAATTCCGGATGGCTTCTCTCAAAGCGTCGACAGCTAGAACAGAACAGTGAGTCTTCAGATCAGGAAGACCTCCGAGCTCTTCAGCGGCTTCCTGCCAACTTATCTCTTTCGCTTCATCTATAGTCTTTCCCTTCGCCATCTCAGTTATGATCGAACCAGTAGCTATGTTAGAAGCGCATCCATAGGATTTGAATTTTATGTCTGTTATCTTTTTCGTCTCGTCATCCACCTTGAGATAAAGCGAGACCATATCTCCACAAGCTGGACTGCCTTCTTTTGCGTAACCATCCGGATCTTCTATTTCTCCAACGTTCTTCGGGTTTTGAAAGTATTCTATAACCTTTTCGGTATATGGTGCATTCGCCATTATTATTCCTCCTCTTCTTCGCCCAAGGGGCTTATATCTCTCAATTTTTGTATGATATCGGAGGTCGCTTCCACTACCTCCTCAACCTCATCTTCAGTATTGAATCTACCGAAGGTGAATCTGACCGAGCCGTGGGCTCTTTCATGGTCGCCTCCGATACCCATTATCACGTGGCTCGCCTCTAAAGATTTGCTGAAACATGCAGATCCTGTACTCACCGCGATACCTCGCATGTCTAAATGTAACGTGATAGATTCTCCTTCCACGTAATGGAACGTGATGTTTGCATTTTGAGGTGTTCTATCCTCTTCGGGTCCGTTCAATATTATATCTGGAACCTCGTCTTTCATCCTTTCGATCAATCTATCCCTCATATCTTTTATACGCTCGTTTTCTTCTTCGCCGATGAGTTCCACGGCCTTAGCGAATCCTACCGCAGCGGGTATATTCTCAACGCCCGCTCTCAGATTATCCTCCTGGAAACCGCCGTCCATCTGCTTTTTCAAAGGTGTGCCTTCTCTGATGTAAAGACCGCCTATGCCTCTCGGTCCGTGGATAGTGTGGGCGGAGAGCGTGATAAGATCTGCGGGAACCTCCTTCACGTCGATTGGAACTCTTCCAAAAGGGTGAGTGGCATCCATATGATACACAACATCGTTCTCCTCGCAGATATCCGCTATCTTCTTTACATCCTGTAAAGTGCCTATCTCCTGATTTCCGTGTTGGATCGAAACCAGGATCGTCTCTTCATTTATCGAGTCCTTCAGCTGGTCTAGGTCCACGAAACCTTTTCCGTCGACATCCAAGCGCGTCAGGTCAAAACCTTTCTTCTCTAGAGCTTTTGCGGTATTGAGAACGGGAAAGTCCTCGATATCAGATATGATGATGTGGTTACCTTGATCTTCCATTTTTTCAACTACGCCTTTCAGTGCAAGGTTGCTAGATTCGGTTGCGCAGGATGTGAAGATGAGTTCTTCTGAAGAAGCGCCGAGCTCTTCGGCTATCGTTTCTCGGGCGTCGTTCAAAGCTTCCTTGGCCTCCACGCCCATGCTGTATGCGAAATCGGAAGTAGCTACTGCAAAGTTATCCAGCATGTAGGGCTTCATGGCCTCGAACACTTCCTCGTCCATCTTCGAACTCGCGGCGTTATCTAGATAGATTATTTCATCCTTCATCTTTCTCACCTCTATATGAACATGGTCACGTCGGATTCCTTAGCCTCTTTAACATAAGTTCCTACGGCGCAGTAATCCGTTATTACGTCGTCTCTTAAATCTTCTTTGTTTACCCCCATGATATCCATGGTCATGTCGCATGCCAATATCTTCCCTCCCAGCTCGTTAAAATCTTCTATAAGATCGTCCATCTCCCTGACGTTGGACTTCTTCAGCTTTCTTTTCATCATCCACTTCCCCAACCCTAAAAAGTTCATCCTCGATAAAGGGCCTTTATCCAGTTCGTTCTTTTTCAACCGTTCCAGACCCCAAAATGTGAAGTACATGGAGACCTCCATGCCCATCGAAAGGGCTCCAGTCCCGATTATCAGCGCGCTGTAGACCTTATCGAACTCTCCGCTGTGCACGATTATAGTGGCTTTCGACGGGCCTTCATCTTCGACCAAGTCATCCCTCCTCCGGTATCTTTATCCTTATGTTCCAATCGTCTCCTTCTTCGTCTACACCCAAAAGTTCTAAATCCAACTCCTCCACCGCCATGGGTATCTCTTTTTTGGATTCGGGATGGTTCCCTCTGACCTCTATTATATCACCGGGGGAAGCTTTCCGTATAGCTTTCCTCGTCTCAACTAATGGAACTGGACACGTCTCTCCCATCACATCGAGTTTTTTTGTCTCCGACATCCTCTCACTTCCTTCTCCGAGGATACATGACATAATGCCGTAATAATCTTTTTGGAATGGTTCGAGCGTATAAGCATGATGAGACCAAAAAACTATTTAGTTTCATGTGGTTACCAAATCTCACTAGAGGTGGAGTTTGGATGGATGATAAGACATATAAGATATCTGCTGGGATCAAAGAAAAGATAGAGGATTTCATAGCAGGGTGGATGAGCGAAAACAAAGTACCGGGCATGAGCGTTGCGGTCGTTAAAGGAGACGAAAAGATATACGCTAGAGGTTTTGGAGCAAGAGATCTTAAAGACAATATCCCCGCGACCCCGGACACTTTATACGGCATGGCTTCCGTGACCAAATCTTTCACCGCACTGGCGATACTCAAACTGGTGGAGAGAGGTGAAGTGGATTTGAAGGATAAAATAACCGATTACGTGCCGACGAAGTGGGACAACGACGTGACCATCTTCAACCTGTTGACGCACTCTTCCGGCATGCCTTCTTTAGGAGTGAGCGAAGCTTTGATAGACAGGTTGATAGAGATGGACGAGCGCGGCTTAGCTCTCAGCGATCTAGAAGATTTTTATACGCATCTCAACGGCGCAAAAGATGAGATAGCTGCAAAACCCGGTGAGGAGTTCTTCTACTTCAATTCCGGTTACGCATTACTGGGGCAGATAATAGAAAAAGTGAGTGGAAAAGATTTCCCTGAATTCATCCGCAAAGAGATCTTCGAACCTCTAGAGATGGAAAGGTCGAGATTCGATTATGATGAAAACGAAGGAGACATCATGACGTCCTACTTCATGGGAGAAGAAAAACCGGAAAAGACACCTTATCCTTTACGAGAACTCGGCCATCCTGGCGGAGGCCTACTGAGTTCGGCCAAGGAACTCGCTAATTACCTGACGATGCACATGAACAAAGGAGAATTCAAAGGTGAACAGCTCATCGATCCTGAACTTTTGGATAAGGCACATCATCCACACATCACTAGAGAAGTGGGCGACTACGGCTTCGGCTGGGCCGTCAAGGATCTCGAAGGCGAAAAGTTCGTAGGCCATGGCGGTTCCATAGCCGTCTCCGGTGGCTTCATAGGCTTCGCAGGAGATATCGGTGTCGCTGTTTGCGCCAACACCATACCGGGCAGTTCCTACGAAGAAGTCGCAAAATGGATAATCAAGGAAGTGAAAGGTGAAGACGGAAACGAGTTGACCTACTTCAAAAGAAAGGAAAGGATGGACGAATTGACAGGCACCTACAGATCGTACAGAGGCATAAAAGAGATGGAGATCGAGAAAGAATGTGGATTGTTGAAGCTGACGGTAAAAGAGAGGCTGGAGAGTACGAAGGTCATACTGATACCCGAGAGTAAAAAGATAGACGATCACAAGTTCTACTATCTAGACGGTAACGGGGAAAAGAACCCGGTTAGATTCGAAGTCGAAGACGACGGTATAGACCTCTTCATAGGTAGATGGCGTCTCCACAAGAAGAACTGAGGAAGAAAGATGAAAAAGATCCCAGTCGCGTTGACCATAGCGGGTTCCGACTCCGGTGGAGGCGCAGGGATAGAGGCAGACCTCAAGACCTTCAGCGCCTTCGGAGTCTACGGTACAGTGGTTATAACTTCGGTGACTGCCCAGAATACTAGAGAGGTAAAAGCAGTTCACGACATACCCGCGGAGATAGTCGGAGAACAGATCGATGCAGTTATGGAAGACATCTCCGTGAACGCGGTAAAGACGGGCATGCTTTCCAACTCGGATATAATAGAAGTGGTTGCACAAAAGATAGACGAATACGACCTTTCAGTTGTAGTGGATCCCGTCATGGTCACCAAGTCTGGAGATCGATTGATAAAAGATGAAGCGATAAAGCTGTATATCGATAAGATGGTTCCCCGTTCCATGATCCTCACGCCCAATATAAGGGAGGCGGAAGAGCTTACCGGCATGGAGATAAGCTCCGTAGATGATATGAAGAAAAGCGCACGGAACCTTCACAAGATGGGAGCCAAAAACCTGGTCGTAAAAGCCGGTGAAACGGGAGAAAAAGTCGTAGATATCTTTTACGACGGAAAAAGATTTCAAGAGATATACGGAGAAAAGTTCACATCTCACAAACACGGTACCGGCTGCACCTTTTCTTCAGCTATAACCGCCAATCTTGCAATGGATAAATCCATAGGGATATCTGTGAAGATCGGCAAAAAGTTCATCGACGATGCTATAAAGAACGGTCTAGATATAGGAGAAGGAGAACAGCCCGTAGACCACATGGTATGGTCAAGAAAAACTAGAGCCTACAAAAAGTGAGCTCTTTCAGGGATAAATACTTATTAGGCTAAGAAGCACTCTTACGGTAGATATTTATGGATTTTGAAAAGGCGCTCAGTTTCGACGACATAATGATGGTCCCTAGCAATACCGACCTTAAAGGACGATATTGAGACTTCAAGCCATATAACCGAAAACATAGAGTTACAAGTTCCTATTTTGAGCTCTCCCATGGATAAAGTTACGGGCAGCGAGATGAGCATCGTGATGGCGAGAGAAGGCGCACTCGGCGTCATCCACCGTAACCTAGATGTGAAAGGACATATCGATATGGTCAAACGTTCTGAAAAATGGATAATCCGAGAACTCTACACGGTAACTCCGAATATCAAAGTCCCTCTGCTGGATGAAGAGAACAGACTTCAGGGCCTGATCACCGTCAGAGATATAGAGAAAAAGAAACAGCATCCGGAAGCTACGTTAGATGAGAACGGTCAGCTGATGGTGGCCGCCGCTGTAGGACCGGGGGGATCCGGAAGGATAGAACGTTTGGTCGACGCAGGGATAGACCTGATAGTCGTAGATACCGCTCACGGAAACCCCAAAGATGTGATAGATGCTACGGAAGAGATAAACGGAAGTTTCGACGTTGATATCATGGCTGGCAATATAGCGTCACAAGAAGGCGCTAGAGCATTGATAAAAGCCGGTGCGGGTTCCCTTCGGGTCGGGATAATACCGGGATCGATCTGCACCACGAGGATCGTTTCGGGTATAGGCGTACCTCAGATAACGGCGATAATGAACGTTTTTAAAGAAGCTAGAGATGAAGACGTAAGCAGCATCGCCGACGGAGGTATAATATACAGGGGCGACGCCGCCAAGGCGTTAGCTTGTGGAGCCGGCGCTATAATTATCGGTAACATGCTGGCAGGTACGGAAGAAGCCCCGGGCAGGTTCGTCTTCCGAGGTGGAAGAAAGTATAAGGAATATAGAGAGATGGCCTCTATCTCCGCATTAGAGAAGCGTGAAAAGAATAGATACGATCAGGATTTCGAAAGACGTGAAGAATATGTTCCAGAAGTGGTTGAAGGATTAGTGCCCTACAAGGATAGAAGAGATGCGAGACGCTGAGATCTACGAGATAAGCGAGGGTGGCAAACATGAAAGCCATCCTCACAACGTGGAGATAACCGAGGACACCCCTAACTATCACTGGAAAGGAGAAAGATACTGATATCATTCGTCCTTTTTACTTTCTATACGACTGAGTGCGAATATGATACCAAAAGCAGCTATCAATGAGCCGGCAGTTATCAGCAGTATCGGATTTTTATAAAACGCGGCGTCGTTTTCATCATCTGTTTCTTCGTTTTCAGGTGTCGGTTCAGCTTCGTTTATAGTAACTTCTTCTATAACAACGTCTTCAACAGGTACGTCGTCGTGCCCTTCAACGCTGGTGGTCTCTACCGTGGCGATCTCGTCGACCACGGACATACCGCTGGTGACTCTGCCGAAAACACAGTAACCCCAGCCGTCCTCCGCATTGTCCCAATCCAGGTCTTCGTTATCCCTGTGATTTATGAAGAACTGACTCGTAGCTGAATGAGGTTCTGTAGTCCTTGCCATGGCGATGGTACCTCTTTCGTTTCGATGGCCGCTCTCTTCGGCCTCGTTCTGTATGGGATCATAGGTGGGCTCTTTCTCCTCCATACCGGGGTAAAATCCGCCACCCTGGATCATGAATTCCTCCATCACTCTATGAAATATCAAGCCTTCATAGAAGCCGTCCTCCGCATATCCTATGAAATTCTCGACGGTTTCTGGTGCGTCGTCTCTGTACAACTCCAGCTCGATGGTCCCTCTGTTCGTTTTTATGGAAGCTGTAGGATCGCCCTGAACAGAAGATCCAACCATGGTGACCTGCAAGATCAACATGGCAAACACACCTATACAGATCAAGCTCTTTATCAAATACATGGTATAACATCGATTAGATTGTTAAAAAATGTTACTCTTTGGTTTAGATGTTAGAGATGAGAAAAATGATACATGATGATCAAAATTTTTTAAACAGATCGTTGAAGAAAAAGTTTATCAGATCCCCTGATATTTTATCCACCATGGGAGTTAAATGTTGGAACGGTAATTCAAGGAAGTATCGGGTTGGGCCTCGTGATCACATGGGCTCTCTTTCTCGTAGAAATAATCGACTTTGGATGTATTGGGATAATAATTCTATCGGGGATCAGTTTAATCTTTTTTCTCTCCCTGATCTATCGTCCTCCTAGACGGTCTAGTGAGACTGAAGGGACTATGGGGAAAACGGTTAGTCAAGAGGATGGTCGTGGTGGATTGTTCTAGATTTTCTCCGACGACTTTATGTGGGAGTGGAAAGATGGTTTAATGATGAAAGATAGTGATGAAAACACCTCAGAAAATTATTCCTTCGAGCTCGGCCCGATCAGACCACCCAACGAAGGGGGTGAGCACTCTTTACTGATCAGACCCACTAGAAACTGTTCCTGGAATAGGTGCGCTTTTTGCCCCTATTATAACCATAAAAAATTTCAGATCAGAAACGTGAAAGAGGTCAAAGAAGACATCGACGCGGTAAAAAGGATCAGAGATATGTTGGTAGAAAATTCAAACGAGCTCGATAAGGTGCCTTTCAGGTGCTTGTCCGTGGTCTCGGGATGGGTAAAAAGCGGCGAGAAGACAGCATTTCTTCAAGATTCCAACTCTCTGATAATGCCGAGCGAACAGTTGATCGAAGTCCTAGATCATCTGGTTAAAACTTTTCCTTCTTTGGAAAGGATCACATCCTATGCACGGTCAGATACTATTCTGAAAAAAGACATGAAAGAACTAGAAGATATCAGGAATTCAGGTCTGAGTAGACTGCACGTCGGTTTAGAGAGCGGAGACGACTACGTGCTGAAGCTCATCAACAAAGGAACCTCGGCTGAAGAACACGTCGACGCCGGGAAAAAAGCCATCGAAGCGGGCTTTGAATTATCTGAATACGTGATGCCGGGTTTGGGAGGAAAGGAGTACTCCGAAAAACACGCTATGAACACCGCTAAAGTTCTGAACCAGATAGATCCTGATTATATCAGGATGCGTCCCCTCTCAATCCATCCCGATACCGAGCTGCAAAAAAAAGTAGAGAGAGGTGGATTTGAGCTGAACTCTGATCTCGAAAGATTGGAAGAAGTGGGGATCATAGTGAAAAATCTTGAAGTCACTTCAAAACTATGCTTCGATCACGGTTGGAACCGCTGGAGGAACAAAGACGGGAGACCGCTGTTCAAGAGGGACTACGAAGGTTACAAGCTGCCGGAAAAACGAGATCACCTCCTTGCCCTGGTGGAAGAAGGGTTGAAAGACCATCATCCTCGATACTCTTTATAGCCTTCTAGATCTAGGGCTTGAACGGTACCTTCTCTCTCAGCTCTTCACTTATCGACTTTCCTTTTGGATGATATAAATGGTCTAGAGCCGTTCCTTTGGCATCTTTGATCTTAGAACCATCGACCAATCTAGAAAACTCTCCTCCAGATAAGCCTTCTGCAACCATCGCATAACCTTGAGCCGCCTCTTTCACCTCTTTTGCTCCTTTCAAACTGCCCAACGGTCTTACTGGTGCGAACTTTCCCAATCTGCGGCTCGATCCCCTTCTAACTTCCTCGATTCGCGTCAATCTACCGGAGAGCAGTATCTCATCCGGCTCGGGAACTGAAGTCAGAATGGAAGCGACACCTTTCTCCACGCCTTCTATCATCCCTTTCCAAGCTATCTCGCTTGTTTCCTCTTCATCCCTGCTCTTCAACAAACTTTCTAGAGATCCTTTTTCCGAGATGGTCGCGGCTCCACCTTTGAATATATCCGACTTATTCCAATCGCCCACGAGTTGAACGAGTTCAAGGTCCATCTCTCCCGCGGTCAAGAATCCGAGGGCGTTAGTGGTGCCTCCTAAAGCATCGATCACCTTGCCGTTCTCTACCGCTAAGATCGAATTGTATCCATAGCCCATCTCCACGAGTATGAAAGATGTCTCGGGATAAGGTATGTTCTTTTTCAAGGATTGATCATGTATGCCGAGCAAACAGCTGCAGAGCTTGTCCACGGTGCCGATATCCAGTTTGTTTATCTTTCTCCACTCCGGAACTGTAGGCAAGTTTATCACTCCAGGTATATAACAAACAGGCCAATCCCTACGTTTCATCTCCAAAGCCATCTGGACCATGGCGGAGTAAACCATGATACCCGATTCTTCGTTGGCAAGAGAAGATTCTAGATCTCCCGTTTTAAGCAGCAGAATATATGTTAGATACCAATCCTTTAGAATTTTGCTGTCTAGATCGCTTAGATAAGTTATCTCCACACCGTAACCCGACGGACCCGCGATCAGATCCAACGGCATCGCTTCTTCTATAGTTGTGGTCATCGTCTCCGGGTCTTCCGCTATTTTTTGGGTGCCCAAGACCCTTTCAAAAAAGACTTCGCCATCTTCGACACCGCACACGTCGAAAGATTTTGTCCCAGGATCTATACCGATCGCTCTGACCATTTAGACTTTGATTTTAGACGATTTATATATGCTTTCTGTCTCACTGAAAGAGACTTTTTTAAAATCGGGTTCGAAATCACCATCCATGTTTTTTGTATAGATGCCCTATATAATGGACTATTGCCGTGACTATGACCCATAGGATACCCAAGAGTAGTATGGTCTCATATAAGCCCCTGCCGTCCAATCCAGGTATCAAAGTCCTTCCTTCTAAAAGTAGAACCACTGCTAATGAGCCGTAGGCTCTGGCCCCGAAAGCGGGAAAAAGAAACCTGATGTGAAACTTCATGACCAACATGCCCGTTAAAAGATAGATCACAAGAGCTATCAGTAATGTAGTTGATATCTCGATGGAAGCCAAAAGCAGTATGAAGGAGAGTATGTTGTAAAACACTGTAGAGCGGCTGACGTAATGCTTCTCCACCACTATACCGAAGACCAATATCACGGCTACACCGCCTAGTGCCGCCTGGTAGGAATTCAACAAGGGCATAGTGGAAAGATATAATAACAGGTTATATTTAAAACCTTTAAACATATCTACTGGTCTGAAAGAGAAAAAAGAAGGAAGAGAAAATAGACATGAATCTAGATGAACTTGAAATACCTTCGGAAGCAAAAGACGTGTTTCTCTCGCAGGGTATAGAAGAGCTCTACCCACCTCAGCAGAAAGGGGTAGACGACGTCCTATCGGGTAAAAACTGTGTCTTCGCTTATCCCACCGCCAGCGGTAAATCTTTTTTGGCCTATCTTGGGGTGATAAAAAAGGTGTTAGAAGAAGGGGGAAAAGCTCTCTACATCGTTCCCTTGAGGGCACTCGCTTCAGAAAAGTATGACGATCTTCAAAAATTCGAGGAGATAGGCCTGAAAGTGGGCATCTCCATGGGAGATTACGATGCACCGGACCCTTCCTTGAGGAAATACGACGTGATAGTGGCCACCTCTGAAAAGGCCGATTCACTCTTGAGACACAACGTCGAGTGGCTGTCGGAGCTGAACTGTGTTATAGCCGATGAAGTCCACCTGGTGAACGACAGGGAGAGGGGCGCCACGCTGGAGGTGACCCTTTCCAAGCTGAAACAGGCCAATCCTTTCGCACAGATAATCGCTCTATCCGCCACAATCCAGAACTCCGACGTCATCGCCGATTGGCTGAACGCCGAGCATCATGAGAGCGACTGGAGACCGGTTGAATTGAAAAAGGCCGTTTTCGAGAAAGAGAACTGTAGGATAAAGTACGAGGATCTCGAGGAGAGTGAACTGGAACCGAGAGGTAATGCTGTCAAAACGCTCTGCCTACCCACGATAGAAGAGGGCGACCAGTGCCTGGTTTTCGTGAACACTAGAAAATCCACTGAAGCCGTCGGCAGGAGGTCGACTTCGGAAGTCGAAGATTACTTGACTGAAGAAGAAAAAGAAAAATTGAGTGAAGTGGCTGACGAGATCGAGGAAGAGAGCAACACTTCCGTGGGCAAAAACCTGGCCAAGATGATCAGATCCGGTACAGCTTTTCACAACGCTGGCTTGAGCAACTTTCAGAGGAAGAAGGTGGAAGGTGCGTTCCGAGACCGCTTGATCAAGCTGATCACCGCAACTCCCACTTTAGCGGCGGGGATAAACATGCCCGCTAGAAAGGTGGTGGTGAGAGACTGTCGGAGGTACGACGCTCTGTTGGGTTACAACGCCCCTATACCGGTCATGGAGGTACAGCAGATGTTGGGTAGGGCCGGAAGACCCGGGTATGATGATGTGGGTGAGGCGGTGCTCGTGGCCAAGAACAGGAGAACCGTGGATCAACTCTTCGACGAGTACCTGATGGGTGACAGTGAAGCTATAGTCTCCAGGATGGTGACCGAGACCGCTCTGAGGACACACCTCCTCTCGTTAGTGGCTACTGAACACTGCTCGATAGAAGAGGAGATATACGAGTTCATGGAGGAAACGTTCTACGCACAGCAGAGTGATATATGGGCCATAAAAGACAGGGTCAGGAAAGCACTGGATTTTCTCGAAGAGGAGGAACTCATACAGGTGGAAAAAGACGAGGTCTTACAGCCCACGACGTTCGGCAAAAGAGTATCCGAGCTTTACATCGACCCGGTGTCGGCGGTGAAGATGCGGCGAGCGGTGGAAAGCGGGAAGATGGGGCTGAATATTTCCTACCTCCACAATATCTGCCTCACACCCAACATGTACACCCTTTTCGCCGGGAAGAGTGAATTGAAAAAGTACATGGAGAAAGCGGAGTCTCTGCGGGCCGACCTGTTTCAAGACTTGCCCCATGAAAAAGGTGAGCTGGAGGAGTATCTGAGAGCACTGAAAACCGCACTGCTGCTTAAGGACTGGATCAACGAAGTGTCGGAAGATGAGATCGCCGCCAAATTTGGTGTGGGGCCGGGAGACATCTACAACAAGGTTGAGACCGCCGAGTGGCTCCTGCATTCGGCCGCGGAGATTGCCAGATTGTACAACCCGCAGAAAGCTGAGATCTTGAGCGAACTGACAGAACGTGTCAAACACGGAGTCGGTAAAGAACTTTTGAAGCTCACCGAGTTGGAACAGGTGGGCAGGGTCAGAGCTAGAAGTCTTTATGAGGCGGGATTCAGGGAAAAGAGAGAGGTCCGTGAAGCGGCTCCAGAAGAGTTAGCTGAACTGCCGGGTATAGGTAGGAAAATAGCCGAAAAGTTGAGTGAGAAGGAATTCTCTGAGAAAAAGAGCTCTGTAAGTATAAAAAGAGAAGAGGAAAACGAAGAAGGAGAAGAGCAGACCTCTTTGGCGGACTTCTAAAGGTCTTCACTTCTTCAGTTCTCTACCCAGCTTTTTTTCTACCGATTCGATCTTGCCGGTTATCCGGTCCTTGGCTCCAACCCTATCGTCTATGATTATCTTAGTTTCTACTCTGTCCGAATGCTCTCTCATCTCATGGTGGCACTCCTTTATCAGAGTCATCACTTCGTCCCAATCTCCTTCTACTATGGTCCCCATGGGCGTGAGCTGATACTCTAGTCCGCTCTCGTCCACCATATCTAAAACTTTGGACACGTAATCGCTCAAACTCACACCTTTATCCAACGGCACTATCGAGAATTCTACCAACATATCTATCACCGTATAGAAGATACGATTTGTCCGCTAAAAAGATTAGGGTGAGGTCTAATAATCATCTATCCTTTGTTGGCTTTCAAACTTATCTATCCTTTCCTCGGCCAGTTTAACATACTCTTTTTTTATGTCATATCCAACGTACTTTCTATCGGATTTCAAAGCGGCCAAAGCGGTCGTGCCCGAGCCGATGAAAGGATCGAGGATTACTTCGTCCTTAAAGGTGAATAACTTTATACAACGGGAGGGAAGTTCTTCCGGGAAGGGAGCTGGATGCCCTACTTCTTTGGCGGATTCGGGTGAGAACCCCCAAACGCTTTTGGTATAATCCAAAAACTCTTCTTTCGTGATCGTACTTTCACGGTTGTGGGGATTTTTTCTTGACAATGTATCCTTACTATAAACGAGGATGTATTCATGCTGGTCTCTTAGAACGGGATTTGAAGGCGATTTCCAACTTCCCCATGCAGTACCCCCACCGATGTTTTTATCCCATATTATCTCTCCCCTCATTATGAATCCGATCTCCGTCATAAGATCTATCACATGAGAATGGAGAGGTATGTATGGTTTTCTTCCAAGATTTGCTATGTTCAGACAAACTCGGCCTCCAGGAACTAAGACCCTGTAGGTTTCTTCAAACACATTTTTTAAAAGAGAAAGATACTCATCTAAAGTCAAATTTTCGTCGTACTCTTTGCAGGCATTATATGGGGGTGAGGTCACCATCAGGTGTATGGATCTGTCTGGTAATTCTCCCATATCTTCACTGCTTTTACAAAAGATCTGATTGAGATATTTATCAGGGACCTCATTTTCTGTATATTCTACATCTCGGTTTTCTATCCTCTTACCATCGTAAAGGTTACTCTCATAGAATAAGCTGGAGTCATGATTCTTTCTAGTCGATACTCCAAAAGCGCTAGTACTGGTCCCTCCATCCTCATCTTTATTAGCTATTCATACCACCTCTACATCGTACAATCTTTTAAAGAAGTCCTCTCCTATTTCACTGTATTCCTTATCGAGGTCTAACGATTTGATGAGCTTTCCTAATCTCTTCTTTTTGAGCATCGAGCCGATAAATATCCTTTCGTCATCTAATAAGTCGGAGATGAAATCGGATAATTCATCTTTTGTGTCTATCCTGAGAAATCCTTCTCCATCACTCATCTTCGGATTTCTCTCCTTCGAGTTTGATCCATCAACGACCAAAGGGTCTGGTGTCAAAGATAAAAATCTTTGTACGATACCCGCTCTTACCGATCCGTCGATCTTATAAATTCTCTCTCTTTTTCAGGGTTCCACATCGATATTGGAAAGGTGGCTAAGCTTTTATGTTTTATGGTCGGAGGCACTGAAAAGAGATAGGTGAAGAAACAAAATAATCCGATGTCCTCTCTCTATTAGCATAAATTTAAAATTGCTGAATCCTTTACCTCTCTGTGATCAGATGCCGGGTATAGGAGTGATCGGAGGTACTGGGTTCGCTGAATGGGATGAATTCGAAGTGGAAGAAACTGAAGAAAAACATACTCCTTGGGGGAGCCCCTCTTCACCGCTGTACCGCGGCACTTTGAAAGAAAAGAAGATCGTTCTGCTCAAAAGACACGGTCCCGACCACGACCTACCGCCGCACAGGATAAACCACAGAGCCAACCTTTACGCCCTGCAGAAAGAGGTAGACGAGTTGATCGGGATCTGTTCCGCCGGAGCGCTGAGAGAAGATTTCAAAGTTCCCAGTATCAGCATACCCAAAGATTACGTCAACTTTTGGAATCCGATAACCTTTTACAACGAAGAGATCAAACACGTGACACCCGAGCTGTCTTCCAGCCTGAGAGAAGAGCTTATAAAAGCCTCGGAGGAAACAGGAAAAGACGTGGATGATGATGGTATCTACGTTCAGACCCAAGGACCGAGGTTGGAGACCAAGGCCGAAGTGAAAGTCTTGGCTGATTTCGGCGATCTTGTCGGCATGACGATGGCTTCCGAAGCCACCTTGAGTAAAGAAGCCGCGGTGGATTATGCGGCGGTGGTGAGCGTCGACAATTACGCCAACGGTGTGGAAGACGAAACGGTGGATTACGAGGAGATCGTCGATACCGCCAAAGAAAATTGGGAAAACATAAAGACGATATTGGAAAGATCTTTGGAAAGAAGGTGAGCCATATGAGTTTAGCCATAAAGAACGTTAAGATCATAGATAGAGAGGGGGAGTGGGACGTGCTGGTAGAAAACGGTAAGATCGAGAGCATAGGCCAAGATGAAGAGGCCGAAAATATCATCGACGGCTCCGATAAGTACCTCTCTCCCGGTTTTTTCAACACTCATACTCACGCTGCTATGTCTTTGTTTAGAGGAGTGGCCGACGATAGAGCGATCTGGGATGCATGGCCGGAGATCGTATGGCCCCTGGAGGAGAGATTAGAACCGGAGGACGTCTACTGGGGAACCAAATTAGCCTGCCTAGAGATGATAAAAAGCGGCACCGTCGCCTTCAGCGATATGTACTTTTTCATGGAGTCCGCTGTTGACGCGGTGGAAGAGATGGGGATGAAAGGAGTGCTGAGTTATGGACTCATAGATCAGAACGAACCGGATAAGTTGGAAGAGGAGATAGAGACCACTAAGAGATTCGTCGATTACGCTGAAAAATCCGAGCTGGTAAAGCCCGCTTTAGGTCCTCATTCGATTTACACCCTCTCCAAGGAAGGTCTGGAATGGTGTGCGGATTTTGCGGAAAAGAAAGACCTTCTGGTCAACATACATCTTGGAGAAACTGAAAAAGAAAGAGATGATTTCAAAGAGAGGTATGATGGAAGTTTTGCCGAATATCTCGATGAAGTGGGTTTGTTGGATGAGAGGGTCATAGCGGCTCACTGCGTTTGGTTGGAAGAGAAAGATAATTCACTATTGGCGGAAAACGACGTGACCGTCAGCCACAACCCCTCTTCGAACATGAAACTCGGCGTCGGAAAACCCATGGATTACGGCGCGATGAAAGAAAGCGGTATCGAGGTAACTCTGGGTACCGACAGCGCGGTTTCAAACAACAATTTGGACCTGCTTGAAGAGGCTAAAATTGCGGCTTTACAGCAAAAGATGCCCGGCGACGCCACCTTACTGAGCGCAGAAGAGTGCTACGAGATGCTGACCAAAAAAGGTGCCGAAGCTTTCCGGTACGAGTCCGGCGTTATCGAAGAAGGCAGACCCGCCGATATGATCTTGATCGAAAAGGGGGTTAAAGGGGTGCCAGAACACGACGTAAAGTCCAATCTGATATATTCTCTTGACGGTTCTTCAGTCACTGACGTTATCGTCGACGGAAAATTGTTGATGAAGGACCGAAAAGTTGAAGGAGAAAAAGAGATACTCCAAAAAGCGACTGAAAGAGCAGAAGACCTTGTATCTGGAGTGATATGATGGCTGATCTGGAAAAACTAAAGAGTTCCGTAAAGAACGCACCCGTAGTGAAGATGAAGGATTATCATTATTTTATCCATCCTTTGTCGGACGGGCTGCCCGAAGTGAAACCCGAACTGCTTGAAGAAGTCGTCAAGAACGTGATCGAAAATTGTGATCTGGACTGCGACTACATCCTTACGGCCCAATCCATGGGATTCCCGCTGGCGGCGGCGCTCTCCATGAAAACGGGGATACCCTACAAGTTCATCCGTAAGCGAAAATACGGTCTCGACGGTGAGATCTCTATCGACCAGGTCACTGGTTACTCGAAATCCGAGATGTATCTCAATTTCGTCGAGGAAGGCGATAGAGTCTTTTTGATAGACGATGTATTGAGCACCGGGGGCACGTTGAAAGGTATAATCACCGCTCTACAAAAGATAGGAGTGGAGATCGTTGACGTTGTCGTGGTGTTCGAAAAGGTCGGTCTAAAGGAAGAACTGGTGAAGGAGTTGGGCGTCGAGGTCAAGTCACTTCTGAAGGTGAAGATGGACGGTCCAAAAGTCAAGATCGTTGAGTGATCTTACAGCTTTTCGAGTTGGACCGCCTCTCTCCCTCCAGCAGCTCTTTACAGGTCTCTTCACATCTTTCGCTCTGCATACCTTCTTCGTACTTTTCGGCCAACTCTTCCTTAACTTCTTTTTCTTCTCTCGCCACACTTTACTGAATACGATAAAAAGGCCGATTCCACACAGTGCGACCGATATCATCATCCACAGAGTTATAACCTTTATGTGTGAAAGAAAAGAGTGGGCCCAGAGAGATTTGAACTCCCGACCTCCCGGTTATCAGCCGGACGCTATAACCAACCTAAGCCATGGGCCCCGTGAGATTGGGTTCATCTAATGAATGGAGGGGGTAAATAAAATTTACTTAGGAGGAAAGGAGTGTCAACTCTACTTCAGTACTTCCATATCCTCTTCCATCACACTCTTCAAGTTCGGGTTGTATAGTGCCGCGGCGGGATGGTACATCGGAACTAATGGTATGCTTTTATACTCCAATCTTTCTCCGTGCACCTCTTTCATCCCGCTCTCGCCTGTCAGAGCTTCGGTGGCATGATTTCCCAAGGTAACGATGATCTCGGGCTCCAACGAGCGTATCTGCTCTTCGAGATAGGGCCAACAGGTTTCTTTTTCGTTCTTCCTGGGATCACGGTTGTCGGGAGGTCTGCACTTCACAACGTTGGTTATGTAAACTTCTTTTCTAGAGAGGTCCACGCTCTCCAGTAGTTCGTTCAAAACTTCTCCAGCTCTACCGACGAAGGGCTTCCCCTCCTCATCCTCCTGTCTTCCCGGAGCTTCTCCTATAAACATCACATCGGCGTCATGTGAGCCCGTACCCGGTACCGCGTGGGTCCTCTCTTCGTGCAGCCTGCAGAGCTCGCATCCTTTTATCTCTTCCTCCAAACGCCTAAGTTGATCCGTCGATCCATCCTGTCTATCCACGCCCAAGACCATCACACCTCGACACTAACATCGACATCTACGCCCTTTCTTACGCTCTGCGTTACCACACAGTAGTCCTCAAATATATCCTTGCAGCTTTCCAATCTTTTCCTGTCAGATCCATCCTCGAGTTCAGGCTTTATCTCCACACTCAATCCGGTGATCCTCAACCTTTTCTCTATCCTTTCGACTTTTCCGGTCACTTCGCCTTTCAGTGAAGCAACTTCCACTCTTTTTTTATCCAAGCAAAATTTCAAGCTGGCCATCAGGCAGTTCAGCACGGAAGCACCTAAAAGTCGACTCGGGTTCGGCCCTTCTTCGCCTCCTCCGACCTCTTCGGTTTCATCAGTGATCAACCTCCCCATACCCTCATCGAAACTCACTTCGAACTTGTAGTTTTCCAGCTGCTCTATATTCACCGTGAAAGTCTTCGCTTCTTCATCATTCCCGCTCATACATCCCCATATAAAAGTGGATAGATAACTTTTTGCCTCAGGCCCGCTCCTCGATTATCTCTTCGATCTCTTTCAGGTACTCTTCTTTGTTCTCCAGAGGATGGTAAAGGTCCGCCCCGTGTTCATACATGCATTTCAGGCACTCCCTCATATCGAATAGAGGCGTGCTGAAATACCTTTCTCCGCCGTCCGGCAGCAACGTAACTATAAAACCCTCGTCCAGTTCCTGAGCCATCTTCAGGGAGATGTAAACCGCCGCGCCGGAGCTCATGCCGACGAAGAGCCCCTCGCGTATCGCCAGCTCTCTAGCGGTACAAAAGGCATCTTTATCCTCTATGGTCCTCACTTCGTCCAGCTTTTCCGGCTCATATATCCCTGGGACTATATCCTCCTCCATATTTTTAAGGCCTTGGATCTCGTAATCTTCCGTCGGCTCGACACCTATCACCTTTATACTCGGATCGTACTCCTTCAACCTTTTAGAGACTCCCATCAGAGTACCGGTTGTGCCCATGCCCGCGACGAAATGGGTTAGCTCCCCGTCGGTATCGTCCAATATCTCCTTACCCGTGGTCTCATAGTGCGCCTTCACGTTGGCGGGGTTGTTGAATTGGTCCGGTCTCCAGAAATTGTCCTTATCCTCGGCCAACTCTTCAGCTCTCTTTATGGCCCCGTCGGTCCCTTCTTCCTCCGGTGTGAATTCTATCTCCGCTCCCAGGGCCGTCAGCATCCTGATCCGTTCTATGCTGACCCCTTTGGACATGGTCAGATGAAGGTGATGATCCTTCAGTGCGCACGCCATCGCCAACCCCAGCCCGGTGTTCCCGCTGGTCGCTTCCACTATCACCGTGTCCTCGTCTATCTTGCCCTTCCGTTCGGCCTCTTCCAGCATGAAGATGGCTATCCTGTCTTTCACGGAGCCCATGGGGTTGAACTTCTCGAATTTGGCGTAGATCGGGACCTCCGGCTTCGGATTTATCTTCCCCAATTTCACAAGTGGAGTCTCGCCTACAAGATCCAGCACGTTTTCCGCCATCATATTACGCCGATATATGGAACTGTAGTTAATAAGTTTTCTTCCAGGGCCCAAAAAGGTTCATTCCCTCTCCATCAGTATATCCATAAAATTGACCAGGTGTTTCGCAAGCGAGGGATTGTTGGTATAGCCGCAGGCTTCGAATCCGGGAGAAGCGAGCAGTGCTCTTTCCCCGTCACTTATGAGATCAGTGGCTATCAGCCCTTCTTTCCTTTTGACCTCCGCACCGCTGAAAGCCCTCTCTCTAGGTGAAGTTACAACGGTTATCTCCACACCTCTTTTCTCAGCCGACTCCAATTCTTTTTTTGAAGTGTCCAATATGCTCGAAAAGTTCGGGGACGAGATTATTATGTCCTCTTCGGTGCGATTTATCATCTCACCTATCTTGTCCAAAACCTTCTCTTTGCCGCTTATGGTATAAACTAATTGGGGTTCACCTCTCTCCGAGAGTATCTCGTAAAGGGTGTTCAGCCTCCCGAAGACTTCGTCCAATTCTCTGGATAGGCGGCTTTTCACCTCTAAAGGTTCCGCGGGCTTGAAAACTTTAGGGCGGCCCTCGCTCACTATAACGTAGCCCTTATCGTGAAGGACGTCCAGTGCTTTATAGACGGATGTACGGGGCAGATCGGCCGTGGACGCTATGGTCTCGGCATCGGCCACGCCGTGGGCCACCAAAGCGGCATAAGTCCTGGCTTGATAATCTGTCAGGCCGAACCTTTGGAGGCCTTCACTTATATACTCGTATTCCTCCTCAATTTCCTCTATACCTGGGTGGGATTCATCCATGATGAGTAAAATAGAGATATATTTTATTTAATTGTTTGCTCTTTCAGACTTTCGTTTAGGCAGTTTCACGAGATCGATTATATTTTCGAAGAGCTCCGGCATTATCTCGAACACGGTTATCATCAATATTATCAATACGATGACCGAGAGTGTTTTAGCTATCTGGTTGTGTGCCACCTCGAAAGAAGTTATCCCTTCCGCCGTGAGGTAGATCACCAAGACGTTCCGGATCAGATTTACAACGTATACCACCGGAGCAAGAATAAGTATACTCTTAACTTTTCTGCCTGCATCGGCTTCAGTGCACCATATTAGTGTCGCTGCAGCAGCTAGAGCCTGTAGACCCGTGCATGCGAGGATGATGTCGATGTTCGCGCCTTGGATGGGGACATGGATGAACTCGGAACTGGTCCTGTACCAGAGTGGATTTCCGGCGTAGTTTACAGCTCCCGCGGTGAAATCATACCCGATTAGGCGGGTGATCCAAGCGGTCTGTTCAGCTACGGCTTTTATCAAACCTCCTGATAATATCGGGATCCTCTGTACTCCGAAGTAAATGAGGATCGCTGTCGAAGCGGCACCGGCTAGAAACCTCAACTCCTCTGGATCTTCATCCCACTCTTTAGAGAGGTATTCGTGGTAAGCGAAGTAAAGAAAAACGGGCAAACCGCTCAACACCATCACCAGATTGAAGTAATCGTTGATGCTGAGATAGTGAGGACCTAAGGTGACCCAAAATAGGCCCAACAGAACATACCCGAACATCCTGAGGTCGTGTTTTCTATATTCCTTGAGATATCCTATAAGGAGGAGCAGTGCTCCAGCCCAAAGGAAGATATCGAATACTAGATACAGCGACAAACCTATCTCCTCTTTTCCATACCGGATGAAACGATGAAGATATCACATATTTATAGCTATGCATACTCATAGGGATATCTTTAATTTGTTCGGGAAAGAATGACCCTGAAGATCCATCTCTAGCTCCTTTAGATATAGACCAAAGCAGGTCAATACGGCCTGCTGCCTCTACATTTACGTCCTCTCTTTTCTTTAACTTCGGTAACTCATTCGGATCCACTTTTTCGTTTCGATATATTGTATTGAAATCCAATCTTTAGTAAAATATACTATATCGTCGGGTCCCATCCTAACCGATGATGTGTAAAAAGTCTCATCCTGGGCGGTCCTATCCCCCATATTTTCGAGCATATTTAGCCCAGAGCATCAGGGCGGATGGAAGTATGAAGACCGCGGCCAGAAAACTATAGCTCAGAGCTAAAGCTGTTATGTAGCCGAACTGTGATATCGGCAGTATGTCGGAAGTCGAGAGGATGGCGAATGCTGCGACAGTGGTCGTGGCTGATCCGAAGAGCGCCGCCCCTGTATTTTGGACGGTCTCGTGGACCGTCTCGTAAAGGTCCGAATCGGAGAGCTCCTCGGTGAATCGATGAGTGATATGGATACTGTAATCCACGCCCATACCCACCGTCAGAGCGGTTATGCTGACCGTCATCACGTTGAGAGAGACACCCACGGCGTACATGGTTCCGATGATCCACAGAGTGATCACCGCTACGGGGGCCGTGGTTATGACCCCCAGGAGAAGGGACCTGTGGAGGAAGTAAAATACCACGGTTAGCGAGGCGGCCACGATCAATATGGTCGCGATCAACGACCTGATCTGTGTTGCCGTCAGCTCCGAAGTGGTCTCCTGCCCGATCATCGAGCTGCTGGTTATCTTCGCCGTGAAACCCGTTTCTCTTAATGGTATGACGTCCTCTTCCAGCTCCTCTTCCAGCACCGCTGCGTTATCTAGATCTGATGTGATCTTGTCCTCATCTTCAGTCAGACGTATTATCCCCATAGTGTAATCGCCTTCAGGGGTCCTGTAAAGCACCCCGTCTATTGAATCCCGACTCTGGTCGAACTCGATCAGCATATCGTATAGTTCCGTAACGTTCTCATTCGGTATCCCGTCATCGGTGTGGTCGCTTTCAGAAAATCTCTGGACTATGGTCCGATTGTATTCGGGACTGCCGAGGGGTGCGGTGCCGTAATTCTGAAGGACGGTGAGCGGAGACCTCACGTCTCCTCCGTTCTCTCCGACCATCTCATCATCACGTATGTTTTCTCTCGTTTCGTTGAGGGCGTATAAGTACTCGGGTGAATCGAGTTCCCCCTCGGTCAGAACGTAAGCGTAGGAAGTGGTGACGTTAAAATTCTCAGAGATGAACTTTATATTCTGACTCTGGGGCTGATCTTCGGGCAGGAAGTCCTCTATATTGAAGGTAGAATCGATATTGAGAGTGCCGTATATAGAGGCTAGAGTGAAGAGTACAACGACGATCAAAACCACTGGAGGATACCTGTCGGCGGCATCCGCCGAGGTGGATAAGAACCTGCTTATAGTGCTCCTCTCTTGGATCGTTTTCTTGTCAGCTCTTTTCCTCTTGGACTCGCTATCTTTGCTCTTTTTTTCTCTCCTCTCGTCGAAGAGCTGTAGGACCGCGGGGAGAAAACCCGTCATGAGGAAGAAACTAGATATTATCCCCACAGCAGCCAGGATACCGAACTGCTGCATCGCACCTATATCGCTGAGAGTATTGGAGAGGAAACCCACGGCGGTGGTGAAAGTGGTCAAAACCAGAGCTCCGCCCACCGTGCCTATAGCTATCCTCGTCGAGGCTTTGGGGCCGTAGCCTTCACCTTTCTCCTCCCTATATCTCATGATCATATGGATGCCGTAATCGATGACCAGACCCGTTATGAGTATGGGTACGGCGATTATCATCGGGTTGAATTTGTAATCCAATATAACGCCGAAACCGAAGGTCCACACTATCGCTATGGCCAAAGAACCCAAGCTCAACACCGTTTCGAGAACGGAGCGGAAGACGATGAAAAGGATCACGATGACCAAGACCAATGCTATGGGTAAGAGGGTCTGGAGGCTCCTATCTGCGCTCTCGTTTATCTCCTCCATCATCACCTGGGTCGCGGACACCCGTGTTTCAGAGTGTTCGGTCACCTCGTCCCCTATCTCTATTATCCTTTTTTGTGCCTCCAACCTCTTCTCTCTATCCAACTCTGGATCCATGAAAGCCATACCGAGAGTGGTTTCAGCTCGGATGGAATGAAGTTCATCGGTGGGAGAAAAATCCCTGCTCACCATGGGTTCTATCATGCTCCCCATCTGCTCCAACATCGGGCCGAGTCTCAAGGAGGCTTCGAACATAGCCTCCGCTTCTGCATACTTCTCTTCGGAGCTAGTGACCGTGCTCTGGTTATTTATAACTGAAGCCAGGTAACCTTTCTCCAGGTTTTTGGCCTCCCAATCCAGCCCGAACTCTTCGTACTGCTCGATGGTATCGTTGAGTACGACTTCCATCTGGTTCAGGTGTCCGAGCCCTTCCTCGGCCTGTTCCGTCAGGTTCGTTCCTTTCTTCACAGATCGGTTCAGATCGGACATATCGTGATCGATCACGTCGTGCACTGTTCTTTTCACGTCTTCATCTGTCATGTTGGCCAGTTCCTCTTCCTTCTCATCCTGAGAGAGCTGGAGTGAAGGAGGTTCCTGTATCAGATTTTCCATATCCATGTCCTGGAGGTGTTCCATCGGTTCCGGGATACCAAAAAAAGTCAGAAGCATGGTCCTAGCCAGATTCATCTCTTCGCTGTAATCCTCTTCCGCCTCCAACATGTAGTCAAGCATGTATCTGGTCCCGTCCACCAACACCAGGAAGGGGTCGAGGGCGGGAGCCTCTTCGGCTTCCATATCCTCCAGCCATCCTTCCAGGTAAGCCACGAGTTCTTCATGAGATAAGTTCGAATCGGGAGGAACCCGTTGTAGTAGGTCGTTGAATCCTTCTTCATACTGCTGCATGACCATCCAAGAGGTGGGCTGAGAGACTATATCGGACATTGATATCAAGGTCTGGTTCGCCCCTAACAAACCCGGCTCGATGGTTTCGTTATCCATGAAGGCCTCCATCAAGGCCATGTTGAGTAAAAGTGAGCTGTTCATGTACCTGTACATCCTTCTCTGGCTCTGGGCAGAGCTGTGAGTTGCCTCGGCCTGCTGGATGACGAATCTTTCGATCTCCAGCGATCTATTGGCCAACAGAACATTGCTGGACAGGGTGGTGACTCCCGTCGGCACCTCGCTCGTGCTCGCCAAAGTTCGGTTCACCTTCTCATCTTCCTGCAGGGCCCTCTCCATCCTGAGCATGTCCTCCATGACTTCGACGGTGAAGACGTCTCCGTCGTCCGCTGTGAACGCTATCTGGACGCTCTCTTCGACCCTTCCGAACCTCTCCCTAACAGTTGACATATACTCCTGCTTCGGTGAATCCGGTTGGAAAGATTCCTCTTCCGTTTCCATATCCATCCCTGAGGCAAAAAATCCCATCATCAGAGTGATGACTATGATGACGCTGATCACCTTTTTGGGCTGTCCGCTGACAACAGCTGGATACCAACTGAAAAGGGGGCTTTTCTTTGCCTTCTTCTTTATCTTACCCATGTTTTCGGTATCAAACATCCGTATTTAAAATATATGGATTTCTTAGTGCGTTTAGGGAACTTTGCAGGTTTTTAGCGATCATCGCTACAAAATCTTTAATAAAACCTACTTTTCTTCCCAATCGAGATCATGGTCATAGAAGAGTCATCTTTAGAGAAGGGTCTGCCCAAAAAGACCGTTTCACTCTGCCCCGAGTGCAAAGAGAAGATCCCTGCGGAGATCAAGGAAAAGGACGGCAAAGTGGTGATGGAGAAAGATTGTGACGAGCACGGGCACTTCGAGAGTCTGGTGTGGTCCGACGTGGACCTTTACTTGAAGGCGGAGGTGTTCGCGTACGACGGCAAAGGAGTGGACAACCCGTACTACGAAGACGCTACGAGCTGTCCGGAGAACTGCGGACTCTGCAACCTCCACAAGAGCCACACCTGCCTCGCCAACATCGACCTGACCAACAGGTGCAACATGAACTGTCCGATCTGCTTCGCCAATGCGAACAAGCAGGGCTACGTTTACCAGCCGAGCTACGAAGAAGTGGTGGATATGCTCAAGACGTTGAGAGCTGAAGAGCCGGTTCCGACCCCGGCGGTACAGTTCTCCGGCGGGGAACCCACGGTGTATCCAAACTTTTTCGAAGTAATAGAGAAAGCTTCGGAACTGGGCTTTTCACAGATCCAGGTCGCCACCAACGGCATCAAATTAGCGAACGACGAGGACTTCGCAAGGAAGTGTGAAGAGGCTGGCCTCCACACCGTGTATCTCCAGTTCGACGGATTGAAGGAAGAGATTTATATAAAGGCGAGAGGAAGGAAGATGTTGGATGTCAAGAAAAAGGCCATAGAGAACACACGAAAGACCAAGCCGAATCCTCTCTCTACCGTTTTGGTGCCGACCATCGTCAAGACGGTGAACGACGATCAGGTAGGACCCATATTGGATTTCGCCATAAAGAACAGGGACGTGGTGAGAGGTGTGAACTACCAGCCCGTTGCTTTCACCGGCCGTATCGAAAAAGAGGAACGGGTGAAGCAGAGGTACACCCTGCCGGACCTGGCAAAGGGCCTGGAAGAACAAACTGGATATCTCAGCAAGGACGACTTCTATCCCGTTCCTTTTGTGACGCCCATCTCACAAATGGTCTCAGTGATAAAGGACGAGCCGCAGGTCGCTTTCACCTCACATCCTCACTGCGGATTGGCCTCTTACCTGGTCATCGCAGACAACGGCGAAGTCAGACCCATAACGGATTTCGTGGACGTCGAGGGCCTGATGGCGGAGATGAAGAAGAAAGCGGACGAGTGGGACACGTTCCTGAAAAAGACCGCCGTCAAGATCGGTAGGAAATTGAAGACGGAGAAGGGCAAAGATAAGAGCATGGTCAAAAATTTCAAGAAGTATTTCGGAGATTATCTGAAAGAAGAAGAACTGCCCGGCGGGCTCACCCTTACCGAGATAATGAAGAGCATATTGACGGAAGGAGACAAAGACTCGGTAGGAAAGTTCGCCTGGAGGACCTTGTTCGTCGGAGGTATGCACTTCCAAGACGACTACAATTACGATATAGAGAGGGTCAAAAGATGCGTGATACACTACGCTACGCCGGACGGCAGGATAATCCCCTTCTGCGCGTACAACGGCGGTCCCACCTACAGGGAAGAGGTGGAGAAGAAATTCTCGGTGCCGTTGGATGAATGGAGGGATAAAGATGGCCGTTGAAGTGGATCTCGAGAAGTGCATGCACTGCGGCGCCTGCGTGGGGACCTGCCCAGTGAACGTGATATTTCTCAACGATCTGATCCCGGAAGTGGGTGAGGGCTGCACGGAGTGCGGGCTCTGCGTGAAGGTCTGCCCCGTCAGCGCTCTATCGCTCGGAGGTGATTGATCTGGTCGACCAGCACGATAGAGCAGCGCCCTCGGTACTGGATAGATACGATCTTCTAGTGGTAGGTGCTGGCCCTATAGGGTCCATGACAGCACGTTTTGCGGCCAAAAACGGTCTAGAAAAAATATTGGTCATAGAGAAGCGGCAGGAGATCGGCTCACCGGTAAGGTGCGCCGAGGGGATCTCGCTGGACTGGTTGGACGAACTCGAGATCGAAGAATCCGACGACTTCATAAAAAGGAAGGTCAAGGGGGCGAAGCTCTATTCTCCTTCGGGTAACGAGGCCACCATAGGCAAGGAAGTGGCCGGTGACGAAGTCGGTGCTGTCCTCGAGCGGGACGTCTTCGACAAGGAGATGGCTGTCTTAGCTGCCGAAGAGGGCGCCGATTTCATGCTGAAAACGCAGGCCGTAGACGTCATAAAGGAAGATGGAAAAGTGGTGGGTGTGAAAGCCCAAAGGATGGGTGAAGAATTCGAGATATATGCGGACCTCGTCGTAGGTGCGGACGGTTTCGAGTCTCAGGTGGGCAGGTGGGCAGGTATTTACGATGCGATAGAACCGAAGAACATCATGACCTGCTTCCAATACCGATTGTCGAACATAGATTTCGATCCCGATTACACGCACTTCTATCTCGGGAGGGTCGCCCCGGGAGGTTACCTCTGGATATTCCCGAAAGGAGAGGACAAAGCGAACGTCGGCCTCGGTATCCAGCTCACCAGGTTGGACGGGAACAAGACACCGAAAGATTACCTCGACGAATTCATAGAGGATCATGAATTTTTGAAAAAGGGCAGGGCGGTAGACATGGTGGCCGGTGCCGTCTCTGTCGATCATCCTCTGGATTCGGCGATAACCGACGGTTTGTTACTTGTTGGTGACGCTGCCCGCGTCGTTGACCCTATCACCGGAGGCGGCATCTCGAACGGCATGAAGCAGGCGAAGATAGCCGGTGAAGTCGCGGCGGAAGCCGTCAAGGAAGGGAAGACGGATGAAGAATTCCTGAGCAAGTACGAGGAAAGATGGAGAGAAAGATTGGAGGACAAGCTGTGGCGCAATTACATGGCGAAAGAGAAAGCCATGCAGCTGGAAGACGAACATTTCGATAAGATCATAGATGCGCTCTCCGAGTTCGAACTGGAGGAGTTGAGCACTGAAGCTCTTCTCACGAGTATAAAGAAAAAATATCCCGAGATGGTGGAATCATTCAAGGAGATGCTGTGATCTACTACCATGCGGGCTAAAAATCAGATTTTGAAGGACATCGAAGAGGTCCTGAGACAGGAACTCGGCTCCTGGGGAAAAGACCTTTTAGACGGATTTTTGGAAGAACTCGAGCTGGACGGGGTGAGGAAGGACGATCTTCCGGACCTCGAAGACTTCTGCTACCAGGAGATGTTGAAGAGAGGTCACGATGTGGAGAAGGCAGAAACAGTCGTTGACAGGCTGAAAAAGCTCCGCCTGTCGGACGAGTTGGAAGAGATCGGGGAGAAAAGGGAGAGCCGCATCCTGTTGAGGAAGAAATTCGAGATATTGAAGGAACTGGGAGACGTTTGTTTGAATCTGAACGATCTAGAGGGGGCTGAAAAGTGTTACGGCGAGATGTACGAGTTGAGCGAGGGATCGGAAGAGATGGCCCTAGATGCTCTAGAATCTTTGGCTGATCTCTATCTCGTGGAGGACAGGATCGATGAGGTGGAGAAAGAAGCGAAGGAGATTATCAAGCGGGCTAAAGAGTCGGGCGATAAAGAAGGCGAAGCTAGAGGCGTCAGGTTCGCGGGTGTAGCGGCCTGGAGAAAAGGTGACAGGACCGAAGCCTTGAACTACCTGAAGAGCTCTCTCGAAACGTTGAAAGAAGCTGGTTCCACGGAAGAAGTGGCGAAAGTCCAGCGCGATCTGGGTGATATCTACATCGATGGAGATGACCACGAACAGGGAATTAATTTTTACATGGATGCGGCGGAAAATTTCGGAGGGTGCGGACGGAACTACGAAAAAGTCAACCTCCTGATGGAGATCGGGATGGTTCTCTCCGATGGAGACGAGATAGATGAAGCGGTAGAGTACTTCGAAAAGGCGAGGTCGGAGAGTGAAGAACATTCATTCGAGAATTACAGGGCCTGGTGTTCGTTCAACCTGGGCGAATTATACCTCGAGGTCGGAAGGTCCGAAGAGGCTGAAGAGGCACTGAAAGAGGCTGTAGAACTGTTCGAGACGCAGGGAGATAAACACGGCGAGGGAGGCGCCAAGATGGCTTACGGACAGATGCTGGCTAAGAAAGGGGAGTCGGAGGACGCGGAAAAGATGTTGAGTGACGCTGTGAGGTGTTTCCGCGAAACTGGATCTTTTGATTCACAGGCCGTAGCACATTACCAGCTTTACCGAGTGCAAGAACGAGCTGGAAGTTACGACAGAGCGAGGGAAAATCTAGAGGAAGCCCTCAAACTCTCCGACAGCCTGGATATGACTGGATTGAAAGAAAAGATCGAGAGGGGATTGGAAGACCTGCCGGACTGAAGGGAGACTCTTCAATAAAGTTAAAATAGTAAAAGAAAAATCCCGTTGTGGTAATGGTACGATGGTAAAGCCAACGGGTTTCCTTAACGAACATTTGGACAAGAAGGTTGAACTGCTCTTGAAGGACGGCAGTGTACTGAAAGGTAAATTGATCGGTTACGACGACCACATGAATCTGGTTTTAGAGGATACTGAGGAGGAAAAAGAGAACAAACACAGGAGGCTCGGGACCATCGTCTTGAGAGGGAACAACGTCGTTACTTTGAACCCTGGATGAGGATCGTAAAAAAAGTAAAAAACGAAGATTGTTCTAAGAGTCGTCGATATCTTTTTCTTCCTTGAGCTCCTCTACCTCTTCTTCGGTCGGCTGTTTTTCACTCAACGAGAGATATTCTGGTTCTACTTCCTCGGCCAGATAGACTCCTTTACCGGCCCTCATTATCTCGTTTCCGTCCTCGATCATACTCTCCGCATCGACTTCCAGGATCATCGGGTTATCGGTCCGGTAAACTCCAGCCTCCATTGCGGACTCGTAGGTGCCGCTCAGGTGAACGTAGGTCCGATCGGAAGGTCTTATACCTCCTTCCAGAAGGAGTTCGCCCTCCTTTTCGGTGGTCGGCGCATAGAGCGTGTCAGGGATATCGTCAGTGGGAAGGTCCAAGTCCACGTCCACTGAGTGTCCGTATGTGGCTCGGATGTAGCCGTCCTCGTACTGATACCTGTTCTTCTCATCGGTGGCAGCCAGCGCTTTAACGTGGTACTTCCTCAGCCAGTGGAACCTCTTCTGTCTGTTCCGCAGAACTTTCACGAAGTGTTCAAGGTCTATCCAGCCTCTGTCGTCCATCTCCAGACTGTATTTGTCGTGAAAATGACGGAGTACCCCCGCTGTCGTCTTACCAAGGTTGACGCTCTCTTCGTCACTCATTATGAACTTTCCTCTCTCACCACATTCAGGACATTCCTCGTCCCGATAATACCCATGCTCCTCGCATTCCCGTATCATTGTTCTCACGCTCCTCACAAAGACCATGTCATAATAAATCTTTTGTTGGTCCGTAGGTCGATATGCTCCAAAGTTTCTTATACATTTTATACAATCAGGTCATGAGAAGACATGTCATCGAAGAATTCACGTATCTCGGGATTTCATAAGAAGAGCCTTGAGGAAAGGGTCGAACTTTTGAAGGAGAATTCGGGGATAGATGAAGATATGATAGAGAAGTTGGTGGATGAAGGATTATCCAACGATGACGCGGATATGATGATAGAGAACGTCGTTGGGACCTATGAACTGCCGGTGGGGATGGCCACCAATTTCATGATCAACGGTGAGGATTATCTGATCCCGATGGTGATCGAAGAGTCGTCAGTCGTTGCGGCCGCTTCCTATGCGGCGAAGCTGGCTAGAGGAACAGGAGGATTCAAAGCCACTTCGACCAAGCCGGTGATGATAAGTCAGATCCAAGTCACGGGATTGACCGATCCCTACTCGGCGAAGATCAAGGTGATGGAAAAGAAAGAGGATTTGATGGAGCTGGCCGATGAGCAGGATCCAGTCCTGGTGAAGCACGGTGGAGGGGTCGAGGACATCAGGTGCAGAGTGTTGCAGAGCAGGTTCGGACCTTATCTAGTGGTGCACCTGCTGGTGGACTGCAGGGATGCCATGGGGGCCAACGCCGTCAACACCATGGCGGAAGCCGTGGCGCCGAAGATAGAGGATTTGACCGGAGGAAAAGTCTACCTGAGGATACTCTCGAATCTGGCAGAGAACAGGCTGGCCAGGGCGAGAGCCGTTTGGAGTAAAAAAGATATAGGCGAGGACGTGGTCGAAGGGATCTTGAACGCCTATGAATTCGCAAGGGTGGACCCCTACAGATGTGCGACTCACAACAAAGGAGTGATGAACGGCGTGACCGCGGTGGTGACCGCTACAGGGAACGACACGAGAGCCGTCGAATCTGGAGCCCATTCCTATGCCGCAGCTTCCGGAGGTTACTCTCCTTTGACGACCTGGGAGAAAACGAAGGACGGCGATCTTGCCGGGAGTATAGAGATACCGGTGCCGGTTGGTGTGATCGGTGGCGCCACCTCGTCACATCCCGGTGCCCAGGCGAACCTGAAGATATTGGGTGTAGAAGACGCTCAGGAGTTGGGCGAGGTGATAGCCTCGGTGGGGCTGGCGCAGAACTTTGCCGCACTACGGGCGTTAGCTTCCGAAGGCATACAGAAAGGACACATGAAACTCCACGCTAAGAACGTAGCGGTACAGGCGGGAGCCAGTGGGGACCAGATCGAGCGTGTAGCTCAAAAGATGATAGAAGAAGAGAATATAAGGGCGGATCGAGCCGAAGAGATCCTTGAAGAGGGTCCGTGAGCTTGGGAAGACCCTTTCACATCTTTCTTTGAGCTTGTTTGACTTTCTTTTTATACTCCTTCTCTTTCTTCCTAGCGCTTTTTATCTTCTTTTGGTATTTTTTGATCTTCTCTTGGTATTTTTTGATCTTTTCCTCGTACCCGGCGATCTTCTTTTCCTGTTTGGCTATTTTCTTGTCATATTTCGCCTTCTTTTTCATCTGCTTGGCTCTAGATTTACGAGCCTTCCCTTTACCGCCTTTAGATTTTGCAACCATATCTTATCACGCTTATAGTTAAGGGGATAAGGATATAAAGCTTTTATTGAAATATATAGATTATCTCTATTTAAATAGGCTTTGAAGTGCTAGGTCCTTTTTAAGCAGATCGTTTGAGGGTTCCGTAGAAGCCCGCCAAGCCTGCGAAAGAGATGGCGGAAAGAGTGAGAAGGCCGTAATCGTAAGACCCCGTCAATGCCAGAACGCCTCCTACAGCCAGCGGACCGCATATACCTATGAAGTTGGCCGTGCCGTTCATCAGGCCGGTGGCGGAACCCAATTCGGTCGCGGAGACGGTGTTCTGGATCTTGGCGAAAAAGAGAGGCGGCGCCAACTGCCCGAAAAGGAAGACCAGGAAGAGGAGTGACACCGCCGTTTTAAGGCCGGGGATTGGGAAAAAGGTCAGTGCAGCGATCAGGACACCCGCCATGAAGAGAGAGAACATTATCACTTGGTCAGTTCTGCCGGTGCGGTCGCTCAGCCAAGCGCCGGTGTACAAGCCGAGTATAGCTCCCGCGTACGGGACGGCGGCCACATAGGCCATCTCGGCTATGGCTACACCGTGCACCTGCGCCAGGTACTTCGGTATCCACAGAGAGGTGCCCCACCATACCGTCGTCGTTGCGGTGAAGCCCACTATTATCAACGTGACTTCGGGTTTTTTGAGCAGTGATCGGATGGAATTTTTGGATCCGAGCTCCTTTTCTTCCTGCTCTTCTAGATCTGCAGGAGTATCGTCGATGAAGAGGAGTATGGGTATCGAGAGTATGAAGCCGAAGGCCGCCACCAGATAGAAAGATGCTTCCCAGCTCACGGCGTGGATCACGGGGCCCATGATGATCGGAGCGGCGGCGACGCCTATGGGGCCTCCTATCATGAAGATCGAATTGGCCCGGCCTCTTTTTTCCTCCCTATACCAGCCTCCGATGACCTTGGAGGCTACGGGGAACATGACTCCCTGGGTCAGGCCGAGGAGTAGGCGGGAGAGTAGGAAGAGCCAGTAGATGTTACCGAAGAACGCCCCCAAGAAAACGGAAAAAGAACAGCCGATCATGGAAACTGTCAGAACGGCTTTGGAGCCGTATCTATCTATGTTCGGACTGAGGAAAACGTTGGAGAAGCCGTAGCTTATAAGAAATATCCCCATCAAAAGACCGCCCAGGTAGCCCTGCTCGGCCTCCGACCAAACGAGATCTCCACCTATTTCTTCCAGAGCTACCGAAGTGGTGAGCCTCCCTATGAAGGCGATCAACACCGTCAGAAACAAGAGTAAAAGGATCATCCTCCTTGAGTCGGACGAGAGAGGTATCCCGATCTTCTTCCACTTGGATCTTGAAGTCATCTTCGTCGGGCGAAGTAATGAGTCGTTTAAATAATTAGTGAACGGATAGCGACGGAAAAAGGAAAGAAAGGGTTTTTGAGGAGACTCTCCTCGGGCCTTTCTACATCTCCTTGTTTATCATGCCGTCGTAGCCGTCTATACGGACGACGATCTCGTCTATGTCCTCTACGCTGTCGACGCTGTCGAAGCCACTTATGTTGAATCTACTTCCGGCTACGACTTCACCGTCGCTGTCGAGTACAGACCATTCTACTCTACTACTGTCATCTCCGGGCCAGCTTTCTTCATCACCATCGGTGTCGATCACCGTTATCTGTACGTCTCTCAGTGGTGCACTACTGGGCTGTTCGAGAGATACTAACTCGAACTGGGTTCCTTCTCTGTGGGTCATATCGCCGGCCAAAAAAGAGGCGGGATCATCTCCGAAATCACCCACCATCATGTACAGCGTGGCGGCCAATACTACAGTTATCGCCACCATGAGGATGGTCGCGATAACGGGAGAGACTCCCTCTTCCCTTCTCTTCAATCTTCTCATAGGTTATGTCCTCCTGCAGGTCAAACCTGCAATAGAAAAGAGGACTCCTATTTTATATATCTTTTATGGAAAAATACTAATCAATATCAGTTTTTCACGTGATAACAGAAAAGATAAGAAAAAGAAGAAAGGGTTTTTTACGGTGTGTCTCGAAGTTGTTCTATGCTTCCCAAGCGATCTGTCCGCTGTATCCGTCTATACGGATTATGACTTCTTCGATGTTTTCTGGGTCGTCGTCCCCAAGATCTCCACCGAGATCAAATCTGCTTCCACCTACGACTTCACCGTCGTCGTTTAGCAGAGTCCAGTCGTTTGTGAGGGTATCTCCGGAACCGGAGAAAAGCTCGTCTCCACCATCATCGAGCACCGTTATCTCCAGATCACCGGGATCAACACTGCTGGGCTGCTCGAGAGACACGAATTCGAATTGGGCCACTGGGTCGTTATCAGTATCGCCATTCTCGAGCTCCCTATCAGTTATCCTGCCCGCTGTGGACGAGGTGGTGTCACCGCCTATGTCACCGACCATCATGTACAATGTTGCTGCTAGTACAACCGTGATCGCCACCATCAAGATGGTCGCGATAACGGGGGACACACCTTCTTCGTTTCTTTTCAATCTTTCCATAATTTGGTCCTCCTGCAGGTCAAACCTGCAAATATTAGGAGAAGGTTTATTCTATAAATGTTTTGTGGGAAAATACCAAGTAAATATCAAGTAAATTTGTATACTTATGCTCACCCCAGACTCTCTACCTCTGAAGCGCTACCTTCCTCCTCGGGGTTCACGTCTATGAAGTCATCGCAGACCATGGCCAGCATGTTGTCTATCTCCTCGGACTCCTGCTCCGAAACTGAGAGGATGAACGTGAAGCAGTCATGGGACCTCAGGTTGGATATCAGTATGTGCAGGAACTCTGAGAGTATCCTGTTGTTGTTGTGTATGGAGAGTGAATCTATCGAGTCCAGGATCACGGTGTTCTGCTCGGTGGGATACTTCTTCAACAGGTACTCTATCTTCAAGCTTATGTTCTCCAGCATGGTGGGGCTCTCCACGAACGTCACCCCTTCGGGCTGCTCCGAGGCGCCCATGGTCATGTAAGATACCGCATCCACGAACTGTATGTTCTCCCTGCCGATATCGAAGGCGTCCAATACCTGAATGATCGTAGCGGACGAGATCGTAGAGGTGGTATAGATCACCTGCATCTCTCTACCCCTCGGGAACTTGTCCGTCAGCGCGGTTATCACATCGAAGTACGAATCCACGTCGACCTTCAAGGCCACCGCTGAACCGGGTTCTAGGCTGTCTAATTTCTGCGGTAAGTCCTGGACTTTAACCATCTTTTCCACCTCCAGTTTCAACGCCGCCACCTTTCAATAGAGGAACCAGCAGCACGCCGACGGAGGTCAGGTCCAGAACGTACTTGGCCCGGGAATGATCGGTACCTCTCATCTTGACCACCTGTAAAGTCCTCAAAAGGTCTCCCTGCCTCTCCAGGTTCCCCATCACTATTATGCCGTCGGCTATAGCTTCTTCCACGCCGTACTGTGAGTACCTCGGTTCTTCAGGCGATATCTCGGAGATCAGCAGCGAGGTGCAGCCGTGGGACGATAACATCTTCATCAACTGCAGCATGAAATCTCTGATCTTCTCTTCGGTCTTCAGCTGGAAGCAAACGGAGGTCACGGAATCTATCACGAGACGACTTATCTCCTTCTCCACCACCAGATCTTCTATCTTGTCTATCAGCTCGTCGATCTCCTTGAAGGAGAACTCACTTTTCTCCAGCAGACCCAATTCGTCGTAGATGTCCGGTATGTCTACCAAGGAAAGATAGCCTTCTTCTATCAAGGACTCGTCGAAGAAATCGTACGGCACTATGTTGTTCAACATCTTCTCAGAGTCTTCCGTGACGGAGATGAAAAGGCAGTTCTCCTCTTCCAATGCCCCGTGAACAAGGAATTCCAAGCTCAACGTCGTCTTTCCGGTACCGCAGCTGCCCGTCACGAGAACGGAATTGGATCTGGGTATCCCTCCGTTCAAAATGGTATCTAAAGCCTCGATGCCCGTAACGCATCTCTCCCTTTCTCTATCGGGTGTTATGGTCCAGTCTTTCTCTGCCATCTTACATCACAAAGCCGAATTCATCTATTTATCTTCTTCTCTTTTTTAACTCTTTCCGCTAATTCTCCGTATCTCGATTAGGCAATGCTAATCCTCTTATTTATATTTCTCGATTTGATTTTATATTCTATGGTCAAATCTAATCGATCCCTTTTCCCACGAAAAGAACAAAGGATTTATATCTTCTCTGGATTTTCGGTAAACGAGCGTGGATAAAATGCGTCTGTTCGGTTCATCAGGGATAAGGGGCGTTGTCAACGAAAAGATCACACCGGAACTGTGCCTCAAGATAGGTACAGCTCTGGGAGAACAACATGATGAGGTCATACTCGGAAGAGATCCGCGGCCCACCGGTGAGATGGTGGCGTCGGCTCTCACCGCGGGTCTCACTTCTTCGGGCGCTCACGTCGAAAGAGCCGGCATGATCTCCACACCGACCTTGGCTCAGGCCGCTGAAAACTTCGACTGCGGCATCATGGTCACCGCATCGCACAACCCCGAAGAATACAACGGCATCAAGTTCTGGAATCCGGACGGGAGTTCTTTCAACACCCGACAGATGGAAGAGTTAGAGGAAAAGATATTTTCAGAGAGCCACCTCCCGGGATGGAAAGATGTGGGGAGCGTCGACACCTACGGCAGCGCGGTGGAGGAACACATCTCCAGGATAATAGACCTGCTGGGGTCAGGATACGAACAAAAGGTGATCTTAGACTGCGCCAACGGCGGCGGCTGCTCCATAACTCCTTACCTGCTGAAACAGATGGGGTGTGAAGTCACCACTCTGAACGCTCAGCCGGACGGCACTTTCCCGGGACACGCTTCCGAGCCGGTGAAGGAAAATCTTACCGAACTAGCGAGATTGACACGGGAAACAGATGCGGACCTGGGCATAGCCCACGACGGCGACGCCGACAGGACCGTAGCTTTCGATCGGAAAGGCGATTATCTAGGGGGAGACGAGCTGTTAAAACTTTTTGCCAAAGAGTACTCTAGATCCGTCGTCGTGCCCGTGAATTCGTCCATGGCCGTAGACGAGATAGCCGATGAAGTGATCCGCAGCAGGGTGGGGGACGTTTTCGTCTCCGAAAGGTTGAAAGAGGAGAACGCGGTTTTCGGAGGAGAACCTTCTGGCACTTGGATATTCCCCGAGATGAGCTGGGGGCCGGACGGAGTCTACGCGGCGGCTCTTTTGGTCAAGATGAACTCGGAAATGGACTTGGCCGAAGAGGTGGAAAAGATGCCTTCTTATCCACGCCGCAAGGGGTCCGTGCCCGTAAAAAAGAAAGGGGAAGTGATGGACCAGTTAATATCTTTATACAAGGACACCTATTCCGATAAAAACTTGGACCTCGTAGACGGCGTGAGGCTGAAAGAAGAAGGGGGTTGGGCGCTCATACGAGCCTCGGGGACCGAACCGAAGATAAGGATAACCACAGAAGCAAAAGATAAAAAAAAGGTCGAATCCATCTACGAAAAGGCCAAAAAAGACCTTGAAGATCGTGTGGAGGAGATAGGATGAAAGCTTTTATCTTAGCTGCCGGAAAGGGAACGCGGATGAGACCGCTCACCGAAGGGACTCCCAAGCCACTCCTGCCTTTAGCCGGTAAACCGATACTTCAACACCTGATAGACAGTATAGGATCCAAGGTGGACGAGATCATCATCCTTGTGGGTTGGGAAGGTGAAAATATAAGGGAAAACGTAGATTCACCCGAGGCGAAACTGCGGTTCATCAGGCAGGACGAGTTGTTAGGTACAGCGAACGCCATCGGTTACGCCGAAGACTTCGTTGAGGACAGGTTCATCTGCATGAACGGTGACATAATAATAGACGAAAAAACGCTGCATGGATTCATCGACGATTTCTCCGAAAGCGAAAGTTGCATGGTGGGCATGGCCGAAGTGGACGACCCGGAGAACTACGGCATAATGAAGACAGAAGGTGAAAAGGTCACGGAGATAGTTGAAAAACCGGAAGAACCCGAGAGCAACAGGGTGAATTCCGGCCTGTACGGGTTCACTTCGGAGATTTTCGAAGCCATAGATGAAACGAAAAAGTCTCCCAGAGGAGAGTACGAGATAACCGATTCCCTGAAGATGTTGATGGACGATTCCATGCTCATAGGATACGAGATAAAAGAATGGCACGAACTGAGCAGGCCCTGGGACCTCCTCTCAGTGAACAAAAGATTGATGGGGAAAAAGATAGAAAAAAAGATAGATGGTGAGGTCGAAAATAACGTGCACTTGGAAGGAAATGTGCACATATGCAAGAACGCTGAGGTGAAAGAAGGAGCGTATATCAAAGGCCCAGTTTACATAGGAGAAGATGCGGAGATAGGCCCGAACTGCTATATCAGGCCTTCCACCCACATAGCTGAAGGATGCAAAGTGGGCGGTGCTTCTGAAGTCAAGAACAGCATAGTCATGGAAGGTACACAGATACCGCATCACAACTACGTGGGAGACAGCGTGATAGGGAGGAACTGCAACTTCGGCTCAGGTACCAAAGTCGCGAACCTCCGATTGGACGACAAGAACATCGTGGTGGTGCATCGAGACGAAAAGATAGACACCGGTAGAAGGAAGTTGGGAGTCGTCATGGGAGACGACGTGAAGACCGGTGTGAACAGCATGATGAATCCGGGCACGATAATCTGGAGCGGCTGCTTCATAGGACCCGGAGCTTTAGCTCAAAGCGAGATAGGCCCAAACAGCAAGATACAATGAAGATAGCTCAGCTCAGTCCCTACTTCTATCCGCATCTCGGCGGAGTGGAATCGCACGTCCTCGAGCTCTCGAAGAAACTCATAGATAGAGGGCACGAGGTGTTCGTGGTAACCACACAACTTGAAGACACGGACGAAGAGGACGTCGTGGAAGGCGTCCCGGTGAAAAGAGTCGAACCTCTAACGATCTTTTTCTCCACGCCTGTGATCCCAGGGGTGAACAAAAAATTACTGGAAGAAGATTTCGATCTGCTGCACGGCCACGTCCCCCCGCCGCTGATGTCCTTCTCAGGGGCCAGAGCCGCGGACAAAAAAGACGTGCCCTTCATCCTCACCTATCACTGCGACCTCGAGATACCGAACATCTTCGGACCTCTGATAGTGTCACTCTACCAGCAGACCTTTGGTACCTACACCGTGAGCAAAGCCGATAAGATCATCACCACTACCACCACCTACGGAGCGACCTCCAGGGCGGTCTGGTACAAAGAGGCCGATGTGGTACCGAATGCAGTCGACGCGCACAGATTCCATCCCTCCAACGAGGGCGAAAAAGTGAGAGAAGAACTGGGGATGGGTGATAAAAAGATGGTGATGTACGTCGGGAGGATCGTTTACCACAAAGGGCTGGAGTACTTTGTCGAGTCCGCTAAATACCTGGATGATCAAGATGTTCAATACGTCCTGGTCGGCAGCGGAGATTTCCGACCGGAACTAGAAAAGATGATAGAGCGAGAGGGTCTAGAAGAAAGGGTCGTGTTCGCCGGCAGAGTTTCGAACGAAGAACTCCCCAATTATTACGCCGCGGCAGACGTTTTCGTCCTTCCCTCGGTTTCACGCCTCGAAGCCTTCGGTATAGTGGCATTGGAGGCCATGGCCTCAGGGGTCCCTGTAGTCATATCCGACATACCCGGCGTTAGAGAAGTGATCGTGGAAGGAGACCATGGTCTTTTAGCGGAGCCTATGAACTCGAGAGATATAGCCGGAAAAGTGAGGGTCCTGCTGGAAAATCCAGACCTGGCGGAGAGGATGGGTAAAAAAGGCAGAAAGAGGGTGGAAAAAAAGTTCACCTGGGACAGAGTAGCCAAAGATATAGAAGAGATCTACAGGTCCCTGCTCACTCGATGAGTTCGAGATCCATCTCTTTTCCCGTGGAATCGTAGGCCTGCCACGAGTCCAGATCGTAGGGATAGGCCATGATTATGTGTAACCTTCCGTACTTTCCGAACGTTATCATGTCTTCTTGAGACGGATTGAAATTCGGTGATGGATGGCTGTGTATAACTCCCACGATGGAGAAGTCGACGGGCAGATGGTGGAGCTTCAATATGGCGCTCCCGGGTCCAGAAACCGTTCCGGGAACCATTATCAACTCGGATATCACGCCGTCTATCTCCCTCAAACCGGCGGCGAATTCTTCAGGATGGGCGTCTTTAGCGCTCTCGCTGAAGAGCTTCAGAACGCGTTCGGTGATGCCCTCTATCTTTTTATGTCCGAACAGTCCCATCATCTGAACACCGTCTTTGAGACCAATTTCTCCTTTATCTTATCGTAGAAGTTGTCCTCGAAACTGATCAACTTCGCTCTATCGTCGCTTGGACGTATCTCCAACTCGTCCTTTTTGGAGAAGGGCTCTGTTTTTTGGCCGTCCAAGACCACCAGCCCGGCCTTGTCCTCTTCCGTCAATTTCACCTTGACGGGCTCGTCGGTGGGAACTATGTGAGGTTTTGTGGCCATATCGAAGGGGCTGAGGGGGACTATCACGAAGAGGTCCAGCTTCGGATTCACGATGGGACCTCCGGCGCTCATGGCGTAGCAGGTTGAGCCAGTAGGAGTGGCGATGATCACACCGTCGGCCCTGAATTTGTCGATCAGGTTCGACCCGTAATACACTTCCATCTCCCTCAATTTCGCTACTTTATCGCTGTGTATAACCACTTCGTTGGTGCACTCTCCTATCTTCTCTTCATTCAACATCACATCCAGCTTGGACCTCTCGTCTATGAAGTGATCCCCATCATCTATCTTCTTTAAAGCTCCGTCCACCTCAGATATCTCTATGTTGGTCAGAAAACCGACCGTACCGGTATTAACACCCAGAGCCGGAAGATTAGTATACTGCATCAGCCTCAGCAGCGTGCCGTCTCCGCCGATGCTCATTATAAAATCTATCTCTTTTTCGATCATCTCATTTAAAGGGTAGCCCTCACAGCCCAGGTCTTCAGCTATGACCTCCTCGTAATACACTCTCTCTATGCTGGGGTGAGTCCTCAAAGATCTTATCTCTTCTATGTGGTCTAGGTCAGCTTTTCCGTAAACACCGATCTTTAATCCCATTGCACTTCCTCCTTAATCCGGTCGTCGTATATTGCAATTACGTCTTTGCGCTCGTCGGGCTTCAAACCCATATCCAACTTTTCGAACTCCTTATCGTAAACTTCACCGCCGACTTCCCTCAGGACCAGCGCTGCGGCCGCTAGATCGGTTATCCTCAAACCTCTCTTCTCTTCCGGTGAGCGATGATGGTATAGATCGAAAACGCCCTCCGCCACCAAACATATCTCCAGCGCCGCGGAGCCCAGAGCTCTCACCCTCCGGGCCTGTGAAGCCACTCTATAGCTATCCTCGTGAGCCTTCTTACCCAGGTACACGGAAAAGATGCGATCTTCTCTTCCTGCATCAGGGGAGAGCGGAACATCATCTTTAAAACTCCCTTCGCCTTTTATCGCATGATATTCAGTGCCGGTGACCAGATTCTTCACATAGCCCACTTCGACCCCTTGAAAATCTGAAGGTGTGAAAGCCAGAGAGATACAGTACATGGGGATGTCCAGAAGAGCGTTCCTGGTGCCGTCGACGGGGTCCATGATCACTAAGCCATTATTTTCCTGTTTCACTATCCCCTTCTCCTCGCTCAGGATGGAAAGATCGGTTTCGGCGGTCAGATAGTCGATGGCGGCACTTTCAGCCGCCGCATCTATACCTTTAGTGGGTGTTCCATCGGCCCCGATCCCCATGTCCTTGCCTTTCTCTTCGACGACCTTTTCGTCCTCCAAAACCTCTTCGACCTTCTCGGCACATCTTTTGAAATGCTCTAATATCTTCTTCTCCATGGTGTTGAGAGTTTACAGTACTTTAAAAATCTTTCAGTGGTTATCACGCTGAAGATATCTCCACGTACAGCGTATCTTCACCCGTTCCGAAAGGGTCTCCCCGCCTCGTCTCCAGTCTGAGCTGGTGGGTTCCAGAGCCGAGCCTCAAAGGTTCGTCCGACCCGCTGACCAATGAGATGTTATCACCCAAGAAGTGCATCCCCGTTTGTCCATCGTCGATCTTCCACCTGATCATATCCCTGAAGGTTTCATTGCATAACTCCATATACTCGACTTCTCTAAAGACGCCCGGTTCCAGGTCCACCTTTATCACATCGGAGTTGCCGGCACCGTAGGTGTACAGCATCTTCGCCTTCTGTTCGATGAATTCCACCTGATTCTCCACCTTCTGTATCACGTTTTGAGTATCGTAATACCTCATGGAAGTGTAGACCGCCGGGACGCCTATCGCTAGAACTAGCACGATGATCATCAATTGGAGCGGTAAGCCCTCTAGTGCACTGCCGTCTGAAGGCAGCTCTCTTTTAAACCTGTACCTGCCTCTCATCGGTGAGCTCTGCTCAGATAGTGTATAGGATATAAAAATATTTGCAATCTCCTTTGAAGTTCAAGACCCACAAACTCTTATATCCTAAAAACGGTTCTATATATATGGATAAAAGGAAGATATTACTGGCTTCACTCTTTATCCTTGCCTTGATCTCACTGCCCTCTTTCGTGCAGCACGCACGATGGTTCATCACCGGGCACGTGGAAGCCATGGTGATCCAGAACAGATGGGATCTTGCTCTTCTCAATATAGGGCTCTTTTTGCTTTTCCTCATACCTCTCAATTTCAGAAAGAAAGTGGATTGGAGATCCATGAGCATCTACGTCGCTTTCATCGTCTCACTCTTCATCGAGATGTACGGTATACCTCTGACCATCTATCTCACTTCAACGGTGGCTTTTTCGGGTACCGGTGCTCCACCCGATCAAACGATCTTGCTCACCATGACTTTTCTCGGCCAAACAATGGTTATGACTTTCTGGAAGATGGTCGGTGCGGCGGTGAGCATCATCGGGATGTCCATGGTGATAGTAGGATGGGTGACGCTCTACAGGAACAGGGAAAAGAACGATCTGGTGGCCTCAGGTTTATACCGCTATTCAAGACATCCACAGTACTTCGGCATAATCCTGATATCGCTCGGTTGGTTCATCCACTGGCCCTCTCTTCTGACCATGGCGATGCTGCCGGTGCTGATATACTTTTATTACAAACTCACCCAAGAGGAAGAGAAAGAAGTTATGGAAGAACTGGAAGATCCGGAGTTATACGAAAAGTACAGAAAAAATACGCCTCGTTTCCTGTAGTGAACATCGGCGATCTAATACTTTAAAACATCAGAAAGGTGACCGCCATCACCAGCATCCCTAGTATTATTCCTAATATCGCTGAATGTGAAGTATCGTAGTCCTGCGCTAAAGGTAAAAGTTCGTCAAAAGAGATATAGACCATTATCCCAGCAACGAAAGCCAACATCGTGACTATGAGCGCTCCTGTCAAAAAGGGCCATAGTATCAGGAACGCGAAGAGGGCACCTACAGGTTCGGCCAATCCCGCCACCAACGAGTGGAGAAATGCCTTGAGTTTATTCCCTGTAGCATAATAATACGGGACCGCTACCGCCACGCCCTCTGGTATATTGTGGATCGCTATGGCTATCGCGATCAAAGCACCCAATCTTATGTCTACCAAGGCTGTAAAGAAGGTTATCATGCCTTCAGGGAAATTGTGTCCAGCTATGGCATAAGCCGTTAGTTTACTGGTCGTGAACAATTTCTTCTCTTTTTCTTTGTCCTCTTCAGTGAGGCCTGAAAGGTCGTAGGATTCCTTCTCCGGGATGAGATAATCTATAGTCCCTATCAACATTATACCTAAAAAGAACGCCAATACACCGATGGATTCCCCAGCGTCTTCAAAGGCCTCAGGGAGCAATTCGATGAAAGAGATGTAGATCATGACGCCTCCCGCGAACCCGAGAGCCAAAGACAAGTATACAGTTTTCGGTTTTTTTATGAAGTATATGATCAATCCACCTACACCGGTCGAAATGCCCGCTAGGAAAGTCAAAGCCAACGCGAGACCTACATTCCCTATCTCCATGTTATCATATGATTTAAACGGACTATAATAATTCTTTCTAACCTCGAGCGGGTACCATCATCATCGAACCAAAGCCAAGGACTCCTTGTTAAAAAATTAAAAAGAGGGTATGAATCCTCTAAAGAGTTTTATTCCAAAAATTTCGAGACGAAAGGTGACGTGTCGCCTCTCCGCAGGTAGTGCCCTGACGGTCCTTCGCCCAGGAATTCAGAGAACCAGGACTCGTGCTGTATCTCCTCGTGGAGTATCGCCTGAGCAAGATCGTACGTCCGGTGATCTTTTCCGGCGGTCATGTTGCATATCTTAGTGTACTGCCTAACAGCGCATCTTTCCGCTTCAACCAGAACTTCCATGATAGCTTCCACGTCTTCAGTGTCCTCGGGCAGATAAGCCGGCGGACACCCGGAGATGTCGTGAAAATCCGTCATATCTCTCGGCAGTTCTCCTCCCAGTTCGTATATACGAGGGAACAAGGCTTCGAAATGATTCCTGTCCTCTATCCTCGCGGTCTCCGCTATCTCTTTCAAACCTTCTCCTTCCAATCCTATCAGGTTCACTCGCAGGATAGTATAGTAATAGAACGTGGTCAGTTCGGCGGCGGCGTTCTTCACCAAAAGATCGACCAGTTCATCCACATCTACTCCAGCATCCTCTACCATCTTTCTCGTTACTTTTGCCATTTTTTCAAACCTCCCTGTCGGGTATTAGGACTTTATGCGGTGAGAGTACTTAAAAGTTGCGCAGTTTTGTATGCAAAAAACAAAAAGATTTAATCCTATCATCTATTGGAAAAAGAACTCAGTGAGATCATGCAGAGAAGGTTCAGCGGAGATGAAAGAGGTGTGGCCGGTTTCTTCCTGGACGGCCCCGTGCTGCTCTTGGTCATCATAACCATCACGGTCTTCATAGCGATCTTATCCCAGGCATATCTAGCACATCGGGAGGCGGTGGAGAGGGAAAGATTGGATGATCTCTGCCTGGATCTTAAAAGACAAGTTCAAAGACATCCCGAGATGGTCGCTGAGGAGGAAAACAGGACCCGGAGCGGGGAACTCTCAGTGAAGAAATTGAACGAACTGGACAACCAGACCTTGATAGAGGAACTGGACCTGAACGGGGGCTACGACTTCCGCATCATAGTGAACGATACCGGGAGCCGGGATACCTGGGTCTTCGGGAACGAGAGGCGTGAATTGGAAGGGAGCGAGGTGACTTCATATCGCGGGCCGATCCTCCTGATAAGCGAAACGGGCGATACCCGTATAGGTGAATTAAGGGTGATAGTTTGGGAAGGATGAGAGACATCTCCAGGAAGTGTGAAGACGATACAGGATTTCTCAGCATGGTGGACGCCTCTCTCCTGGCGGTGATGATCCTGCTGGTGTCTTTCTTCTTCTTCCACTCACTGTCCGCCGGTCTTTTCTACCGGAGCGAACCTAGAAGGGCAGCGTTCGAAAGAGAGTCGGTCAAAGACATACAGAAAAGTGTGCTAAGGTCGGTCATCGGGGAGACGGGATATCTGAAAGAGACCGATGGAGAGTCGCAGCGGGTCACCTACACCAACATCACCGTTGACACGGCGATAAAGAATTATCTCTACCTGAAGAACCGAAGCGAAGATGAAGATGCCGGATACGATCTGAGCGAATTGGAGGAAAACATAAAAAAACAGTACGAACGCTGCGCCGGGGAGATAAGCCACTATCACTACGCGGTCGATGTGGAAGACGGTCCAGCAGGACTGTTCATCTCCGATCACGACGAGATAAACGATAGAACCGATCTCCCGGACCAGAGGAGCGCCCATTCCACCTACACCACTCTAGGTCTCGAGCGTGTGCAGATCACCCTCTACATCTGGAGATGACGTAGAGAGCTGACATGGAAGCTATCTTATCTGTACTATGAAACCCGTTCTTCTCTCTTTTCCGCTCCCGGTGGTTCCCGTCTCTCGGACCGCTCTTTACCTCGTTCTGGTGGATCATCGCTCTCGGAGCTGTCTCCACCTCCATCTCTATCTTCAGATCTATCCTTGTCCCTCTCTGATCCATCACCAGGCCCAGCGATATCCCTTTCACTCATCGAATCTCCCATCTCGCCGTCTTCGACTTCGTGACCGGACAGATCGGTCGTGTTGCCCCACTCGGACTCGACCACCGCAACATCGTCAACGTACCAGTCGGTGCCGTCCTCACCCTCGTAATAGAAGCCTATCCTGATCTCTTCGCCGGCCCAGTCGTCCAGCTCTAGATACCACTCTCTCCACTCCTCTTCGGCATCGGGAAGGGAATACCAAGTCCAGACTCCATCCTCATCGTAAACTCCTACGTAGTGATGTTCGTCGTAATAGTCAACCCAGTCCGATCGTTCCCAGAAGTACAGCGTAGTGTTGTCGCTCACTTCCATCCAGGGTGTCATCAATAGTTCTTCCTGATAATCCAAAGAGAAGTCTATCTTTGCGGATGCGTTCCCGCTGTAGGAGTCATCGGTGGTCCTGTACCACTCTTCGTCGGCGTACCAGCCCGAAGGTGGGAACTCAGTATCTTCAAAATCCTCGTAGAAGTATACCTCCAGTTCGCCGTACCACTCGGCAGGATGGTCCCACGGACTCACCTTCACGTCGTGTATACCTATCTTGTCGAAGTTCCAGTCTTCAGCTGGTACTCCGGTGAAATTGACCCAAGTGCTCTCGCCCGGGCTTAGAGTGATGTACTCGTCATCGATCCACGTGTCCATATCGTCGATGTAAAGATCGATCCAATCACTGTCTTCCTCTCCACCGATGTTCGTGACCTTTCCTTCTATAGTGACCGTTTCGTTGGTCTCTACCTGGTCGGGATGGACCGACCAGTCGTCCAGGACGAAGACCGCTGGATCGATGGTCTCGTCCCAGCTGTGCGTCGGATAATCATAGCCTCCCAAGATGTTCCACACATAGTCCTCTTCGGTCTCTCCCGGATATACGGCGGTGATATTCCAACCCGCATCTTCGAAAGTGGTCACGTCCTGCATCTCTTCAGTTGTCAGGCCGGTACCGCCGTCGCTGTAATCTATACCGCTGGTCTCCACGTCCCAGAAAGAATCCGTCACTTCGCCGTAGTAGTTCTCGCCCACCAGACCGCCGACGTAAAACCACAAAGCTCCGACTTCACCGGTAGAATAAGAATCTCTGATGGTGGCTCCACTCTCATAGTTCTCCCCTACCAGACCGCCCACCCAGTCATCACCAAAGACGTCGCCCGTGGCGTAGCAGTTTTCTATCAACGGTTCGTAATCTTCGTGTCCACCATAATTCCGTCCGACCAAACCACCAACATGATACCAGTATGCTTCGACGTCGCCCGTGGCGTAAGAGCGTTTCACATCGCCCCAGTTCAGACCGACCAGACCGCCTACGTTGTCGTCGCCGCCGTACACCTCACCTGCGGCGCTGGAGTCCAGGATCGTACCGTAGTTGTCGCCGACTAAACCGCCTACTCTTGCCTCGTTACCGGTGACGTTTACCGCCGCTTCCGAGTCCTCAACCGTGCCTGTACTGCCTTTCAACCCTATCAACCCGCCGACAAGGCTGTTATCAGATCCTTCCGCATGTACTGTCCCCGTTGCTGCGGAATTAACCACTTCACCGTAGCTTTCTCCTGCCAAGCTCCCAACGCGGCTCCGGCCGGTGATGTTCACCGACTGCAGGTTCACGTTCTCGATGACCGCTTCACTGCCGGCATATCCGAACAGCCCGACACGATCTTCGGTCGGTCGGTCGATATAGAGGTCGCTTATGGTGTTATCTAAACCGTATAATCTACCAGTGAACGGTTCGGCAGAGTTCCCTATCGGATTCCAACCATCGGGTGTGTCCACCAAATCATCATATCCTGAGGAACCACTATCCAGATCATTCCCCAGAACGTAGGTCTCCTCCAGATCATATCTGATCTCATCCAAGTCGTACCAATCTTCTACTAATGAAGGACCTATAGCATACAGATTACCGTCGTTCGAACCAAAATATATCGCTCCGTCGCTTCCTATAGACGGTGAAGACCAGACCTCGTCTCCGGTAGTGAAATTCCATTCTTCCGTACCATCTTCAGAGTCTACCGCATAAAGTCGGTTGTCGTTGGAGCCTATATATACCGTTCCGTCGGCACTTATAGACGGAGAAGAGTGGACTCCACCGTATCCCATAAAGTAGGACCATTTCTTCGTTCCATTAGGATAGATCGCATTGAGTGATGAACCATGAGGGGGTAATTCAGACATAGAACCGACATAAATAGTGCCATCGTTCCCGACAACTGCAGGGGTAGAACGGACGTTGTCACCCATTGAATAATTCCATCTCTCCGTACCGTTCGGATAGACAGCATACAGATTGCCGTCATCCGAACCCACATATATCGTTCCATCACCACCGACAGCCGGAGAGGAACTCACGTTGTCCTCCGTAGTAAAGGACCATTTTTCCGTACCGTTGGTTGGATAAACAGCGTACAAATTGTTGTCATTTGAGCCTACATAAATGGTACCGTCTCTCCCTATTGCCGGGGAGGACCATACCTCGTCTCCGGTAGTGAAATTCCATTCTTCCGTACCATCTTCAGAGTCTACCGCATAAAGTCGGTTGTCGTTGGAGCCTATATATACCGTTCCGTCGGCACTTATAGACGGAGAAGAGTGGACTCCACCGTATCCCATAAAGTAGGACCATTTCTTCGTTCCATTAGGATAGATCGCATTGAGTGATGAACCATGAGGGGGTAATTCAGACATAGAACCGACATAAATAGTGCCATCGTTCCCGACAACTGCAGGGGTAGAACGGACGTTGTCACCCATTGAATAATTCCATCTCTCCGTACCGTTCGGATAGACAGCATACAGATTGCCGTCATCCGAACCCACATATATCGTATCGTCCCCATCCATAACAGGGGAGGAAACTATGGAATCTCCCGTCTCGAAGGCCCATCTTTCTTCACCCTTGATATGACTAGTGTCAACAGGACTCCTACCCGTACGGTACTGGTCATAACCGAACATAGGCCACGAAGAATCCGTGAAATGTGCAGTGACTGACTTATGCTCGTCCAACACGAGGTCGAGCGTTTGCAGTTTGTATTGGGAATCTGGTACGTCACCGCTCCAATGGCTGAGTGTCCAACCTTCGTCTGCGGTAGATTCGATGTTTATCCCAGTACCCACTTCATAGGTATGATCACCAGGTAAAGGATCGGTAGTGCCGTCTCCTTCGACCCAGATAGTAAGAACGCTCTCATTCTCTTTTACTTTCCCGAAATGGGCCGTTATCTCCTTGTGCTCGTCCATTATAACGGTGATTTCTCTTCCTACCTCGTCTGTATCCCCTGTCCACTCTTTGTGGTACCAGCCATCGTCCGGTGTCGCTGTGACGGTCACCTCTTCACCTCGATTATAGGTGTGCTTACCTTCTTTCGGCTCGGTACTGCCTTCTCCTTCGATCTGTATCGTCAATTCAGGGTAATCTTCGAAATAAGCCCATATATATATGTCATCGTCCATTGTTATAGTTATATTTTCTTCATCATAGTAAGAATAATCCCCTTTTACCACTTTCCACCTCTCAAAGAGGTGATTTTCATCAGGTATGGCTGTCAAATTGATTATCTCATTCTCTTTGAAGTGATCATACCAACCATGACTTACTTCTTGGCCTTCAACCTCCACTGAGCCATACTGTTCTCCGCTTATAGATACATAGAGTATATTCTGGACTTCCCAGCGCAAGAAAGGATAACCGTCCTTGATTATTCCCTCTTCATCTATATCCCATATATCCTCATCGCCTTCGTCATCACATGGATTGCCTACAAAATCCCAGGGTTCACTTAAATTATGATAGTCTGAGTAAGATATCTGAGTATATAGAGGATAGTCTTTCATTTCGGATTCTGGAGCATCTGTAACTCTGCCTTGCTGTATGCCGCCCTCTACTCCTATCACTGGTGATTCTAAGGAAAAAGAATCGTAAACTGAACCAAAATCAATATTATATCCGACTAGCCCGCCTACACTGTTGTTCCCACTCACGTTACCTCTCGCATATGCGTTGTTTACCTCACGGTGGTTCCATCCTACCAATCCGCCTACACTGTTGTTCCCGCTCACGTTTCCCGTTGCATACGAGTTCTTTACCGACCCGTAATTCTCTCCTATAAACCCTCCTACACTGTTGTTCCCGTTTACGGAACCGTTAGCAAATGATTGGACTACATCCCCGGCCTGGTTATCTCCCACGAGCCCACCTACACTGTTGTTCCCGCTCACGTTTCCCGTTGCATACGAATTCGACACCGTGGCTTCGTAGTTCCTTCCTATGAGTCCACCTACATATTCTTCTCCACTCACTTTACCAGTTGCATAAGAATTGAACACTTCTTCGTCCTCATTTTCTCCTACCAGCCCGCCAACACTATTGTTTCCACTCACGTTACCTGCTGCATACGAGTTCGATACCGGGCCCATGCTCCATCCTACCAGCCCGCCAACACTGTTGTTCCCGCTCACATTACCTACTGCATACGAATCGAATACTGTAGCATAAGTTGTACCATAAGTATATCCAACGAGTCCACCTACATACTCTTCTCCATTCACATCACCAATCATGTATGAATTTTCTATCGGAGCGGCATTAACTCCTACGAGTCCTCCTACATTGCTGTTTCCGCTCACTTGACCTGTTGCAGATGAATTCTTGAGAGAGGCACCATTGAACCCAATAAGAATCCCTACATTCTTTTCTCCGTTCACGTCTGCATCAACAATTTCCACACTAGTAATCTCAGCACCATTGTCGGTCCTACTAAACAGTCCAACGGAAGTCATTCTAGAGTGGTTTATGTAGAGGTCTCTTATTTCATACCCGTTTCCGTCGAAAGCGCCGTTGAATCGGGTATTCCATAATTGTATCCCATAGTCTCTTCCTATAGGTTCCCATCCCTGTTTATCCTCTGCATATACATATTCTTCATAACCATATGTACTTTCGTCTAGGTCGTTCATCAAAATAAAGTCACTTGACGAATACCTGATTTTGTAAAGTTCTTCCCAGTTTGTGACCTTATAATCGTCTTCTTCAAACTCCTCAAAATTCGCTGTTATGTTTTTATCGTCATCCATTGTGATGGTTATCTTCCTTTCCATCAAATCTCTTTTTGTTTCGTCCTCAGGTATATCTCCCGTCCAATTGGTAAAATACCAATCACTGTCAGGTGCAGACTCAGGTAGAGCTACTAGTGTAACTTCATTACCGTGCTGATACTCGGTTTTATCGGGTATTTCTTCATAACGCCCTGTTCCATTATCGACTACTACAGTTCCGCTACCTTCAATATTCACCGCAAGGTCATATTTTTCTGTTCCTGTAAACAATCCAGTTTCATAAGGACGAGTTCCAGTTTCATTCCAGAGTTCCTCAGCGGCAATTATACCAAGGTGGCCTGAATTCATATCTGCTGAAAGATGAGTATAACTTATCCGATCCTCGGCCACTTCCGCGGTTCTTCCATAATTTGGATTTGCAACTTCACTCCATCTATATTCGTTCTTTTCTTCATCTTTTTCTCTCTTCAAAACAGTAGGTTCACCTCTTAAGCCGGACTGATAAACCAAAGACGGCTCTCCCCTTGGGTGTTTCAATAAATGTTGATTGGAGACAGTTTGGTTTTTAAGTAAGGTCTCGGTTTCACTTTTTAGAGTTCCGTTTTTATCAAGTTCGGCAAAACAGATAAAGCTGGTTGTTCTATTGGCAATCCCCTCTATAGGGTCACGTCGAATCCAGCTGATCCCCCACTCTTCACCTCTTGGAGCCAAAGACGGCCGGGCATCCTCGACCTGATTGTTCGTAAGCCTCTCAGGAGAACTCCAATTTCCATCATAAGTGGCAACAAATATCTCTCTGTCGTCAGCGGTGTTCAAGTCGTCATCCATATCACGAGCGAAGGCCAACATCCCTTCATCCTCGCTTGCTAGAGCCAAATCGGGATCACCTATTATCGTCAGATCGTTCTCTATTTCCGCGGGATCGGTCCACTCTTCATCCTCGTCGTTCCATTCGGAGATAAGAAGAGTAAGATTATGTGAGGAAAACGGATCGCTCTCGACATTTCTCGTCCATACGAGGATAGTTTGGTTGCCCTGATTAACTAGAGCTGAAGCTGTGTCAATCCCCTCACCTCCTTCATTTGGAGTCAAAAGTTCCGGTTCAGACCATTCCTCAATCGTAGGGTCATAAATAGAATAGGCAAGTTCCGTGTCTATTTCACTATCTTCATTCGTGACTCGCTGCCAAACGGCCATAACTCGTCCATCCCCAAGATATGTTAACTCGGGATTAACATCAGAATAGTTCTCGTGTTCTCCTTCGTTGGTCAGGATTTCAGGTTGCGACCAGTTTTGTTTGTCCTGATTATAGAACGAATAAGCTATCTCAAGTGATCTGTTCACCCTTTCTTCATCGGGATTCTGGTCGGGATCATCATGACTCCAAGCTGCCACCCTTTTGCCGTCCTCTGACACTGCGATGGAAGGTTGGGGATTGTTGAATATCTGCTTTACCAACCTTCCTTCAGTTTGACCCTCGGTCCATGTATAATTAGAGTATTCTTCATCTAACCATTCTCTTTTTATAGGCTCCCATTCCCACTCATCTCCGTCTTCGAGCAATGTATTCCAAGATCCCCCCTCTTCAGGAGTATACACCCACTCACCGTCCCAGAAATCAATCTCACCACGAAATCCTAAAACTTCTGCGTAAAGGCCTATTTCAGCGTCCATAGTCGCATTTTTAAACGCTATATCTCTTTCATCTATTTGCCCCTCGTAATGTGTCATCAATTCCCCGTCAACATATCCTCCTGCATTGCCTTTTTGCACCCCTGGGCCTGAAGAGACCTGGACTCCACCGCCGATCCCTCCCTCTACCTCGTTCACATCTATTTTTGCATCGTCATTAAATTCAAACCTAGGTATCAAGTTTGCAGCTACCCGCGGTGCTACAGTTATTGTTATGGGAATTTTGCCTGCCCAAACGGTTGTTGAGTAGCTAAATGAACCCTCACCACTTAATTCCAGCCCAGGAAGTTCATCCATCGTTATATTTTCTTCTCCCAATTTAAAATTCCCTGATAATTCTAAGGAAAACCCAACGCTAGGAATTTCCTCGTGAGAATATGATATCTGGGAATGATCGATTGGATCAGTCCCGATTTCAAACTCAAATTTTAAGAAACTAATCTCCCTACCAAGATCTTCTGTTGAGTTGATAGAAAAACCAAAATATATATCATCTTCCCCTGGTAAATCCAGTAAATACTGCCCTCCACCAATCCCAAATTCTTCAAGTTCAGGCGGTACATCTTTTTCTTCATCTATCATAATATCACTGTAGAAATCAGGAAACAAATCTTCAATATCTGGGGCAATGTCTTCTACACTCCAATAGTCCTCGTGCACTGTAAACTCTCCATATTCCTCAAGCATCGTTTTTACAAAGTCGGCTTCAATTTCCAGTAGGGTGGGTTTTTCGATATAGGTTACGGAACCAATTTCTTCATCTTCATATGTTACGTTCACTTCCACCACAGTGTCTGAAGTTTCGTTCCACATCTCGAATTCATCTGATACCCATTCGCCGTCATCGGTTGGTTCGGTGACGGTTGAATTCTGCTCTCCAAACTCAAAATCTACTTTTTCTATACTCGGTGCAAATTCGTCAGGAATAAAAGTGTAAGTATTGTTAGGCTGCTCCTGTGCTACTTCATCTTCTAGACCATACAAGAAAAACCCTTCATATTCACTCTCTATCTCCCCATCGGGTAAAAATGCTAGATATGGAAATCCGTCGTTTTTCTCTTCGTCTTCGTCCATATCCCATATCAAATCATTACCTTTGTCATCGCCTGGGCTACCAACGAAATCCCAGGGTTCTTCTAAATCATCATAATCTTTGTAAGACTCATTAGTGTATAGTGGGTAGTCTTTCATCTCCTCTTTGGGAGCACTTGTAACTCTGCCACTTCCCTCCCAACCATCGCCTATCACAGGTGAGTCTAATGAAAAAGAATCGAGGACGATTCCCTGGGGGCCATTCTTTCCAACGAGACCTCCTACATCATAACTTCCACTCACATTACCAGTAGCATACGTGTCTATTATATGGCCTTCCCAGTTTAATCCAACGAGACCACCTACATAAGAGTGTCCGCTTACGTCACCAGTTGCATACGAGTTTGATATCACACCAGAGCAATTCCCCACGAGCCCGCCTACATGCCAATGCCCATCCACAACACCTTTAGCATACGATTCAGATATGCGGCCACTGTCGTTCATCCTTCCCACCAGCCCACCTACAGAATTACTAGAACTCTCAACAAAACTGGCTGCATATGATTTATATACTATGCCGCCTTCGCTCACCCCTATGAGTCCACCAATGTTCAAGTCTCCTTCCACATCTCCAATAGCATACGAGGTTTCTACAATGCCCTGATGGTTATATCCAATCAGTCCGCCTACATTATTATCCCCGGTCACTATATTATTTGTAGTCTCATCCCATGAGGTATTTGAGTGGTACACACCGCCACTGCTCATCCTCCCCACGAGCGCACCTACATTATTCCCTCCAGTCACGTTAGCATCGACAACACCTACACCAGTAATATTTGCATTATCGATATGTCCAAAAAGCCCTACATCATCTGTATCTTCTCGATCTATATACAGGTCTTTTATCTTGTGGTCTCCTCCTATGAAGTTGCCCGTGAATGGGGCATTCTCGTCGCCTATGGGTTCCCAACCATTTTCAGTATCGACCAAATCATCGTAACCATCAGAATCCTCATCTAGATGGCTCCTCAATTCGTAGTGCGAATTCAAGTCATTTCTTATATTGTCTAAATCCTTCCAGTCATTGATCTCTCCAATTTCACCCATAGTCTCTTCGTTTTCCGTCGCACTACCAACTCCAATAACAGACCCCAGAGTACTCAGAATCAACAACATAATCACACATACGCTTAATTTTCTTTTGCTTTTGCTTCTCATATCTAACCCTGCACTATAATACCTCTTCTAATATTTATGTTTTTTTTTTTTTATCTTATTTTTACAATCTTTACTACTTTTAGGAAGAATTGAGATTGGCAAATAAATGAGAATCAACAAGCTGTAGTCATGCATAAACTTTTGAGTTGTAGATTTTTCCGTCAAATCTCAGTTTTTACTGGTCTTTATGATAAATTTGTGCCGTTCTTAATCATGATATGTTGTGTCATAGGATTTAAAGCATACTAGAGGTTCTTAAGCGAGTCTAAGTGATAAATCTAAAAATAATGGAAAAAAAGAAAATTTCTCATTTGTACTCTTCGCAATTGTCGCAGTACCATCTATCATATTCTTTGATATATCTGATCGGCTGACCGCAGGTAGGGCAGAGGTTAGATCGGTATTCATTTTTCTGCCGTTGAGATGACTGCTTGTGGGACGATCCTCCTTGAACAGGATGTGTTTTTTTATTTTGTTGCGACGACTGTTGAGCGGATGATTTCTTCTTCCATGCTACTAAGCCCACTACTATAACTACCACTATCACGACAAGGGTTATCAGCCACCAGTAGTCGGATGGAAATCCCAGAGATCCTTCTCCATCATCTTCTTTCTCTTCGAACACTGCCGTTATCTCCCTGTCGGCATCCATCGTTATCTTTATAGTGGTGTCGGTACCGCTCTCATCGCCTGTCCATTCGACGAATTCCCATCCTTCGCTAGGTGTAGCCTCCACGGTCACCTCCGAGCCTTCTTCATAGGCGTGAGTACCTTCTTCCGGTTCAGTGCTGCCGTTTCCCTCGATTTGTATCCTGAGCTCGTTCCGGATCTCCCAGCTCAAGAAGGGATATCCGTCGTTGTATTCTTCATCCTCATCTATATCCCATATATCTTCATCACCTTCGTCGTTGTATGGATTCCCCACAAAATCCCAGGGATCATTTAAGCCTTCAGTCGCTGTATTTGTATAGGTCACCGCATCCTTCATCTGTTCCGTTGTCTTTCCTGTTCCACCGTCGCTAGTATCTATTCCCAACATTTCGATATCCCAGAAGCTGTTCACAACCGTGCCATGTTTCTTCTTTCCCACGAGTCCACCTAGATCCTCTTCTCCGCTCAAGTTTCCTGCAGCATACGAGTTCTCCACCATGCCACGATTTTGTCCCAAGAGCCCACCTACGTGAGATTCCCCATTAATGCTAGCGATAGCATATGAATCCTCAATTGGGCCAAAGTTCTCCCCAATGAGTCCACCTACATACGTGTTTCCGCTCACGTTCCCGGTAGCATACGAGTTCAACACCGTGCCTTCACCCCAGTTAATTCCAACGAGCCCACCTACCAAGTCGTTTCCGCTCACGTTCCCGGTAGCATACGAGTTCACCACCATGCCCAAGTTCGATCCCACGAGCCCACCTACCCGTTCCCCTCCGCTCACGGACCCGGTTGCATATGAATCAAAAATCATGCCTCCGTCTTTATATCCACAAAGCGCGCCTATATACCGTTCGTCACCACTCACGTCAGTATCGACGAGCGCCACGTTACCAACCTCCGCTCCCGATCCGATACTTCCAAACAATCCTAAAGCTCTAGGACGGTTGATGTAGAGGCCGCTTATCTCATGCCCGTTTCCGTCGAAGGTTCCCGTAAACAAGGACTCTTCATCACCTATTGGTTCCCAACCTACAAGAAAATTTTCATAGATTACATAAAGATATGCTTCTTCCGTGTCTTCCTCTATCGTGATGGTAGGATAGTCTAGTGTATGAGCTATCGAGTTCCCCTCATCATCTTCAACAGATATATCATCATAATTTTCTTCATCAAAAGGTATATCTATCGTATCGCCTTCATCCCAGGTTTTGTCTTCAAGTTCATCCTCATCAAAACCAGCATATTCCTCGACCTCCCGATCCTCTATTTGAGAGTTGTAGTCGTCGTAACCTTCGGTATCTTCGTCAAGGTCACTCATCAAACTGTACGTGCCGTTTAAGTCATCTCTTACCCCATCTAGATCATGCCAATCGTGAATTTCTGTTATTTCCTCATTTTCATTTTCATTATTTTCTTCGATCCGTTCTTCTACGCTTTCCTTCCCCTCTACTGCATCCCATCTAACAGCTACCATCATCCCACTGAACAGCAGTGAAAAGGCAACGGCTACGACAAACACTTTCTTTTTCATTTTTATCGTCCTCGCTTAGACGATCTTACATCTATAAATCGCTATAAGTATTTTCTCTAAACATGTTTTCTTCCGTCTCCTCTTCTCCATATTCTTCTTCCGCCGCCGTATCGGTTCCTCCACCACCTTTCATAATGTATCCTATTACGATGACCAAGAGAACCACTATAATCACAACGATCCCAATGACCGTCGTCATCCCGATCCCATCATCTATATCTTCTTTTTCTTCTCCGACGGTCACCGTTTCTGACTCATCGCCGAGCTCTACTGAATATTCTCCTTCCTCTTCAAATCTATGAGTTTTTTCGACAGTATCTACATCTCCAGGGCCGATAGTAAAACTATCCACCACTTCACCCTCTACAATCAGATCGATGGTGCCTTCTGCATTCCCATCGTTCTCAATATCGGCAGTTATGGTGATTTCAAGTCCGTCCACATCGACGTTGAAGTTGGTCACAGCGATTTCCGGCGCCGGTTCTTCTTCGAAATGAGCCGTTATGGTTTTGTTTTCGTCCATGACGACGGTTATCTCAACATCTTCATCTTCATGACTGCCGGTCCACTCTTTGAACACATAACCTTCGTCCGGAATCGCTTTCAGTTCGACTTCGGTACCTTCTTCGTAGGTTGCTGTCCAATCACTTTCAACTCTCTCTCCGTCTACCTCTACCGCACCATTTCCTTCCGTTGCTATCTTGAGATCATATTCAACGACCTCTTCAAAATTTGCTGTTATCACCTTATCAGCGTCCATTGTGACCTCGATCGTAGGCTCGGTACTGGTCTTATCACCGGTCCACTCCACGAAGTGCCAGCCTTCGGCAGGAGTGGCTTCTACGGTAACAACGGTTCCTTCTTCGTAGGTGTGATTACCTTCTTCAGGTTCGGTACCGCCTTCACCTTTTACGTTAACAGTGAGTTCATAGTGTTCTACTTCTTCTTCGAACACAGCCGTTATACTCTTGTTTTCATCCATCGTTACCTCTATTGTCGTTTCAGTACCGGTCTCGTCTCCTATCCACTCGACAAAAATCCAGTCCTCTGCGGGCGTGGCTTCAACCGTGACGACCTCTCCTTCTTCATAACTATGAGTACCTTCTTCGGGATCGGTACTGCCGTCCCCTTTTACGTTAACGGTGAGTTCATAGTATTCCACTTCTTCTTCGAACACAGCCGTTATACTCTTGTTTTCATCCATAGTTATCTCTAAAGTGCTCTCAGTACCAGTCTCGTCGTCGGTCCACTCTACAAACTGCCAACCATCTGCGGGCGTAGCTTCAACCGTGACGACCTCTCCTTCTTCATAACTATGAGTACCTTCTTCGGGATCGGTAGTTCCTTCTCCTTCCACGTTCACAGTCAATGTATAATAGCTCAATTCCTCAAATACCGCTGTGATATTCTTATCGCTGTCCATCGTAACAGTTATGTTCCTCTCAAACCCGGTGTGATCTCCTATCCACTCGATGAATTTCCAACCTTCGGTAGCGGTCGCGTTTATCGTCACAACTGTACCTTCTTCGTAGGTATGAGTACCTTCCGAAGGTTCGGTACTGCCTTTGCCTTCGATATCTATGGTTAGATCGTATTCAGGGACCTCCTCTTCAAAATACGCTATGATCACCTTATCACTGTCTATTGTGATCGTTATGTTTTTCTCGTCTCCCGTGTGATCACCTATCCATCCATGGAACTCATGTCCTTCATCCGGGATAGCCGTTATATCAACCTTGGTCCCATCGTCATAGAGTTCGGTCCATCCGTCTTCCACTTCTTTGCCATCCACTTCTACGGTGCCGTTTCCCTCTATTTTAATCCTGAGCTCGTTCCGGATCTCCCAGCTCAAGAATGGATATCCATCGTTGAGTTCCTCATCTTCATCGATATCCCATATATCTTCATCGCCTTCGTCGTCGTTGGGATCACCGACGAAGTCCCAGGGTTCGTTTAGTCCTTCAGTTGAGAAGTCCGTGAAAGTGGCCACGTCTTTCATCTCGCCTGTGGTCTTTCCTGTACCACCATCGCTTTCGTTTTGCCCCGATGTCTCAACGTTCCAGAATGAGTTTTCTATATCACCTAGATTCTCATAGTTATCTCCCACTAGTCCACTTACATTTTCCTCTCCGGTAACCTTTCCTACAGAATATGAATTTTCAACTCTCGATGCTAAATTCCTACCGACAAATCCACCAACATGTTCTTCTCCGCTCACTTCTCCAGTAGCGTACGAGTTTGACACCGTGCCGTGGACGGTTATTCCCACGAATCCGCCTACATGTTCTTCTCCGCTCACATTGCCCGTAGCATAAGAGTTTTTGACCGTACCTTCATAGTTCGATCCAACGAGCCCGCCTATACTTGAACTTCCGCTCAAGTCTGC